>DATMRS010000008.1:0-229082 GCA_035566015.1 Sphingomonadaceae bacterium
CTGGCGACGGCGGGGCGGGCGGTGACCCGGTCGCGCCATTCAACGAGGCGCGGCGCGCGCCCGGCGATGTTCATCTCGGGGAACATCCGCTCGACCATCATCCCGCAATGCGCATAGAAATTGATGTCGGCGAGCGTGTACATCTCGCCCGCAAGCCACGGCGTCTTGCCCAGTTGCGCCTCGACCTTGTCGACCGCCACCTCGATCTTGCGCGTGGCATTGGCAAGATCGGCTTCCGAAAAGCCCGAGCGCGCCGTCTTCCACTTCTCGCGCTGCTCGTGGAGCGGAATGCGCTCGACCAGCTTCTCGAACTCGCCCGTGTCGATGCCGCGCGCGATCACCCCCACCATCCGGTGCCAGCCGTGCATCGAGACGAAGTTCATCACATGCTCGTCGACGAACTTGTTCCACCAGCGCATCCGTGCCTTGCCCACCGGATCGGCCGGGCGCAAAGCCGGCGTGTCGGGAAAGGCGTCCTCATAATATTCGTTGATCACGCTCGTCTGCGTGATGATCGTCCCGTCATGGTCGAGCACCGGCACCTGCCCGTCGGGATTGAGCGCCACGAACCACGGCTCATGCTGCTCGAACTTGTGCAGGTCGACATAGACGCTCTCATAATCGAGCCCCTTCTCAACCAGCGGAATCATGCTCTTCAGCGAATTGGCAACAGGTTCGGCATGATAATATTTCAGCGTCATTTCGGAAGCTCTCCGCCAGGCCGTTCTGCCTGTCGCCTAGCCTGCTTCGGTCCGCATTCCCCCACCCGGGGCGAAGCGAAGCGGGGCGGAAGGAGAAGCCCGGAGGCGCGAGGGAAGATGAAGCCTAACTTCATCGTCATTCCCGCGAAGGCGGGAATCCATAAACGCCACGGTACGTCCTATTGCGGGGACAGTGCCTCTGGATTCCCGCTTTCGCGGGAATGACGGATAGCGAGGGAGCGGCGGGGGCCACACCTTCTCCCGTCACCCCGGCGAAAGTCGGGGCCCATGGACTCGGCTCGCTTCCTCGCCGATCGACTCGATGGATTCCGGCTTTCGCCCCGAATGACGGCGCAGAGGACGATTATCGAAGCCGGAAGCGCCCTTCCCATCCCCACGCGAGGGAAGGGCGATTCCGGCTGATCGACAGGTGGCGCCTAGTTGAGCAGCACCGTCACCGCGCGACGGTTCTGCGCCCAGGCGCTCTCGTCGTCGCCCGGCACCGCGGGCCGCTCCTTGCCGTAGCTCACCACCGTGATGCGCGACGGATCGACGCCGGCGCTCACCAGATAGTTTTTCGCGGCATTGGCGCGCCGCTCGCCGAGCGCAAGGTTATATTCGCGGGTGCCCCGCTCGTCGCAATGGCCCTCGACGGTGATGCGGACGTTCGAATATTGGCGCAGCCACGCGGCCTGCTTGTCGAGCGTGGCGCGATCCTCGTCGTCTATGTCATATTGATCGGTGCCGAAGAACACGCGGTCGGAGCCGGCCTGCTGGAGGAAATCCTCCTTCGATCCGGGCACCGCGCCCTGCTGGACATTGCCCGTCTCGGCCGGCGGGGGCGCTTCGCTGGGCTGCTGCACGGGTGGCGGCGGCAGTTCGGCCGGCGGCTTTTTCGAGCAAGCCGTGGTCGCGAGCAATGCCGCGACGAAGCTGAGGGTCAATCCGGTATGGCGCATCTTATCTTCTCCTGTCTGTCGCGGCCCGCCCTGCCGCACTCGGTCCCCGGCGGAAAAACTCATATCAGGGCAGTAACGGTCCCCAGGCCGGATCGGATCCATCGAGCGGGGTGGGCACGCGCCGCTCGTTCACGCCGGTCAGGTCCACCGACCAGAGATCGGCCTTGCCCGATCCCTGCGCCGTCCTGAAGAACATGATGACGCGGCCGTTTGGCGACCATGTCGGCCCCTCGTCCTGCCACGCGTCGGTCAGCAATTTCTCGCCGCTGCCGTCGGGCGCCATCACGCCGATGCGGAATTTGCCGGCGATATGGGTGAAGGCGATGAGGTCGCCGCGCGGGCTCCAGACCGGCGTCGCATAACGGCCGCCGCCGAAGCTGATGCGATGCTGGTTCGATCCGTCGGCATTCATCACATAGAGTTGCTGCCCGCCCGAACGATCGCTTTCGAACACGATTTTCGATCCGTCGGGCGAATAGCTGCCGGCGGTATCGATGCCCGGTCCGTTGGTGAGCCGCACGGGGCGGCCGCCGCTCGCCGGCACGCGATAGATGTCGGTGTTGCCGTTCACCGCCATCGAGAAGATGATATAGCGGCCGTCAGGCGAAAAACGCGGCGCGAACGTCATGTTCGGTTCGTTCACCACCAGCCGTTGATGGCCCGAGCCGATGTCGTAGACATAGACGCGCGGCTGATTGTTCACGTAGGACATGTAGGTGATCGTTTGCTGATTGGGCGCGAAGCGGGGCGTCAGCACGATCGACTGGCCGTTGGTGATGAAACGGTGGTTGGCGCCGTCCTGATCCATGATCGCGAGCCGCTTGATCCGCTTCGTGCGCGGCCCGGTTTCGGAGACGTAGATGACGCGGCTGTCGAAATAGGGGCCTTCGCCGGTCAGCCGTGAATAGACGGTGTCGGCGCATTTGTGCGCGGCGCGGCGCCAGTTGGCGGGGGTGACGATGAAGCCCTGGCGCGTCATCTCCTGCCCCGCGAACACGTCGTAGAGATAGCAGCCGACCGTCAGCGTGCCGTCGCCATTCGCCTGGACGAAGCCCTGGACGAGCGCCTGCGCGCCCGTCACCGTCCATTTGGAAAAATCGGGCGCCGTCACCTGCGCGAAGCCGACGGGAGCCAGCGCATTCTTGGGCAGCGGCGAGAAGAGGCCGCTATTCTTGAGGTCCGCCGTCACCACATCGGCCACCCGCCCGCCGAGCGAGGCGGTGTCGCCCGCGGCGGTGGAGACGGTGGCGGGCGTGGGCATCGCCGGGATCGCGATCGGCATCGGCTGCGATATGCCGCCGGTGATGTCGACACGGATTGGCGCCTGCGCCATCGCCGGCACGGCCGCCGCCACTGCGGCGAGCGCGCTGGACGCCAGAGCGAGAAGAACGGCAGGCTTCATCAGTCTCTCCACTTTACGCAAGGTGCCGTTTCGGGGGCGATCATGCAACCACCGTGACGGCAGGCCAACCGGCCCGGGGCTTCCACGATCATCCCATCGTTCCGGGCGTGAACACGAACTGGATATTGGACCAGCCGCCCTCATACAGTTCGGCCGGCAGCTTGAGCGGGGCGCAGCGCAGCACCGCGCGGCGCGCGACCTCGGCGATCTGGCGGCGATAGCCCTCGTTCGCGGGCGTCACCCCCGTCTGCTCGGCGATCGCGGGCGTCCCCGCGACCGATCCGTCGCGATTGAAATGCAGATCGAGCACGGTCACGATCTCCATAGCCGACGTGCCCTGCAATGCGCCCAGCGTGTAGCAGGGCTGAATCTGGCGCTTGATCGCGGCGGCGAGGCCGGCCATCGCCTGCGCGCTCACCGTCGCGGCACGCGGGGTCTTGCCCTTGCCTTCGGTTTTGTCCGCCGTGATGCCCTTCAGGAAATCGGGGCCGAGGCGGGAGCCCTTGGCCTTTTCCGGTTCGGCCTTCTCTGCCTTCGCCTCGGGCTTCTCGCGATCGGGGCGGCGGCGCGGCTCCTTCTTCTCGGCCGGCTTGGCGGGAGACGCCTTCTCCGCAGGCGCGGGCTTCGCTTCCGGCTTCGGCGCGGGGGCCGGCCTGGGCGGTTCGGGTTTCGGCTCGGGCTTGGGCGGCGCCGGGGTGGGCTCCGGCTCGGGCGCGCTCGTCTCCTCGGGCTTGCCTACCTCGGGCGCTTCCGATTCCGCCGGCGGCTCGACCGCGGCCTTGGGCGCGGCGGACTTGAGCCCGATCTCGTCGACGAACTGCACGTCGATCGGCTCGCTCTGCGGCAGCTTCGCGGTCGAGACGAGGCCGAGCGACAGCATCGCGAACAACGCGACATGGCCGATGACGGCCACGGCCAATGCGTTGCGCTCGATGCGGTCCATCAGCGCGCATCCTTGCCGACGCTGACGAGCGCGACCTTGTTGAGGCCGACATGGTTGAGTTCGCCCATCACGGTCATCACCTTGCCGTAATCGAGCGCGCGATCGGCGCGCAGATAGACCTGCGGCGGCTCACCGCCCTGCGCGCGCTGCTGGCCGAGCACGCTCAACCGATCGGCCAGCCCTGCCTCGGGCACCGGCTCGTCATCGACATAGATGGTGCCCGACGCATCGAGCGCGATCTGGATCGGCTGCTCCTTCTGGTCCAGCGCGCCGGCGCGGCTGTCGGGCAGGTTCACCGGCACCCCCGTCGTGAGCAGCGGCGCGGTGATCATGAAGATGATGAGCAGCACCAGCATGACGTCCACCAGCGGCGTCACGTTGATATCGGCCATCGGCGCGCGCCCGCGCCCGCCCCGTTGCGAAATCGGGCCCATCAGCGGCCCCCTTTCTCCAGATCGGGCCTCACTTGTCGTGCTCCAGCTCGCGGCTAAGCGTCGCGTGGAAACCGTCGGCGAAACGCGTCAGCCGCGCCTCCAGCCGATTGAGCCCATGGCTCAGCCGATTATAGCCGATCACCGCCGGAATCGCCGCGAATAATCCGAGCGCGGTGGCGAACAGCGCCTCGGCGATGCCCGGCGCGACGACGGCGAGGCTGGTATTCTGCTGCGCGGCGATGCCGGTGAAACTGCGCATGATGCCCCAGACCGTGCCGAACAGGCCGACGAACGGCGCGACAGAGCCGACGGTGGCGAGGATATTGAGCCGATCGGACAGGCGGTCCACCTCGGCCGCGATCGCCGCGCCGAGCGCCGTCGCAAGCCGGGCGCGCGTCCCCTCGCGATCGATCGCGGAACCGCCGGTCGAGCGACGCCATTCGGAGACGCCGGCCGAAAAGACGCGCGCGCTGGGCACGTCGGCGCGGCCGGGGCCTTCATAGAAGCGGTCGATATCCTCGGTTCGCCAGAAATCGCCCTCGAAGCGCGCGCTGTCGCGCGTCGCCTTGCGCAGCTTCATCCCGTGGCCGATGATGATCGTCCACGTCCAGATGCTGGCGAGGATCAGGCCGATCATCACGATCTTCACGACGATATCGGCCTGCATGAACAGCGTGACCGGCGACAGCAAAGATTGCGTGGGCGCGATGGCAAGATTGTTCATTATGACGCGCTATTCCCTTTTATCCGCTCGAATTTCGTGACCCAGTCGCGCGGTTGTCGGCGGGGCCGGCCGTCAGGCGCGACGAAGGCCACGGTGATCTCCGCGTCGCTCACTATCTCTTCACCGCGCCTGACTCGTTGATGAATGACACAGGATGCCGCACGAACTTCGCGGACCGTGCTGACAACGAGAAGCGCGTCATCAAGTTTCGCGGGGCGCAGATATCGTATGGTCATGCCGGCGACGGCATAGGCGCCTTCGCCCGCCTCATGCGCCGCGCGCTGGTCGATCCCGGCGCAGCGCAGCATGTCGCTGCGCGCCCGTTCCATGAAGCGAAGATGATTGGCGTGATAGACGATGCCGGTGAGGTCGGTGTCCTCGAAATAGACGCGCACCGGGAAACGATGCTCTCCGGCGACGAAGCGGCCCTGCTGGGGCTGATCGATGCTGTCCTGCGCCATGCCCTTCCGGGATAGCGGCTGCGCGCGGCGAGACAAGCCCGCGCCGGCGCTATTTGGCGTCGAACAGCCCCGCCTGCCCGCCCTCAGGCAGGGGCAGACCCAGATGCGTCCAGCCGCGCCCGTTGAGGCAGCGCCCCCGCGCGGTGCGCGCGATCAGGCCGAGCTGGATGAGGTAGGGCTCGATCACCTCCTCGATCGTGTCGCGCGGCTCCGACAGGCCGGCGGCCAGCGTCTCCACTCCCACCGGGCCGCCGCGATAGATGTCGGCGATCATGTGGAGATAGCGTCGGTCCATCGCGTCGAGGCCAAGCGCATCGACCTCCAGACGGGTCAACGCCGTGTCGGCGACGGTGCGGTCCACCGTCGCCGCGCCCGCGACATCGGCGAAATCGCGCACGCGGCGGAGCAGCCGGCCGGCGATGCGCGGCGTGCCCCGCGCGCGGCGCGCGATCTCCGCCGCGCCGTCGGGGGCGATGGCGAGGCCCAGCAGGCCGGCGGCGCGGCGGACGACGCTTTCCAGCTCCTCCACCGTATAGAATTGCAGGCGGACGGGTATGCCGAACCGATCGCGCAGCGGCGTGGTGATGAGGCCCTGCCGCGTCGTCGCGCCCACTAGCGTGAAGCGCGGCAGATCGATGCGGACGGAGCGCGCCGACGGCCCCTCGCCGATCATCAGATCGAGCGCGCGATCCTCCATCGCGGGATAGAGCACCTCCTCCACGGCGGGATTGAGGCGGTGAATCTCATCGATGAAGAGGACGTCGCCATCCTCCAGATTGGTGAGCAGCGCCGCGAGATCGCCCGATTTGGCGATGACGGGGCCGGAGGTGGCGCGAAAGCCCACGCCCATCTCGCGCGCGATGATCTGGGCGAGCGTCGTCTTGCCGAGGCCGGGCGGCCCGAAGAAAAGGACGTGATCGAGTGCATCGCCGCGCCCGCGCGCGGCCTCGATGAAGATGCGCAGATTGTCGCGGGCGGCCTTCTGCCCGACGAACTCGTCGAGCGATCTGGGGCGCAAGGCCGCATCGATATCCTCGGGGCGGCGGCCGGACGTCAGGAGGCGGTCGGTGTCGGTCATGCAGGGTATGTTCCCTACCCGTTCACCGACCCTCCTGTCGAGCGGCCATGCCGCCTGCCGGCTCCGCTCAGTAGAAGGCCCGGTAAATCACGTCGACGATGCGCCGGGTGCGGATATCGACCAGCAGCAGATCAGGCCCATAGCGAACCCAGCGATAGCCCCGCGGCGGCGGCCCCACGCCGAGCGCGGCATAATTGTCATAATAATAGCGCGAGGCGAGGAAGAGGCTCGGTAGCAGCAGGCCGATCGACCAGCGGCGATAGCGATAGCCGTGCGGATAGTGGAAGGCGGGGGCGTGGATCGGCCGGAAATTGGGCGGACGCCCCGCGCCTGGACGGTGCGGCGGCCGTGGCCGCGTCGGATTCGGGCGGAGGCCCGGCGGGCGCGTCGGGCCGGGACGTGGCGGCTGGATTTCGGGCCGGCCGGGATTAGGACGTGGCGGATTGGGTCGCGAAGGATTCGGCCTGCCCGGATTGGGACGCGACGGCTGCGGCCGCCCGGTGCCGGGCCGGTTGCCATGGCCCGGCTGAACCGGCCTTTGCGCGCCGGGTGTCGGGCGCGTCGTCGGTGGAGGCTGGTTGGGCGTTTGCGCGGCGGATAGCTCGGGCGCGAGCAGCAAAAGGGCGCTTGTGACGTAGAGAAGCCGTTTCATGACCGCTCTCCTGGGTCGTTTGCCGTTGAAATTAAACTCGTTTCGAACCGCCGACAACCGGATTCGACAACGCCGCCGAAACGGCTCAGCGCGCGGCTTTCCGGAGTGCGAGCCGGACGAGCGCATCGAGGCTCGCGTCTGCGCCCAGCTCCTCCTCCGCCGCCGCGACGGCCGCGTTCGCTTCCGCCGGGCGGAAGCCCAGATTGGCGAGGGCGGAGAGCGCGTCCGCCGTCGCGCCGCCGCGCGCCACCGGTGCCGCACCCGGGGGGGCGAGCGCCGCGCCGCCCGCTTTGTCCTTCAACTCGTTGACAATGCGCATCGCGAGCTTGGGGCCGACGCCGTTGGCGCGCGCGACCATCGCCTTGTCCCCGCTCGCCACCGCGCGATGCAGTTCGTTCGCGTCGAGCACCGACAGGATCGCCAGCGCGACGCGCCCGCCGACGCCCTGCACCGAGGTGAGCAGGCGAAACCAGTCGCGCTCCCCCGCCGATCCGAAGCCGAAAAGCGTGATCGCATCCTCGCGTACCTGCATCTCGGTGAACAGCATCACCTGCCCGCCGACGGGGCCGAGCGCGCCCAGCGTGCGCGTCGACGCCTGCACCAGATAGCCGACGCCGCCGACGTCGATCACCGCCTGGTCGGCGGACGTTTCGGCGAGGATGCCGGTCAGCCGCGCGATCATGTCGCCGTTGCCCCGCGAATCGCGCGCGCGCTGGCGAGGTGGTGGGCATGGGTGATCGCGACAGCGAGCGCATCGGCGGCGTCCGCGCCCGCGATCTTCGCGCCGGGCAGGAGCCGCGCGACCATCGCATGCACCTGCTTCTTCTCCGCGCCGCCAGTGCCGACCACCGCCTTCTTGACGAGTCGCGCCGCATATTCGCCGACGGGGATGCCGACACGCGCGGCGGCGAGCAGGACGGCGCCGCGCGCCTGCCCCAGCTTCAGCGTCGATTGCGGATTGCTGTTCACGAACACCTCCTCGACCGCGACGCCGTCGGGCCGGTGCGCGAGCAGCAGATCGGCGAGCCCATCGTGGAGAATGAGGAGCCGCGCGGCGAGCGGCAGCGCGCTGTCGGTATGAATCTGGCCGTTGGCGACGTGCGAGAGGCGGTTTCCGTCGGCCGCGATCACGCCCCAGCCGGTGGTGCCAAGACCGGGATCGAGGCCGAACAGGATCATGGGGCGCGGCTTTCGGCGGGTCGTTTTGTTACGATGGCTTTGGAATTCTGCATGCCCCCACCCTCACCCCTCCCCTGAAGGGGGGGCTTTTTTTGATTAGCCGAGGCGTTCCATCACCTCGTCCGCCACGTCATAATTGCCCCAGACGGTCTGGACGTCGTCGTCATCCTCCAGCGCGTCGATCAGCTTGAAGAGCTTGCCCGCCTCCTCCTCGCCGACCTCGACCGTGGTCTGCGGACGCCAGGCGAGCTTCGCGCCTTCCGCCTCGCCCAGCGTCGCTTCCAGCGCGCGGGCCACCTCGTGCAGGCTGTCGACCGGCGTCCAGATCTCATGCCCGTCGTCGGACGAGGACACGTCCTCCGCCCCTGCTTCGAGCGCGGCTTCGAACACGGTGTCGGCATCGCCCGCGCTTGCCGGATAGGTGATGAGGCCCATCCGTTCGAAGCCGTGGCTCACCGATCCGCTCGCGCCGAGATTGCCGCCGTTCTTGGAAACGGCGGTGCGCACGTTGGTGGCGGTGCGGTTGCGATTGTCGGTCAGCGTCTCGATGATGAGGCTCACCCCGCCGGGGCCGAAGCCTTCGTAGCGGATTTCCTCATAATCGCTGCCGTCGCCCGCCGATCCCTTGTTGATCGCGCGTTCGATATTGTCCTTGGGCATGCCGCCGGCGCGCGCGGCGAGCACCGCCGAGCGCAGCCGCGCGTTCATCGCCGGATCGGGCAGGCCCGACCGTGCCGCGACGGTGACTTCGCGGCTGAGCTTGGAAAAGAGCGCCGAGCGCTTTTTGTCCTGCGCGCCCTTGCGGCGCATGATCGTCTTGAACTTGGAATGGCCGGACATGTACGGCTTTTATCCTGTCGCAGTGGCGAAACGTCGCGCTCTCTCTACCCAGAGCGCCGCGACGCATCAACCGCGCCGCGGCCGCCCGTCAATCGAGCCCCAGCGCCGCCTTGTAGGTGTCGAGCAGCGCTTCGGCCTCGTCGCGGGCGTTCTTCTCCATCTTCCGCAGGCGGATGATGGCGCGCATCGTCTTGCTGTCGAAGCCCTGGCTCTTGGCTTCCAGATAGACGTCGCGAATATCGTCGGCCATGCCCTTCTTTTCTTCCTCGAGCCGCTCGATACGCTCGATGAACAGCCTCAACTGATCGGCCGCGACATTATCTGACATGGATGATTCACTCCCTCGATGCGGTGCGCTGGGCGGCTGCGTCTAAGGGAGGATCGCGGATCGCTCAAGGGGAGGGAAGGGGCGTTCAGGCGCCCGGCCCGATCATCGCGGGCGGATCGCTGGCCGGGAAACTTTCCTCCAGCGCCTCGTCCAGCGCCTCCTGCTCGCGATTCTTGGCGACGCTCGCGCGCATCCGTTCGAGTTGCTCGGGCGTCGCCTCCTGCTGGTGCAGCGCCTTCCACTCGGCATAGGGCATGCCATAGACGGCGTGGCGCGCCGCCTCGCGGTCCAGCGTCTCGCCCGGCAGCTCGGCCGACGCCTCGCTCACCCAGTCGGCAAGGCAGTTGCGGCAGAAGCCGGCAAGGCCCATCAGATCGACGTTCTGCGCGTCGCCGCGTTTGCGGAGGTGGCGGAGAAGCCGCCGGAACGCCGCCGCGGCAACCGCGTCATCGAGTGTGGGAATGGTCATGGCTTTACTCCATCCTTGATCTGTCGCGCATAAGGCCTAACGACGGGCCACCCCGTTTCGCGCCAACCCGCCCCACTCTACGCAAGAGGATCATCTTGGCCATTCAGATCGCGCCCCGCAGCCGCAAGGTCCGCGTTCTCGCTACCCTCGGCCCGGCGAGCTCCAGCCCCGAGATGATCCGCCGCCTGTTCGTCGCCGGCGCGGACGCCTTCCGCATCAACATGAGCCACGGCAACCACGCCGACAAGGTGGCGCTGATCGCCGCCATCCACCAGGTGGAGAAAGAGGTCGGCCGGCTGGCGACGATCCTGTTCGATCTGCAGGGGCCGAAGCTGCGCGTCGGCAGCTTCGCGCAAGGGCTGGTGCAACTGCATGCGGGCGAGGATTTCGTGCTCGACACCGATCCCGCGCCGGGCGACGCCGGCCGCGTCCGCCTGCCGCACCGCGAGATATTCGAGGCGGTGGAACCAGGCACGCGGCTGCTGATCGATGACGGCAAGCTGGTGCTGCGCGTGACGCGCGTCGCGCCCGACCGGATCGACACGACGGTGGAGGTCGGCGGGCCGCTGTCCAACAACAAGGGCGTGAACGTGCCCGACGTCGTCGTGCCGCTGCCCGCGCTGACGACGAAGGACCGCAAGGATCTGAGCTTCGCGATCGAGCAGGGGGCCGACTGGATCGCGCTGAGCTTCGTCCAGCGGCCCGAGGATGTTGCCGAGGCGCGGCGGCTGATCGGCGGCAAGGCGTCGCTGCTCGCCAAGATCGAGAAGCCCGCCGCGGTCGATCGGCTGGAGGAGATATTGGAGATCGCCGACGCGGTGATGGTCGCGCGCGGCGATCTGGGTGTCGAGCTGCCGCCCGAGGACGTGCCCGCGATCCAGAAACGTATTGTCGAGACGGCGCGGCGGATGGGCCGCCCCGTGGTGGTCGCGACGCAGATGCTCGAATCGATGATCAAGGCGCCGACGCCGACGCGCGCCGAAGTGTCCGACGTCGCCACCGCCATCTATGACGGGGCGGACGCGATCATGCTGTCGGCCGAATCGGCGGCGGGCGACTGGCCCGAAGAGGCGGTGGCGATGATGAACCGGATCGCGATCGCGGTGGAATGCGATCCCAGCTATTCGGCGCGCATCCACTTCACCGAGACGCTACCCGATCCGACAACGGCCGATGCGCTGGCGGGCGCCGCAGCCGCGATCACGCGCACCGTTTCGGCCGCCGCGATCATCTGCTTCACCAGCTCGGGCTCGACCGCCAGGCGCATCTCGCGCGAGCGGCCGTCGGTGCCGCTTCTCGTCCTGACGCCGAAGCTGGCGACCGCGCGGCGGTCCGGTCTGCTCTGGGGCGTCCACGCGGTCCGCACGCAGGAGATAGGCAGCTTCGAGGAAATGGTCGGCAAGGCGAAGCGCATGGCGCTGCGCCACGGCCTCGCCAGGCCGGGGGATCGCATCGTCATTATCGCCGGCGTCCCCTTCGGCACGCCCGGGGCGACCAACGTCCTGCACGTCGTCCGCGTGATCGGCGACGAACTCAGGAATCATTCGGGCTGAAAGCGCCGGCCGCTCAGCCGGCGGCGTCTTCGGCGGCGTTTTCCGATTGCTGTTCCAGCAGCACCTTGATCATCGCGACGATCGGATCGGCGAGCGCCAGCCCCAATATGCCGAAGAGCGCGCCGAACAGAAGCTGCGCGCCAAGGACGAGCGCGGGCGGCAGGTCCACCGAGCGCCGGGCCACCATCGGCACGACGACATAGCCGTCGAACGTCTGGACGAGCAGATAGACGACCACCGCGCCGATGCCCGTCTCCACGCCCGCCGAAAAGCCGACGAGCACGATCAGCACGCCCGAGACGATTGCCCCGATATTGGGCAGGAAGGCGAGCAGGCCGGTAAGGATGCCGAGCAGCAACGCCATCGGCACGCCGACCAGTTCCAGCGCGATCGCGACCAGCACGCCCTCGACCGCCATGCCGAGCAGGCGCCCCGCCATCAGCCGGCGCAGCGTATAGCCCATGCGCTCGGCCGTTTCGTAGAAATCGGCGCGCCGCTCCATCGGCAGCATCCAGGCGATGCCGCGTTCATAGAGGCGTGGCTCGGCGGCGATGAACAGGCCGATCACGATGATCATCGCAAGGCTCGACACCGCGCCAATCGCGGTGCCGACGGCGGCCGTCACCTGGCCGAGCGATCCCATGATCTGCCGCCCGATCTCACCCCCGCTGCCGGGTGGCATGAAGCCGATCGCGTGCGCCCAGCCAAGGAATTGCTGCACCTGCGCGGTGACGACGACGCGGAGCGCCTCCGCCTGCGCCATGATCTGCGAACCGGCGAAATAGAAGGTCCAGACAAGGAAGCCGAGCGCGCACAGGCCGACGATCGCCAGCCGCCAGCCGCGCCCGATCGGCAGCACCCGGCCGAGCAGCCGCGCACCGCCGTCGAGCATGGCCGAGAAGACGAGCCCGCCGACGATCAGCAGCAGCGGCTGCGAAAGGAACCACAAGGCGACGAACATCGCCGCGACGCCAAGCCAGATGATCGCCCGCTTCAGCTCGCGTATCGTCGCCGCATCGCGGAAATCGGACGGGCCGGGCTCCTCGGCCGGGCGCACCACCCGATCGCTCATCGGCCCTCGTGCGCCGGGCGCAGGCTGGTGCCCGCGCGCGATCCGCGCATCGCCGTGAACCAGCTTATCGGGTTCCACAGCCGCGAAGTCCCGTCGAGCGAGAAGGTGATGAATTCAGCGCGGCCGCCGAGATTCTCGACCGGCACGGGGCCGCCCAGCCCGTTTTCCTCCTCGGGAACCCGGCTGTCGGCCGACTGATCGCGATTGTCGCCCATCAGGAATACCTCGCCCTCCGGTACGGTTACGGGCGCCATATTGTCGACCTGATAGGCGCCGAGATCGATCGTGTCGTAGGTCGCGCCATTGGGCAAGGTTTCGCGAACCAGCGGCATTTCGCAATAGCGCTTTCCGTCGGCCTCGGTGACGCGCAGCGCGGCGACCTCCGCCGTGTCGCACGGCACATTGTCGTCAAGCGGGATCATCGCGGGCCCGAGTCGCCGGCGCTTCACCGGCACGCCATTCAGGATAATCGTGCCGTTGCGCATCTCGATCCGGTCCCCCGGCAGGCCGATCACGCGCTTTATATAATCGGTATATTCGTGCGGCGGCTTCACGATCACGATGTCGCCGCGCTCGGGCAGGCGGCCGAACAGGCGGCCGGGAATGAAGGGGATGTGCAGATAATCGGTCTGGCCGGCGAGATGGCCGAGCCACAGGCCGATCCGCCCCGGCACCCGTGTGATGCTGGGCGACACATAGGACCAGCCATAGGGATATTTGGTCACGACCAGGCGATCGCCCTTGATGAGCGTCGGCATCATCGATTCGGAGGGAATGTAGAAGGGCTTGGCGATGAAGCTGTGGAAGGCGAGCACCGCGACGATCAGCCAGAAAAGGCTTTTGGCCTCGCCCCACCAGTTGGTGCCGCGCTTCTCCGCCGTGGCGGGAGCGGGGGCTTCGGACGTCGCGGGCTGTGGCAGGTCGGTCATCGTCGTGTCGCGATCGCCCACGCGATCTTCTCCTTCAGAGGCTGCGCGCGTAGAGAATGACGAACGCCTGCGCCCAGGGATGATCGTCTGTCAGGGTGAGGTGGATATCCACCGCGTGGCCCGGCGGGGTCAATGCGTCAAGCCTTGCCCGCGCGCCGCCGGTCAGCCTCAGCGTGGGCGCGCCCGAAGGGGCGTTCACCACGCCGATATCCTTCATGAACACCGATTGGCGAAAGCCCGTGCCGACGGCTTTCGAAAAGGCCTCCTTGGCGGCGAACCGCTTGGCGTAGGTAGCGGCGCGGGTGAAGGGACGCGACTCCGCCTTCGCCCGCTCGACATCGGTGAAGACACGGGTGACGAAGCGATCGCCGAATCGATCGAGCGACGCCTGTATCCGCTCGATACTGCACAGGTCGGAGCCGATGCCGACGATCACGGCCGCGCCGAACGTGCCGTCATCGTGCGCCGTCCATCAGCGCGCGCATCCGGGCGACGCTCGCGGCGAGGCCGGTGAACAACGCCTCGCCGATCAGGAAATGGCCGATATTCAGCTCCGCCAGTTGCGGAACGGCGGCGACGGGCACGACATTGTCGAAGGTAAGGCCATGGCCGGCATGCGGCTCGATCCCGTTCTTCACGGCGAGGGCGGCGGCATCTGCCAGACGGCGCAATTCCGCCGCGCGTTCCTCCCCTTCGGCATGGGCGTAACGGCCGGTATGGAATTCGACCACCGGGGCCCGCAATCGCATCGCGGCTTCGATCTGCGCCGGCGTCGGCTCGATGAACAGGCTGACGCGAATGCCGGCGTCGAGCAGACGGGCGACCACCGGCGCGAGCTGGTTATGCTGCCCGGCCGCGTCGAGGCCGCCCTCGGTGGTGCGCTCCTCGCGCCGTTCGGGAACGATGCAGGCGGCATGCGGCCGATGACGGAGCGCGATCGCCAGCATCTCGTCGGTCGCGGCCATTTCGAGATTGAGGGGGAGGGCGATCGTGCCCATCAGCCGGTCGAGATCGTCGTCGGTGATATGCCGCCGATCCTCGCGCAGATGTGCGGTGATGCCCTCGGCGCCCGCCTCGGCCGCCAGCAGCGCGGCGCGCACCGGATCGGGATGATCGCCGCCGCGCGCGTTGCGGATCGTCGCGACATGATCGATGTTGACGCCAAGCCGCAGCCGGGCGGGCGAAGGCGGCGTCACGCGCTGATCGCCGCGGCGCGGCTGCCCGGCTTGATCGCGGGCAGCGCCGCCAGTTCGGGCGGCAGCGCATCGGCCTCATAGCTCGGCACGTCGAGTCGAATCAGCGGATAGAAGGGGACGCCCAGATCGGCCGTGCCGTTGGACCGGTCGACCAGCGCGGCCGCCGCGATCACCTCGCCCCCCGCCGCCTCGACCGCGGCGATCGCCTCGCGCGAGGAGAGGCCGGTGGTGACGACATCCTCCATCAGCAGCACTTTCTGCCCCGGCTGGACGCGAAAACCGCGCCGGAGTTCGAACGTGCCGGTCGGCCGCTCGACGAAGAGCGCGTCGAGGCCGAGCGCTCGGCCCATCTCATGGCCGGCGATGACGCCACCCATCGCCGGCGAGACGACCAGATCGAGTCGCGCCTTCACCTTGTCGGGGATCTTGCGCGCCAGGGCGGCTGCCAGCCGACTCGCGCGCGCGGGATTCATCAGAACGCGGGCGCATTGCAGGTAACGCGGGCTGCGCCGGCCCGAGGAAAGAATGAAATGTCCCTCCAGAAGCGCCTCCGCCGCCCGAAATTCGGCCAGCACCTCGTCGTCGGTCATCACATTCCCCATTTTTTGCGTGACCGCCAGATAGGTCGCCTGGCGGCGCGGTTCAACCGCCGGAAATTCCTGTGCCAACATGCTTGAGACGTGCGAACCTCGGGCCTATAAGGCGCGCGTCCGAGAAGACCGATAGAGCCAGCCGCGCGTGAAATGCGGCGCTTACGGGGGTATGATGAAGACGTTGAATAAGATTTTGATGGCTGCCGCGCTGATCGCCGCGCCGGCCGTCGCGACGGCGCAGGCCCCGGCTACGGCCACGCCGACCCCCGTGGAAGCGGCGGCGACTCAGGTCCCGGCACCGGCGACGACTCCGGCGGCCGATGCGACGGCGGCGGCTCCCGTCCCTGCCGGCATCACGCACATGGCGCCCGATCCGAAGATCGGCCAGCCCGTTCCCGGCGGCTGGTTCCCCCAGGCGCAGGCGACCGCGGTCGGCGAGCAGGCGCTGTGGATGCATGACGTCGTCCTCATGCCGGTGATTACCGGCATCACCGTCCTCGTCCTCGTGCTGCTCGCCTGGGTGGTGATCCGCTATCGCGCGAAGGCGAATCCGGTGCCGTCGCGCACCGCGCACAATACGGTGATCGAGGTGGCCTGGACGCTCGTTCCGGTCATCGTGCTGATGCTGATCGCGGTGCCCTCGATCAAGCTGCTCGCCCGCCAATATACGCCGCCCAAGGCCGATCTCACCGTCAAGGTGATCGGCAACCAGTGGTATTGGACCTACGAATATCCCGATAATGGCGACTTCACGTTCGATTCGAACATGCTGCGTGAGAAGGCGGACCTGACGCCGGCGGAAATCAGCAAGGGCGCCCGCTATCGCACCGATGCCGACGGCCCCCGCCTGCTCGCCGCCGATGAGCGCATGGTCGTACCCGCCGGCGCGGTGGTGAAGGTGATCGTCACGTCGAACGACGTGATCCACAGCTTCGCGGTTCCTGCTTTCTGGACGAAGATGGACGCCGTGCCCGGCCGCCTGAACGAAACCTGGTTCAAGGTCGAGAAGCCGGGCGTCTATTTCGGCCAGTGTTCGGAGCTTTGCGGCCCCAAACATGGTTTCATGCCCATCGCGATTGAGGCTGTCTCGAAGGAGAAGTTCGCGCAGTGGGTAGCTTCCAAGGGCGGCACGATGCCCGGCGCGGCATCGTCCGGCACCGCCCCCGCGGCGACGGGCGCACCCGCCACCACAACCCAGCCCGCGTCGACGAACTGAGGCCCCTTCCGATGACTGATACTACTGCAACCGCCGCTCACTTTCAGGCACATGACGATCATTCGCATGAGCATGATGCGGAGCATAAGCCGGGCTTTTTCGCGCGCTGGTTCATGTCCACGAACCATAAGGATATCGGGACCCTCTATCTGATCTTCGCGATTATCGCCGGCATCGTCGGCGGTGCGATTTCGGGCATGATGCGGCTCGAACTCGCGGAGCCGGGCATCCAGTATCTTCAGGCCTGGTCGGGCGAGCAGGGCGATGCCGCGCTCCACTTCTGGAACGTGATGGTCACCGCGCATGGCCTCACGATGGTCTTCTTCGTCGTCATGCCGGCGATGATCGGCGGGTTCGGCAACTGGTTCGTGCCCCTGATGATCGGGGCGCCGGACATGGCCTTCCCGCGCATGAACAATATCAGCTTCTGGCTGCTCATTCCCGCCTTCACGCTCCTCATGGGCTCGATCTTCGCGGGCGGCGCGGGCACGGGCTGGACGCTCTATGCGCCCCTTTCCACCTATGGCGAGCCGGGCCCGGCGGTCGACATGGTCATCCTGTCGATCCATATCGCGGGCGCGAGTTCGATCCTGGGCGCGATCAACTTCATCACGACGATCTTCAATATGCGCGCGCCGGGCATGACGCTGCACAAAATGCCGCTGTTCGTGTGGTCGATGCTCGTCACCACCTTCATGCTGCTGCTGGCGCTGCCGGTGCTCGCGGCCGCGCTGACCATGCTGCTCACCGATCGCAATTTCGGCACCACCTTCTTCGATCCGGCGGGCGGCGGTGATCCGATCCTGTACCAGCACCTCTTCTGGTTCTTCGGCCATCCCGAGGTGTACATCATGATCCTGCCGGGCTTCGGCATGATCAGCCAGATCGTCGCGACCTTCTCGAAGAAGCCGGTGTTCGGCTATCTCGGCATGGCCTATGCGATGGTCGCGATCGCGGTGGTCGGCTTCGTCGTGTGGGCGCACCACATGTTCACGGTCGGCCTCAGCGTGAACACGAAGATGTACTTCACCGCCGCGACGATGGTGATCGCGGTGCCGACAGGCATCAAGATCTTTTCGTGGATCGCGACGATGTGGGGCGGATCGATCAGCTTCAAGACTCCGATGGTCTGGGCGATCGGCTTCATCTTCATGTTCACGATCGGTGGCGTGACGGGCGTCGTGCTCGCCAATGGCGGCATCGACACCTACATGCAGGACACCTATTACGTCGTCGCGCACTTCCACTATGTGCTGTCGCTTGGCGCCGTCTTCTCGCTGTTTGCAGGCTTCTATTACTGGTTCCCGAAGATGACGGGGCGCATGTACAGCGAGGTCCTCGGCCAACTCCATTTCTGGATATTCTTCATCGGCGTGAACGTGCTGTTCTTCCCGATGCACTTCCTGGGGCTCGATGGCATGCCGCGGCGTTATCCGGACTATCCGGACGCGTTCACCTACTGGAACAGCATCGCCACCCATGGTTATGAGATCATGGCGCTCGGCATGGTGTTCTTCTTCGTGAACGTCATCTGGTCGCTGCTGGCCGGCAAGAAGGCGCCGGGCAATCCGTGGGGCGAGGGCGCCACGACGCTCGAATGGACCCTTCCGAGCCCGCCGCCGTTCCACCAGTTCGAGACGCTGCCGCGTATCGACTGAAGCTGAAGGCACCAGACGCTACCCGGCGAACGCCGGGTAGCGCGCGGGCGGGGCGCCACCCTGCGACACCGGATCCGGCCACGGCCGGACGAATAGTATGAAGACAGTTGAACCCATGACGACCACCACCCTGGCCCATTCGGCGATGCCGGCGGAGTGGCGCGACTTCCTCGCGCTCACGAAGCCGCGGGTGATGACTCTCGTCGTGTTCACCGCACTGTGCGGGTTACTCGCGGCGCCCGTGGCGATGAATCCGGTGCTCGCCTTCACTGCGATCCTGTGCGTGACGCTTGGCGCCGGCGCCTCGGGCGCGCTCAACCAGTGGTATGAAGCCGAACTCGATTCGCGTATGACGCGGACGGCGAAGCGCCCGCTACCGGCGGGGCGGATGGATCGTCAGAGCGCGCTGCATTTCGGCATCGGCCTCGGCGTTTTCTCGGTCGTGTTGATGGGGCTTGCGATCAACCTGCTCTCGGCGGTGATCCTCGCGCTTTCGATCCTCTATTATGTCGTCGTCTACACGATGTGGCTGAAACCGCGTACGCCGCAGAATATCGTGATCGGCGGCGCCGCGGGCGCTTTTCCGCCGCTGATCGGCTGGGCGGCGGCGACCGGGCGGATCGAATTGCTGCCCGTGCTGCTTTTCGCCTTCGTTTTCCTCTGGACGCCACCCCATTTCTGGGCGCTCTCGCTGTTCGTGCGCACCGATTATGCCAAGGCGGGCATTCCGATGCTGCCCGTGGTGGCGGGCGCGCGGACGACGCGTCTGTCGATCTTCCTTTACAGCCTGCCGATGGCGGCGGCGGCGGTGGCGCCGTGGCCGCTTCGCCTGACGGGGCCGCTCTATGGCATCGCGGCGGCGTTGCTCAGCGCTTTCTTCCTGCTGCTCGCCGCCCGCGTCGGCCTCAGCCGCGAAACCGATCAGGCGGCGATGAAGGCGGAACGCGCGCTGTTCCGCTTCTCGATCCTCTATCTCTTTCTGTGCTTCGGCGCGCTCGTTGTCGATCGCTGGCTGTTCGCCTGATGCTCGAACCGATCGATCAGGAGGAGTTGCGCCGCCGTCAGCGGAGCCGGGCCAAGGTGATGGCGTGGCTTCTGGCGGCGTTTGTCGTGCTGCTGTTCGCCATTTCGGTCGTCAAGATAACAGCCGGCCAATGACGACGAGCGTCCAGAAAAACCGGCGCGTCGGGCTTCTCGTCACGCTCTTCGTGCTGGCGATGGTCGGCGTCGGCTACGCGTCGGTGCCGCTCTACCGGCTTTTTTGCCAGACGACGGGTTTCGCCGGCACGGTGCGCAAGGATGTCGGCGGCGAAGCGCCAGGCGCGGTCAAGGGCAAGCTGTTGAACGTGCGGTTCGACGCGAACGTCTCGCCGACATTGCCCTGGGCGTTCAAGCCCGAGAAACCGGTGATGCGAGTCGCGGTCGGCGCGCGCGAGATGGCGTTCTTCAACGCGACGAACGAGAGCGACGTGCCCGTCACCGGGCGCGCGATCTTCAACGTGACGCCCAGCCAGGCGGGCGGCTATTTCACCAAGATCGAATGTTTCTGCTTCACCGAGCAGACGCTCCAGCCCGGCGAGACGGTGCGGATGCCGGTGATCTTCTTCGTGGATCCGAAAATGCTGAAGGATCCCGAGGCGGATGATATCAGCGAAATCACTTTGTCCTACACCTTCTATCCGGTGGATTCGGACGAAGCGGGCGGTTAAGGACATTTCAGGAAAGCAAGGGGCACGACCAATGGCCGGCGCGAAGACTCACGATTATCATATTCTGGCCCCGAGCATATGGCCGCTCGTGGGATCGTTTTCCGCGCTGGTGATGGCGGCGGGCGGCATCCGCTGGATGCACTCGATGAGCCATGGTGGCCTGATTTTCCTGATCGGCGTCGCGGGCGTGCTGTTCACGATGTACGGCTGGTGGTCGAACGTGATCCACGAGGGGCATCAGGGGCATCATACCCCCGTCGTCCAACTCCACATGCGGTACGGGATGATCCTGTTCATCGCGTCCGAAGTGATGTTCTTCGTCGGCTGGTTCTGGGCCTTCTTCGATTTCTCGCTCTTCCCCTCGGCGGCCGAGGCGGTCGGCGGGCAGTGGCCGCCCAAGGGGCTGGAGGTTATCAACCCCTTCGCCTTCCCGCTGTTGAACACGATGATCCTGCTCTGCTCGGGCACCACCGTCACCTGGGCGCATCATTCGCTGATCCACGGGGACCGCAAGGGCCTGAAGACCGGCCTGTGGCTGACGATCCTGCTCGGCCTGCTGTTCACCTCGATCCAGGCTTATGAATATGTCCATGCGCCGTTCGCCTTCAAGGGGCTGAACTACGGCGCGGCTTTCTTCATGGCGACGGGTTTCCACGGTTTCCACGTCATCATCGGCACGGTCTTCCTGATCGTCTGCCTCTATCGCTCCTATCAGGGCGACTTCACGCCGAAGCAGCATTTCGGCTTCGAGGCGGCGGCCTGGTATTGGCACTTCGTCGACGTCGTATGGCTGTTCCTGTTCATCACCATCTATGTCTGGGGTGGCTGGGGCGCGCCGATCCACGCCGGATGATAGAGGCGGGAACCGGTTCCGCCCCGCAGCCCGCGTCGCTCCTTGCCATCGGCGCGCGCGGGCTCTGCCCGCGATGTGCCGCGCCCGGATTGTTTGAAGGCCCCTTGCGCTTTGCCGCGCGGTGCCGGGGCTGCGGCCTCGATTTCGCGAGCTTCAATGTCGGTGACGGGCCGGCGGCGCTGCTGATCCTGGTGATCGGCGGCATCGTCGTCGGCCTTGCCCTGACGGTCGAACTCGTCCTGCACCCGCCTTTCTGGGTGCATCCGCTGCTCTGGATACCGTTGACCGCCTTGCTGGTGGTCGGCGCCCTGCGGATGGCGAAGGGCGCGCTGATCGCGCTCGAATATCGCAATGCCGCCCGCGAGGGGCGCATCGTCGATCGGGCGCCGTGAGGCGGCTCCCGCTCCTTGCGACCTTTATCGTCGCGCTCGCGGTCGCGACGATGATCGGCCTCGGCATCTGGCAATTGCAGCGCGCGTCGTGGAAAGAGGGGCTGCTCGCGCGCTATAAGGCCGCCGAGACGATGCCGCCCGTCGCCTTCCAGCCGCTCGCCACCGACGACGGGCTGCTCTTCCGGCGCTCGTCCGCGCTATGCCTTGAGCCGGTATCGTGGACGGTCAATCCGGGGCGCAATCGCGCCGGCGAATCCGGATGGCACCATATCGTCAGTTGCCGCACCGGCGCCGAAGGGCCGGGCGTCACGCTCGACATGGGATGGTCCCCGCAATGGAACGATCCGGTGCGCTGGACGGGCGGGCGCGTCACGGGCATGATCACCTGGAAGCCCGATCATCGCAGCCTGATCGGCGAGGCGTTCGATCGCGGCGGCCCGCGCGGATTGATGATCGTCGCCGATACGCCCGCGCCGGGGCTCCGGCCGAGCGCCTTTCCCTCGATCGCCGACATCCCCAATAACCACATGGCCTATGCGGTGCAGTGGTTCCTCTTCGCCGCCGTCGCGGTCATCATCTACGTGCTCGCGCTGCGGCGGCGCGCGCGGCGCGCGGGCTGAACACCGCCGCAAAGGTTGCGGTGGGGCGGACACATGGCTAATCCCCGCCGGTCATGCGCTATATCAGCACCCGGGGCGCGGCCCCCACCCTCGATTTCGAACATGTCACGCTTGCGGGGCTCGCCACCGATGGCGGACTCTATGTGCCCGAGGCGTGGCCGCGCTTCACAGCGGCGGAGATACGGGCGCTTCGCGGTCTTTCCTATGTTGACACCGCCGTCGCGGTGATGGCGCCGTTCGTCGGCGACAGCCTGGCGCGCGAGGAATTGCGGGGCCTGTGCGAGACGGCGTACGGCCGCTTCGATCATGCGGCGGTGACGCCGCTGGCGCAGCTTGACGAGCGGCACTGGCTGCTCGAACTGTTCCACGGGCCGACGCTCGCCTTCAAGGATGTGGCGCTCCAGCTTCTCGGTCTGCTGTTCGAGCGGTTCCTGGCGAATCGCGACACGCATCTGACGGTGGTGGGCGCGACCTCGGGCGACACCGGATCGGCGGCGATCGACGCGCTGGCCGGGCGCGCCAAGGTGGACATCTTCATGCTCCATCCGCTCGGCCGCGTGTCGGAGGTGCAGCGCCGCCAGATGACGTCGGTGCTTGCTCCCAATGTCCACAATATCGCGATCGAGGGCAGTTTCGACGACGCGCAGGCGCTGGTGAAGGCGATGTTCGCCCATCAGGCGTTCGCGGGCCGCTTCTCGCTCTCGGCGGTCAATTCGATCAACTGGGCGCGCTTGATGGCCCAGATCGTCTATTATTTCTATTCCGCCGTCCGCCTTGGCGCGCCCGATCGTCCGGTCGCCTTCTCGGTGCCGACGGGCAATTTCGGCGACGTTTTCGCGGGCTATGCGGCGGCGCGGATGGGGCTGCCGATCGCGAAGCTGATCGTCGCCACCAACGTCAACGATATCCTGCACCGCGCATTGTCGGCCGGCGATTATTCGGTGGGCGCGGTGACGCCGACTGCCGCGCCGTCGATGGACATTCAGGTCAGTTCCAATTTCGAGCGGCTGCTGTTCGAGCTGCACGGCCGCGACGGCGCCGCGCTCGCCGCAACGATGCGCGGTTTCGAGGAGAGCCGCGCGCTCGCCATCGCGCCGGCGATGCGCGCCGAGGCGGCCGGGCTGTTCACCAGCGCGCGGATCGATCCCGACGAAATGGCGCTGGCGATGCGCTGGGCGGCTGAGAAAGCCGGCCAGATCGTCGATCCGCACAGCGCAATCGGCTTGGCCGCCGCGCGGAATGCCGATCTCGATCGCGATGTGCCGATCGTCACGCTGGCGACCGCGCATCCCGCGAAGTTCCGTGACGCGGTGGAGCGCGCGACGGGGCACCGGCCGCATCTGCCCGCGCGCGTGGGCAGCCTGTTCGAACGCGAGGAGCAATATGCGACGCTGCCCGCCACGCTCGACGCGGTGGAAGCCTATATTGCCGAACGCGCGTTCGTGACGGCATGAGCGCACGCCTCCATCGCCTCTCCAATGGCCTCACCGTCGCGATCGAGCCGATGGACGGCGTCGAGACGCTGTCGGTGGGGCTCTATGCCGATGTCGGCGCGCGATCGGAGGCGGAGGGGCTGGGCGGCCTCGCCCATATGGTCGAGCATATGGTGTTCAAGGGCGCGGGCGCGCGCGATGCCCGCGCCATCGCCGAGACGATCGAGGATGCGGGCGGCGCGCTGAACGCCTGGACCGCGCGGGACCATACTGTCTTTCACGCGCGGCTGCTGGCGGGCGATCTCCCGCTCGGCATCGACATGATCGCCGATCTGGTGCGCGGCCCGCATCTCGACGCCGACGAACTGGAGCGCGAAAAGAGCGTCGTCCTCGCAGAGCTGGGCGAGGCGCGCGACACGCCCGACGACATCGTCTTCGATCATCTGCAGGAGGCCGCCTTTCCGGGACAGGCGCTGGGCCGCGCGGTGCTGGGCGACGAGAGCAGCATCGCGGCGATCGACACCACGGCGCTGGCGCGCTGGATCGAGGAGCAGTATCGCCCCGCTGGCCTCGTCCTCGCGGCGGCGGGCAAGGTGGATGAGGACCAGCTCCTCGCGCTGGCCGAGGCGCGTTTCGGCGACATGGCGCCCGGCGCGCGGCCCGAGGCGGAGCCGGCGTGCTTCGCGGGCGGGCTGAAGCATGACCGGCGGCGTTTCGATCAGGTGCACGTCGCGCTCGCCTTCCCCGGCGTCGGCTATCGCGATCCCACGGCCCATGCGCTCGCGCTTTTCGCGCAGGCCGCCGGCGGGGGCATGTCGTCGCGCCTGTTCCAGCAACTGCGCGAGCAGCGCGGGTTGGCCTACAGCATCTATGCCTGGACGCAGAATTATGCCGAAACGGGGCTGCTGGGGATCTATTGCGCCGCGGCCCAGCCGCAGGCGGGGCAGGCGCTCGCGCTCGCCCGCGCCGTGCTCACGGAAACGGCGGAAACGCTGAGCGATGCCGAACTGGCGCGGGCCAAGGCGCAGGCGAAGGCGGGCCTGCTCATGGGCCTCGAAAATGTGGGCTCGCGCTGTGACCATCTTGCGCGACAGGTCCAGATCCATGGGCGCATCGTGCCGGCGACGGAAACGGTCGCGCTGATCGATGCGGTGTCGCTCGCCGATGCGAAGGCGGCGGGCGCGGCGGCACTGTCGGTGGGGGAGGCGCTTGCCACGGTCGGCGGCAAGCTCGCGAAGGCGGCGTGAACCTCGTCACCGTCGTCGCCGAGCCATGGGCCGATTATGGCCTGATCGATTCAGGCCATGGCCGCAAGCTCGAACGCTATGGGCGGTTCCGCTTCATCCGGCCCGAACCCCAGGCGATGTGGGCGCCCGCCGGCGATAACTGGCGCGCCGATGGCGAGTTCGTGGCGGCGTCGGACGATGAGGGCGGCGGCCGCTGGCGCCTCGCGCGCGATGTGCCGGGCGAAGGCTGGCCGATGACGTGGGAGGATGTGCGCTTCACCGGCCAGTGCACGCCCTTCCGCCATCTTGCTTTCTTCCCCGACATGGCGCCCGTCTGGTACTGGATGCGCGCGCGGACGGCGGCGGACGCGGAGATGCTGAACCTGTTCGGCTATACCGGCGTCGGATCGCTGGCGCTGGCGGCGCAGGGCGCGCGGGTGACGCACGTCGATGCGTCCAAAAAGTCGGTGGAGGCAGGCAAGGTCAATGCGGCCCTCGCCGGGCTGGCCGATCGCCCGATCCGCTGGCTGGTCGACGATGCGGGCAAGTTCGCCGCGCGCGAAGTGCGCCGCGGCCGCCGCTATGACGGCATCATCCTCGATCCGCCCAAATTCGGACGCGGACCGAACGGCGAGACATGGCGGCTGGAGGAAGGCCTGCCCGCGCTGATCGCCGATTGCCGCCGGCTGCTGGACGACAAATCCCGCTTCCTGATGCTGACCGTCTATGCGGTCCGCATGTCCGCCGTCGCGATCGGCGAACTGCTCCGCCAGACGATGGAGGGCCTCGGCGGCACCGTTGAAGCAGGCGAACTCACGGTGCGCGAGGAAACCCGCGGCCTCCTCCTCCCCACCGCAATCTTCGCCCGCTGGTCGCGGGATTGAGGGGGCCGTTACAGCCTCGGCCCGATAAACGGCGGTCGCCGGATTGTAGTCTCGCGCGTAATGCATTATATTGTCATGCAGAAAGGAAATCGACATGGCGGCAAATGCGCTGGTGCAGACCCGGATTGACGGAGCCGTGAAGGAGGAAGCCGCCACTGTGCTGGCGGCGATGGGTCTGACTGTCTCCGATGCTGTCCGCCTGATGCTCACCCGCGTTGCGCGTGAGAAGGCGTTGCCGTTCGAACCTTTGACGCCCAATGCCACGACGATCGCGGCGATGCGGGAAGCGCGCGAGCGCAAAGGAAAGAGTTTCGCTACGGCCGCCGATCTGATGACCGACCTCAATGCGGACGATTGAACGCGTCGGACAATTCAAACGCGATTATAAACGGGAGAAGAAGGGGCAGCATCGTCAGACGTTAGACGAGAGTCTGTTGGCCGTTCTGGAAAAGCTGGTGAATGACGAGCCGCTCGAGCCGCGTTATCGTGACCATGCCCTGACAGGCGATTGGCAGGACCATCGTGATTGCCACGTCAAGCCCGATCTGGTGCTGATCTATCGGAAACCGGACGACGAGACGCTGCAACTGGTCCGTTTGGGATCACACGCCGAACTGGGGTGGTGAGGGACGGCGCGCTAGCGCGTCGGGAAACGAAGGCTAAGCAGACGATCGGCTCAATCCAACCAATTGCGGATATACGATCACTTCGACTGCTCATTGCTGACCCAAGTGCCACTTTCGGATCGCCTGAACCCCGGCAAGAGCGATCAGCGAACCTCCAAAAACCAGCCAACTCACCCCCCATCCATGGAAAACATCGGTCTTGATCGACGCTTTCCAAACAAGTCCCACTCCCATCAGCGCCGCTAGAATCAGTTTACCGTAAGTGATCTTGGAGAAAGCAAGGGTGCGGGCTTCCTCTTTTGTCAATGCAGCACCTTCCGGAGTTCGGCGCTCCAACTCGCGGGATGGAGCATTCCACGCCCAATAGTAGATTCCCATGAAAGGTACCAAGATCGCTGCGATTCCAACCCACGTAGCTATTTGCCCTACAGGGCTATCCGCATCCGGGACTAGCCATACCAGCAGCAATATCAGACCAACTGTGGCTGGAACGATGGACCATGCCGCATAGCGCATGCGCTTGTTGAATATGGCTACAAACCTGTCTCGTTCGATCTCGCTTACGCGTATTGGTGCGCCTTTTTGCCCCTTGCGATAGACAAATCCCCGTGAATCACCGGAGAATTGATCTGCGAAGAGTTGCCGCACGCGATCGAAGTGGGAATTGTGGAACATATTGAGAAGTCTAGCGAGCGGTTCCGTAGTGTGCAATGTCCGCTCTTCACCAGCCTCAGGACATGACTACGCCATCATCACCTATCTATTTCGTTTACTAAAAATGCTATCGTGACCGAACTGGCAGAACATTCGCCTACTCCCTCCCCGCGCGGATGGCGGCGGCGGTGGCGAAGGGGGTCAGGGCGAGGAGGAGCAATGTGGCGGCGGCGAGGAGTTTGAGGGCGCCCGCGCCTTGATCGCCGAGCGCGCCCGCGCCGAAGATCAGGATGGGGACCGCGAGGGGGAGCATGACGAGGCCCGCCAGCGCACCCGCGCCGCGCAGGCCGAGCGTCAGCGCGCTCGTCATCAGCGCGAGCGCGGCAAGGCCGGGGGTGCCGATGGCGAGGCCCGCCTCCAGCCGCAGCAGGGTCGCGCCGTCAAGCTTGAGCAGCGCGGCGGCAGGCAGCGCCGCGAGCATCAGCGGCGGGCCGAAGCTCAGCCAATGCGCGGCGAGCTTGGCGAGCGCGATCATCTCCTCGCCGATCCCGCGCACGGCAAGCTGGTCGAGCACGCCCGCCCGCTGATCCGGCCCGATCAGGCGATCGACGGGCAGGAGTGCCGCGAGCAAGGCCGCCATCCACAGTGCGCCGCCGCCCACCCTTGCGAGCAGGGCGCCGTCCGGTCCCACCGCGAAGGGGAAGAGGGTGGCGACGAGCAGGAAGAAGATCAACGGGAGCAGGCCGCCGCCGCCCTCGAACGCGCGCGCCAGATCGCGGCGGAGGAGCGCGAGGAGCGCGCTCATGCCGCCTCGTCCAGACGGATGGGCAGGGCGCCTTCCAGTCCGAGCGGCTGGTGCGTCGCGGCGAGGATGATGCCGCCTGCGGCACGGTGTGCCGTCATCGCCGCCGCCAACCGGGCGAGCGCGGCGGTGTCGAGGCCGTTGCCCGGCTCGTCGAGCAGCCAGATGTCGGCGCCGCCCGCGATGACGCGGGCCAGTGCGGCGCGCTTCGTCTGGCCCGTCGAGAGCATGCGGACGGGCACGCCCGCCAGCGCCTCTATCCCCATCGACGCCAGCGCGCGATCGACAGCGGGTCGCGTCGCGCCGTCGAGCGTCGCCCAGAAATGGAGTGCGCGGCCGAGCGGCTGGGCGCGATCGAGCGCGGCGGCATCATTGGCGAGCGCGATCCGCCCTTCGCGCTCGATCGCGCCCGCGAAGGGGGGGAGCAAGCCGGCGGCGAGGCGCAGCAGACTGGACTTGCCGACGCCGTTTGGCCCGGTGACGAGGCCCGCCATGCCCGGTTCCAGCGCGAAGCCGACGCCCTTGAACAGCAGCCGGCCGCCGCGTCGGCAGGCGACCCGATCGAAAGCGAGGCGCGCCGTCATCCGGCGTCGTCTTCCAGCGCGTGCATGTCGGCGTCGGACAGGCCGAAATGATGGCCGACCTCATGGATCAGGACGTGCGCGACGAGCGCCTCCAGATCGATCCCCGTCTCGATCCATTCATCGAGCAGCGGGCGGCGATAGAGGTGGATCATGTCGGGCAGGCTGCCCGAATCGGTGGAAGATTTGTCGCCCACCGGACGGCCGCTGTAGAGGCCGCTCAGCTCGAACGGGTCCTCAATCCCCATTTCCGCGAGGATGTCGGGCGTCGCGAAATCCTCGACGCGCAGGACGATGTCGCCCAGATAGGCGCGGAACGTGGCGGGCAGGCGCGCCATCGCCGCACGTGCGAGCGCCTCTATCTCTTCGGCGGTGGGGGCGAAGATGCCGTCGCTCATCGATCCTTCGGGAATTTGCAGCCTGTTTCCAACCATGCTCTAGTTGGTCGCGCGGTGCGACGCCAGCGACGGAGACGCGAAGGATGATCGAACCTCTGAACGATACCGACCGCGCCGAGGCGCTCGATGGACTGCCCGACTGGGATTATGACGACGGGCGCGACGCGATCACCCGCCGTTTCGCCTTCGCGGACTTTGCCGAGGCGTTCGCCTTCATGACGCGCGTCGCGCTGATCGCGGAGAAGATGGATCATCATCCCGAATGGTCGAACGTGTGGAATCGCGTCGAAATTCTGCTGACCACGCATGACGCGGGCGGGCTTTCGGCGCGCGACGTGGCGATGGCCGAGGCGATCGACGCGCTCGTGCCGTGAGCGGCCCCGCCGTCGCCTTCGAAGGGGTGACGAAGCGTTACGGGGCGGGCGCGGCGATCGGCGATGTAAGCGTTACGATCGCGGGCGGCAGCTTCGTTGCGCTGGTCGGCACCTCGGGCGCGGGCAAGTCTACGCTGCTGAAGACGGTGAACCGGCTCGTCACCCCCGATGAAGGGCGCGTGACGATCGCGGGCGAGGACGTGGCGGCGCGCCCGCCAGCGCTGCTGCGGCGGGGGATCGGCTATGTCTTCCAGAATATCGGCCTGTTTCCGCATATCGATGTGGGCCGGAACATCGCGCTGCCCGCGACGCTGGCGGGGCGGGACATCGACGTCGCGGCGGCGCTGGAGAGCGTCGGCCTGCCTGCCGCCTATGCGTCACGGATGCCGCGCCAGCTTTCGGGGGGCGAGCAGCAGCGCGTCGGCGTGGCGCGAGCGCTGGCGGGCGGCGCGGGGCTGATGCTGATGGACGAGCCGTTCGGCGCGCTCGATCCCGTAACGCGCGCGACGCTGGCGGAGACGTATCGCGCGCTGCACGACCGGCTGGGCCTCACCACGATCATGGTGACGCATGACATGGTCGAGGCGCTGCTGCTCGCCGACCGCATTCTCGTCATGGCGGACGGGCGTGTCGTCGGCGATGCCACCCCGCAGGCGATCGTGCGCGGCGAAGGTGGGCCGGAGGCGGCGGCGCTGGCCGCCGTGCCGCGCCGGCAGGCGGAGCGGTTGCGCGCGATGGGCGCGGCATGAGTCCACGCCTCGCCGCCGCGCTCGATCCCGTGCCGGGGCTGCTGGCGAGCCATGTCCTGCTGTCGGCGGCGGCGATGCTGCTGGCGCTGGCGGTGAGCCTGCCGCTGGCGATCGTCGCGGCGCGGCGGCCACGCTTGCGAGGAGCGGCGCTGGGGTTGGCGAGCCTTGTCCAGACGATCCCCGGCCTTGCGCTGCTCGCGCTCTTCTATCCGCTGCTGCTGGCGCTTTCTGCGCTGGTGGGGGGCGGGATACCGGCGCTCGGCTTCCTGCCGTCGCTGTTCGCGCTCGCGCTCTATGCGGTGCTGCCGATCCTACGTAACGGCGTCGCGGGCATCGTCGGGATCGATCCGGCGGTGATCGAGGCGGCGAACGGCGTTGGCATGACGCCGAGCCAGCGGCTGCGCCTCGTCGAATTGCCGCTCGCCGCGCCGTTGCTGATGGCGGGGATACGCACCGCGGCGGTGTGGACGATCGGCGCGGCGACGCTCGCGACGACGGTTGGCCAGCCGAGCCTCGGCAATCTGATCTTCGCCGGCTTGCAGATCGAAAATTGGGTGCTGGTGCTGGTCGGTTGCCTTGCCTCGGCGGCGCTGGCGCTGGTGGTGGACGCGCTGTTGGGGCTGGTGGAGCGCGGCATCGCGGCGCGCCGCCGGCTGCTGGTGGGCGTGCCGCTGGGATTGCTGGCGTTGGGCGTCGCGGCGGCGCTGGCCTTCACGCTCGCGCCTGTGAAGCCGGCGGTGACGATCGGCGCCAAAAATTTTTCGGAGCAATATATCCTCGCCCGGCTGATCGGATCGCGGCTGGAGGCGGCGGGCTATCGCGTGCGCTATCGCGAGGGGCTTGGTTCGGCAGTGGCGTTTCGCGCGCTCGCGGGCGACGATATCGACGTCTATGTCGATTATTCGGGCACGCTGTGGACGACGATGATGGGGCGGCGCGACGTGGTGCCGCGCGCGGCGATGATCGAGGGGATCGCGCGCTGGATGGCCGCCGGCCCCAGCACCCGGATCGTCGGCCCGCTCGGTTTCGAGAACGCCTATGTGCTGGCGATGCGTGGGGAGGAGGCGCGGCGGCGGGGTATTATCAGCATCGCCGATCTGGCGCGTGCCGCGCCGCGCCTGAAGCTGGGCGCCGACCTCGAATTTCTCGACCGGATCGAATGGCGATCGCTGAGCCGGGCCTACGGCCTCCGCTTCGCCGCGACGCGGGCGTACAGCCCGACCTTCATGTATCGCGCGCTGGCGAGCGGGCAGGTGGACGTCATCTCCGCTTTCTCGTCCGACGGGCGGATCGCCGCCGACCGGCTGACGGTGCTGACCGATCCGAAAAGCGCGGTGCCGTCCTATGATGCGCTGCTGCTGGTGTCGCCCGGCCATGCAAGGGATGCGCGCCTGCTCACCGCCCTGCGCCCGCTGGTAAACGCGATTCCCGTCGCGACGATGCGCGAGGCGAACAATCAGGTGGATCGCGATACCGACAAGCGCACGCCCGATCAGGCGGCGCGCTGGCTTGCGCGCCACATGCGCTAACAACCTGTTTACCATTGTCGTTTATTTCTCCGCGCGAGAGTCGGGGAAGGCAGCGCGTGAGCATAGGCGATCTCAGCAGGCCGGCGGGGGGCGGCGTCGACAAAGACGCGGTGCGCCTCGCCATTGGCCGCGCCGCGCGCGCGACCGGTGCGGATTTCACCTATCTGCTCAACCAAGCGAAAAGCGAGAGCGGGCTGAATCCCCATGCCAGGGCGTCGACGTCCTCGGCGAGCGGGCTCTATCAGTTCATCGACCAGAGTTGGCTTGGCGTGCTGAAGCAGCATGGCGCCGAACATGGCTATGGCTGGGCGGCGGATGCGATCCGCTCGCGCCCCGGCGGCGGCTGGGCGGTCAGCAATGGCGAGGCGCGGCGCGCGATCTTCGCGTTGCGCAACGATCCCGACGCCTCGGCGCTGATGGCGGGCGAATTCGCGCAGGACAATGCCGCCGGACTCAGCAAGGCGCTGGGCCGCGATCCCACCGCGACCGACCTCTATTTCGCGCACTTCCTCGGGCTGGCGGGGGCGTCGCGTTTCCTGAAGGCGGCCGACGCCGATCCCGACGCCACGGCGGCCAGCCTTTTCCCCCGCGAGGCGCGGGCGAACCGGGCGATTTTCTACGCCAAAGGCGGTGAGCCGCGCAGCCTGTCGCAAATCTATGCGCTGATGGGCCGCAAGATCGGCGACAGCGGCGCGCCGACCCGAATGACCGAGCCCGTCCGGATGGCGGCGCTCGATACGTCCGCGACGGCGGCCGCGCTCGGCGACGCGGTCGTCACCGTCGACGTGCCCGAATCGCGTATGGCCGGGGGCGTCGAAGCGGCGCTGGCGGGGCGGGGCGAGCGGATCGACGTGCTGCGCCCCAGCCCGAAACAGGCGATGCTCGCCTATCTGGTCGTCTCGACGCCCTATCAGGCGTGATGCGGCCTCGCGTCAGCCGGCAAGGTGATCCCGGATGAACGCCACCCGGTCGGCGATCGGCGCGAGCGGCAGCGGGATCAGCTCATAACCTAGCGAAACGTAGGTTGCGGCCATGACATGGTATGTGGCCTCGGCCTCCTCCGGCGTCTGCCTGCGTTCGGCGTCCTGCGTGAAGATGGCGGGCCAGGGCGGCGCGATGAAGACGCGGCGATTATAGCGGTACAGCGCCGCCGCCTTATGGACATGGTCGGGCACGGCGAGGCCGCAGAGCGTGAGATAGCCGAGTATGTCGGGAATCCCGCGATCGAGGATCACCGGGCGGACAAGCGCGCACGCCTCGCGATACGAGCGCATTTCCCAGCCCAGCATCAGTTCCGCGAAGGCGGTGCGATCGGCCCAGGGCAGCGCGGAGCCGCCGATCGCGACCTGATCCTGGATGATGGCGCGACCCGCTTCGGGCATGTGGTGAAGACCCGCGTCGGCCAACGCGGCGACGAGCCTGCTCTTCCCCGAACCGGGGCCGCCGGTGATGATGTGGAGATGGTCGGTCATGGATTGGCCATCGAAGGGAGAGGGGAGGAATGCCATGGCTTGCGCATTCATGCCAGCCGGTCAGCGCGCAGCCGCCGGCTCCTCTTCCGCGCCGGCGCTCCAGCCCAGCGTGATCGACATGCGGCGGTTGCGCGGATCGTAGATATCGGCCGGTATATAGGGTTCGCGCGCGGCGACGCCTTCGATCCGGGTGAAGCGCGTGGCGGGCAGCCCGGAATCGGCGAGGGACTGCCGGGTGGCTTCGGCGCGCGCGGTGGACAGCATCCAGTTGTTCGTCGTTCGGCCGGCGGCATAGGGCAGCGCGTCGGTGTGGCCGCGCACGATCACGTCGTTGGGCACCGCCTCGATCACCTTCGCCACCTCGGTCATCAGCCGCCGCGCGTCGGGCAGCAGATCGGCGGTGCCGAGCGAGAACATCGCGAAGTCCGCCTGATCGACCAGATCGATGCGCAACCCCTCGCGCGTGTCGGTGAAGCGCACGCTCTTCTGGAGATGGCGGAGCGAGGGATTGCTCTTCATCCGCGCTTCCAGCGCCTGCCGGATCGCGCGGAAACGCGCCTGATCGCGGCTGCGGATCGCGGCCGCGCCTTCCTTCATGCCGCCGGTCGCGTCCTTGGGAATGGTGATGCCCTTGCTGCCGGTCTGCGTCGCCTTGTGCGGATAATTGTCCTTGGCGACGACCGAATCGCCGCCCAGCGGCCCGTTCGATCCCGCGCTCTTCTCGCGCATCTCCACGAGCGTGGGGGCGAAATAGTCGGCGATGCCCTTGCGCTGCTTCTCGGTGGTGGCGCCCAGGATCCAGAGCAGCAGGAAAAAGGCCATCATCGCCGTCACGAAATCGGCATAGGCGACCTTCCACGCACCGCCATGATGGCCGCCATGATCGGCCGCGACGATCTTCTTGACGATGATCGGCCTGGGTTCGGGCTCGTTTCTGCCGCGCCGGGATGCCGCGCTCGCCATCGGATCAGCGCCCGCGCATGCCGTCGAACACGTCGGCGAAGGCCGGCTGGTTCGAATGGCTGATGCCCGACCGCGCCGCCTCGATCACCAGCGGCAGCGGATGGCCGTGCAGCGAGGCGATGATGATCTGCTTCACCACCTGATAGATGGCCGCGTCGCTTTCGATCACCTGCCGCGCGCGGCTGGAAAAAGGACCGACGACGCCGTAGGCCAGCAGCACGCCAAGGAACGTGCCGACCAGCGCCGATCCTATCATCGCGCCCAGGATCGCGGGCGGCTTGTCGATCGACCCCATCGTCTTCACCACGCCCAGCACGGCGGCGACGATGCCGAGCGCGGGCAGCGCATCCGACAGCGACTGGAGCATGTCGGCGGGGCGGATCGCGTCGTGGTGGTGCGTCTTCAGGCTGTTGTCCATCACCTCCTCGACCGCATGGGGATCGAGCGTGCCCGACGAGACGACGACGAGGCGCAGCGTGTCGGTGATGAGGTGGACCAGCGTCTGGTCCTTCAGCAGCTTGGGATATTGATTGAAGATCGGGCTGGATTGCGGGTCCTCGATATGCGGTTCCAGCGCGACGGGACCGTCGGTGCGCAGCATCTTCATCAGGCTGGAGACGAGGAAGATTGTTTCCAGATAATCCTGCTTGCGATAGGTCGGACCCTTGAAGATCTTGCCGAGGCCACCGGCGAACTGCTTCAGTTCCTTGCCCGAATTGCCGATGATCAGCGCCGCGACCGCCGCGCCGCCGATGATCAGCATTTCATGTGGAATGGCTTCCAGGACCGGATGGATGTCGCCGCCGGTGATGACGAACCCGCCGAACACCATGCCCAGAAGAACGACCAGGCCCACCGCCGCGAACATTCACATACCCCTGCTTGCCCGACCCAAGGCGCGGGCCGCTTCATGATTTTTCCGCCCCGCTACCGGATGTAACGGCCTGATCGGCGGGGCCTTTATGCTTACCCGTTGGTTAAGCGCGAAAATTCAGCTCAACAGATCGAACAGGCTGGCCTGATTGATACGCGCAAAGGTGGTCTGCGCCGCCTGTAGCGAGAGCAGCATCGACTGGAGCTTCGCGACGGTGGCGGTGATGTCGGTGCTTTCCAGCGTGGTGCGTTCCTCCGCCAGCGCCTGGGTGGAGGCGGTCAACCTGTCGCGGGCGGCGTCGATCTGCTTGCCGCGCACGCCCTGATCGCCCGCGGCGGCGGTGATGCGCGTCGAGGCAGCGTTGACGGCGGTCAGCGCGTCGCCGGTCGCGGCCGCGCGCGCGGTCGGATCGGTCAATACCACCGCGTCGGCGGCGGCGTTGATGATGCTCGCCATGTCCATCGGCCCCGATGGCGTGTCGATGCCCTCGAATATCTCGGCGCGCGAGGCGGTGGGCGAAACGAACAAATTATTGCCGACGGGAATCCGGGGCGACGCGCCCGTCGGGAAGAGAGGATTGCCGTTCGAATCCTTCTCGTTCGACGCGGCGGTGATGTCCTGGGCGATGCCGCGCAGTTCGACCGCAATCGCCTGCCGGTCGCTGTCGTTGAGCGTCGCGGTGCTGGCGGACGTCATCAATTCGAGCGCGCGGTTGATCGCGTTCGTCACCGTGCCGAGCGTGGTGTCGCCGCGCGAGGCGATGGCCGCCGCCATCTCGACATTGGTGGACCAGACCGCCTCGTTCGCCTGCGAGCGGCCAATCACCGCGATCCGCGCGGCGGCGGCCGGATCGTCCGACGGCGCCTGGATGCGCGTCGTCGTCGAAATATCCGACTGGGCGCGCGCGATCTGCTGGGCAAGCTGCGTCTGCCGCGCGATTTCGGCGGAAAGCTGGTAGCGGGTGCCGCTTATCATGTGCCTGCCCCCTAGAGGATGTCGAGAATGGACTGGAGCGTCTCGCGCGCCGTCTGGATGATCTTGGCCGACGCCTGATAGGCCTGCTGGAAGCGCAGCAGGTCGGACGCTTCCTTGTCGAGATCGACGCCCGAAACCTCATCGCGCGAAGCCAGAGTGCCGTCGCGCCGCGTCGCGGTGGCGCTCGCCTGCTGCGTGGCGGAGGCGACGAGTTGCGAATGGACCGACACCAGTGAGGCGAGGCGCTGTTCGCTGCCGCCGTCGCGCAGCGGTTGCAGCGCGAGGAGGTTGCCGTTCGCGGTCCCATCGCCCGACGCCGCCGCGAGCGCGGCCGCGTCGGTGGTGGTGAGCGCCAGCGTGGCCGCGCCTCCCGGCATGGCGAGCAGAGCCGTCCCCGGCTGGCCGTTCGCGTCGACGCCGTTCGCCTGCCAATTATTGATCGTCGTGGCGAAATCGCGCGCGATTCCGTCAAGCTGGAGGCGGCGGTCCGCCACGGTGGCGGCGGCATCGACAAGGCCCGCCAGCGCGCCGCCGGTCGGGCTCGCCGCCTCGACATCGCCGGAGGGCAGCGCGACCGCCAGCGCGAGGCGCCCGTCGGCGCCCTGTCGCACAGACAATTGCGCAGGCGTTACGCCGCTGAGCAAACTGGTGTTGGAGCCTGCGAGCGTGAGTGTCGCCGCCCCGCTTGCATCGAGCGTCGTCGTGACGCCGATCTGGCCCGATATTGCGTCGATCAGCCGGTCGCGCTCATCGGCGAGGCCGGCGTGTGCGCTGCTGGCGGGATCGGCGCGGCGCAGCGAGAGGTTGATCGTGGCGAGCGCCTTCAGGTTGGCGTTCAGCGAATCGGCGGTGGTCTGCGCTTCGCTGGCGATGCCGTCGGCGGTGCGCGACAGGCCGTCGGCGGTGGTGCGGATCGCGCTGGCCGCGTCGTCCAGCGCCGCCAGCATCGCGCTGCGCGGCAGATCGCCGCCGGGATTGCCCGCCAGCGTGTCGGCGGCGGCGAAAAAGCCCGTCACCTTCGCGCTCGCGTCGCCGTCGGTCAGCGCCGTCTGCGCGGTGGTGAGCCAGCGCATCCGCGCGTCCGCCCCCGACGCGTCGGCGATCGCGACGCGGCTTTCAGACGCCTTGAAATCGTCCCAGGCGCGGCTGATCGCGGTGGCGGAGACGCCGCCGGCGATGAACTTGGATGAATAGAGGGGGTTGACGCTGCCCGCCGCCACCGTCTCGCTGAGCACGGTCGATCGGCGCGCATAGCCCGCCGTCTCGGCGTTGACGACATTGTCGCCCACCGTCGCCAGCGCCGTGCGATAGGCGGAAACGCCCGCCGCGCCTATGCCGATAAGGTCCGTCATCTAGCAGGATCAACGGCAGGCTGGGCCGCGTCTTTAGCGCCATAGTGCCGCATCAGCATCTCGGTGATGCCGAAACCGCCCTTTTTCGCCATCTCGTCGGCGACGCGCGCGTCGCTCATGTCGCGAAACTGCTCGGTTGCGCTCGAATCGAACAGGCCGTCACCGGGGCCGGCCGTTCGCATCGAGGAGATCATCTGCCGCAGGAACACCGCCTCGAATTGCTGCGCGGTCTGCTTCAGCTTCTGCGTATCGACGCCCTTGGCGGGCGCGGCCGTGGGGGAGGAGAGAGAGTCTATCATAGCACCACCAGATCCGCCTTCATGGCGCCCGCCTGCTTCAGCGCCTCCAGGATCGCGACGAGGTCGGCGGGCGAGGCGCCGATTGCGTTCACCGCCTTGACGATGTCGGCAAGGCTCGCGCCCGGCTGGAAATCGAACATCGGCCGCCGTTCCTCATCGACGCTGAGCGCGCTCGATTGCTGGACGGCGGTCTGCCCGCGCGAGAAGGGGGCGGGCTGGACGATCTGCGGCTTTTCATCGACGCGCACAGTGAGCTTGCCGTGGCTGACGGCGGCGGGCGAGATGCGCACCGCGCCGTTGATGACGACGGTGCCCGACCGCGCATTGATGACCACGCGCGCGGGGGCGTCGGCGGGATCGACGGGCAGGTTTTCGATCTGGCCCATCAGCGCGGTGCGCAACACCGCGCCCTGCGGCGCCGATATCGCGATCGACACCGCGTCCACCGCGCGCGCCCGCCCCGCGCCCAGCGCGGTGTTGATCGAGGCCGCGACGCGCCCGGCGGTGGTGAGGTCCGCTTCGGCGAGGTTGAAGACCAGTTCGGGCGTGGTCGCGAAGGAGTCGGCGACGGCCCGCTCCACCGTGGCCCCGCCGGGGATGCGGCCCGCCGTTGGAATGTTGACGGTCAGGTTCGATCCGTCCGCGCCGCTGATGCCCAGCCCGCCGACCGCAAGGTTGCCCTGCGCCATCGCATAGATCTGCCCGTCCGCGCCCAGGAGCGGGGCGACGAGCAGCGTGCCGCCACGCAGCGACTTCGCCTTGCCCAGCGCCGACACGGTGATGTCCAGCTTCTGCCCCGGCTTGGCGAAGGCGGGCAGCTCGGCGGTGATGATGACGGCGGCGGCGTTCTTCAGCGACGGGTTCACCCCCGGCGGCAGGGTCAGCCCCATGCGCGAGATGACACCCTTCATGCCCTGCGTCGCATAATCGAGGCTATCGTCGCCCGTGCCCGCGAGGCCGACGACGATGCCGTATCCGGTCAGCTGGTTGGTCCGCACGCTCTGGAAGGTGCCGAGATCCTTGATACGATCCGCCCGGGCGGGCTGCGCCGCGATCAGGACAAGCGCGAGAAAGGCGAGGAGCCGGTGCATGATAGGCCGTTCCTAGAAGGGGCTGATGATCGAGAAGAAGTGCGACAGCCAGCCCTGCCGGCTGGCGCGGGCGACGTCGCCCTTGCCCGAATAAGCGATCTTCGCATCCGCCACGCGGGTGGAGAGGACGCGGTTGTCGGGGCCGATGTCGGCGGCGCGGACGATGCCCGAAATCTGGATATGCTCGTCGCCGCGATTGAGCGTGAGCATCTTCTCTCCGCGCACCAGCATCGTCCCGTTGGGATAGACTTTGGCGATCGTGACGCTGAGTTCGCCGCTCAACTGGTTCGACTGGGTGGCCGCCCCCTTGCCGTTGAACTTCGATCCGCCGCCCATCGACGTGTCGGACGCGGTGAACAGCGCCAGCGGCCCGGTGATGGGCGGGGTCAGGCCGATATTGCCCGACCTGTCGGTGCTGGAGGTCGCCGTTTTGGCCGCCTGCGTGCTTTCGACGAGGGTGATCGTCAGCACGTCGCCCACCATCGAGGCGCGCGATCCGCTGGTGAGCGGCGCATAGCCGTTCGCCGCCTGAAAGATCGCGCCGTTCGCGGGCGTAGCGGGCATTTCGGGCGCGATCGCGGGCGCATAGGCGGACGGCTCGTCGTGATGGCGGCGCGCCTCGGCGGGCGCCGCCAGCAGCACGACGCCGGCCAGCAGCGCGGTTGCCACGCGGGCCATGCCCTCAGAGCTGCTGATTGACATATTGCAGCATCTCGTCGGTGGCCTTGATCATCTTGGAATTGACCTCATAGGCGCGCTGCGTCTCGATCATGTCGACCAGTTCCTCGACGACATTGACGTTGGAGCCTTCCAGCGAACCCTGGCGCAGCGTGCCGCGTCCTTCCTCGGACGGGGCGCCAACCTGCGGCGTGCCCGACGCCGCCGTCTCGACCAGCAGGTTGTCGCCGATTGTCTGCAGCCCCGCCGGGTTGATGAAGCGCGCCGTCTCGATCTTGCCCAGCTCGCTCGTCTCGGTCTGGCCGGCAAGCTGCGCCGACACCGTGCCGTCCGCGCCGATCGTGATCTGCTGCGCGCCTTCGGGGATGCTGATGTCGGGGATCAAAGGCTTGCCGTCGCCGGTGACGAGCTTGCCCTCGGGCGAGAGCGAGAAGCTGCCGTCGCGCGTGTAGGCGGTGCGCCCGTCGGGAAGCTGCACCTGAAAATAGCCGCTGCCCTCGATCGCGACGTCAAGCGCATTTTCGGTGCTGGTCAGCGTGCCCTGGCTATCGATCCGCGACGTGCCGACGATGCGCACGCCCGATCCGAGCGACAGGCCGGTCGCATATTTGTTCTCGGCCGAGCTTTGCGCGCCGGGCGCCGTGATCGCCTGATAGGCCAGCGTCTCGAAATTCGCGCGGTCGCGCTTGAAACCGGTGGTGTTCACGTTCGCGAGGTTGTTCGCGATCACGCGCATCCGTTCCTGCTGCGCGTCCAGCCCGGTGCGGGCGACATGGAGGGCGGCGTTGGTCATGGACAGGTCACTCCTGCAAAAAATCAGTCGGGCATCTTCATCAGGTCGGCGGCGTCGGTATCGATCTGGCGCGCGGTGGACATCATGCGGACCTGCATGTCCCAGCCCCGGCTGGCGTCGATCATCTGGACCAGAGCCTCGCTGACGTTGACGTTCGATCCTTCGAGCGCGCCCGATTCGAGCTTCGCGTCGGGATCGGAGGGCAGCGCGCCGCCGCCCCGCACGCGGAACAGGCCGTCCAGCCCCTTGGCGATCTGCGATCCCTGCGGCGAGACGAGCTTCAGCCGGTCCACCTCCTGCGGGGTCGCGGGGTCGCCACCGGTCGGCACGATCGAGATCGTCCCGTCGCCGGCGATCATCACCTTGTCGGCGGGCGGCAAGGTGATCGGCCCCCCGTCGCCGAGAACGGGCGTGCCGTCGCCGTTGGTCAGCAGCCCGCTGTCCGACAGCTGGAGGTCGCCGCGCCGCGTATAGGCTTCCTCGCCATCGGGCGCTTGCACGGTCAGCAGTGCGTCGCCCTTCAGCGCGACGTCGAGGTCGCGTCCGGTATGCACCGCGTCGCCCGCCTTCATGTCGGCCGCCATCACCTCTTCCGACGCCAGCGCGCGCGACGGCAGGCCCGCGCCCTGCACCCAGAGCGGGCGCGTCGCCGCCATTTCGGCGCGGAAGCCGGTGGTGTTGGCGTTGGCGAGGTTGTTCGCCACCGTCGCCTGCCGCGCCATGGCGCTGCGCATCGCCGACAGCGAGCCGTAGAGAAGGCGGTCCATCGCTCAGTCGCTCAGTTCAACTGAATGACGGTCTGGGTGAGCGTGTTGGCGGTGTCGATCGCCTTGGCGTTCGCCTGGAAATTGCGCTGCGCGGCGATCAGCGCGACCAGCTCCTCGGTGATGTCGACATTCGCCTGTTCGAGCGCGCCCGACTGGATCGATCCCATGCCGCCCGCGCCCGGTTCGCTGATCGTCGGATCGCCCGACTGGCCGGTGATCCCCCAGCTCGAATCGCCCAGCTGGCGCAGGCCGGCGGGGTTGGCGAAGTTCGCCATCGCGACCTTGCCCAGCTTCTGCGTCGCGCCGTTGGAGAAGGTGGCGGTGACGAGGCCGTCCGCGCCGACCGACACGCTGTCGAGCTGGCCCGCCGCATAGCCGTCCTGCGTCAGCGCGCCGACGGTGAAGGGGGAGGCCGCCTGCTTCGTCGCATTGCCGAAATCGAGCGTCAGGCTCATCGGCGAGATCGCGCCGGTGGGCTGGACATTGCCGAAGGTGACGGCGCCCGAAGGCGCGGTCAGCGCGCCCGTCGCGTCGAAGGTCAGTTGCAGCGGGGTCGCGGGCGTCGTGGTGCTGCCGTTCGCGCTTGCTTCGCTATTGCCGACGAACAGATGCGCTTCCCACGTGCTGTCGCTGCTCGTCTCGGTCGGCGCGGAGGTGCGGACATAATAGATCGTCGCCTGCTGCGGATTGCCCGCCGCGTCATAGACGGTCGTCGCGCTCGCATAATTGTAGCTATTCGGATCGAGGCGATCGAAGGCGTAGGACGAGGGCGAGCCGAACACCGTGCGGTTCGCCGGAATGTCGGCATCGGCGGGGAAGATCACCGACGTGTCGATCTTGGCCGTGCCATGCGCCTCGCCCGAAGTGAGCGGGATCTGGAGATTGCGCGTCGCCGACAGGCTGGTCGAGGTGACGGTGCCCTGATCGTCGACCGGCAGCACCTGAAGATAATTGCCGGCCGAATCGACGACATAGCGGTTCGCGTCGGTGCTGAACGCGCCGTTGCGCGTGAAGGCGAGCTGGCCGCCGGTCATGTCGCTGTGCGTGATGAAGAAGCCCTGCCCGCTGATCGCGAGGTCGAGCGCGCGATCGGTGGCCTGAAAGCCGCCCTGGCTGAATTCCTGGCTGATGCCCTTGAGCCGCGTGCCTTGCCCCGCGACGCCGCTCGCCTGCAAGGGCGAGGCCGAGACGAGATCGCCGAATTCGGTACGGCTCTTCTTGAAGCCGACCGAGCCGACATTGGCGATATTGTTCGAGATGACCGAAAGTTCGGACTGGGCGCCCTTGAGGCCCGAAAGCGACGTGTAGAAGGACATGGGAAGAGTCTCCTCAGTGAAGGCGGGTCAGCCGAGCCGAAGCGTGTCGGCCGGCGAAATCAGGCCGAGCGGCGTCACGAGCTTCGTGTCGCTGCCGCCGGCGGGCGACTGGACGGCGCTGATGCCCGTCCAGGTCGAGGTGGTGGCCGCCATCTGCCCGTCGGCGCCGGCCGCCGTGACGACGAGCTGGAGCGGCCCGGTCGCCACGGTGTTGCCGTCGGCGTCCTTGCCGTCCCAGGCGAAGGCCAGATCGCCTTTGGCCTGTGCGCCCAGCGTCTCCTGATGGACGACGGCGCCATTCTGGTCGACGAAGCTGATCGCGACCGCGCTGGCGTCGTTGGGAAGCGTGATTTCGCCGCGATAGCTGCCGTCCGACAGCGGAGCGGCGATGTCCGAGTTCACAAGGGCAGCACGACCCAGCCAGCTTGCCGCGTCGCCGACGCGCGATCCGGCGAGGCTCGTCTGAATGTCCTTCAGACTGGCGTTCATCTCGGCGATGCCCGCGACGCTGGAAAATTGCGCCATCTGGGCGACCATCTGGGTGTTGTCGACCGGGCTGAACGGGTCCTGCGTCTGAAGCTGCGTCGTCATCAGCTTCAGGAAAGCCGCCTGGTCGAGCGTGCCGCTCTTGTCGGCGCTCTTGCTGTTGCTGCTCGACAGACTGTCGAGCACGCTGTTGCCGCTAATCGTCGTCATTGGCCGAGCCTCAATGTGTCGAGGGTGAGTGTCTTGGCGGTCTGGAGGACCTGGACATTGTTCTGATACTGGCGCGCGGTCTCGATCATCTCGACCATCTCCTGCGCGCTATCGACGCCCGCTTCCCACACGTCGCCATTCTTGTCGGCCAGCGGGTGGTTGGGATCGTGGCGCTTGGTGGGTTCGGCGGTCGATGTGACGATCCGGTCCACCTGCACCGTCGCGACGCCGGGGCGGTCGGACACGGCATGGAAGACCGGCTTCAGCGCGCGGAACGCCGTCTCCGCCGATCCTGAGATCGAGCCGGCATTGGCGAGGTTCGACGCCGTTGTATTGAGGCGCACGAGCTGCGCCGACATGGCGCGCCCCGAAATATCGAAGATCGACATGGGTTTGGTCATCGCGCTCACTCGCCCTTCAGCGCCTGCATCACCGTGGAGATGCGGCCCTGCAAAAAGGAAAGCGTCGTGCGATAGTGCATCGCATTCTCGGCGAAGGCGGTCTGCTCGGTATTCAGCTCCACCGTATTGCCGTCGAGCGAGGCTTCGACCGGCACGCGATAGCCCATCGCCGCCTTGGCCGCATCCGATGGCGCGTCGCCCTTGGTGGCGAGATCGAGCGCCTTTTCGAAATCGATGTCGCGCGCCTTGTAATTGGGCGTCGCGGCGTTCGCGATGTTCGACGCGAGCAAGGCGAGGCGCTGACTCCTGATCGCCAGTGCCGCGCCATGCACGCCGAAGAGTTCGTTTCCGCCCCCCATCGTGTCGCCTTCCCTAAAGTTCGCCGCCGCGCTGCCGTTATTCGTATCGACGGCGCGGATCGTCATCCTGCGTGCCTGATCTGCAAGAGGCGTGCCAGATGGCCGAAACGCCCGGATTTCGCGGAGCGGACGGCGGTTCGCCGGGGCGGGCGGCAAGGCTTTGCCGGTGCCGGCAATTTTTTGCCGGTCGTTGCCGCATGGGTGTGAAGCGGGGGCGGTTGATGGACAGTGTGAACGCATTCGCCCGCTTTTTCGATCCGGTCGCGCTGCTTCTCGTGCTGGGCGGCGCGCTGCTGGTGGCGATCCTGCGCTCCTCGCGCGAGGATGTGGTCGCCGCCTTTCGCGCTTTCGGTCCCTTGTGCCGCGAACGGCCCGATGCCGACGCGCGCGCGGCGATGGCGGCGGTGAACGCGATCGAGGCGATTGCCGAGGCGAAGAGCATCGCCTGCGCCGATCGCGTGGCGACGGCGGGGCTGTTCCTGCGTCGCGCCGCCTTTCGCCTGTCGGATGCTGCCAACGCCGCTGCCTTCGCACGCTGGGCCGACGATGAGCTTGCGGGCCGCCGCCGCCGCCATGCCGGGGTGATCGGTTTTTGGACCGCTTTGGCCGACGCCGCACCCGCCATGGGCATGATCGGCACGATCATCGGCCTCGTCGGCATGTTCGCGACGATGGACGATGCCGCGCGGATCGGCCCGGCAATGGCGCTGGCGATGCTGACCACACTGTACGGTGTCGTCCTGTCCGGCGCGATTGCCGGGCCGATCGCCGCGCGGCTCCAGCGGCTGTCGGAGGCGGAGCTGGCCTGGCAGGCATGGGCGCTTGCCCGCCTGCAACTGCTGATCGAGGCGGAGCCGGACGTCCTGCCTTTCCGCGCCCGCGCGCCGCTGCGCACCGTGTCATGATCGCGAGGCGCACACCCCGCTGGGCGCTGAGTTTCGCCGATTTGTGCCTGTTGTTGCTTGGCTTTTTCGTGATCCTCCACGCCCGCGCCGGTGACGGCCGCGCGACGGCGGAGGGGCTGCGCGCCGCCTTCGGCGCAAAGCCCGCGCCGCCCGCCGCCGTCTGGCGCGCCGAAACCCTGTTCGAGCCGGGGCAGGCGGTGCTGCTTTCGGCTCGCAAGGGCGAACTGGCGGCACTGGGCCGCCGCGCGGCGCGCCGGGGCGCGACGGTGACGGTCGAGAGCCGGGGCGTCGACAGCGGCACGCGCCGCTTCGACGCATGGGAACTCGCCGCCGCGCGCACCGCCGCCATCGCCCGCGCGATCCGCGCCGGCGGCCTCGACGAACGGCGTATCGCGATCGTCCTGCCCCCCTCCCGGACGCGCGGGCAGACCGTCACGGTGCTGCTGCGATAAGGTTTGGCCCGATTATTGCTTCGATGAGCGCATGTTTATGCGGACCATCGTGGGAACCGGCCGAATGACGCGCACTTTTCGCCCTCTGATCGCCCTTTTCCTCGTCCTGCCGGGCACGGCATGGGCGGCGGGGATACAGGACCTCAACGCGCTGGAACGGCGGCTCGTCATTTCGCTGGGCGCCGATGTCGGCCAGCCGGGCGGCCCGCGCGCGCCGCTCGACCGGCGCATGAAGCTCGCGGCCTGCCCCGATACGGTGGAGATAGAGCCGCCCGCCCTGGGCGCGGTCGCGCTGCGTTGCGCGCCGCTGGGCTGGCGCATCCGCGTGCCCCTGCTGGCGGGCGGCCCCGCGCGCGCGGTGGCGATGGCCGCCGTCATGCCGGCCCCGAAGCCCGAACCTGTCGTCCAGCGCGGCGACCCGATCGAGCTGGCGGTCGCGACCGGCGGCTTTCGCGTCACGCGCGAGATGATCGCCGATGAAAGCGGCGCGCCGGGCGATCATATCCGTGTCCGCGCCGACCGGAAATCGGCGCCGATCCTTGTCGAAGTCATCGACGCCGGCCATGCGCGCTTGCCCGGATTTAAGTGACGTGGGATCGTGCCGTTAAAGGAATATGAAGCGAGCCTTGCAGGGCTTGTTGGTTGTTTGCGGAGACTGGGCGGATGATAAACGGTATCGGATCGACGGGCGGCGGCGGCCGGATCGACGGCACCCGCGCCCAAAGCACGCAGAGTGCGGGCGCGCCCGGCCGCGTGGCCGCGAAGGAAGAAGGCGCACCGCCTTCGCCCGCGGCAGAACTTGCCGCCTCCGGCCCGCCGGTGGATACGGCGAAAGTGGCCGAAATCCGCACCGCGATCGCCGAGGGGCGCTATAGCGTCGATCCGCGCGCGATCGCGTCGAAGATGATCGCGCTCGACCTGCCCGGAAAAGCATGAGCAGCGAGACGCTCGACCGCCTGATCGCCAGTCAGGAGGCGCTGCTGCGCGCCCTCGACGGCGAGGAAGCGGAACAGATCGATCAGGCGCTGGCCGGCTTCACCGCCGCGCTGGACGCCGTGCGGAGCATCGGCGGCTGGCGCGATACGCCCGAGGTCGCGGCGCGCCTCACCCACGCGCTCCAGCTTGCCGACGCCGCGCGCGCGCGGGTCAACTATCTGGCGGACGCCACCCGCCGCCGCCTAGATCATCTGGCGGTGCTCGGCGCCCCGACGCCGCATCGGCTGACCTATGGCCGCAAGGGCCGCGCGCAGGGCTGAGTCCCCGCTTTAAATTGGCACGATCCTTGCTGTGATATCCCTGAACTTTCGGGGGATCACATGGTCGCGAATTGCTCTGCCGTCTTCACCGCTTCCATCGGGGAGGCGTGACCGTGGCGACGAAGGCGCTCAATCGCACGCTCTGGCTGAACGCGGGTCGCGGCGCGATCCTGCCCGCGGCGACCTTGATCCTCGTCGGCCTGATGGTCGTGCCGGTGCCCGCGATGCTGCTCGACATGGGCTTCATCGCCAATATCATGATAAGCCTCGCAGTGCTGATGGTCGCACTGAACGCCGCCAAGCCGCTCGATTTCTCCTCCTTCCCCACCGTGCTGCTGTTCGCGACCCTGCTGCGCCTGTCGCTTAACGTCGCCTCCACGCGCGTCGTGCTGGTGGACGGGCATGAGGGGCCGGACGCGGCGGGCCATGTGATCGAGGCGTTCGGCCACTTCCTGATCGGCGGCGATTATGCTGTCGGCCTGTTCGTCTTCGCGATCCTGATGATCATCAACCTGGTGGTCATCACCAAGGGCGCAGGCCGCGTGTCCGAAGTGTCGGCGCGCTTCACCCTCGACGCGCTGCCCGGCAAGCAGATGGCGATCGACGCCGATCTCAACGCCGGCCTGCTGACGCCGGAGGAAGCGAAGCTGCGGCGGCAGGAAGTCGCGACCGAGGCGGATTTCTACGGATCGATGGACGGCGCGTCCAAATTCGTGAAGGGCGATGCGGTCGCGGGCGTGCTGATCCTCGTCATCAACATATTGGGCGGTCTGGTGCTGGGCGTGGTCAGCCACGGCCTGTCGCTGGGCGATGCCGCCTCCACCTATATCCAGCTTGCGATCGGCGACGCGCTGGTCGCGCAGATTCCCGCGTTGCTGCTGTCGATCGCGGCGGCGGCGATCGTGACGCGCGTGTCCTCGCCGCTCGACCTGTCCGGCCAGATCACGCACCAGTTCGGATCGGCACGGGCATGGACGCCGGTGGCGGGCATATTGACGCTATTGGGCGTGCTGCCGGGCATGCCGCATCTGGTGATCCTGCCGGCGGCGGGCCTTGCCGGCTTCGTCGCCTGGCGGCTGGCGCGGGCGAACGCGCCCAAGCCCGAGCCGGTCGAGGACAAGACCGCCGCCCCCGCCCCCTCGACGATCGGCTGGGACGAGGTGTCGGACGGCGCGACGCTGGGCCTCGAACTCGGCTACGGCCTGATCGGGCTGGTGGACGAGCGCAAGGGCGCGCCGCTGATGGGTCGGATCACCGGCATCCGCCGCCAGCTCTCGCGCGAACTGGGCTTCGTCGTGCCGATGGTGCGCGTGCGCGACAATCTCGCGCTCGGCCCCAACAGCTACCGCATCACCGTCGCCGGCGTCATCATGGGCGAGGATGAGGCGTGGCCCGACGATCTGCTCGCGCTCGACAGCGGCGCGCTGGAAGGCACGGTGGAGGGCCGCGCGGTCAAGGACCCGAGCTTCGGGCTGGACGCGGTGTGGATCAACCCCGCGCAGCGCACCGAGGCGGTGGTCGCGGGCTATACGGTCGTCGATCCGGCGACCGTCATCGCCACGCACCTCAACCAGATCATCGCCCATGCCGCCGCCGACCTGTTCGGCATGGACGAGGCGCAGAAGCTGCTCGACGCGCTGAAGGAAAGCGCGCCACAGCTCGTCGCGGGATTGACGCCGCAGCCCTTGCCGCTCGCCTCGATCGCCGCGCTCTGCCGCGCGCTGCTGGCGGAGGGCGTGCCGCTCAAGGATTTCCGCCGCATCGCCGAGGCGATGGTGGACGCCGCGCGCGAGGAGGGCGATCCCGCTGCCTTGGTGGAGGCGGTGCGCGTGCGGATCGGCGCGATCATCGTCCAGAGCCTCGTGCCGGTCAGGATGCCGCTGCCGGTCATCACCCTCGACGGCGGGCTGGAGGCACTGCTTGCCCAGGCGGTACGCGCCGGGCCGAATGCCACGCATCCGTTCGAGCCGGCGCTCGCCAATCGCATCGTGGGCGCGGTCAGCGAGGCGGCGGCGCCGCTGATCGGCGAGGCGCGGCAGTTCGCGATCGTCACCTCGCCGATCGCGCGCCGTCCGCTGTCGCGCCTGCTGAGGCCGCATCTGGCTGACGCGCCGGTGCTTTCCTTCCTTGAGATTCCCGATGGCAAGCCGGTTGAGGTTGTCGCCGTGGTGGGCGGCGCGAATGCGGCGCGTGAGCAGGAGTTGGTGCCATGAACCCGGTAACGGCGGAGGCAGGCCATGCCGTTCAATAGCGCGCTGGCCGAAGCCGGCACCTATAGCCGCAAGCCCGCCCGATCCGCTCCGGCCGAACTGGCGCGCACGCATATGCCGCTCGTCCGCCGCATCGCCTGGCACGTCCATGGCCGCGTCTCGTCGGCGATCGACATAGAGGATCTGGTGCAGATCGGCATGATCGCGCTGGTCGAGGCGGCGAACGCGTTCGAGGATCGCGGCTACGCCTTCTCCACGTATGCGACGATGCGGATTCGCGGCAGCATGATCGATCACCTGCGCCGCCACGCGACGATCCAGCGTTCGGCGATGGGGCATAAGCGCGCGCTGGCCGCCGCCCGCGCCGTACTGGAGAACCGGCTTGGCCGCGCGGCGAACGACGCGGAGATGGCGGATGCGATGAATCTCGACCCCACCGCCTATCGCGAGCTGGTGGACAGCACCGCGACGATCCACGTCGACTCGCTCGACGAGGTCTATTCGGATCAGTCGATGTGGTTCGCCGATGTCGAGGATCGCATCGACGTGACGATCGAGCGGGAGGAACTGCGCGGCGCGCTGGCCGACCGGATCGCCGAACTGCCGGAGCGCGAGGCGATGGTCCTCCAGCTCTATTTCGTCGAGGAGATGAATCTGGAGGAGATCGGCCAGACGCTCGGCGTCGGCGCGGCACGGGTCTGCCAGATCAAGAAGGCCGCGCTCGATCGCCTGCGCGGCGCGCTCAGCGCCTGGAATTGAGCGCCTGCTCGATCCGATCCAGCCTGATCCCGATCGTGCTGATCCGATTCGCCAGCTCCGCCTGCGCGCCGCCGATCGTGGCGGCCAGCGCCGGCCCGCCGCGTTCGGCCCCCGCCCGCGCGAGATCGCGGCGCAGATCGACAAGCGCCCTGTCCAGATCGGCGGCGGTCAGCGGGGTGGCGCCGTCCATGGGTAAAGCCGGCGGGGCTGCCGCTTCCACGACCGGAGGCCGCATCGCCCCGGCACGCAGGGCATCGATCGCGACGCGCGCCTCGGCCACCGTCCGGCTGGCGACGATCAGGCCGATCGCGGACAATAGCGCCGCCACCGCCGCGATCAGCACCGCGATCAGCGGCAGCAGACCGGTCCGCGCCGGCGCGGCAGACGCGGGGGCAACGGGCGCCGGGGTTTCGACAATCGGTACGTCCGCCGTTTCGGGCGCGGCTTCGCTCAGCGCGGTCATCCTGTCCTCTTTCTCTATAAAGAAGCCCCCGGCACGGCTGGCGCACCGGGGGTCTTCCTCGCCCATCGCGGGAAGGATCGGGTCCTTACCGCAGCAGCTGGAGCACGCCCTGGCCGGTCTGGTTCGCCTGCGCGAGCATCGCGGTGGCGGCCTGGCTCAGAATGTTCGCCTTGGCGAGATTGGTCGTCTCGGCCGAGAAGTCCGTGTCCTCGATGCGCGAGCGCGCGTCGGACAGGTTCTGGACGTTGTTGGTCAGGTTGTTGATGACCGAGTTGAGGCGGCTCTGCCCGGCGCCCAGCGTGGCGCGCGCCGTGGCGACGGCGGCCAGCGCGTCATCGACGTCGCCCATCGCCGTGGTCGCGCCCGTGCCGTCGGTGCCCGAAATGTCGGAACCGACCGCCGCGCTGAGGTCCAGCCCCTTGAGCGTCAGGTCCACCGTGTCGTCCGTCGTCGAGCCGACCTGGATGGTAATCGTCGCGTCGGCGGTGTCGAACAGCGTGATGCCGTTGAACTTGGTGTTGGTCGTGATGTCGGTGATCTGCGCCGTCAGTTCGGTGACTTCGGCCTGCAGGTTGGTGCGGTCGTCCTCGGAATAGGTGCCGCTCGCCGCCTGCACCGCCAGCTCGCGGATGCGCTGCAGCATGTTCGTGACTTCGTTGAGCGCGCCTTCGGCGGTCTGCGCCAGCGAAATGCCGTCATTGGCGTTGCGGATGCCCTGGTTCATGCCCCGGATCGACGAGGTCATCGAGCTGGCGATGGCGAGGCCGGCGGCGTCGTCCTTCGCGCTGTTGATGCGCTTGCCGCTCGACAGCCGCTCCATCGCGGTCTGCAATTCGGAGTTCGCGACACGCGAACCGTTCTGGGCGCGCAGCGCGGCGATGTTGGTGTTGATGACAGTCATGGATGTTCCTTTCCCGCTCGAAACTGGCGGCCCGGCCAGAGGTCGACGGCAGCCACGATCCGGGTAACGGCGGCACCGGCGGAACCTTTAGCGGCGGAAAATTTTCGGCGTGCGCGCCCAACAGGGCGGAATGCCTCTACGCGCGCGTTTATTGCCTTATGGGACAAAAGCTTAAGAGGTTGGTAACCATTTATCTCTATCGATGTGGGGCAGGGGGTAGCCGGTCCGAAAACGGGCAGGCCACCAGGAAAGAAGGCGGCCTGAGGGGGCTTGGGGATGAAGGTGATCGGCGTTTCCGAACGGGTTTCGTGCGCTCATCCGGTGCTGGCCGGATGGCTGGCGAGCATCGGCTTTTCGTTGCCGCTCGTCGCCGCGGACGCGCCGTGCGGGCGGGATGAAGCGCGCATCCTCGATGCGTCCGAAATGGCGCACGCCACCTGCCGCGATCTGATTCTCACCATCGCCGATGGCGCGCCTTGCTTCATGCCGGCGCGCGACGGTCTGCCCGCCAGAATCCGCTTCGGCTTCGATGACATGGCGTTCGGCCATGCGCTGATCGCCGAATGGGTCCGGCCCGAGGCGCGGCCCGCCTGCGGCGAACCCGAAAGCGCGCGCTTTCTGGCGCTTGCCCAGAAGATCGCGGCCAGCGACGCCACCGTCCTCATCCTGGGTGAAACCGGCACCGGCAAGGAAGGCGTCGCGCGTTATGTGCACGCCATGTCGCGCCGGCGCGATAAACCCTTTGTCGCGGTGAATTGCGCGGCCCTGCCTGCGACGATGCTCGAAGCGATGTTGTTCGGCCATCAGAAGGGCAGCTTCACCGGCGCCGGCGCGTCGGGTGAGGGTCTGTTTCGCGCGGCGGAGGGCGGCACCCTGCTGCTCGACGAGATTGCGGAGCTGCCGCTGGCGCTCCAGGCCAAGCTGCTGCGCGCCTTGCAGGAGCGTGAGGTGCTGCCCGTCGGCGCGACACAGCCGATCCCGGTCAATGTCCGCGTGCTCGCGGCGGCGAATCGCGATCTGGCGGGCGAGGTGGCCGCCGGCCGCTTCCGCGCCGATCTTTACTGGCGGCTCAACGTCGTGCCGCTGACGCTGAAGCCGCTCGGCGCGCGCCGGCTCGACATTCGCGCGATCACGGCGGCACTGCTGTGCCGCCACACGCCCGAGGACACGAACCTCGCCTGGCCGACGGCATCGGCGCTCGACCGGCTGATGGCGCACGACTGGCCGGGCAATGTCCGCGAACTCGACAACGTCCTTCAGCGCGCGCTGCTGCTGCATGAGGGCGAGCGGATCGAGGCGGACGATCTCTCGATCGAGGCAGGCATATCGCCCGAGGCGGTGCCGATGCCGTCGCTCCGCCTCTCCGATATTGCCCGCTCGATGCAGGCGCGCGCGATCGAGGAGGCGCTGGCTGCGACCGGCGGGCATCGCCTGCGCGCCGCCGAGCGGCTGGGGATCAGTGAACGGACGTTGCGCTATCGCCTCGCCGATATGCGCGCGGCGGCCTGAGGAGGCTCGGCATGAGCAAGATCGACAGTTCCGGCCTGCTGGCGATGCGAAGCGCCATTCTCCAGCAGAATGCGGCGCTCCAGAAGGCGGCGGGCGTCGGCCCGGCGGGCACGGCCGGCATGTCGGGTACGGCCGCCGCCGGCGAAAGCAGCTTCGGCGGCGCGCTGACCAGCGCCATTGCACAGGTCAATGAATTGCAGGCCAGGTCGACCGAAATGTCGACGGCCTATGAGCGCGGCGAGACGACCGACATCGCCGCGGTGATGCTTTCCCGCGAGAAGGCGTCCGTCGGCTTCCAGGCGACCTTGCAGGTCCGCAACAAGCTGCTGTCGGCATACAAGGACATCATGAGCATGCCGGTCTGACATGGCGGACGTTCTGGCTACAGAGGGGCCTTCGGGCCGTGCGCTCGCGCTTCCCGGCGCGCCCACCCTTCCGTCGACGGGGGCGATGATCGACCGTTTGCGTGGTATCGTCGCGCAGCCGGCGGTGGCGAAAAGCATGCCGCTGATCGCGCTGGCGGGGCTGCTCGGCCTCGCCGCATTGGTCTGGATGGCGTTTGCCCAGCCGCCGCAGCGCGATCTGTTCCGGGGGCTGGCCGATGCCGACAAGGCGGCAGTGGCGGACTCGTTGAAAACGGCGGGGATCGCCTACAAGATCGATCGCGACACCGGCGCGCTGACCGTGGCGGACGGCGATTTTTATCGCGCCAAGATGCTGCTCGCGCAACAGGGCCTGCCCAAGAGCGCGCCCGACGGCGACGCGTTGATCGCCTCGCTGCCGATGGGGGCGAGCCGGGCGGTGGAGGGCGAGCGGCTGCGCAGCGCGCGCGAGCTGGACCTGGCGCGCACGATCGAGGCGATCGACTCGGTGGAGCGCGCGCGCGTCCATATTGCGGTCGACCAGCCCAGCGCCTTTCTGCGCGATACCGAACGGCCCGCCGCTTCGGTGATGCTGACGCTGCATGCCGGGCGTACGCTGGGCGACACGCAGGTGGCGGCGATCGCGCATCTCGTCGCCTCGTCGGTGCCCGGCCTCACGCCCGAAGGCGTCTCGATCATCGATCAGAGCGGACGGCTGCTGTCGCGTTCGGGCGATGGCGTGACGGGCGCGACCGACCGGCAGATCGATATCCAGCGCAAGGTGGAGGCGCGCTATGCCGAGGCGCTCGACACGCTGCTGATCCCGCTTGTCGGGCAGGGCAATTACACCGCCGAGGTGCATGCCGACCTCGATTTCGCCGAGGTGCAGGCGACGCGCGAAACCTATCCCAAGGACAATGCCGTCGTCCGGCAGGAAGAGGGCGGCTGGACGAAGGAGGGTGGCCCTGCCGGTGCGCCTGCCGTCGGCATTCCCGGCGCGCTTTCCAACATGGCGCCGCCGGCCGCGCAGGTTGCCGCCGCGCCCGGCGGTACGCTGGCGCCGCCCAAGCCCGGTCAGCCCGATCCGGCGGCCGAGCCTGGCACGACCGCCGCCGCTGAGGACAGCACGCGCACGACCGAAAATTACAATCGCACCTTCCAGCTCGGCCGCGAGGTTTCGGTGACGAAGCAGCCGGTGGGCGTCGTCCGCCGCCTGTCGATCGCGGTCGCGCTGAAGCAGGGCAAGGGCAAGGAACGCCTCACCGCCGCCGCGATCGCGCAGATCGAGGCGCTGGTGAAGGGGGCGGTGGGCTTCGACGCGGCGCGCGGCGACCTGCTGGCGATCAACGCGCGCGATTTCGCACCCACGGCCGAGGCGCCGGCGACGCCGATCTATGAAAAGCCCTGGGTGCCGCTGCTCGCGCGCAATCTGTCGGCTATGCTTATCGCGGCGTTGCTGATCTTCGGTATCGCCCGGCCTTTCCTGAAACGACGTGCCGTCCCGGCGGCGGCAGGCGCATCGTTGACTGGTGAGCGGTCGATCATGGGTCGGCAGATCGCCGCAGCGCTTGCCGAGGAGGCGCGGCTCGATCCCGCGAAGGCGGTCACGCTCGACATGATCGAGGCCGCGCCAGGCTATACCGCACGCGCCGAACTGATCCGCAATTTCGTCCGGCAGGACCCGTCGCGCGCCGCCGTGGTGGTGCGTGACCTGATCCGTGCCGATGGCGCCGGAGGGGCTTGAGATGGCCGAGCTTGATACGATCGATCGCCCGGTCCCGGGGGGCTGTGAGGCCGCCGCGATCCTGCTGATGCTGCTGGCGGAGGAGGAGGCCGCCGACGTGCTCTCGCGGCTCGATCCCGAAGAGGTGCAGCAACTGGGCGGGGCAATGTTCGGCGTCGCCGACGTGTCGGAGCAGCAGGTGAACGACGTGCTCGATCTGTTCGTGACGCGCGCGCGGGTGCGGACCACGATCGGCTTCGGCGCGGATGGCCATATACGCGGCGTCATGGAACGCGCGCTCGGTCCCGACCGGGCTGACAATGTCCTCGCGCGGATCACGCCGCCCGCGCGGGCCAGCGCGCTTGATGCGCTGAAATGGATGGACCCGCGCACCATCGCCGCCCTTATCGAGCAGGAACATCCGCAGATCGCGGCGCTCGTCCTCGCGCATCTCGATCCGCCGATCGCCGCCGACGTGCTCCAGCTTCTCGACGAGGAGACACAGACCGACGTGATCTACCGGATCGCGACGCTGGGTCCGGTGACGGCCGAGGCACTGGACGATCTTGAGCGCGTGCTGCTGCGCCAGATCAATCGTTCCTCGCAGGGAGCGACCATGCGGCGCGGCGGCGCGACCGAGGCGGCGAAGATCGTCAATAATACCCGCCAGACGGCGGAGGCGCGGATCATCAAGTCGCTCGGCAAGCTCGATCGTTCGCTCGCGCGGATGATCGAGGATGAGATGTTCGTCTTCGACAATCTGAACGCGCTCGACGACAAGAGCCTCGGCACGCTGCTGCGCGCGGTGGAGAACGACATTCTCGTCGTCGCGCTCAAGGGGTGCGAGGCCGGGCTGCGGCAGAAGATGTTCGGCTGCATGTCCAGCCGCGCCGCCCAGTCGATCCAGGACGAGATCGCCGAACGCGGGCCGATGCGGCTTGCCGAGGTGCAGGACGCGCAGAAGGAAATCCTCGCCATCGCCCGGCGGCTGGCGGACGCGGGCACGATCAACCTCGGCGGCAAGGGCGACGATTATGTCTGACCTGTGGAACCGCGCGAGCGCGGTTGCCGCGGCACGCATCTCGCCTTTCATCCGGTCGCCCGAGGAGCAGGTGTTCACCCCCTGGTCCGCCGCCGCGCGTCTGTGCGACGTGGCGACGGCGTCGGACGAGGAGGACACCGCTGAGCCGGAGGTCCATGACGTGCTCGCCCAGGCCTATAGCGACGGCTTCAACGAGGGCCGCCGCGTCGCCGAAAAGGAATATGCGGCCGAGCGCGACGCGGTGGCGCGGCTTGCCGAGACGCTTCAGGCGCTGGAACCCGAACCCTCGGGCGCGCTGGCCGCACTGCTCGCCGAGACGGTGGAGCGGCTGGTCCGCCAGATCGTCGGCGAGGTGGCGATCGACGGCGAGATATTGCTGGAGCGCGCCGCCAATGCCGCAGCGCTGATCGCCGAAGAGGCGTCGCCCGCGCGGATGCGGCTTCATCCCGACGATCTCGCGCGGCTGGACGGCGCCGACCTTCCGGTCGAGAAAGTGGCCGATCCCGCCCTCGCGCCCGGCACGGTGCTGCTGGAAACCGGCGAAGGCTGGATCGAGGACGGGCCTGCGGCGGGGCTGGAAAAGCTGCGCATCGCGCTCGACCGGATGGGCGCGCCGCGATGAGCCGCCTCGCGCAACAGACGGCGGCCTTGCTCGCCCCGATCGACATTGCGGGCATGGGGCCGCGCCGTATCGGCCGTCTCGTCGCCTATGACGGGCTGATGCTGGAGGCGACGGGCTTCCTCCAGCCGATCGGCGCGGGCGCGAAGGTGATCGACGCCGATGGCCGCGCCGCGCGGGCCGAGGTCGTCGGCTTTCGTGGCGAGCGGACCCTGATGATGGCGCTGGACGCTGACGCGCCTCACACCTGTGGCGCGCGTGTCGAGCCCGACAGCCGGGGCGGTTCGGTCGATGTCGGGCCGGAACTGCTCGGCCGCGTCGTCGATGCGCTGGGCGAGCCGCTGGACGGGCTGGGCGCGATCAACACCGCGCATCGCTGGCCGCTCGCCGGACGGTTGGGCAATCCGCTGCACCGCGCGCGGGTGACGCAGCCCTTCGACACCGGCGTGCGCGCGATCAACGCGCTGCTGACCGCCGGGCTGGGCCAGCGCATCGCCATCGCCGCCGGATCGGGCGTCGGCAAATCGGTGCTGATGGGGCAGATATTGGCCGGCGCGGAGGCGGACGTGATCGTCGTCGGCCTTGTCGGCGAACGTTCGCGCGAGGTGAGCGACTTTCTCGCCACCAAGCTCACGGGGGCGACGCGGGCGAAGAGCGTGGTCGTCGCCGTGCCCGCCGATCATCCGCCGGTGCTGCGCCTGCGCGCCGCGATGCGGGCGACCGCGATCGCCGAATATTTCCGCGAGGCGGGCCTCAAGGTCCTGCTGCTGATCGACAGCCTGACGCGCGTGGCGCATGCGCAGCGCGAGATCGGCCTGTCGCTGGGCGAGCCGCCGACGATGAAGGGCTATCCCCCCTCCGCGCTCGGCCTCATCCCCCGCCTTGTCGAGCGGGCGGGGGCCGACCGGCGCACCGGCGGATCGATCACCGCGCTCTACACCGTGCTGGCCGATGGCGACGATACCGACGACCCGATCGTCGACACCGCGCGCGCGATCGTCGACGGGCACATCATCCTGTCGCGCAGCCTGGCCGAGCAGGGGGTGTTCCCCGCGATCGACGTCGGCCGTTCGCTCAGCCGCGTGATGGCCGACATCGTGACGCCCGAGCATCAGCGCGCCGCGGCGACGCTCCGGCGGCTCTGGTCCGTCTATGAGGAAAATCGCGATCTCATCCTGATGGGCGCCTATCGCGAAGGCAGCGACGCGCAGATCGACGAAGCGATCGCGCGCCACGGCGATATCCACCGATTCATCGCGCAGGGGCAGAAGGACCATGCCGGCTATGCCGAGTCGGTCGGCGCGCTCGTCGCGGGTTTCGGCGGATGAAGGCGCTCGTCGATCGCCGGCGCCGCATCGTCCGGGTGCGGCGCGTGCAGCATCTTCAGGCGGCGGCGGAAGCGTCGCGGGCGGAAGGCAAGGTCGCGTCACTGGAAACGAGCGCGGATCGGCTGTTGCAGCTTCGTGCCGGGCTTCGCCTTGCGCCGGGCACGGTGAACGGGGCGGCGCTCTCGAACGTCGGCGAACTGGCGATGCGGCTTGACGCGGTGCGCGACGGGCTGACCGACGCGATCGTCAGCGCCCGCGCTACCGCCGCGCAGTTCGCCACGCTGCGGCTCGAAGCGCGGATCCGGCAGGAGAGCGCCGAGAAGCTGGACGAACGGGCGCAGGCGGCCTTCGAGGAGCAGCGCGAGCGCCGCGTCGCGCTGGGCATCCGGCCGCGTGGGCGGACGGGAGGCGCGGAATGATAGCCTCCGCCGCGCCGCTGGCGTCCCAAGCTTTACCCGCCGCTGCCCTGCTGCCCGCATCGCCGACGCCCGAGATGCCGGGCGCGCCAACGGCGCTTGTCCAGCCGATCGCGCCGTCTTTCGATGCGACGCTGGCGGCAATCGGGCCAGTCGGCAATATTGCTGTGCTTGCCACGGCCACGGTGCCGGAAAGCGTCGTGGCGCTTCCGACACCCGCTCCGTCCGAACCTTCCGTCAATTCGGCCTTGTCGATTCCGGCGACGCATATCGCGGCCAAAGCCGGAAAGGACGAGGAGCTGAAGGAAGAGGCGCCCGACACGGACAGCGTGCAGCCCGATATGCCGTTCCCAACCGTCGCACCCATGGTCCCGGCGCCGGCGAGCGCCCTCCCGCCTGCTCCGGTGCCTGAAAGTACCGAACCTCCCGCTCCCTCACTGGTTCAGAGCATACGCGTCTCGCGGCCTGCCGTGGCGAACACTGCACAGACTGCTCCCACACCGGAAGCAGCGCATGCCGAGACGCCGCCAGTTGCATCCGATGCCAAGCCGGAAGTGCGCGCTGCTACCGCCGCCCCAGCGGCGCAGGCATCGGCCATGCAGATGGACCCGACGACAGATCAGGCGAGCAGCACGCCGCAAGCTTCTGCCCCCCGGCAGGGTGCTGCGCCGGCCGCGATGGATATCGACCTGCTGTTCCCGCGCGGGAGCGATCGGCCGCTCACCGTCACCTTCACCCAGGCACCGCCGCCCGCCATTGCTTCGGCAGCCGATCCTGTCATCCAGCCGGTGGCCATGCCAGCCGCTTTGCCCTCGCCGCCAGCGGCTTCGGCCGTGCCGCCCCACAAGAGCGGAGAAGGCGACCCGTTGGACATCGGCGCGACCGATGCGACGGCTCGCCCTCTCGCGCCGCTACTGTTCTCGTCCCCGCCGCCGATCGCCGCTTCGGGCAGTTCCAGCCCGCAAGCGCCCGATGCGTCGGCGCAGGCGGTGGTCGTCCAGCAGCATCTCGATCTCGCGCGCGACGGGGCGTGGCTCGACAGCCTCGCCCGTGACATTGCGCGCGTCGCGGACAAGGACGGGCGGCTGAGTTTTCGCCTCGATCCCGCACATCTCGGCACGCTGCACGTCCAGATGGCAAACGGCGCGGACGGAACCTCGATCCGCCTCACCGCCGACACCGAGGCGGCGCGCGCGATCCTGGTGGATTCGCGCCACCATCTCGTTGCCGAGGCGCGCGCGCAGGGCGTGCGCATCGCCGATACGCAGATTGACGTCGGCGGCGCGGCGGGGCAGGGGGCGACTCAGACGGGCGGGCATCATCAGGGGGGCGGGCACGGCCATATGGGCGGCCAGCAGCAAGCTTTGTTAACCATATTACCGCAAACACGCACCGTGGCGGAAGGACAGGCCGCGCCGGCCGTCGTTCGCGAGCGGTACGCATGACGGGGGCAGGGAATGAGTGACGATCAGGCGGTTGCCGCGCCACGCAAAAAAGGGAAGCTCGGCAAGGTCGCGATGATCGGCGCGGGCGCGCTGCTGCTGGTCGGCGGCGGCGTCGCGGCGGGCCTTTATGCCTCGGGCATGGGCGTGGGTGGCGCCCATCCCGTCGAAGACCCGAACCGGCCGAAGCTGGTGCTGAAGGACGGCACCGAGGCTGTCGCGCCCATGACCGAGGGCGCGCCGCTCGATCCCAGGAAATACAAGGCGACCTATTATAATCTCGAGCAGAATTTCACGTCGAACCTGCGCGATTCCGACGGGATCATGCAGGTCGGGCTCGGCGTTTCGACCTTTTACGACAGCCGGGTGATCGATGCGCTGAAGGCGAACGAGATACCCGTCCGCTCCGCCATCCTGATGACTCTGGCCGATCAGGACGCGTTCGTGATCGCGACGCCCGAGGGCAAGCGCGCGTTGCAGAAACAGCTCACCGATGCGGTCAACGCCGTGCTCAAGGCGAAGACGGGCTATGGCGGCGTCGACAACGTCTATTTCACGAATTTCATCGTCCAATGACGATGGCGCGCCCTCTGTCCGAGGAGGAAACCTCCCCGCTCACCGCCACGCGCGACGGCGATGGCGAAGTGCGCCGCTTCGTCCTCGGCGAGGAAGCCTTTCGCCCGACGGCGCGGCTTGCGGGGCTGGAGCGGATCGGTGAGCGTCTGGCGCGTCGGATCCGCACCGTTGTCGAGCCCTATTCGCGCGCCAAGGCGCAGGTGACGGCCGAGCCGCTGGAGACGCTGCGTTTCGAAGCGTTCCGCGCCGGTTTGCCCGCCTTCACCAGCCTCAACCTCTATCGGCTCCGGCCGCTGAAGGGCAATGTGCTGGTGGTGATCGAGCCCGATTTCGTCGCCAGCATGGTCGACGCCTTCTACGGCGGCACCGGCGCGGCGCGACGGCCGCGAGCGAGCGAATTTACCCCGACCGAAGAACGCGTGCTCGGCCGTCTCGCCGACGCGACGATCGAGAAGCTTGTCGAAGCATGGGCGGAGATCGTGTCACTCGCCCCCACCCTGGTTTCGCGCGAGACGAACGCCGATTATGCGAGCCTCGTGCGCGGCGACGAAGCGGTAGTGATACAGCGGCTGCGGATCGTGCCCGGCCAGGGGCGGACGAGCACGCTTTCGATCATCTATCCGCTGGCGGCGTTGCGCGCCCATGAATCGCAGCTTGCCGCCAAGGTCCATGCCGATGCCGGCCCGGCCGACACCGAATGGCGCGCGCGGATGGAGCAGGCGCTGGACCAGGTGCAACTGCCGGTCCGCAGCGTGCTCGCGCGGCCGGAACTGTCTGTTGCGCAGGTGATGGCGCTGAAGCCGGGCGACGTGATCCCGATCACGCTCGATCCCAAGGTGCCGCTGATCGTCGCGAACCGCCGGCTCGCCAGCGGCACGATCGGCGAACGAGAGGGGCGCGTTGCCCTGATGATCGAACATGTCGAACGGGGAAGCAATCGATGAACGCGACGAGCGAGGCCGAAACGGCCGATGAAGCAGGGATTCCGGCCCGCAATTACAAGATGCTGGCGGATATTCCGCTGCGCCTGTCGGTGGAGGTGGGGTCGACATCGCTGCGCCTGTCCGAACTGCTCGAACTGGCCGAAGGCAGCGTGGTGGAGCTTGATCGGCAGGCGAACGAACTGCTCGACATTCTCGTCAACGGCACGCTCGTCGCCAAGGGTGAAGTGGTGACGGTGAACGGGCGCTTCGGCATCCGCGTCGTCGAGGTGGCGGCGGCCGATGCGCGGCTCGCCGGGCTCGAACGCCGGCTATGATGACCGCCTATCTGTTGCGCCTCGTCCTGTTGCTGCCCTTGGTGGCGGGAATGGCCTTCGGCGCGCTGTGGCTGTGGCGCCGCGTCCAGCCGGGCATGGCGATTGGCCAGCGCGAACGCGCGGTCAAGGTGGTGGATGCGGTGCCGATGGGTACGATGGGGCGGCTCGCCGTGGTCGAATTTTCGGGCAAGCGCTATCTCGTCGGCGTCACGCGCACCCGGATGGACCTGATCGCCGAAAGCGACATGCCGGCGGCGGACGATGCGCTGTAGGGTGGCGATGCTTTGTGCAGGGTCCTTGCGCCAGTCGCGGTTGGATCATTGCCCACGCACATCCATCCCATCTTGTCATTCCCGCGAAGGCGGGAATCCATTTGCACCAAGGGTGCAAGAAAATCTGGACGCCGCGTGTATGGATTCCCGCCTTCGCGGGAATGACGGGTCTGTTGCATGGTCGCTCCGTCGCCCGCTCCTCGCCGCCGGTTTCGCGGCGACGATGCTGGCTGCCGCCCCCGCCTTCGCGCAGCAGACCGGCGCGCTCGACAGGGCGATGACGACGATCGCGGGCGATGGGCGGCCCTTGTCGCTGTCGCTTCAGATCCTCGTCCTCATGAGCTTGCTGACGGTCCTGCCGTCGCTCATCCTGATGATGACCAGCTTCACGCGCATCATCATCGTGCTCTCGATCCTGCGGCAGGCGCTCGGGCTCCAGCAGACGCCGCCCAATCAGGTGCTCGTCGGGCTTGCGCTGTTCCTCTCGCTCTTCGTCATGCGTCCGGCGGTCGATCAGATCAACGCGACCGCATTCAAGCCTTACGGCGCCGGCCAGATTTCCATCGAGGAAGCGGTGACGCGATCGGGCACTGTGCTCCATGGCTTCATGGCGAAGCAGACGCGCCAGGCCGATCTCAAGCTGTTCGCCGATCTCGCCAAGGCGCCGCCTTTTCGGACGGCCGCCGACATCCCCTTCTCGATCCTGCTCCCCGCTTTCATCACCAGCGAATTGAAGACGGCGTTCCAGATCGGCTTCCTGATCTTCCTGCCGTTCCTCATCATCGACCTTGTCGTCGCTTCGACGCTGATGGCGCTCGGCATGGTGATGCTGTCGCCGATGATCGTATCTATGCCGTTCAAGCTGCTGCTGTTCGTTCTTGTCGACGGCTGGGCGCTGACGATGGGGTCGCTCGCCGGCTCGTTCGTGACGTGATGGGGGATTGAGCCGTGGCGGACGCGGATTTCTTCGTCGGCATCGCGCAGCAGGCGCTTTGGATATTGGCGCTCGCCTCGGCGCCGATCCTGATCCCCGCGCTGGCGGCGGGGCTTGTCCTCGGCATGATCCAGGCGGCGACGTCGATCAACGAGCAGACGTTGAGCTTCGTGCCCAAGCTGATAGTCGTCGCCATCGCGCTCGCTTTGTTCGGCGGGGCGATCCTGATGCTGATCGCCGATTTCACGCGCGAGATGTACGCCCACATCCCCGATCTGATGCGCTAGGGACGGCCGCGGGGTGCCGATCGGTTTCGCCGGCCTCGAAGCGCAGCTCTGGCTGTGGCTGATCGCGATGATCCGGCCGGGGGCGGCCTTCCTTGCCGCGCCTGTCTTCGGCTCGCCGCAGGTGCCGGTGCAGCTTCGCCTGATCGTGGCGCTGGCGATCGGCCTGCCCGCGATGCAGGCGGGCCACTTCGTCATGCCTGACGACGGCATCGTCAGTATCGCCGGCGCGATGCTGGTGACGGGCGAGGTTCTGGCGGGGCTTGCGCTCGGTTTCGCGGTGCAGATCGGCTTTTCGGCGGCGCTGCTGGCGGGCGAGACGATCGGCAACGCGATGGGGCTGGGCTTTGCCGGCATGGTCGATCCGGCCAATGGTGGGCAGGCGTCGGCGCTGGGCACTTTCCTGTCGATCCTCGCGACCTTCCTCTTCCTCGCGATGGGTGGGCATCTCGCCCTCGCCGTGACGATCTTTGAAAGCTATCGCGCATTGCCGCCGGGCGAGGCATGGATGGGGGCCGATGCGTTGCGCGGCCTCGTGATGTTCGGCGGCGATCTCTTCGCGACCGGGCTGGCGGTGGCGCTGCCGGTGGGCTTCGCGCTGATTCTCGTCCAGGTCGTGATGGGGATGCTCGCCCGCTCGGCGCCCTCGCTCAACCTGTTCGCGGTGGGGCTTCCCGCCACCTTGCTGGCGGGCGTCATCCTCCTTGCCATAGCGGCACCGACGATGGGCGAGGGGATCGTCGCCGCCTTCGGGCGCGGACTCGACATGGCGCATGATCTCGCGCTCGGCGGAGGCGGCTAGATGGCGGACACGCCCGATCGCGACGAAAAGACCGAAGCGCCCAGCGAGAAGCGTCGCCGCGAGGCCGCCGAAAAGGGCGACGTCCTACAGTCGCGCGAGCTGGGCACCGCGTTGGTGGTCCTCTCAGGCGCGATCTGGTTCGCCCTCGCCGGCCCATGGATGCTGGGTGCTCTCGGTCACATGCTGGCGCAGGGGCTGCGCTTCGATGCGTCGAGCGTGCGGGATTTCGATCCGGCGGGCGCGGCGTTGCGCCTGATCGGCATGATCGCGATCCCCCTCCTGACCCTCTTCGTGTTGACGATGGTGGCGGCGGTGGGCACGCCGGCGCTGCTCGGTTCGCTCGGCTTCCGCTGGGGCGCGATCGGCTTCAAGGCGGAGAAGATCAATCCGCTCTCGGGCATACGCCGCATCTTCGGCCCGCAGGGGCTGATCGAACTCGTCAAGTCGCTTGCCAAGATCGTCCTGCTGGGCGGCGTCGGCTACTGGCTACTCTCCCGCTATGCCCATCGCATCCTCGGACTAGGCGCGGAGCCGCTGCCCGCGGCGCTCGGCGATGTCGGCGGCCTGTTCGTGCTGGCGGTGCTCGTCATGGCGTTGGCGCTGGCGGGGATCGCGGCGATCGACGTGCCGGCGCAGTTGATCCAGCGCGGGGGCCGTCTGCGCATGACCAAGCAGGAGGTGAAGGACGAGCACAAGCAGACCGAAGGCTCGCCCGAACTGAAGGCGGCGCTGCGCCAGCGCCAGCATGAGGTGTTGCGCGGGTCGGCGCGGCAGGCGCTGGCGGAGGCGACGGTGGTGCTTACCAACCCCACCCATTTCGCCGTGGCGCTTCGCTATCGTCCGGGTGTCGATCCCGCGCCCGTGGTTGTCGCACGCGGGCGGGGCGCCATCGCTACGGCGCTGCGCGAGATGGCGGTCGAGACGGCGGTGCCGATGCTGAGCTATCCGCAACTCACCCGTGCCATCTATTTCACCGCGCGCACCGGGCAGATGATTCGCGAGGATCTCTATCTCGCCGTCGCCACGGTGATCGCCTTTGTCTTCAATCTCGACAGCGCGCTTGCCGACACGACCCCGCCCGAGGTCGAGGTGCCGCCCACCGCCCGGTTCGACGCCGACGGCCGCAGAACCGGTCCGGGGTGAGAATCTCTGCCTTTCTGTCATTCCGGCGAAAGCCGGAATCCATGGATGCGCATCGATCCGCAATGAGGCGAGCCGAGTGCATGGCCCCGGCTTTCGTCGAAATGGCTAAATCTTCGGCGGAGTCCGCCGTTTCTGTTTTCCGAGCGAGGTAGAAGATCATGGCCACGACAGCAGTTTCGGGAACAGGAACGACATCCGCCGCGTCCTCCATCGCCGCGACGCTCGGCGTGGGATCTGGTATCGATACGGCGTCGCTGGTCACCAATCTCGTTAATGCCGTGCAGGCGCCCAAGGAAGCGCAGCTCGAAGCGCGCGAGACGCAGAATGCGGCCAAAGTCTCGGGGCTGGCCGATGCGGCGAACGCAATCGACAGCTTCGCGAGCGCGCTGTCCACCCTGCTCTCCGGCGGCTCACTCTACACGCAGCCGACCAGTTCGGACACGAGCATCCTCGACGCGAAGGCGTTGGCCGGATCGCGCATTTCGGGCCTCTCCTCGACGATCGAGGTGCTCCAGCTCGCGCAGGCGCAGACGTTGGTGTCGGGCAATCTCGCCAGCGCCGGCGCACCGGTGGGGCTGGGTTCGCTGACGCTGACGCTCGGCAGCGTTTCCGCCACCATCACCATCGACCAGACGAATAACAGCCTGACGGGGCTCGCAAAGGCGATCAACGCCTCCGCCATGGGCATCACCGCCACCGTCGTTCAGGATACGCAGGGCGCGCGACTGATGCTGAAGGGCGTGACGGGTGAGGCAAAGGCCTTCACGCTGACGGCCGGCGCGAACGCCGACGCCGATCTTGCTCGCTTCACCTATGCGGGGGGTAGCGGGGGCATGACGCTCGCCCAGGCGGCGCAGGATGCGAAATTGCGCGTCGACGGAGTGGACGTCAGCCGATCGTCGAACAGCTTTTCCGATCTGCTGCCGGGCGTGCAGATGGACCTTAGGAAAGCAGCGCCGGGCACGGTCGTCTCGCTCGGCACCAGCTCGCCGGCGGATGCGATCCGCCAGGCCGTGAACGACATGGTCGATGCCTATAACCAGCTCAAGACGACGCTCGATGCGGCCACCGCGCCGAAGAATGCCGACGGCACGGGCGGCGGTGCGCTGCGCGGCGATCCGGGCATACGCGACATGCAGGCGCGGCTGGCGAAGATCACCCTGACGGTGCTGTCGAGCACGGGCAGCGGCCCCAGGACGCTCGCCGAGATCGGGGTGAAAACCGGGCGGGATGGCTCGCTCTCGCTCGACACCGCGCGGCTCGATCAGATGCTGGCGTCCGATCCGGCGGGCGTGGAGGCGCTGTTCAACCCGACGCAATCGAGCAGCAGCCCGCTCATCACCATCACCAGCGCCATGGGCAAGGCGAAGCCCGGAACCTACACGCTGGAGAATATCGTCGCCGGTCCGCCGCCTTCGGGCATGATAAACGGCGTTCCGGCGATCGCGTCGGGCACCAGGCTGATTGCGGCCGCCAATTCAGGTGTCGCGGGGCTGGTGATCGAGCCGCTGGGCGATGTCGCCAACGCGACGATTACCGTCGATCCCGGGCTCGGCGGCGCGCTTCAGGCGATACGCGACGCGCTGCGCGCCTCCACCGGCTCGCTTACCAGTTCGCAGACCGCCGCCGCCGCCGAGACCAAGCGGATCGCCGAAGATCGAGAGAAGCTGGAAGCCAGCATGACCGCTTATCATGATCGTCTCGTCACCCAGTTCACCGCGATGGACGCGAAGGTGGCGGCGTTCAAGGCGACGCAGAGCTATCTGGAGCAGCAGATCAAGGTATGGACCAACAGCAACGATTGATCGCGGGCGAGTAGGACGTGGGGCAGGAAAGATGAACATGGTCAGGTCGGCGGCGCGCTATGGGAAGGCGGGCGCCCAATATCGCAACGTCGATGTCACGACGCGGATCGAGGGGGCGTCGCCCCATCGTCTCGTCGGCATCCTGTTCGAGGAATTGTTGAGCGCGATCGCCGCCACCGCCGCCGCCACACGTGCGCGCGATCTCGCGCGGCGAAGCGAGACGCAGTCGCGTAGTCTCGTCCTGCTCCAGGCACTCGATTCCAGCCTCGATTTCGAAAAGGGAGGTGAGATTGCGACAATGCTCGCCTCCGTCTATGCCGAGGTGCGCCGCCTGCTGTTGGCCGGCGTGCGCGAGAATGACGCCGCCCGCACGGATGAGGCGCGCAAGCTGATCGGGGAGATCGCATCGGCGTGGGATGCCATCGGCTAATCTGAAGAAATGCCTCTATGTTGTTGCAAAGCAACATCGGTCCATACGCCGCGATTATTATCGATGGCCGAAATCCCCTTGATTCAATACTGCATTACGCCCAAAAATCACTCCGTCCGAAGTCTGGGCTTGGGATGGGGGTGAAGGGCGGTGCAGGTGATGGAAGCTGACCGCAATCGCGCAATTTACCGTGCCGTGCAGGATTTCGCTGCCAGCACCCAGTCGGTTACTTCGATGGAGGAATTGCACGACGCGGTGCGGGACATCGCGCTGTGGCTCGGCTTCGATTGGTTCGCGATTGTCAATCATGTCGATTTCGGCCGCGTCGTCCCCAGTATCAAGGTGACGAATTATCCCGTCGAGATCGTCGGCATGCTGCGCGAGCGCGGGCTGATGCGTGATCCGGTGCTGCGCGCCAGCGAACGCGCGAGCATCGGCTTCTCATGGGATCAGCTTCACCTGCTCGTCCCCCCGCGCGAGGGCGATGACGACTATATGGCCGAATGCGCGAAGCTCGGCATCGCGATGGGCTTCACGGTGCCGAACAATGTGCCAGGCGAGATATTGGGATCGTGCCATTTCGCGGTGCGCGATCCGGCGCGTCTGCCGCGCGACTGTTTCGCCGCCGCGCAGGCGGTGGGTGATTTCGGCTTTGAGGCCGCGCGTCGGCTTGCCGCCGTCGGCGAGGGCGCGCAGGGCCCGGTGCCCGATCCCGCGCCACTCTCACAACGCCAGCGCGACTGCCTCGTCCAGGTCGCGCGCGGCAAGAGCGACGGGGTGATTGCCGAAATATTGGGGCTGCGCCCGCGCACCGTGAACGAATATGTCGAAGCAGCGAAGCGGCGCTACGTTGTCGCCACGCGCCAACAACTCGTCGTCCGCGCCCTGTTCCGCAGCGAGATCAGCTTTTCCGAAGTGCTCGACTGAGGGGACGCACAATGCTGCCGATCGACAGAGCTGAGGATATGCCGGGGGCCTTTGCCTCCGCCTGGAACGCGCATGACATGGCGGCGTTCGGGTCGCTGTTCCACGACGATGCGACCTTCGTGAACCGCTTCGGCCATTATGTGCGCGGCACGGACGAGATCGTCGCGCTTCATCGCGGCGTTCACGAGACGATCTATCGCGATTCCACGCTGCGGAACGAGTTGATCGATGCGGTGCCGATCGGCCAGGACGTGGCGATCCTCCATTTCTGGAGCCGTCTTGCCGCCGGCGCGGCGCATCCGGCGGGGCCGCATGAGGTGGACACGCTGATTCTCGCAGTGCTTGCCCGGCGGGACGGCGCGTGGCGCATCCAGGCGCTCGAGAATGTCACGCTGACGAACCCGCGCACCGGAGAGGCCGTGCTGAGGCCGGTTTGACATTCACAGGCGCGGCGGGCAGTCGCGACAAAATGGCCGACATTCCGTCCGACGCACGCTTGTATCTTTGTCCCACGGGATTCGTGGCGGCGCCATTCGGGGGCGATGGGCAGGTGTTACGTCTCGCCGGCGGGCTTTTGTGGTTCTCGGCGTTCGAGGTGATCGCGGTTGCCGGCGGAGGGCGGGTGCTGGAGCGGCTGGTGCCGGTCGATCGCATCGTCGCGTTCCTCGACGGCGTTTCGCCCGAACAGCGCGCGGCGGCTGAGGCCGCGATCGCTCGCATCATCGCACCGCGCCCGCCGCTGCAACTGGGCGAACGGACGATCCGGCTCGATCAGCCGCAGGTGATGGCGATCCTCAACATGACGCCCGACAGCTTTTCGGATGGTGGCCGCCATGTCGACGATCCGGCCGGCGCGGCGGCAGCCGGCGTCGCGATGGCGGCGGCCGGCGCGGCGATCATCGACGTCGGCGGCGAATCGACTCGTCCCCGCGCGGCAATCGTCTGGGAAGGCGACGAGATCGCGCGCACCGTCCCCGTGATCGAACGACTCGTGCGCGGCGGCACCGCCGTCTCGATCGATACGCGCAAGGCAGCGGTGATGGAGGCCGCGCTCGCCGCCGGCGCAGGCGTCGTCAACGACGTGTCGGCCTTGCTCTACGATCCGCGATCGATCGAGGTGGCCGCCGCCGCCACCTGCCCTATAGTGTTGATGCACCATCAGGGAGAGCCCGCGACGATGCAGGTCGCGCCGCATTATGGCGATGTGCTGATCGAGGTGTATGACTGGCTGGAGGCGCGGATCGCGGCGTGCGAGGCGGCGGGCATATCGCGCGGCCGCATCCTCCTCGATCCCGGTGTCGGCTTCGGCAAGACGCTGCGCCATAACCTCGCGCTCCTCAACGGGCTCGCCCTGTTCCATGGCCTCGGCTGCCCGCTCGTGCTGGGGGCGAGCCGGAAGCGGATGATCGGCGCATTGTCGCACGAGGCCCCGCCCGACGCGCGGCTCGGCGGTTCGCTGGCGCTGGCGCTCGCCGCCGTCGGGCGCGGCGTCCAGATCGTGCGCGTCCACGATGTGCCCGAAACCGTGCAGGCGCTCCGCATCTGGCGCGGCCTGCGCGACGAGGCGCTTACGTCACAGCAGCCGTAACTGCGCGCCTTCGGGCGGGCGGAACAGGTCGGTACGCGGGCGAATGCGGCTGTTGTTCAGGCCATGCTTGCGGCAGGCGATGGCGAAGCGGGTGCGCAGCAAATCGGCCCACGGCCCTTGCCCGCGCATCCGCGTGTGGAAATTCGGATCATTGTCGCGCCCGCCGCGCAGCGACTGGATGATCGCCATCACCTTGCCCGCGCGATCGGGATAATGCGCGTCGAGCCAGGCGCGAAACAGCGGCGCCACCTCATGTGGCAGACGCACCGGCAGGAAGAAAGCGCCCACCGCCCCTGCCTCCGCCGCAGCCTCGACGATATCCTCCATCTCCCCGTCGGTGATCGCGGGGACCACCGGCGCGATCGAGACGAACACCGGCACCCCCGCCCCGGCGAGCGCCCGCACCGCCGCCAGCCGCTTCGCCGGATGCGGCGCGCGCGGCTCCAGCGTGCGCGCGATGGCGGGGGTCAGCGAGGTGATCGACACCGCCACGGCCGCCAGCCCGCGCGCGGCCATCGGCGCCAGCAGGTCGATATCGCGCGTCACCCGATTCGATTTGGTGGTGATCGTCAGCGGATGATCGCATTCGGCCAGCACCTCGACTATCGCGCGGGTGATGCGCCACCGCTCCTCGATCGGCTGATAAGGATCGGTGTTGGTGCCGAGCGCCATCGGCGCGCAGCGATAGCCGGGTTTGGCGAGTTCGGCGCGCAGCAGCCGCGCCGCGTCGGGCTTGGCAAACAGCCGCGTTTCGAAATCCAGCCCCGGCGACAGGTCGTGATAAGCATGGGTCGGCCGCGCGAAGCAGTAGATGCAGCCATGCTCGCAGCCGCGATAGGGATTGATCGAACGGTCGAAGCCGATATCGGGGGAGGCGTTGCGCGTGATGATCGTGCGCGGATGCTCGACCGTGACGCTGGTCCGCGCCGGAGGGGCGTCGCCATCGATCGTGGCGCGATCGTCGAGCCAGTCGCCATCCTCTTCGCGCGCGGCGAGATTGAAGCGTGCGCTAAGCGCGTTGAGCGTCGCGCCGCGGCCGGGGCGAGGATGATTCGGCACATCCGGACGATAAATTCCAAATAGAACATATCAAGAACAAAATGTCAGCCGCCGCTTCGGGACCGCCTTTGCCGCCGGCCTTCCAGCGTGCTCAGCACGCCGCGCAGCGTCCGCACCTCCTGCGCATTCCAGCCGGGCTTGGAGAGGAGCGAACGCAGTGTGCGCCGCGTCGCGGGCGCGCGATCCTCGGGAAAGAAATAGCCCGCTTCGTCGAGCATCGCGTCGAGATGACCGACGAGACCATCAAGATCGGCTTGGGATGCGGGCGGATCGAGATCGACGTCGGGAGGCGAGGCGAGCGCCTGGCCCTTCGACCATTCATAGGTGACGAGGATCACCGCCTGCGCCAGATTGAGGCTGCCGAACTCGGGATTGATCGGCACGGTGACGATTGTGCGGGCGAGCGCAACGTCGTTCGTCTCCAGTCCCGATCGTTCCGGCCCAAACAGGATCGCCGCGCGGCCGGGATCGCCATGAATCTGGCGTGCGGCCGCCTCGGGCGTCAGCACCGGCTTGACCACACCGCGCTTGCGCACCGTCGTCGCATAGACGTGCGTGCAATCGGCGACCGCTTCGGGCACCGTCGCATAGACGCGCGCGCGTTCGAGAACGACGTCCGCGCCCGACGCCGCCGGGCCGGCCGCCGGATTGGGCCAGCCGTCGCGCGGGGCGACGAGGCGCAGGTCGGTCAGCCCGAAATTAAGCATCGCGCGCGCCGCCGTGCCGATATTCTCGCCCAGTTGCGGCTGGACGAGGACGATCGCGGGCTGCGGTGTCTCGGCGGCCATTATTCGCGCGTCCCGGCTTCGGTGACCGCGCCGGCGAAATCCTCGAAATCCTTGGCCTCAGTGAAATCCTTATAGACGCTGGCGAAGCGGATATAGGCGACGCTGTCGAGCGCCTTCAGCCCGTCCATCACCAGCTCGCCGACATGCGTCGCGCTCACTTCGCTTTCGCCCGACGTCTCGATCTGGCGCTGGATGCCCGAGACGAGCCGGTCCAGCCGGTCGGGGGCGATCGGCCGCTTGCGGCAGGCGATGGCGACCGACCGTTCGAGCTTCGATCGATCGAAGGGCTGGCGATCGCCGTCCTTCTTGACGACCGTCAGTTCGCGCAGTTGCACGCGCTCGAACGTCGTGAAGCGCGCGCCGCAGCCTTCGCATTGCCGCCGACGGCGGATCGAGGTGCCGTCCTCGGTCGGGCGGCTGTCCTTTACCTGGCTGTCTTCATAGCCGCAGAAGGGACAGCGCAATCAGCCCTCCGGATAAATGGGGAAGCGTGCGCACAGGGCGGAAACACGGGCCTGCACCCCGGCCTCGACGGCGGGATCGCCCTCGTCGCCCTTCTCGCGCAACCCGTCGAGCACGTCGGCGATCAAATTGCCGATCTCGCGGAACTCTTCGGTACCGAAGCCGCGCGTCGTGCCCGCCGGCGTGCCGAGGCGGATGCCCGAGGTGATGGCCGGTTTGGCCGGATCGTACGGGATCGCATTCTTGTTGCAGGTGATGAAGGCACGATCGAGTGCCTTTTCCGCCGCCTTGCCCGTCGTCTGCTTGGGCCTGAGGTCCACCAGCATCAGATGGTTGTCGGTGCCGCCCGAGACGATGTCGAGCCCGCGTTCCTGCAAGGTCGCCGCCAATGTCTGCGCATTCTCGACGATCCTGCGTGCGTAATCGCGAAATTCGGGGCGCAGCGCCTCGCCCAGCGCCACCGCCTTGGCGGCGATGACATGCATCAGCGGTCCGCCCTGCAAACCCGGGAAGATCGCGCTGTTCATCTTCTTCGCGATCGTCTCGTCATTGGTGAGGATCAGGCCGCCGCGCGGGCCGCGCAGCGACTTATGCGTCGTCGAGGTGACGACATGCGCGTGGGGCAGCGGGTTGGGGTGCATGCCGCCCGCGACGAGGCCGGCGAAATGCGCCATGTCGACCATCAGCCACGCACCCACCTCGTCCGCGATCTCGCGGAAGCGTGCGAAATCCCAGACGCGCGAATAAGCGGTGGCGCCGGCGATGATCAGCTTAGGCCGATGCTGGCGCGCCATCTCGGCGATCGCGTCCATGTCCAGCATCTGGTCCTGCTGGCGCACGCCATAGGGGATCGGCTTGAACCATTTGCCCGACATGTTGACCGGCGACCCGTGCGTCAGATGGCCGCCGGCGGCGAGATCGAGGCCCATGAAGCTGTCGCCCGGTTCCAGCAGGCCCAGGAACACAGCCTGGTTCATCTGGCTGCCCGAATTGGCCTGCACATTGGCGAAGCGCGCGCCGAACAGCTCCTTGGCCCGCTCGATCGCCAGCGTCTCGATCACGTCGACATATTCGCAGCCGCCATAATAGCGCTTGCCCGGATAGCCCTCGGCATATTTGTTGGTGAGGATCGAACCCTGCGCCTCCAGCACCGCGCGCGAGACAATATTCTCCGAGGCGATCAGTTCGATCTTGTCGCGCTGGCGGCCGAGTTCGTCGGCGATGCTGGCCGCGATCGCGGGATCGGACTCCGCCAGGCTGCGGGTGAAGAAGCCGCCGGCCGACGCATCCGACGGCGTGGGGGCCAGGCGGACGGGGTTCGTGCTCATGCGGGCTGCCTTTCGGAGGAGAGAGCGGTGAGATCGGGATGGCCGAGCTTCTCGACACGCCGCGCGTGGCGGCCGCCGTCGAAGGCGGTGCCGAGAAATTCAGTGAGAATGTCCTTCGCGGTATCGACACCGACGAGCCGCGCGCCGAAGGCGACGACATTGGCGTCGTTATGCTGCCGGGCGAGGCGGGCCGAAAGTCCGTCGTCAACGCGCGCGCAGCGACAGGCGGGATTGCGGTTCACCGCGATCGAGATGCCGATGCCCGATCCGCACAGCGCGACGCCCTTCGTCGCCTCGCCCGCGGCGATGCTCGCCGCCAGCTTGTAGCCATAATCGGGATAATCGACCGAGTCGGCGGTCGCGGGGCCGAGATCGCGCACGACATGGCCCTGTTCGCGCAGCCATTCGGCGAGGATCGCCTTCAGTTCGAAAGCGGCGTGATCGGATGCGATGGCGATCGTCTCGGCCAACAGACGGGTCCTTACGAATTCGGTCCGGGGAATCGATGGCGGCTATCTAGTGGCTATGCCGCCGAAACGCCACCGCCCAATGTGGCGCGGCGCATTTTTGAGTTATCCTGGTGCACCAGTAACCGAAAAAGCTCAGGCGGCGAGCCGCAGCTCCATCCGGTCCCAGATCTCGACGAGCGCGTCGGTCAGCTCGCGCATCATCGCCTCGTCATGCGTCGGACCGGGGGTGAAGCGCAGCCGTTCCGTCCCGCGCGGGACGGTGGGATAATTGATCGGCTGCACATAGACGCCATATTCGGCGAGCAATATGTCGCTGATCCGCTTGGCGTTCACCGGATCGCCGACCATCAGCGGCACGATATGCGTGGTCGACGGCATCACCGGCAGGCCCGCCTCGCGGAACATCGCCTTGAGCTTCGCCGCCGCTTCCTGCTGCGCATCACGCTCGACACTTGACGCCTTCAGATGACGGATGCTCGCCAGCGCGCCGGCGACGAGCACCGGCGAGAGCGAGGTGGTGAAGATGAAGCCGGGCGCGTAGCTGCGGATCACGTCGATGATCGTCTTGTCCGCCGCGATATAGCCGCCCATGACGCCGATCGCCTTGGCCAGCGTGCCTTCGATGATGGTGAGGCGGTGCGCCGCGCCGTCGCGATCCGAAATGCCGCCGCCGCGCGGGCCGTACATGCCGACGGCGTGCACCTCGTCCAGATAGGTCAGCGCGTTATATTTGTCGGCAAGATCGCAGATCGCGTGGATGGGCGAGACGTCGCCGTCCATCGAATAAACGCTTTCGAAGGCGATCAGCTTCGGCGCCTGCGGATCGGCCGCGGCAAGCAGCTCTTCGAGATGGGCGAGATCATTGTGCCGGAAAACGCGCTTCTCGCAGCCCGAATTGCGGATGCCCGCGATCATCGAGGCGTGGTTCAGCTCGTCCGAGAAGATGATGCAGCCCGGCAGCACCTTGGCGATCGTCGAGAGCGTCGCTTCGTTCGAGACATAGCCCGAGGTGAAGAGCAACGCGCCTTCCTTGCCGTGCAGGTCGGCCAGCTCCGCTTCGAGATCGTTATGATAATGGGTGTTGCCGCCGATGTTGCGCGTGCCGCCCGAGCCGGCGCCGACATCGTGGAGCGCTTCCTCCATCGCCGCGATGACATCGGGATGCTGGCCCATCGACAGATAGTCGTTCGAGCACCAGACGGTGATCGGCTTTGGCCCGTTATGCCCCGCGAAGCAGCGCGCGTTGGGAAAGGCGCCCTTGTTGCGGAGAATTTCGATGAAGACCCGGTAGCGCCCCTCGGCATGAAGGCGGTCAATCGCCTGGGCGAATACGCGCTGATAATCCAAGAGATTCACTCCACGGGACTCTTCGGGCGCGTATCTATGCGCTGAGCCGCCCGGAATCCAGCGCGAACGGCTCGCAATAAGCGGCGCCCCTTGCCGGGCGACCCGCCGAAAGGCTGAGGCTGGCCTGCGTCAGAGAAACTCGATCCGTTTGAGGCCGAAGCGGGCGAGCGCATCGCTGAGGCCCGGCGACAGGTCGAAGCGCGCGGTGAAAACGGCGACTCCCTCGACTGGCGTGGCGGGCCAGCCCTGTCCTTCGGTGAGAAAGGCGACGCGGCGCGCAATACCGGGGCCGCCGTCCACGAACGTCAGCGGGCGCGGGCTGGCCGCCGCCAACTCGTCCTCAACCAACGGGAAATGCGTGCAGGCGAGGACGACCGTGTCGATCCGCTCGCCGCCGGGCTTCCCGAGCAGGCCACACAGTTCGCGCGCATAATCGGCAGGATCGGTGGCGTCACCGCGCAGCTTGGCCTCGGCCAGTTCCACCAGCCGCGCCGAGCCGTGGCGGATGACGAGGCAGTCCGCCGCGAACTCGGCCGACAGCCGGTCGACATAGGGCTGGCGGACCGTCCCGTCGGTGCCCAGCACCCCGATCGCGCGCGTCGTCGAAAGCGCGGCGGCGGGCTTGATCGCGGGCACCGTGCCCACCACCGGCACCGCGAGCGCCGCGCGCACCGTGGTGAGCGCCATCGTCGAGGCGGTGTTGCAGGCGATCACGACGAGACGGGGGCGATAGCGCTCCACCAGACGCCCGAGCAGCGCGGGCACCCGCGTCGCGATCTCGGCTTCGCTGCGCGTGCCATACGGAAATCCGCCATTGTCAGCGGCATAGACGATCGGCGCCTGCGGCAGCAGCGCGCGGGTGGGGCCGAGGACGGAGAGACCGCCCACGCCGGAATCGAAAAAGAGGATCGGGCTGGCATCGTTCATGGCGGCCCGCCATACGATCCGCTGCGGCCCGAGAAAAGCGCGCGCCTGTGGATATCTGCGAAAAGCGATAATTTGCAGATTGTTAGATAGGGCAAATATGGTTTATGTTGCATATGCAACAGAGGGATCACCTTTTGGACATCGGACCTATGACGTCGGCCGCGCTGGCGCTGCTGGGTGGGTATCTGCTCGGATCGATTCCGTTCGGCGTCCTCGTCACGCGCCTGGCGGGGGCCGGCGACGTGCGACAGATCGGTTCGGGCAATATCGGCGCCACCAACGTGCTCAGGACCGGCCATAAGGGGCTGGCGGCGCTGACGTTGCTGCTCGACATGGGAAAGGGCGCGGTCGCGGTGCTCCTCGCCGGCTGGTTCGCGCCCGATCTCGTGCCGCTGGCGGCGGTCGGCGCCTTTTTCGGCCACCTCTATCCGGTCTGGCTGCGTTTCAGGGGCGGTAAGGGCGTGGCGACGTTGCTGGGCCTCGCGCTCGCGCTGTACTGGCCGTGCGGGCTGGCGTTCGCGCTCGTCTGGCTGGGGGCGGTGCTGGCGACGCGCTACTCCTCGGTCGGCGGCATCGCGAGCGCCTTTGCGCCGCCGGTGGTCGCCGCTTTTGCGGCGCGTTCCGGGCTGACCCTGATGTTTCTCGCTTTCGCCCTGATGGTGCTCTGGAAGCATCGCGGCAATCTGGAAAGGCTGCTGGCGGGCACCGAACCGCGGATCGGCGCGGCCTGACTTGTCCGACGCGGTAGACCTGGAAGACCGGATCGCACGGCTGCGCCTGATCCGCACGCCGACGATCGGCCCGATCACCTATGCCCAGCTTCTCGCGCGTTTCGGCACGGCGCAACTGGCGCTGAAGGCGGTGCCCGATCTCGCCCGGCGCGGCGGCGGCAAGCCGCCCGTGCTGGCGACGCGCGATGCGATCGAACGGGAGATCGCGGTGGTCGCGGCGCTGGGCGCGCGCTACCTGTTTCGCGGCGAAGGCGCTTATCCGCCGCTGCTGGCTGAGATTGAAAGCGCGCCGCCCGCGATCATCGCGAAAGGCGATCGCGCGCTCACCCGCCGGCCGGCGGTGGCGATGGTCGGCGCGCGCAACGCCTCGGCCGCCGCGATCCGTTTCGCACGCCAGCTTGCCGCCGATCTCGCCGCCGAGGGGGTGATCGTCGTTTCGGGGCTGGCGCGCGGCATCGACACCGCCGCGCATGGCGGCGCGCTCGACGGCGGCACGATCGCGGTGATCGCGGGCGGCATCGACGTCACCTACCCGCCCGAAAATGCCGATCTCCAGCGCGCGATCGGGGAGCGCGGCCTGCTGATCGCCGAACAGCCGCCGGGACTGGAGCCGCGCGCGCGCCATTTCCCCTATCGCAACCGGATCATCGCCGGCATCGCGCGCGGCACGGTGGTGGTTGAGGCGGCGCCGCGATCAGGCTCGCTCATCACCGCGCGCTATGCCGGCGAGTTCGGGCGCGACGTGATGGCGGTGCCCGGATCGCCGCTCGATCCGCGCGCGCAGGGCTGCAACCATCTCATCCGCGACGGCGCGATTTTGGTGCAGAGCGTCGCCGACATTCTCGAATCGCTTGGCCCAATCGGCGGTGGTCCGGTGGCGAGCCCGCCGCAATCTTACGCGCCGCCGCCCTCCAGCATCGACGCGAGCGAGAGGGAGCGACGGCTGGTGGCGGGGCTGCTCGGCCCCGTGCCCGTGCCGGTGGACGAACTGGTGCGGCTCAGCGACTTGCCGCCCGCCATCGTCCAGACAATATTGCTGGAGCTGGAGCTGGCCGGGCGGCTGGAACGTCATGCCGGCGGTCGCGTCAGCCTCGCCTGACACCTGCGTCATGCCTCTTGACGAGTCGCGGTCTGCATTCCCACCCTTGCGCGTACGTATGAGGGACCTGCCGATTTCATGAAACTTGTCGTCGTCGAATCGCCCGCCAAGGCGAAAACCATCGAGAAATATCTCGGCCCCGGCCATCGCGTGCTGGCCTCCTACGGCCATGTCCGTGACCTGCCGGCGAAGGACGGCTCGGTCGATCCCGAGAACGGCTTCGCGATGGAGTGGGAAAATTACGCCGACAAGGCGCGCCAGCTGAAGGCGATCACCGACGAGGCGAAGAGCGCCGACACGCTGATCCTCGCGACTGACCCCGATCGCGAGGGCGAGGCGATTTCCTGGCATGTGCAGGAAGTGCTGAAGAAGCGTCGCGCACTGCCCGTCGACGTGCAACGCGTCACCTTCAATGCGATCACCAAGTCGGCCGTCACCGACGCGATGGCGCATCCGCGCGCGATCGATGAGGATCTGGTGGACGCCTATCGGGCGCGCCGCGCGCTCGACTATCTCGTCGGCTTCACCCTGTCGCCGGTGCTGTGGCGCAAGCTGCCGGGCGCCAAGTCGGCGGGGCGGGTGCAGTCGGTCGCGTTGCGCCTCGTCGTGCTGCGCGAGCGTGAGATAGAAGCGTTCAAGCCGCAGGAATATTGGTCCGTCGCCGCCGATATGGAACAGGATGGCGTGCCGTTCATCGCCCGTCTGGTTCGCTGGCGCGGGGAGAAGATCGATCGGCTTTCGATCGGCACGGGCAAGGATGCCGAGGCCGCGAAGGCCGATGTCGAGACGGGCCGTTTCGCTGTCGCCTCGGTCGAGACGAAGCCGCTCACGCGCAATCCGCCGCCGCCCTTCACCACATCGACGCTCCAGCAAGAGGCCGCGCGCAAGCTCGGTTTCTCGGCCAGCCACACGATGCGGGTCGCCCAGAATCTCTACGAGGACGGGGCGATCACTTATATGCGGACCGACGGCGTCCAGATGGATGCCGGCGCGATTTCCGCCGCGCGCGGCGCGATCGCGAACCGCTATGACGCCTCCTATGTGCCCGACAAGCCGCGCCATTATTCGGCGAAGGCGAAGAATGCGCAGGAGGCGCATGAGGCGATCCGGCCCACCGATTTCGCGAAGGACCGCGCCGGCTCGGGCGATCATGCGCGCCTCTACGACCTGATCTTCAAGCGCGCGCTGGCGAGCCAGATGGCCTCCGCGCGGCTGGAGCGGACGACGGTGGAGCTGGTCGACGGCACCGGCCAGCACGCGCTGCGCGCCACCGGGCAGGTGGTGCTCTTCCCCGGCTATCTCGCCCTCTATGAGGAAGGCCGCGACGACAAGCCGGCGGGTGCGGGCGCGGGCGAGGAGGAGGATGACAGCCGCCGCCTGCCGCATCTGAAGGAGGGCGACAGCCCCGCGAAGAAGGCGGTCCATGCCGAGCAGCATTTCACCCAGCCGCCGCCGCGCTATTCGGAGGCGAGCCTCGTCAAGAAGATGGAGGAGTTGGGGATCGGCCGCCCGTCCACCTATGCCTCGATCCTCCAGACGCTCAAGGATCGCGACTATGTGACGATCGAGAAGAACCGCTTCATTCCGCAGGAAAGCGGCCGCCTCGTCACCTCCTTCCTCGAACGCTTCTTCGAACGCTATGTCAGCTTCGATTTCACCGCCGGGCTGGAGGAGGAACTGGACGATATTTCCGGCGGCCGCGCGCAGTGGCAGGCGGTGCTCGAAGCTTTCTGGCGCGATTTCAAGCCCAAGACGGCGGAGGTGATGGAGCAGAAGCCGAGCGAGGTGACCGCCGCGCTCGACGAGTTCCTCGCCCCCTATCTTTTCCCCGATAAGGGCGACGGCAGCGATCCGCGTCTCTGCCCGGTCTGCCAGAACGGGCGGCTGGCGCTGCGCGGCGGGCGCTTCGGCGCCTTCATCGCCTGCTCCAACTATCCCGAGTGCCGCTATACGCGCCGCTTCGGTCAGGGCGGCGCGGAGCAAAGCGGGGCCGATGCCGGCCCGGTCGTACTCGGCGCCGATCCGGCGACGGGCGAGGAGGTGACGAAGCGCACCGGCCGCTTTGGCCCCTATGTCCAGCTTGGCGAGGGCAAGGAGGCGAAGCGCGGATCGATCCCCAAGGACGTGCCCGAGGCGGACGTGGATCTGGGCTGGGCGCTGAAACTGCTCTCGCTCCCGCGCGAGATCGGCGCGCATCCCGAAACGGGCAAGCCGATCACCGCCTCGATCGGCCGCTACGGTCCCTATCTCGCGCATGACGGCAAATATGCGCGGCTCGGTTCCACCGCCGAGGTGTTCGAGACGGGGATGAACGCCGCCGTCGTCAAGCTGGCCGAGGCGGCGGCAGGCGGCGGGCGGCGGCAGGCCGCGCGCGAGCCGCTCAAGACCTTCGGCGAAAGCCCCGTAACGGGCAAGGAAGTCAAGCTGATGGAAGGGCGCTTCGGCCCTTATGTCACCGACGGCGAAACCAACGCGACACTTCCCAAGTCGGCTGATCCCGCGACGCTCGACGCCGAAACCGCGCTGCGCCTCCTCGCCGAACGCGCGGCGAAGGGCCCCGCCAAGGGGAAGGCGAAAAAGAAAGCCGCGCCGAAGAAGGCGGTGACGAAAAAGGCCGGCGCGAAGAAGAAGGCCGATTGATCCCAAAGTCTGTGGGGGTTTTCAGAACGCTTCTAAACCTGCCTGACATTCCCGCGCAGGCGGGAATGACGAATTGGGAGCAGGCGCGATTCCGCCCATCACTCCAACTGTCGTTCCGGCGAAAGCCGGACTCCATGGAAGCGGCTAGCCCATAACGTAGCGAGCCGAGTCCATGGGCCCCGGTGTCCGCTGGGGTGACGGGAGGGGAGCGTGGCCACCGCCCCCTCCTCGCCCTGCGTCAGGCGTCGCCCCACACCTCGCGTGCGACGTCGACCACCAGTTCCAGTTTGGCGCGCTGCTGCGCCACGCTGATGTCATTGCCCTCCTTGGTGGAGGAGAAGCCGCATTGTGGCGACAGGCAAAGCTGATCGAGCGGGGCGAATTTCGTCGCCGCCTCGATCCGGCGCAATATCTCGCCGCGATCCTCGATCGCCCCCTTCTTGGTGGTGACGAGGCCGAGGACGACGCGCTTATGCCCCTTGGGGAGGAAGCGCAGCGGCTCGAACCCGCCCGAGCGATCGTCGTCGAATTCGAGGAAATAGCCGTCAACGTCGAGTCGGTTGAACAGCGCGTCGGCGACATAGTCATAGCTGCCTGACGCGGCCCAGGAGGAGCGGAAATTGCCGCGGCACAGATGCGTGGTGATCGTCATTCCCGCCGGCTTGTTCGCCACTGCCCGGTTGATGATGTCGATATAGATTTCATGCTGCGATTCCGGATCGCCGCCCTGGTTCGCGATCATCGCGCGCTGGCGCGGATCGTTGAGGTAAGCGAGGCTGGTGTCGTCAAGCTGCAGATAAGTGCAGCCGAGCGCGCCCAGATTGTCGATCTCCTCGGCATAGACGCGGGCGAGGTCGCCGTAGAAATCCTCAAGCCGGGGATAGACCGCCTCGTCGATTGCCGCGCGGCCGCCGCGATAATGGACCATCGAGGGGCTGGGAATGGTCAGCTTCGGCACGCCCGACGAGACATTGTCGCGCAGGAAGAGGAAATCCTGCTCGAAGATCGTCGAGGGCAGCGACAGCTTGCCGCCCACCTTCAGCGCCGCGCTTTCGAAATCGAGATCGCCGCCCTGATTTTCGAAATGGACCTGCAGCTTCTGCGTCGATCGCTCGATCCCGCCGATGCGATAGATATAATCCATATGCCAGGTTTCGCGGCGCACCTCACCGTCGGTGACGCCCTTGAGGCCGACCTCTTCCTGCAAGGCGATGATCTCGCGCACGGCGCGATCCTCGATTTCCGCCAGGCGGGCAGCGTCGATCTTGCCTGCCTTCCAGTCCTCGCGCGCCTCCAGCAGATAGGAGGGCCTCAACAGGCTGCCCACATGGTCGGCACGGAACGGTGCGGTATTCGCCATCATCTTTACTCCCGCTTCAAAGGCGCTCGCCTACAGGCTATAACGATATAAAGATATACTTATATCATGTCATAGGCGAAAAAGATCGAGACATAATGAGGCCGCCCGCGAGAATGGCGGCCCATTGGCAAGCAGAGCTGACCGATCGGACCGGTGAAGATTGCGTCAGGCGCTGTGGGAGGCGTGCACCAGATGCGTGCGCTCCCCGTCACCCCGGCGAAAGCCGGGTCCCCATGGACTCGGGCGCGCTTCGTTATCGGGCGAATCGCCGCCCATGGAGTCCTACTTTCGCCAAATGGCGGGGAGGCGGGTGAGGCTGGAAAGGCGCGAGCTTAGGCTTGTCCCTCGAACTGGCGCCGATGCTCCGCGTCCATCAGCCGTCCGCGTTCGCGTATCGCCTCCGCCATCGGGCGGCCGTCGGCCACGTTGAGCCACAGGCGCAGCAGGAGGCGCCGGTGCGTCTCGCCGTCGATGAAGGCGGTGCGCGAATGGAGAAGCTGGAAATTGTGCCAGAAGAGCAATTCTCCCGGCTGGAGGAGGAAATCGGCGCGGATCTCGGGCCGTGCCGCGATGGCGTCGAAACAGGCCATCGCCTCGCCGAGCCGCTCGGGGATGCCGCCTTCCTCGCGGATGCCGGCCATGAAGACGCGGCTATAGAAGCAGCTTACCTTGCCGTTCACCGCGCAGAAGATCGGCACGTTATGTGGGGAGGGCCGGCCGTCGCGCAGGTCGATCTGCGGGTGGCCTTCATAAAGCGCGGCGAGCAGGTCCGGCCGCTCCTCGCGCATGACATTGTGGATCGCGAGCGCGCTCACCAGCCCGCTCCATCCGCCGCTTTCGGCACTCCGGATCGAGCCCAGCGACAATATCTCGTGGAAGTCGGTATGCGAGCGCAGCTCCATATCGGTCGTGTAGCCGCGCACGGGCCCGCCCACCTCGCGACGGACATAACCGATATGATCGCCCCGTGCGCTCTGCATTACGCCGGTGCCGAGATGGGTGCCGAGCCCCCAATAAAGGCGTTCGAAATCCTCCGGCGACCAGGTTTCGACATCGAGGCCGGAGAGGATGATCCCGCCATGGCCGTTCATGATCGTATCGCGCGCGGCGGCCATCAGTGCGTTGACTTCGGGATTGTCGAACTCGGCCCGCGTGATGCTGTGCGGCGCCCGCCCGCCCAGCGCCGCCACAAGGCGGCCGATCGCCGCGATCTGCGCGGCGCTCAGGCGATGCGTGAGCCCTTCGCGGCCGCCGATGTCCGCGCTTCGCCACGCAGCGGGATGATCGATGTGATGATCGAAGATGGCCGGCACGTTCTTTCCTTCAGCGGCATCATGGTCGCGCCGGCGGCGGCGCTCAACCCTTGGAGATCACCGTCTCCTGTTCGGTGATGAACTCCAGCAGCGCGGGCACACCCGCCGCGATCTGTTCCAGCGCGCGGCGGATCGCCGGAACGATTTCGGCCGGGTCGGTGACACGCTCGCCATAGCCACCGAAGGCGCGGGCCATCGCGGCATAATCGCCCGAAATATCGGTCGCCCGATATTTCTTCGTCGCCTCGGGCATGATCGGCAGCTCGATCGCCATCGCGAAATTATTGAGCAGGATCGACAGGATCGGAATCCGCTCGCGCACCGCCGTCTCGAAATCCATGCCGGTGAAGCCGATCGCGGCGTCACCCCACACATTGATGCAGAGCTTGTCGGGGCAGGCGAGCTTTGCGCCCATCGCAAGGCCGAGGCCATAGCCGAGCTGGGTCGATTTGCCCCAGCCGATATAGCCATGCGGTGAAGACGCCTTCCAAAAGGGCGTCAACTGGTCGCGCGGGCTGCCCGCGTCGTGGGTGATGATCGTATTGGCGACGTCCACCGTCGCCTGCAGATCGGCGAGCACGCGATAGGGGCTGATCGGCGCGCTCGCCGAAGTGCGCTTGGGCGCCCATTCGGCGAGCCATTCGGCCTCGATCGTCTTGATCTCGGCCGCCACCGCATCGAACGAACGCGGGCTGGGCAGCAGGGCGCGGCACGCCTCCATCAACGCCTGCAACGTCAATTGTGCATCGCCGACCAATGCCTGCTCGACGGCCACGCTCTTGTTGATGTCGGTCGCGTCGCTGGTGGCGTGGATCACGCGCTTGCCGGCGGGGATCGCGATGTTGAACGCCGATTCGGTGAAGCTGCAACCGATGCCGAACAGCAGGTCCGCCTTCGCCAGGAAATGCTTCACCGGGCGCGGGAAGCTGTTGCCGCCCGCGCCGAGGGCGAGCGGGTGGGTTTCGTCGAACGTGCTCTTGCCGGGAATGCTCGTCATCACCGGCGCGCCGAGCAGCTCGGCAAGCGTCTGCAATTCGGCGTAGGCGTTCGCCCAATGGACGCCCTGCCCCGAATAGATAACCGGGCATTCGGCCTCGACCAGCGCGCGCGCCGCCGCGCGCACCGCCTCCGGATCGGGCGCGGATCGGGTGCGGATGACGGGCCGGTAATCGAGCGGCGCGCTCAATTCCTCCTCGAACACGTCATAGGGCAGCTCGACCACCACGGGCTGCGGCCGCCCGTTGCGCAGGTAGCTGAAGGCGCGGCGGAAGACATTGGCGGTCTCGTCGGCCGATGTCAGCGGCTCGGCATGTTTGGAGACGCCCGCCATCTCGCGCGTCGAATTGAAGTTGAAGGGCAGATAGGCCGTCCGGCGCGCATAGCCCTGCGGCAGGACGAGCACCGGCACCGAATCGGCGTAGGCCTGCGCCACGCCGCCGAACGCATTTTCCGCGCCCGGCCCGTGCTGCATGCAGAAAACGCCCATGCGCTCACCGCGTGTCATGCGGGACAGGGCGTCGGCCATGTGAAGCCCGGTGCGTTCCTGGCGGACGATCACGGTGCGGATATCGGCCTTCGCGGCGGCCTCCAGCACGGCATTGCGCGGATAGCCGAAGATGATGTCGACTTCCTCGCGCTTCAGGATTTCGGCGATGGCATCGGCGGTCTTCATGGCGGCTGTTCTCCTTCGCTCCGGCTGTCGCCAGATGAAACAGTTCCCCTATCGCCTAGACTCCGGCCGGTTGGTAGGTAAGCGATACGCAAAGGATTGATGCAGGTTTGGAAAGAATGGATAGTCTGACCGACTATCGCATATTCGTTCAGGTGATGAGCGCCGGCAGCCTTTCGGCGGCGGGGCGCGAGCTTGGCCTGTCGCCGGCGGTGATCTCCAAGCGCCTTTCGCGGCTGGAGGAACGGCTGGGTGTGCGCCTCCTGCATCGCTCCACGCGTCATGTAGCGCCGACCGAGATTGGCGAGGAGTTTCACGATCGCATCGTTGCCGCCGTCGCCGCGCTCGATGAGGCCGAAAGCGTCGTCTCCAGCCAGATGCAGCGGCCGGTGGGCCAACTCAAGATTTCGGTCCCGACCTCGTTCAGCCGGCTGCATGTCGCGCCGCTGCTCAAGCCGTTCCTCGACGAAAATCCGGGCCTGCGCGTCTATGTCGATGTGTCGGATTCGTTCGTGGATGTCGTCGCGAACAGCTTCGACATCGCGATCCGCATCATGAAGCCGGCCGATTCGGGGCTCGTCGCGCGCCGGCTGGCGCCCAACCGGCGGATATTGTGCGCGACACCCGCCTATCTCGCCAGGGCCGGCACGCCGCGCATGGCCGATGATCTTGCCGGCCATGCGCTGCTTGCCGCATCCAATCAGGCGCCGTGGCGGATGACGGGGCCTGAAGGCGAAATCTCGATCAGGCCCGATAGCGTCATCCAGACCAATTCGAGCGAGATCATCCGCCAGGCCGTGTTCAGCGGCCTCGGCATCGGTTTCCGCTCCACCTGGGATGTCAGCGAAGGGATCGCCGACGGCCGGCTGGTGCGCGTGCTGCCGGATCATATGGGCGGGCAGGATCACGGCATATACGCGGTCTTTTCGAGCCGGAAGTTCGTGCCGGCCAAGATCCGCTCCTTCGTCGATTTCCTCGTCCGCCGCTTCGGCCCCGAACCCTATTGGGACCGCCAGATCGCCGAGGTGCTGGGCCTGCCCGCGACGGCCGGGGAGGGCGCCGGCTCATCCTGAACGATCCGGTGCATGATGGAAAATATGCGGACAACCGCTGTTCGGGGCGCCGATATCAAGCTACCGCCTGCCGGAATGAAGCATTCCACCCCGCCGAATGCCGACAAGGGCCTGCGCGCCGGCCTGTTTCGCCGCTTGCGCATAGTGGTACGGCGTTATGGCCCGACTGCGCCGGTCTGGCGGCGTCGGCTGGCGACCGGCGCGGGCGCGGTGTCGATCGGCCTCGTGGCCTTGCTCTTCACGGCGCTGGCCAATCGCGCGATCGATCTTTTCGCGACTCTGGCAACGGCGCTGTGGTGGCTTCCGCTGCTGGTGACGCCGCTGGGCTTCGCCCTCATCGCGGCCCTGATCCTGCGCATCGCGCCGGAAGCGTCGGGATCGGGCATTCCGCAGGTCGCCGCCGGCGTCGGCGAGCCGGCGCGCGCCGCCTCGGCCCTTCTCTCGCCCAAGGCGGCGGCGGCCAAGTTCGTGCTGACGATCGCGGCGCTGCTCACGGGCGCATCGGTAGGCCGCGAAGGGCCGACCGTGCAGATTTCGGCGGCCATCATGGTACTTTATCATAAGCTGCTTCGCGTGCCGTTGCGGCCCTCGATGATGATCGCGGGCGGGGCGGCGGGCGTGGCCGCCGCCTTCAACACGCCGCTCGCCGGCGTTACCTTCGCGATCGAGGAATTGGCCGACGCCTATGAGCAGCGCGTTGCCCTGCTCGTGATGACGGCGATCCTGATCGCGGGTATGGTCAGCCTCGGCCTGGCCGGGGACTATATCTATTTCGGCGTCGTGGGCGAAACGATGAGCCTTGGCGCCGTCATCAAGGTGGCTCCCGTGGCCGGCATTCTCGGGGGCGTCACCGGCGGGCTTTTCGCGCGGGCGATGCTGGACTTCAGCAAGCACCGCGATCGCTGGCTCCCCTTTTTCCGGGGAAGGCCGGTCGCCTGGGCGTTCGCCTGCGGCGTCGTCGTCGCGCTCACCGGTGTGTTGACCGGCCTCACCTGGGGAACGGGCTATTCGGCGGCGCGCGCGATCATCGAGGGCACCAGCACCCCTTACTGGTTCGGCCCGGCCAAGCTTCTGGCGACGCTCGCCACGTCGATTTCCGGCTTGCCCGGTGGCATCTTCGCGCCCTCGCTGTCAGCAGGCGCGGGTTTCGGCGCGCTGCTGCGGCCGCTTTTTCCGGGTGAGCCTGGCGGCGCGGTCGTGCTGCTCGGCGTCGTCGCCTATTTCACGGGCGCGGTTCGGGCGCCGCTCACCGCCGTCATCATCATCGTCGAGGCGACGGCGAGCCGCGGCCTGATCCTGCCTTTGTTCACCGCCGCCTTGATCGCCCATGCCGTTTCCCGGCTGGTGTGCAAGGAAAGACTCTATCACGGCCTCGCCCGCCCCTGGCGGGAGAAGCTGCGCACGGAAACGGGGCAAACGTAACGGTGCGCCGGATGCATGGAGCTGACAGCATGTTCGATTGGGCAACCCGCCTTGCGACCCGTTTCTGTCTCGCCGCTTTCGGGCTGTTGCTGCTGGCGGGATGCAGCCATTCCGGCCACTGGAACGATACCGATATTTCGGGCAGCGTCCCCACGCTCAGCTTTTCAATGGTGCGCGCTGAGGATCATAAGGCCGTCACCGGCGCCGATTATCGTGGCAAGGTCACTTTGCTCTATTTCGGCTACACCTTCTGTCCCGATGTCTGTCCGCTGACCCTGTCCAATGTCGCGCAGGTGCTCAAGCGGCTGGGGCCGGATGCCTCGCGCGTCCGCTTGCTTTTCGTCACGGTCGATCCCGATCGCGACAGCCTCGCGGTGCTCAAGCGCTATACCGAGGCTTTCGCGCCCGAGATCGATGGGCTGCGGGGAGACGCCGATGCGCTGGCGGCGCTCGCCCGCCGTTATCGGGTGGCCTATTCGGTGGACCCGCATGGCGCCGGCGGCGCCTATGAGGTGACGCACAGTTCGGGCATCTATGTGTTCGACCGGCGCGGCAAGGCGCGTTTGCTGATAAGCTCGCTATCGACGGCCAGCCCCGATATCGAGGGCGTCGCCGCCGATCTGCGAAGGTTGTTGCGTTAGGCGTCAGGGCGTCAGCGCCCCGTCCAGTTCGAGGAAGAGATCGCCCCCGGAGGCCGGGCGGCGTCCTCCTTCTCCTCGTTCAGCCGAAGCGCGTTGAGCACGAGCAGCAGCGCGACGACGCTCATCATCGCCGGCGGAATCCAGACGATCAGCCCGCCATAGGTCTGGTCGGCCAGCGCGTCGATTGAGGGATAGATACGCCCGCACCACGCATAGAAGCTGTAGAGATCGTGTCCCGCAAGGGCGATCACCGCGCCCATCGCTATCTGGGGGAACATCACCCCCACCGCCAGCACCGCGCGCATGCCGAAGGAAATATGCGCGGCCGGCGTATCGCGCGGATCGAGGACGAGGCTCCAGAACAGCAGCCCGTCGCCCACCATCGTCCAGTTCATCACCAGATAGAGCGTGGGGTCGATCATCGCGCGGAAGTGAATCCCCGGAACCAGCCAGAACGCGATCAGCCCCACGAACAGGAAGGCGGCGAGGAAAGGCTGCCGCGACACGCGCAACAGGCCCAGCGCGAGGGGAGAGGTCGCCCAGCGCCGGACCGGCTCCGGCATCCCGCGCAGGATCGTCGGCCAGGGCCAGGCAAGCGCGATCAGGAACGGCCCCAGATGATGCATCACGACATGCTGGAACCGGTTGAGGAAGAACATATGCTCGGCCAGATATTCATACCGGGTCTGCAACACGGCGTAGAGCAGCGCGACGCCCAGCAGGAAAAGGAGCGTGCGCCAGAGGCGCGGCTTCTCACCGGGCGCGCTCCGCTCCACTCCGCGCACATACCACCAGATCGGAAAGGCCGTCGCGTAGAACCAGGAGAAGGAGAACTCCCACGGCGCGATCGCGGGAAGCGCGCTTTCGTGGAAACGGCATGCCCACCATAGCAGCAGGCTGACGCCGACGATCGCCGCGCCCGCCAGCGTGCCGCGTCTCGATCGGATCGGAATATGTCTCATAGGCTCGATTCAGGCGGAGGAGTCGTGGCGCTGATAGACCCATGAACCAACGCCTTCCACCCCTCCCCTTCAGGGCCGGGGCTCATCTTCTCCCTCGACTTCGCCGCGCCCTCCCGACATAGAACAAGGTGGGAACGGGGGGATTGATGGTAGCTCATGTCGCGACGGTGGCCTTTCTGGGGCTGGAGGCGCGCGCGGTCGAGGTGCAGGTGCAGGTCGCGCCGGGGGTGCCGGCTTTCGTGGTCGTCGGCCTGCCCGACAAGGCCGTGGCCGAAAGCCGGGAGCGGGTGCGCGCGGCGTTGACCGCGATCGGCCTGGCGCTGCCTCCGCGCCGGATCACCGTTAACCTATCGCCCGCCGATCTGCCCAAGGAAGGCTCGCACTATGATCTGCCGATCGCGCTCGGCCTGCTCGGCGCGATGGGCGTGGTCGATGCCGAGACGCTGGCCGGCTACCTCGTCGTGGGCGAACTGGGGCTCGACGGGCGCGTTGCCGCGGCGCCGGGCGTGCTGCTCGCGGCGCTGCACGCGTCCGAGCATGAATTGGGGTTGATCTGCCCCGCCGCGCAAGGGCCCGAGGCGGCGTGGGCCGGCACGATCGAGGTGCTCGCCGCGCCCGATCTGCTGACCCTCCTCAACCATTTCAAGGGCACGGGCCAGCTTGTCCCGCCGCAGCCCGGCGTTGCCGATCAGCCCGTGATCGCGGCGGACCTCGCGCAGGTGAAGGGGCAGGAGATCGCCAAGCGCGCGCTGGAGATTGCCGCGGCGGGCGGCCATAATCTCCTCATGTCCGGCCCACCGGGGGCGGGCAAGTCGCTGCTTGCCGCCTGCCTGTCCGGTATCCTGCCCGAACTGACCCCGGCGGAGGCGCTGGAGGTGTCGATGGTCGCCTCGGTCGCAGGCACGTTGCAGGATGGGCGGCTGATCCGCGCGCGCCCCTTTCGCGCGCCCCACCATTCGGCGTCGATGGCCGCGCTCGTCGGCGGCGGCGCACGGGTGCGGCCGGGCGAGGTCAGCCTCGCGCATCTCGGCGTGCTGTTCCTCGACGAACTGCCCGAGTTTCAGCGCGCCGTGCTCGATTCGCTGCGCCAGCCGCTGGAGACGGGCACCGTCTCGGTGGCGCGCGCCAGCGCACATGTCACCTTTCCCGCCCGCGTGCAGCTTGTCGCGGCGATGAACCCTTGCCGCTGCGGCCATCTCGGCGATGCCTCGCTTGCCTGCGCCCGCGCGCCCAAATGCGCGGCGGATTATCAGGCGAAGGTGTCGGGGCCGTTGCTCGACCGGATCGACCTGCATGTCGAGGTCGCTGCCGTCAGTGCCGCCGATCTCGCGCTGCCGCCGCCCGCCGAAGGCTCGGCCGAGGTGGCGGCGCGTGTCCGCATCGCGCGCGAGATACAAGGTGCGCGCTATGCCGGCCAAGGCGTGCGCACCAATGCCGAGGCCGACGGCCCGCTGCTCGACCGCGTAGCCACTCCCGACGAGTCCGGCCGCGCGCTACTCGCCCAGGCGGCCGCCCAGATGCGCCTCTCCGCCCGAGGCTTCCACCGCGTCCTGCGCGTCGCCCGAACGATCGCCGATCTCGCAGGCGCGGAGGACGTCGGGCGTATCCATGTCGCTGAGGCGCTAAGCTACCGGAGGCAGCCGCCCCGGGCGTGACGCACCCATCACCGCTTCAGCAGAAACACCGCATGTTCGGCGCGGAAGTTTGCGGCGGCGGCGGTTGTGCGGTGGTCGCCGTTCAGGAACCAGGCCTTCTCGACGGTGATGCCGCGTTCGCCCAGGAAGGCGCGGAAATCGTCGATGGTGAAATGGTGGATATTCTCGGTGGCCCACCAGCTTACCGGCAGCGCGCGCGTCACCGGCATCCGCCCGCCCCACAGCAAGGCGAGGCGCACGCGCCAGTGGGCGAAATTGGGGAAGGAGACGAAGGCGCGCCGGCCGATGCGGAGCAGCTCGTCGAGCACGCGATCGGGTGCGCGCGCGGTTTGGAGCGTCTGGCTCAGGATCGCATAGTCGAATGCCTGATCGGGATAGTTGGCGAGATCGGTATCGGCGTCGCCCTGCACCACCGACAGCCCGCGCGCGACCGCCATCGAGACGTTGGCCGCCGCAATTTCTATGCCCCGCGCATCGACCTGCCGCCGGTCGCGCAGCTCGGCCATCAATTCGCCGTCGCCGCAACCGACATCGAGCACGCGGCTGCCCGGCGCGACATTCTCGGCGATGATCGCCAGATCGGGGCGCAGGCTCATGCCTTCACGCCTCGCCCGCGCGCAGGAAGCCGTCGACCACGCGGTTGAGTTCGGGCGCCTCCAGCAGGAAGGCGTCATGGCCGAAGGGGGACGACAATTCGACGAAGCTCACCGCCGCGCCCGCCGCATTGAGCGCGTGGACGACGGCGCGCGCCTCGCTGGTCGGATACAGCCAGTCGCTGTCGAAGCTCACCACGCAGAAGCGTGTCTTCGATCCGCGAAAGGCGTTGGCGAGCAGGCCGCCATGCTCCTCGGCGAGGTCGAAATAATCGATCGCGCGGGTGATATAGAGATAGGAGTTGGCGTCAAACCGTTCGACGAAGCTGATCCCCTGATGGCGCAGATAGCTTTCAACCTGGAAATCGGCGTCGAAGCCGAAGCTTTTCGCGTCGCGCGCCTGCAACCGGCGGCCGAACTTCTCGGTCAGCCCCGTTTCGGAGAGATAGGTGATGTGCGCAGCCATCCGCGCCACGGCCAGCCCCGCCGAGGGCGGGTCGGCATCGGCATAATAATCGCCGCCGCGCCAGCGCGGATCAGCCATGATCGCTTGCCGACCCACCTCGTTGAAGGCGATATTCTGTGCCGAATGGCGGGCGGCGGACGCGATGACGACGGCAGAACGCACCCGATCGGGATAGGTCGCCGCCCATTCGAGCGCCTGCATCCCCCCCATCGACCCGCCGATCACCGCCTCCAGCGTGCCGACGCCCAGATGATCGAGCAACAGCGCCTGGACGCGTACCATGTCGCGCAGGGTGATGACGGGAAAGCGCATGCCATAGGGCATCAGGCACGCCGGATCGATGCTCGCCGGGCCCGACGTGCCCATGCAGCTTCCCAGCACATTCGAACAGATGATGAAATGGCGTGCGGGATCGATCGGGCGGCCCGTGCCGACCATCCGCGTCCACCAGCCGGGCTTGCCGGTGATCGGATGGGTCGAGGCGACATGCTGGTCGCCCGTCAGCGCGTGGCAGATCAGGATCGCGTTCGATCCGTCCTCGGCCAGCCGGCCATAGGTTTCATAGCCGATGTCGATCGGCCCGAAGCGCAGGCCGCCGTCCAGCTCCAGAGGGCCGGGGAGCGTAACAGAGCGGGCAAGGCCGAAGCGCTGGTCGAGATCGGACATGGAGGAGGCGGAGGCTTGGGCGGGTGCGCTATGAATGTCAACGCCCGCAACGCAAGAGTGGGGCTATTGTCGGCGCGGTTCCTGCTTTAAAGGCGCTTCCGTCATGACCAGCCTTGCCCCCAAGCCGTGGATCACGGCCATCGCACCCTATGTGCCCGGCCGCTCCACCACCGACGACGGCCGCAAGGTCGCCAAGCTGTCTTCGAACGAAAATTCGCTGGGGACGGGGGCGGCCGCGCGCGATGCCTTCCTGGCCGCCGCCTCGTCGCTCAACTATTATCCCGACGCCGCCGCCACCGAATTGCGCGAGACGATCGCCGCGAAATACGGCCTCGATCCGGCGCGCGTGATCCACGGCACGGGATCGGACGAATTGCTCCATCTCGCCGCTGGCGCCTTCGCGGGGCCGGGCGACGAGGTGCTGTTCGTCCGCTACGGTTTTTCGGCCTATCCGATCGCGGCGCGGCGCGTGGGGGCCACTCCCGTCGAGACGCCCGATCGCGATTATGCGACCGATGTGGACGCGCTGCTTGCCCACGTCACGCCGAAGACGCGCGTCCTGTTCCTCGCCAATCCAAACAATCCGACCGGCACTTACGCGTCGAAGGCCGATCTGGCGCGCCTCTATGCGGGCCTCCCCAACGATTGCCTGCTGGTGGTCGATCATGCCTATGCCGAATATCTCGACGCGGCCGATGACGATGGCGCCTTCGCGCTGGCGCGGGAGGCGCCGAACGTGCTCGTCACGCGGACCTTTTCGAAGATTTACGGATTGGCCGCCGCGCGGGTGGGCTGGGCCTATGGCCCCGCGCCGGTGATCGATGCGATGCAGCGCATCCGCGCGCCCTTCAACATCGCCACGGCGGGGCAGGAGGCGGCGGTGGCGGCGCTTGGCGACGACGCGTTCGTGGAGAAGAGCCGCGCACATAATGCGCAATGGCGAAACTGGTTCGCGAACGAGATCGCCGCGCTGGGCAATGCCGGCGTCCGCGCGGTGCCGTCGAAGGCGAACTTCCTGCTGGTGCTGTTCGAAGGGGCGGTGACGGCCGAGACGGCATATCGCCGGCTGATGGAGAAGGGCTATATCGTCCGCTGGCTGCCCGGTCAGGGCCTGGCGCACGGCCTCAGGATGACGATCGGCACCGAGGAGGAGACGCGCGGGCTGGCCGCCGCGCTGCGCGAGATCGTGGGCGGGGGCGCCTGATGCTGCCTTTCTCCCGGGTTACGATCATCGGGCTGGGCCTGATCGGCTCCTCGATCGCGCGCGCGGTGCGCCTCTACATGCCCACGGTGCGGCTGACGGCCTATGACGCCGATCCTGAAGTGCGCGAGCGGGTGCGCGAGCTGGGCATCGTCGATGACGTCGCCGATACGCCGGGCGCGGCCGTCACCGATGCCGATCTCGTGATCCTCTGCGTGCCTGTCGGCGCGATGGGCGCGGTCGCGGCGGCGATCGCCGCCGATCTGCCCGCCGATGCGGTGGTCAGCGACGTGGGCGGATCGAAGGAGAGCGTCATCGCGGCGCTGCGCGGGGCCTTGCCGGATGCGATCATCGTCCCCGGCCACCCGGTCGCGGGCACCGAGCATTGCGGCCCCGATTCGGGTTTCGCGACCCTGTTTCGCGGCCGCTGGTGCATCCTGACCCCCGAGGAAGGCGCGCCCGAGCAAGCCGTCGTCCGGGTGCGGACCTTATGGGAGGCGTTTGGCGCGCATGTCGAGATCATGTCCGCCAAACATCATGATCTCGTGCTCGCCGTCACCAGCCATGTGCCGCACCTGATCGCCTATACGATCGTCGGCACCGCGTCCGATCTGGAGGAGGTGACGCGCGGCGAGGTGATCAAATATTCGGCCGGCGGCTTCCGCGACTTCACCCGCATCGCCGCGTCGGACCCGACGATGTGGCGCGACGTGTTCCTCAACAATCGCGACGCGGTGCTGGAGATACTCCAGCGCCTCACCGAGGACCTGACGGCGCTCCAGCGCGCGATCCGCTGGGGCGATGGCGACACCCTGTTCAACCTTTTCTCGCGCACCCGCGCGATCCGGCGCGGGATCATCGAGCAGGGGCAGGACGACGAGCGCCCCGATTTCGGCCGCGCGCACGACTGAAACCGATCAGATACGCTTCGACAGCGCAATCGCCATGCGGCAGCCGAGGCGGATCGCGCCCGACAGGATCGGATAGGCGGGGGCTTCCTCCGCGCCTTCCTCGATCGCGATGTCGCGATGCTCGATCTCCTCGGCGCGGAAGGCAGTAACGACCTCGCTCAACTCGGGGTCGGCATCGCCGAGCGCGTCGAGCTGCTCGCCATAATGGCGGTCTATCTCGGTCTCGATCGCGGCGGTGCAGGCCATCGCCGCCTTGGGGCCGATCAGCGCGGTGGCGGCGCCCAGCGCGAAACCGGCCACATCCCAGACGGGCTGGAGCAGAGTGGGCCGGACGCCGCGCTCGGTCAGCATGGCGTCGAAACGGGCGCGATGCTGCTCCTCCTGTCGCGCCATGCGCGCGATGGCGCGCGCGGCGGGGACGCGATCGCCCATCACGGCAAGCTGGCCGGCATAGATACGCGTCGCGCCATATTCGCCCGCCTGGTCGACGCGCAGCATCGATTCGGTATCGGGACTCAGCGGCGTTTCAGGCATAAAATCCCTATGAGGATCGCTCCGGAAATCGAAAAAAGCGCGTTCCAGCCCGCGAGCGAGACGCCGAACAGCGACCATTGCACTTCGTCGCAGCGGATCGTCGGCGCGCTCATGATTTGGTCGAGCACCGAGGCCGCATCGCCGCCGCCGGTGATCAGCGCGCTGCATTGGGTGAAGCCCTGCCACCAGCCATATTCGACGCCCGCGTGAAAAACGCCGATCGCTCCGCTGATGAAAATGGCCAACGCAGCAAGCAGGGTCAGCGCCCGGCTGGCCGACGTGCGGCGCAGCAGGATGGCGAGCAGCGCGAGGGCGAGCGCGGCATAATGCGGCCAGCGCTGCCAGTGGCACATCTCGCACGGATAGAGCCCGCCGATGATCTGCGATCCCCACGCCCCGGCGAGCAGGGCCGCCGGCAGCAGCAGGGCGAGGAGACGCGCGCGGGCGAGGCTGTTCACGTCAGTCCGCGGCCGTCTTGGGCTTCGCCGGCGACGCCTTGGCCTGCGCGGCCGGCGGGCCGAGCCGGGCGATCGTCTTCAGCGCATAATCGAGCTGGAAGTCCTTGATGCCCTCTTTCTTCAGCGCATCGGCGGTGGCGGAGAAGCGCGGATCGCCCTTGGGATCGTCCTCCAGCACGCTGTCGTCGATCTTCGCCGAATTGATGAGGTGGCGGCGCAGGTCCGCCTCGCGCAGGCGCGGCCGGCCCTTATAATCGGGGTCGGTAAGCTGCGGTACGACGATATCGGGCTTGATCCCGCCTTCCTGTACCGACCGGCCCGACGGCGTATAATAGCGCGCGGTGGTGAGGCGCAGCGCGGTGTCGTCCGACAGCGGCAGCAAAGTCTGCACCGATCCCTTGCCGAAGCTGGTTTCGCCCATCACCAGCGCGCGGCGGTGATCCTGCAACGCGCCCGCGACGATCTCGGCGGCGGAGGCAGAGCCCGCATCGACGAGGACGATGATCGGCAGGCCGTGCGCAAGGTCGCCCGGCCGGGCGTAATAACGCTCGATATCGCTCTTCTCGCGGCCGCGCTGCGACACGATCTCGCCATGGTCGAGGAAGGCGTCGCTCACTTCGACCGCCTGATCGAGCAGGCCGCCGGGATTCTCGCGAAGATCGACGATATAGCCGAGCGGCTGCCCGCCGAGCGTCTTGTCGATCCCCGCCAGTGCCGCGCGCACGCCTTCGCCCGTCTGCTTGCTGAAGCCGTTGATGTTGATGACGCCGACGCGACCCTTCACCTCCCACTTCACCGGCTTGATCTGGATGATCTCGCGCGTGATCGTGACGTCGAACGCCTTGTCGCGGCCGGGGCGGACGATGGTGAGCTTGATCTTGGTGCCCGGCGCGCCGCGCATCTGATCGACGGCGTCGTCCAGCGTGCCGCCATAGATCAGCTTGCCGTCGATATTGGTGATATAATCGCCCGCTTTGATCCCCGCGCGCCAGGCGGGCGTGTCCTCGGTCGGCGAGATAACCTTGACCGCGCCGTCCTCCATGCCGACGGTGAGGCCGAGGCCGCCATAATTGCCGTCGGTCTGCGTCTTCAGATTCTGGAAATCGCGCGCGTCGAGATAGGAGCTGTGCGGATCGAGGCTGGCGAGCATGCCGTCGATCGCGCCGCGGATCAGCGTCTTGTCGTCCACCTTGTCGACATAGTCGGCGCGCACCGTCTGGAACACGTTCATGAACTGGTCGAGTTCCTGGAACGTCTGCGCGTCCTGCGCGGCAAAGCCCCCGGTGACGGCGGGAAGCAGCGCGACGACACCGACGAGCAGGGTGGAACGCAACAGGAATCTGGGCATGGAGGATGGTCTTTCAGAAAAACTTGGGGGCCACGTTACATGCTTTTGCGGATCGACAAAAGGCGGGCAATGCCGTGCTTATCCGTTGGCGAGGCCGGCGAGGTCCACCGGCTTGTCGTCATGCCGCAGCTCGATCGTGACGGTCGGCCGGACGGCATCGGCGCGGCCGATCGGATCGCCGCGGCGCACGCGATCGCCCACATCGACGGCAAGCGCGGCAAGGCCGGTCAGCACGCTCGTCCAGCCCGCGCCATGATCGACGATGACGATCCGGCCATAGCCGTGGAACGGGCCGCCATAAACGATCTTGCCGTCCGCCGGCGCGATCACATGCGCATTCGGCGCGGTGGCGAGGGTGAGGCCGCGCGCGCGGATGCCGGCGGGCGACAATTCGCCGAAACCGGTGACGATCCGGCCCGCCACCGGCATCCTGAATGGCCGCTTCTTGGGCGCGGAGCGGACGAGGAGCGGCGGGACCGCGCCCGCGATCGCCGGGCGCGGCAAGGGGCCGGACAAGGCGGCGAGGCGCGTGCGCGTGGCGTCCTCGGCATCGGCGCGGTGCATCAGGTCGACAATGTCGCGCGCTTCCGCGCCGAGCGCGAGGGCGCGATCCTGCGCGTGCATCGCCTGATCGACATAGGTTTGCGACTGGCCGCGAAGATCGGCCTCGATCGCGGCGAGCGCGAGACGATCTTTTTCCAGCCGCGCGCGGGCGACACGTCGCGCCGTCGCCGCCTTTTCCGCCTCGTCACGCAGGCGGGCGCTCTGCTCCATATCCGCGCGGAGGTCGGCGGTACGTGCTTTGATCGCCGGCACCGCCTCGGCGAGCAGCGCGCGGACATGCGCCATATCGGTGATCGAGCCCGGCTGGAGCAGCGCCAGCGCGGGCGGCCGCCGCGCCATCACCTGCAACGCCGCCGTCAATCGCAACACCGGCGCGCGCCGCGTGGCGAGGCGCGCCTGCTGGTCGGCCTGTACCTGTTCGGCCAGCGCGACGCGTGCCTCGGCGGCGGCGACCTCCGCCTCGGCGGCGCGGACGCGCGCGGCGGCCGCAGCCTCCGCCGCCTGGGCGCGCCTCGCCTTCCGGGCGGTCGCTTTCGCCTGCGCTTCGAGCCGCCCGGCCTGGGCGGCGGCGGCGCGCGCATCCCGCCGCGCCTCGGCGAGCGCCTCGCGCGAGGCTTCGATCGGCGCCGCGCCGATCAGCCGTGCAGCGGGAACGCCTGCGCCAGGCACCAGGAGGAGAAGCAGCCCGGCGCGGGGCAAACGGCGCATCGCCCTCATCCCTCGCGATGATAGGGGTGGCCGGCGAGGATGCTCGTCGCGCGCCAGAGCTGTTCGGCCAGCATCGCCCGTGCCATCAGGTGCGGCCAGGTCGCTGTGCCGAACGCCAGCAGAAGGTCCGCCTCGGCGCGGGTCGCATCGTCGAATCCATCGGCCGCGCCGATCAGGAAACGCGCCTCGCGACGGCCGTCGTCGCGCCAGCGGCCCAGCCTCTCCGCGAAGGCGCGCGAGCCGAGTTGCTCGCCCTTTTCGTCGAGCATGACGCGCATCGTGCCGGCCGCCGCATCGGGCATGCGGCCGCCGCGATCGGGAAGCTCGGTGATCTTCGTCGGCCAGGCGATCCGCTTCATGTAGCGATCGACCAGTTCCGCCTCCGGCCCCCGTCCGATCCTGCCGCGCGCGACGATGTGGAGGAGCAACGCCTCAGGCTTCGGCGGTTGCCCGGCCCGGCGCGTCCTTCTCCTCCTCGAAACCCCACATGCGCTCCAGATTGTAGAAGCTGCGGACCTCGGGGCGGAAGAGGTGGACGATCACGTCGCCGGCATCGATCAGCACCCAGTCGGCGGTGGGCAGCCCCTCGGTGCGCGCGGTGCGGCCGGTTTCGGCCTTGATCCGCTCGACCAGCTTCTGCGCCATCGAGGCGACCTGACGCGTCGAACGGCCGCTGGCGATCACCATATGATCGGCGATGCTGCTTTTGCCGGCGAGCGGGATGGTGACGACCTCCAGGGCCTGATCGTCATCGAGCGAGCGGAGCACGAGCTTGTGAAGCGCGGCTGATGGCCCTGTATCTTCGGTGCCCTCGCGGGCGGCGGTACTGAGAGGCAAAGATTTTCCTAATCTATGGCCTTGCGCGTCACGGAGTCGCGCAGGGCATGGTGGGTGAAGGCATGAAACCAGAGCGGGTTTTCGGCCCGCAGCCGGGTCGCGGATCCTGGGTCGGGGCGAAAGCGCAACAGCACGAGCGCCGGCGGTCTCCACGTCGTCCAGCATTTCCCCTGGCGTGCGGGCCGGACGAACTGCCGCAGCCAGCCCATCGCCCTTACGGCGCGAGCGGTGCTATCATATCCCGGTCTGGCGATGACGGCAATCGGAACCGTGCGCGCGATCCGCCGCCAGTCCTTCCAGCGGGGCAACTGGGCGAGATTGTCGCTGCCCATCAGCCAGATGAAACGCCGGTGGGGATAAAGGCGAACGAGCTTTTGCAGCGTGTCGGCGGTGTAGCGCGTGCCCAGCTCGCGTTCGATCGCGGTCACGCGAATCGGCGCGCGCCGGGCCATCGCGCGCGCCGAGGCGAGGCGGGCGACAAGCGGCGCCATGTCGGACGCGTCGGCCTTCAGCGGGTTGCCCGGCGAGACGAGCCACCACACTTCGTCGAGCGCGAGGGCTTCGCGCGCGAACAGGCTGATCCGACGATGAGCGGTGTGGGCGGGGTTGAACGATCCGCCGAGCAGGCCGGTCGGGATCCTCCGGCCGGCCCTGCTTCGATGCGTCAAGGCCGGGCCTGCCCCGTTCCGCGTCCCACCCACTTATAGGTGGTGAGCCCTTCGAGCGCGACCGGCCCGCGCGCATGCAGGCGGCCAGTGGAAATGCCGATCTCGGCCCCAAGCCCGAATTCGCCGCCATCGGCGAACTGGGTGGAGGCGTTCCACAGCACGATCGCCGAATCGACCTCGGCGAGGAAACGTTCGGCGGTCGCCTCGTCGGCGGTAACGATCGCGTCGGTATGGCCCGAACTATGCGCGGCGATATGGGCAAGCGCGCCGTCCAGCCCGTCGACCAGCGCGACCGAGCAGATCGCCTCTAGATATTCGGTATCCCAATCCTCCGCCGTGACGGGGCGGACGCGCGCGTCGAGCGCCGCCACCTCCGCCGCGCCGCGCACCTCGCACCCCGCGTCGATCAGGGCGGTGACAAGGGCGGCCGGATCGTCATAGGTGCGGTCGATCAGCAGCGTTTCCATCGCGCCGCAGATGCCCGTGCGTCGCATCTTGGCGTTCAGCGTCAGCGTGCGCGCCATCGCGGGATCGGCGGCCTTGTCGATATAGAGATGATTGATCCCGTCGAGATGCGCGAGCACCGGCACGCGCGCTTCCTCCTGCACGCGCGCCACCAGCGACTTGCCGCCGCGCGGCACGATGATGTCGATCAGCCCGGCGGCCTTCAGCATCGCGCCCACCGCCGCGCGATCGGTGACGGGCACGAGCTGGATCGCGTCCTCGGGCAGGCCGGCGGCGCTGAGGCCCTCCACCAGCGCGGCATGGATCGCGCGGCTGCTGTGGATTGCTTCCGATCCGCCGCGCAGGATCGCGGCATTGCCCGCCATCAGGCAGAGCGCGCCCGCATCCGCGGTCACGTTGGGCCGGCTTTCATAGATGATGCCGACGACGCCCAGCGGCACGCGCACGCGCGTCAGGGGAAAGCCCGCCAGCGCGGTGCGTTCGTCGATCACGCTGCCGACCGGATCGGGGAGCGCCGCCACTGCCTCCAGCGCGCCGGCTATGCCTTCGAGCCGCCTGGTATCGAGCTTCAGCCGGTCGAGCATCGCGCCCGACAGGCCGTTCGCCTCGCCCGCCGCGACATCCTTTGCATTGGCGGCCAGTATCTCCGGCGCGAGGCGACGCAGCGCGGAAGCGGCAGCGGTGAGCGCGGCCGCCTTGCGGGCGGTGGCGGCGCGGGCGAGCACGGTGGCGGCGGCCCGCGCGCGGGCGCCCATGTCGGCGATCAGCGCGTCGGCATCGATGGCGCGGTCGCTGAGGAGGGTGGTGGCGGTCATAATAGCCCGCTTCTAGCATGAGCGCGCGGTGACGCGAAAGACGGGTTTCCGGCTTGTCGGCGGCAACGGCTTGCTGGATAGAGGGCGTGGCCGACGTCGCCATAAGGCGCGCGGGGCAGGAGGGGCTCTTTCCATGACCGAAAACAAGGCACCCCTTATGGTCCGGACGACGGCGTGAAAGGGCCGGGAATCGCTCTCGTCGTCGCGCGCGCTGACAATGGCGTCATCGGCCGCGACGGGGCCTTGCCCTGGCATCTGCCCGCTGACCTGCGCCGCTTCAAGATGCTGACCGACGGCACGCCGATGGTGATGGGGCGCAAGACGTTCGACAGCCTGCCCGGCCTGCTGCCCGGCCGCCGCCATATCGTGCTGACCCGCGACGAGAAGTGGAGCGCGGAGGGCGCCGAGGTGGCGCATGACGTCGATCAGGCGGTGCGCCTCGCCAATGCGCCGCGCATATCGGTGATCGGCGGCAGCGACATCTTCGCGCTGTTCCTCGATCGTGCCGATCGGGTGGAGTTGACCGAGGTGCATGCCGACATCGCGGGCGATGTGACGCTGCCCGCCTTCGATCCCGCTCAGTGGCGCGAGGTGGCGCGCGAGGATCATCCCGCCGCGGGCGATCGGCCCGCCTACAGCTTTGTCACGCTGGTGCGCGGCTGACCGCGCGCGCTTGGCGGATGACGATCCTGTTTCTATAGCAGCGCCCGATGGAACGGCTAACTAACGCCCAGGCCCTGCCGGAACGCCTCCGTGGCGCAGTCCTCGCGCTGGGCAATTTCGACGGATTCCATCGCGGCCATCAGGCGGTGGTGGAGCGGGCGCGTATCCAGGCGCGGCGTCGGGGCGTGCCGCTGATCGTCGCGACCTTCGATCCGCATCCCGTCCGTTTCTTTCATCCCGAAACGCCGCCCTTCCAGCTTACGACGCTTGCCCAGCGCGAGCGGCTGTTCGCCGGGGCCGGGGCCGACGCGATGCTGGTGTTTGATTTCGATGCCGATCTGGCGGCGGCGACTCCGGAAGAGTTCGTGGCCGATCGCGTCGCCGCGCGCACGGGCGCGGTGGCGCTCGTCACCGGACAGGATTTCACCTTCGGCCATGCCCGCGCGGGCAATGTCGTGACGCTCGCCGAACTGGGCGGGCGCTATCATATCGATACCGAGGCGGTGGGCGCGGTGGCGGACGGGGGCGGCGTCGTCTCGTCCAGCCGGGTGCGCGACGCGGTGGCGGCGGGCGATTGCGCGACGGCGGCGCGGCTGCTCACGCGCCCCTTCACGATCGAGGGCGTCGTCCAGCATGGCGACAAGATGGGGCGCGAGATGGGCTTTCCGACGGCCAATCTGCTGCTGAACGGTTATATACGCCCCGCTTACGGCATCTATGCGGTGCGTGGCCGCTTGCCTGATGGGCGGGTGGTGGACGGCGCGGCCAATCTCGGCCTGCGTCCCTCCTTCGATCCGCCGAAGGAATTGCTGGAGCCTTATTTCTTCGATTTTTCGGGGGACCTGTACGGCCAGACGATCGCGGTGGAGCTGATCCGCTATCTGCGTCCTGAAATGCGCTTCGACGGATTGGACGCGCTCAAGCGCCAGATCGCCGAGGATTGCGAGGAAGCGCGGGCGCTGCTTGCCGCCACCCCGCGCGTCGCCTAAACGGCGCGGCACCGATGACCGATACGCCCGACACCCCCGCCCAAGACTGGCGCTCCACCGTCTTCCTGCCGAAGACCGCTTTTCCCATGAAGGCGGGCCTCGCCCAGAAGGAACCCGCGATCCTCGCCAAATGGGAGGCGGACGGGCTCTATGCCGCCCTGCGGAAGGCCCGCGCGGGCCGCAAGCGCTTCCTCCTCCACGACGGCCCGCCCTACGCCAATGGCGACATCCATATGGGCCATGCGATGAACAAGGTGCTGAAGGACATCATCGTCCGCAGCCAGTCGCTGCTCGGCAAGGACGCGCCCTATGTCCCCGGCTGGGATTGCCACGGGCTTCCGATCGAATGGAAGGTCGAGGAGCAATATCGCGCGAAGAAGCTGAACAAGGACGAGGTCGATCCCGTCCAGTTCCGCGCCGAATGCCGCGCCTATGCCGAAAAATGGGTCGCCGTGCAGCGCGACCAGTTCAAGCGGCTGGGCATCATGGGCGATTGGGACGATCCCTATCTCACCATGAAATATGAGGCCGAGGCGTCGATCGTCGGCGAGCTGCTGAAATTCGCCGAGACGGGTCAACTCTATCGCGGCGCGAAGCCGGTCATGTGGAGTCCGGTCGAAAAGACCGCCCTCGCCGAGGCCGAGGTCGAATATGAGGACATCGTCTCGACCCAGATCGACGTGGCGTTCCAGATTACACAATCGCCGATCGAAGAACTGGTCGGCGCCTATGCGGTCATCTGGACGACGACGCCCTGGACGATCCCGGTCAACCAGGCGATCGCCTACGGGCCGGATGTGGATTATGTGTTGGTGGAAGCGAGCGGCAAGCGGCTTCTGGTGGCTGAGGCACTCGCTGGGCAGTTGCGCGCTCGTCATGCAAATGCAGACGAGACGGACGGTGTTCACGGGAAAGTCTGGAAGGGCGCTGAACTCGCCGGCACGATCGCGCGCCACCCAATGGCGAACCTCCTCTCACCCCTCCCCTTCAGGGGAGGGGCCGGGGGTGGGGGCGTCCAGCAAGGCACGTCGGAGCAGGTTGAGAACCCCCACCCCAACCCCTCCCCTGAAGGGGAGGGGCTTGAGACGGTGCATCCGGATTCGCCGCTGGCCGAGTTTTTTCTGCGGCCGCGCCCTTTCCTGCCGGGTGAGTTCGTTACCACCGACAGCGGCACCGGGCTGGTCCACATGGCGCCCGATCATGGCGAGGACGATTTCCTGCTGTGCCGGGCGCATGGCATCGATCCGGTCTTCGCGGTGGAGAATGACGGGCGGTATCGCGCCGACTGGGCGTGGATGGGCGGGCAGGGCAGCGTCATCGCGCCGAAGCTGAACGCGCCGGACGGGCCGATCTGCAACGATCTGCGCGCGGCGGGCGGGCTGATCGCGGCGTCGCACGATTATAAGCACAGCTATCCGCATAGCTGGCGTTCCAAGGCGAAGGTGATCTTCCGCTGCACGCCGCAATGGTTCATCCCGATGGACCGGCCGATCGCGGCGGACGGCCTCGCCCCGCGCTGTGCCGAGGAAGAATATATCCGCGGCCATCAGTCGAACGCGGCGACGTTGCGCGAAACCGCGCTCGACGCGATCGAACGCACCCGCTGGGTGCCCGCCAAGGCGAAGAACCGCATTCATGCGATGGTGGAGGGGCGACCCGACTGGGTGATCAGCCGCCAGCGCGCCTGGGGCGTGCCGATCGCGCTCTACGTCAATCGCAAGACGGGCGAATATCTGCGCGACCCGCAAGTGAACGCCCGCATCGTCGCCGCCTTCCGCGCGGGCGGGGCGGATGCGTGGTTCACCGCCGATCATGCCGCGCTGCTGGGGCCGGATCGCGACCCCGCCGATTATGAGGCCATCACCGACATTCTCGACGTCTGGTTCGATTCGGGTTCGACGCACGCCTTCGTGATCGAGGCGCGCTATGGCGCGGGCGTCCGGGCGGACCTGTATCTCGAAGGGTCCGACCAGCATCGCGGCTGGTTCCAGTCGTCGCTGCTCGAAAGCTGTGGCACGCGCGGGCGCGCGCCCTATGAAGCGGTGCTCACCCACGGCTTCGCGCTCGACGGGCAGGGCCGCAAGATGTCCAAGAGCCTCGGCAATGTCGTCGATCCGCTCAAGATCATCAACGAGAGCGGGGCCGACATCCTGCGCATGTGGGTGGCGTCCACCGATTATTTCGAGGATGTGCGGATCGGCAAGGAGATCCTCGCCGGCACGTCCGACGCCTATCGCAAGCTACGCAATACGTTCCGCTACCTGCTCGGCGCGCTCGACGGCTTCACCGACGCCGAACGCATCGCCGTGCAGGAGATGCCGGAACTGGAGCGCTATGTGCTCCATTTGCTCGCCGGCCTCGATGCCGAACTGCGTGCGGCGACCGACGGGTTCGAGTTCAATCGCTATATCCGCGCGCTCACCGATTTCGCGAATAACGACCTGTCGGCCTTCTTCTTCGATATCCGCAAGGACAGCCTCTACTGCGACGCGCCGGACAGTGTGAAGCGCCGCGCCTATCGCACGGTGCTCGATATGCTGTTCCACGCGCTCGTCCGCTATGCCGCGCCGATCCTCTGCTTCACCGCCGAGGAGGTATGGGGCACGCGCTATCCCGAGGGCGGCAGCATCCACCTGCTCGAATGGCCCGAGGTGGAGAGCGGCTGGCGCGACGAGGCGCTGGGCGGCAAATATCGTCGTTTGCGCGAATTACGTCAGATTGTGACCGGCGCTCTGGAACGTTTGCGGCGAGATAAAAAAATTGGCTCTAGCTTGGAAGGCTATTTGCAACTCCAAGTTCGTTCTCTGGCCGACGCAGAGTTGATGCCCTCTGCCGATTTTACGGAATTGTGCATTGCAGGCTTGGTGGAAATCAAAGCTGATCCCTCATTGCCTGAACACATCATGTCGGAAGTCGCTGATATAGGACGCGTTACCTACCACAAATGCGGCCGCTGCTGGCGGCACCTGCCCGAGGTGACGGCGGACGGCGCGCTGTGCGGGCGATGCGCGGAGGTGGTGGGATGACGGCCGCCGCGATCACCCATCGGCGGCTGGGTTTCGCGATCGCGCTTGTCGTCTTCATCGTCGATCAGCTTGCAAAGTGGTTCGTCGTCGGTCCGCTTGCCTTGTTCGAACGACAGGCGATCAGCCTGCTGCCGATCTTCGACCTGCGTTTCGTCGCGAATCATGGCGTCTCGATGGGCTTCCTGCGCGCCGGATCGGTGACGGAACGGTGGCTGCTCGTCGCGCTCACCGCGCTGATCGCCAGCTTCGTCGCAGTCTGGCTGTGGCGCGAGCGCAAGCGGTTCGACGTGGTGGCGCTGGGGCTGGTGCTCGGCGGCGCGATCGGCAATATCGTCGACAGGGTACGTTTCGGCTATGTCGTCGATTTCCTCGACTTGCATTTCGGCGACTGGCATCCCTTTTTGGTCTTCAATGTGGCGGACGCGGCGATTAGCATCGGCGTGCTGCTCCTCGTGCTTCGCGCCCTGTTGACGCGTGAGCGGCGCGATCCGGCGGAGAATGCGAATGCGTGACGTGTATAAGGTGATGGCGGCGGTGGCGGTGCTGGCGCTCGCGGGATGCGGCGGCGGCCGGGCGGGCGTCTTCGCCTCCGGCAAGCATGGCGCGCCCGACGAATTCGCCGTGGCCCGCCAGGCGCCGCTGGTGATCCCGCCCGATTTCGCGCTCGTCCCGCCGAAGCCCGGCGCGCCGCGTCCGCAGGCCGCCGATTCGAGCACGCAGGCGCTGCAGGCGATGTTCGGCGGCCCGGCGAAGCGCAGCCCGGCCGAGAAGGCGCTGCTCCAGAAGGCGGGCGGCGAGCGTGCCGAGGACGGTATCCGCGCCGATGCGGGCGATCCGTCCACTCTCGTCGTCGACAAGGGGCAGACGACGCGCGACATCATCGCCGCGCCCGAAGGCGCCGGGCAGGAGGCAAGCGCCTCGACCGCGCCGGCCGCACCCGCCGCTCCGCAATAGAGGGGCTGACGGGGCAGGGGGTGCTGGCGCTTCTCCTCCGCCGGCTGCTGACCGCGCTGCCGACGCTGGGTGCGGTCATTCTTCTGTCTTTCGTGCTGATGCGGCTCGCTCCCGGCGGGCCGTTCGATGGCGAGCGCGCGCTCGATCCGGCGACCCGCGCCGCGCTGGCAAGCGCCTATGGCCTTGACCGGCCGCTGGGCGAGCAGCTTTTCCGCTACGTGGCGCGGCTGGCGCAGGGCGATTTCGGCCCCTCACTCGTCTATCGCGATTTCACCGTCACCGATCTCGTGCGGCAGGGCCTGCCGATCTCGCTGACGCTGGGTGGTCTGGCGCTGGCCCTTGCGTTGCTGCTTGGCCTCGGCGCGGGCATCTGGGCGGCGGCGCGCGCCGGCGGCCGGGCGGATCGCGCGCTGATGCATGGCGCGACCCTGCTCACCGTCCTGCCCACCTTCGTCACCGGCCCGTTGCTCGTGCTGCTGTTCGGCCTGTGGGCGGGCTGGCTGCCGGTGTCGGGCTGGGGCGGCGGCGATCCGGCGCATCTGTTGCTTCCGGTCATCGCGCTGGCGCTGCCGGTGGCGGGCGCGATCGCGAAGCTCAGCCGGGCCGGCCTCGCGGGTGCGCTGGCGCAGGACCATATCCGCACCGCGCGCGCCCGCGGCCTCGCGCCGGCGTGGATCATCCTGCGCCATGCGCTGCGCCCCGCATTGGTGCCGGTGGCGAGCTATGTCGGGCCGGCGGCGGCGGGCCTGTTGACGGGGGCGGTGGTGATCGAAACAGTGTTCGCGCTGCCGGGCCTCGGTCGTTATTTCGTCCAGGGCGCGCTCAACCGCGACTATCCGCTCGTCCTCGGCGTGGTGACGCTCTATGCCGCGCTGATCCTCCTGTTCAATCTTCTGGCCGACCTGCTCTACGGCTGGCTCGATCCGCGCATCCGGGGATGAAGCCGCTCCTCCTTTTCGGCCTGATCGTCATGCTCGCGCTCGTCGTGCCGCCTTTCCTGCCCTGGGGCTATGACGTGATCGACTGGCAGGCGGTGCGCGCGCCCGCTTTATCGCCCGGCCATCTGCTCGGCACCGACGCGGTGGGGCGCGACCTGCTCGCCCGCGCGCTCGTCGGCACGCGGGTGACGCTGGCGGTGGCGGGCGCGGCGGCGCTGGTCGCGCTCGTCATCGGCGTGGCGTGGGGCGCGGTCGCCGGCTGGTGCGGCGGGCGGATCGACGAGGCGATGATGCGGATCGTCGATCTGCTCTATCCGCTGCCCTTCATGTTCGTCGTAATTCTGCTGATGGCGCTGTTCGGCCGCTCGATCCTGCTCGTCTTCCTCGGCATCGGCGCGGTCGAGTGGCTGACGATGGCGCGGGTGGTGCGCGGGCAGGTGATGGCCTTGCGCGAACGGCCCTTCGTGCTGGCGGCGGAGGCGTCGGGGGCGCGGCCGTTCGCGATCATGCGGGGCCATGTCCTGCCCAATCTGGCGGGCGTCGCCATCGCCTATCTGCTGCTCACCGTGCCGCAGGTGGTGATGGTGGAAAGCTTTCTCTCCTTCCTGGGCCTCGGCGTGCAGGAGCCGCTGACCTCACTCGGCATCCTCGTCAAGGAAGGCGCGGACGACATGGACATGGCGCCCGTCGCCCTGCTGCTGCCTGGCGGACTGCTCGTCGCCATCCTGATTTGCCTCACGCTGGCGGGCGAGCGGCTGCGCGACCGGCTGGCGGCGTGAGCGTCTACGCCGTCGACCGGCTCCGCATCCGGGCGGGGGAGCGCGCGATCGTCGGGGATGTGGGTTTCGCGATCGGGCGCGGGGAATGTGTCGCGCTCGCCGGCGCGTCGGGATCGGGCAAGAGCCAGACCTGCCTTGCCCCCTTTGGCCTCTCGCCGCTGCATGCCGAAGGTTCGGCCCGGCTCGACGGGGTGGACCTGATCGGTGCCGATGCTGAAACGCTGCGGCGGAGACGGGCGCGCGCGGCCGGCTTCGTGTTCCAGCAGCCGATGACCGCGCTGACCCCGCATCTCAAGGTGGGCGTGCAGCTTGCCGAGGCGTGGCGGCAGGCGGGCGCGGCGCGGCCCTCGCGCGCCGACCTCGCGGCGCTGCTCACCCGCGTCGACCTCGCGCGCGCTGACGAGCGGCTCGATCAATATCCGCATCGCCTGTCGGGTGGCGAACGGCAACGGGTGATGATCGCCGCCGCCATCGCCCATCGCCCGAAGCTGCTCGTCGCCGACGAGCCGACCTCCGCGCTCGACGCCGAACTGCGGCACGCGATTCTTGGCCTGTTCGATCGGCTGCGCGCCGAGGAGGGGCTGGCCCTGCTCCTCGTCAGCCATGATCTGGGCGAGGTGGCGGCGCATGCCGATCGCGTCCTCGTGCTGCACGAAGGCCGGGTGGTCGAACAGGGCGCGGCTCACGCGGTAATGACGCAGCCGGTTGCGCCCTATACGCAGGCGCTGATCGCAGCGTCACCCCGCCTCGACGATCCCGCGCCCGCGCTTCCGCCGACCGGGGAGATGCTGCTGGAGGCGCGGGCCATCACGGTGTCCTTTCCGCGGCCCGGCTGGCGGCGGGGCCGGATCGCGGCGGTGGACCGAGCCAGCCTGCATGTCGCGGCGGGCGAGGCGCTGGCGCTCGTCGGCGGATCGGGATCGGGCAAATCGACGTTGGGCCGCGCCATCGCCCAGCTCGGGCCGATCGAAAGCGGCGCGGTGCTGTGGCGTGGCCTGCCGCTGCCGCCCCGCGCGCGGATGCGGGTTGCCGATCGGCGCGCGATCCAGCCGGTCTTTCAGGACCCGGTGGCGAGCCTCGATCCGCTCTGGCGCGTGGCGGACAGCGTGGCCGAGCCGTTGCGCCACCTGATGCCCGAACTGTCCACCGCCAATCGGGCGGCGCGTGTGGCGCAGCTGCTCGAAGAGGTGGAGTTGGGCGCCGCCTTTGCGTCGCGACGCCCGGCCGAGCTTTCGGGTGGGCAGGCGCAGCGTGTCGCGCTCGCCCGCGCGCTCGCGGCCGATCCGGCGCTGCTGCTGCTCGACGAGGCGACGTCGGCGCTCGACGTGCTGACCGGCGCGCGGGTTATCGACCTGCTCGCCCGGTTGCAGCGGTCGCGCGGACTGGCCTTGCTCTTCATCACCCACGATCTCGCGCTCGCCCGGCGGCTCTGCCATCGGATTGCGGTGATGGAGGCGGGCCGGATCGTCGAGGAGGGCGAAACCGCGACGGTGATCGCGAATCCCTCCCATTCCGCGACGCGGCGGCTGGTGACGGCGAGCGGCGGCTGCCTTATGGTCGGCCGGGCATAAGGGGGCGAAGGCATGGGACCGGGCAGACTCGAGGCGTTCAGCGACGGCGTGCTCGCCATCATCATCACGATCATGGTGTTGGAATTGCAAGTGCCTCATGAAGCAGGCCTTTTCGCCCTCCTGACCCTCTGGCCCAAATTGCTGAGCTACCTGCTGAGCTTCGTCTATGTCGGCATCTACTGGAACAATCACCACCACATCATGCACGCGGTGCGCAACGTCGGCGGCGGGGTGCTCTGGGCGAACCTGCATCTGCTCTTCTGGCTGTCGCTCCTGCCTTTCACGACGGGATGGATGGGCGAGAATGAATTCGGCCGCTGGCCGATGATCTTCTACGGCTTCAACCTGCTGGCCGCCGCCATCGCTTATTATGTGCTGCAACGCGCGCTGCTGGCCCGCGAAGGGAAGGACGGTTTGCTGGCGCGCGCGCTGGGCGGAGATTTCAAGGGGAAGATATCCCCGCTGCTCTACGCGGTCGGTATCGCCGCCGCCTGGTTCGATCAGACGGGGCTGTCGCTCCTCTGCTATGCCGTCACGGCGATCATGTGGCTGGTGCCCGATCGGCGTATCGAGCGGGTCCTGGCGCAGAAATAGGCGATCAGGCGGCGGGCTTTTCGCCCTTGAACCCTTGCGCGATCACATACCATTCGGACGAATCCTTGCGGCTCGCCGGCGGCTTGGCGTGCTTCACGGTCGCGAACATCCGTTTCAGCTCGGCGACCAGCGTGTTGTCGGCGCCACCCGCCAGCACCTTGGCGACATAGGCGCCGCCGGGGCGGAGGATTTCGCCCGCGAAGGCGGCGCCGGCCTCGACCAGCGCCATGGTGCGCAGATGATCGGTCTGGGGATGGCCCACCGTGTTCGCGGCCATATCGGACAGGACGAGGTCCGCCGCCCCACCCAGCGAATCGGCGAGCAAAGCGGGGGCGGTGTCGAGCATGAAGTCCATCTGGAGAATCTCGACGCCCTCGATCGGATCGACGGGCAGCAGGTCGATCCCCACGATCTTCGCCTGTGGCGCAAGCTTGCGGACGACTTGCGTCCAGCCACCGGGCGCGATGCCGAGATCGACGACATGGCGGACGCCCTTGAGCAGGTGAAAACGCTCGTCCAGTTCGATCAGTTTGAAGGCCGCGCGCGAGCGATAGCCTTCCGCCTTCGCCTTGCGGACATAGGGATCGTTGAGTTGGCGTTCGAGCCAGCGGGTCGAGGATGCGGTGCGTCCGCGCGCGTTGGTAAGGTGGCGACGCCCGCCCGATCCGCCGCGGCTCATATCCGTTCCAGCTCGCGCGCCATCAGCAGGCGCAATATGCCCTCGCGAATGCCGCGATCGGCGACGCCCAGCCGCTCGGCGGGCCATAAGCTCAGAATTTCGTCGAGGATCGCGCAGCCGGCGACGACAAGGTCGGCGCGTTCCTGGCCGATGCAAGGCAAGGCCATCCGTTCGGGCACCGACAGGGCCGACATATGCTCGCTGATCGCGCGCATTGCGTCCGACGGCACGATCAGCCCGTCGATCTGGCGGCGATCATATGCGGGCAGGCCAAGGTGGACGCTGGCGAGCGTCGTCACCGTACCGCTGGTGCCGAGCAGCCGGCAGCGGCCGTTCCGATGCGGGGCGATCCGGGCCGCGAAGTCCGTAAAGCTCTCCGCCACGCGGCGGCGCATGCGCGCATAGGCTGCCAGCCGTTCCTCGCGCGAGGCGAAATCGTGCGGCTCGACCTCGGTGAGCGAGACGACGCCGAGCGGCGCGCTGTACCAGCTTATCACGCGCGGACGCGGGCCGCCCGGTTCGATCAGCACCAGTTCGGTCGATCCGCCGCCGATATCGAAGATCAGTGCCGGCCCGTCGCCCGGCTCCAGCAACACATGGCAGCCGAGAACCGCGAGCCGTGCCTCCTGCTCGGCCGAAATCACGTCGAGCGCGATGCCCGTTTCGGCATGAACGCGGCGGACGAACTCGTCGCCATTGGCGGCGCGACGACAGGCCTCGGTCGCCACCGAACGGACGAGCGAAACGTGGCGGCGACATAGCTTATCGGCGCAGATCGACAGCGCCTTCAGCGCCCGGTCCATCGCCGCGTCGCTCAGCCGCCCGGTCGAGGCGAGCCCCTCGCCAAGGCGGACGATCCGGGAAAAGGCATCGATGACGACGAATCCCTCTTCGGACGGCCGCGCGATGAGGAGTCGGCAATTGTTGGTGCCGAGGTCGAGAGCCGCGTAGGTGCGCCGTGACAGGAGCCCCCGAGGTGATGCCGGCGCGCTGCCGCCCCTTGGATGCCGGGGCGACGGCTGCGCCGTTGCGGGCCGATGCGCCATGTATGTTCGCTCTTATATATTCTACCGAACGGCCTGTGCCGCCGGAACTTGGGGGTGAGATTATCGGGCGTCGCCCCGCACGGCAAGGGGGCTGCGAGGGCGCCGTCGCGGGCGACGTGCCTCACGCGTTGACAGTGCCGGAAACGCCCCCTATTTCGCCGATCCGCTGCTGCCCCGTCGTCTAAAGGTAAGACTACGGACTCTGACTCCGTCAATTGAGGTTCGAATCCTCACGGGGCATCCAGCCTGCGGCTGGCTTTTGCGGGTGTTCGCGTCATGCTTGCCGATCATGTCCTTTTCATCGACGCCGAAGCGATGGTTCTCGACAAGCCCGCGGGCCTGCCGGTGACGACGCCGCGCGACGGATCGCTCAGCCTTGAAAATCACCTCGATTCGCTGCGATTCGGCTTCCAGCGCTGGCCGAGCGCGGTCCACCGGCTCGATCGCGACACGTCGGGTTGCCTGCTGCTTGCGCGCAATCCCAAGGCGCACAAGCGCTTCGCCGCCGCGTTCGAGGCGGGCACGGTGGAAAAGCAGTATCTTGCAGTTGTCGAGGGCGTACCAAAGGAAAAGGCGGGGACGATCGATCTGCCGCTCGCCAAGGTCAGCACGCGCGAGGCGGGCTGGCGAATGGTGGGTAATTCGAAGGGCAAGCCGGCGCGGACCGGCTGGCGGCGGGTCGCGGTGATGAATGGCCGCAGCCTGATCGCCTTTGCCCCCGAGACCGGGCGGACGCATCAGATTCGCGTCCATGCCGCCAGCGGCCTCGGCGCCCCTATCGTGGGGGACAGGGTCTATGGGGCGGCGGCCGACGGGGCGATGCTGCTCCATGCCTGGCGGCTGGTCGTGCCGCGCACGGGCAAGCCGGCGATCGAGGCCGAGGCACCCTTGCCCGCCCGATTCGCGGCGGCTGGATTCGGCGATGCCTTCCCCACCTGATACCTTTCCGATCCCCGAGGAGGCGATCGAGGAGAAGTTTCTCGCCGCGACGGGGCCGGGCGGCCAGAATGTCAACAAGGTGGCGACGGCGGTGCAGATCCGGCTCGACGTCTATGCGTTGCGCCTTTCGCCGCCGGTGTTCGCGCGGCTGAAGCAACTGGCGGGCAGCCGCTTTACAAGCGAGGGCGAGATCGTGCTCGTCGCGCGCGGCCACCGCACGCAGGAGGCGAACCGGACGGAGGCGCGGGCGCGTCTCGGCCAGTTGCTCGCCGAGGCGCATGATCTGCCCACGCGGCGGGTGAAGACGAAGCCCGGCAAGGCGGCGAAGGCGCGCCGGCTGGAAAGCAAGATGGCGCGCGGCGCGATCAAGCGCGGCCGGGGCAAGGTGATTCTGGACTGAGGGTTTTGCGTGCCGTCATTTCCGGGCCGGCAGATGATTCAATCTGCCTTGAAATCACTCTAGCTCAGCCGGTCGAGCGCCTCGTCGCTGAGCGAGCCGGGGACGATCATGACGGGGCAGGGCATCTTGCCCGAATCGGTGCCCGCGAAATGCTGTACGAGGGGGCCGGGGCCACCGCTCGCCGCCGCGCCGAGCACGAGCGCCGCCGTATCGGGCCGGTCGCGCAGCAGCGCGCGGACGACGGCGATCGGTTCGCCCTGACGCACGGTGATAGCGGGACGCAGCCCGGTTTCCTCGATCAATTCGCCCGCCGCCTGGGCGACGAGGGCTTCGGCGCGCAGCTTCGCTTCCTCTTCCATCGCCGCCTGCACGCCGCCCCACTGAACGAATTCGGGCGGTGCGATGAGCGCCAATATTTCCACCGATCCGCCTGTCTTGGCGGCGCGGCGCGCGGCGAAGCGCAGCGCAACGCGCGCTTCCTCATTCTCGTCAATCACGACCAGATAGGTCCGCATGGCGGCTTGCCTTCCCCCTCTTGCGTCCGACGATGGGTGATTTGCGCGCCGCGCGCAAGCGTGAGCCTTGACCGGCACCGCCCCGATGGCAGAGAGGGGGCGAAACCGTTCCCGAGGAAGAGGCCCCATTCATGCCGATCGAGCTCAAGATGCCCGCGCTTTCTCCGACGATGGAGGAAGGCACGCTGGCCAAATGGCTGGTGAAGGAAGGGGATGTGGTGAAATCCGGCGATCTCCTCGCCGAGATCGAGACCGACAAGGCGACGATGGAGTTCGAGGCGGTCGACGAAGGAACGGTCGCCAAGCTTCTCATTGCCGAGGGGACTGACGGGGTGAAGGTCGGCGCGCCGATCGCGCTGATCGCTGAGGAAGGCGAGGATGCCGCCGCCGCCGCATCCGCCGCGCCGGCCCAGCCCAAGGCCGAGAAGAAAGCCGAGCCTGAGGCGGCGGCACCCAAGCCGGCGCCGAAAGCCGAGCCCCCCGCGCGTGAAGCCGCTTCGGCTCCGGCGGCAAAGCCGGCCGCATCGGGCGATCGCGTCAAGGCCAGCCCGCTCGCGCGGCGTCTGGCGGCGCAGCAGGGGGTCGATCTTGCCAGTGTCACCGGATCGGGGCCGCACGGCCGCATTGTCAAGGCGGACCTGGAAGGCGCGTCCGCCCCGAAGCCTGCCGCTCCGGCGCAGGCCGCGGCACCTGCCGCCGCCCAGGCCGCTCCGGTTTCGAGCGAGACGCCGCACGAGACGATCAAGCTCAGCAACATGCGCAAGACTATCGCGCGCCGCCTGACCGAATCGAAGCAGCAGATTCCGCACATCTATCTGACGGTCGATGTCCGCCTCGATGCCCTGCTCAAGCTGCGCGGCGATCTCAATGCGGCGCTGGAGAGCCGGGGCGTCAAGCTGTCGGTCAATGACATGCTTATAAAGGCGCTCGCCGTCGCGCTGATCGAGGTGCCGGAATGCAACGTGTCCTTCGCGGGCGACCAGCTCCTGAAGTTCAGCCGCGCCGACATCTCGGTGGCCGTCTCGATCCCCAACGGTCTCATCACGCCGATCATCGTCGGCGCGGAAACGCAGGGCCTCGCGGCAATCGCGACGAACATGAAGGACCTTGCCGCGCGCGCACGCGAGGGCAAGCTGCAGCCGCATGAATATCAGGGCGGCACGGCCTCGCTGTCGAACATGGGCATGTTCGGGATCAAGCAGTTCGAGGCGGTGATCAATCCGCCGCAGGGCATGATCATGGCGATCGGCGCGGGCGAGAAGCGGCCTTATGTGGTGGACGACAGCCTCGGTATCGCCACCGTCATGTCGGCGACCGGCAGCTTCGATCATCGTGCGATCGATGGGGCGGACGGCGCGCGCCTGATGGCGGCGTTCAAGCAGCTCGTCGAAAATCCGCTCGGCATGCTGGCCTGAGGTGATGGCGGCCTGGGCGTCCCGTTTCGGAAGACGGCGCGGATGGCGCTGCTGAAGGCGGTCACGCTCGGGGCGATGGCGGGTATTGGCCTGCCCTATGTGGCGCGCGACTATCCGGGCCTGTGGGGCGGCCTGTTCGATGTGGGGGTGATCCAGCCGCTTGCGAAGGTGCCCGGCCTCCATATCTCGATACCGATTCTCGCCGCGGTGGCGATCTTCGCCTGGGGGCTGTTCGTCTGGGCCGAGAAATAGCGCAAGGGCCCGTCCGGGCCATTCGAAGGAGCATATATGGCGGACGCCTATGATCTTATCGTCCTCGGTTCGGGACCCGGCGGCTATGTCGCCGCGATCCGCGCCGCGCAGCTCGGCCTCAAGGTCGCGATTGTCGAGCGCGAGCGGCTGGGCGGTATCTGCCTCAACTGGGGCTGCATCCCTACCAAGGCGTTGCTCCGTACGTCCGAAGTCTATCACTATCTCACCCATGCCGACGCCTACGGCCTGTCGGCCGAGAAGCCGGGCTTCGATCTGGCGAAGGTGGTCGAACGCTCGCGCAAGGTGGCGGGGCAGCTCAACGCCGGCGTCAAAGGCCTGATGAAGAAGAACAAGGTGACGGTGGTCGAGGGCGAGGGCACGATTACCGCCAAGGGCAAGCTCAGCGTCGGGCGCGGCGATGAAACCGTCGAGCTGACCGCGAAGAATATCATCGTCGCCACCGGCGCGCGCGCGCGCGACCTGCCCTTCGCCAAGGCCGACGGCAAGCGCATCTGGACCTATCGTCATGCGATGGTGCCCGCCGAAATGCCGACGAAGCTGCTCGTCGTCGGGTCGGGCGCGATCGGGGTCGAGTTCGCCAGCTTCTATTCGGACATGGGCGCCGAGGTGACGATCGTCGAGATGCTGGACCGCGTCCTGCCCGTCGAGGATGCCGAGGTGTCCGATTTCGTCGCGAAGGCGCTCGCCAAGCAGGGCATGACGGTGTTGACCGGGGTCGGCGTTGAAAAGCTCGATGCGACCGCGAAGGGCGTCAAGGCCGTCATCAAGACCGCCGATGGCAAGAGCGTGACGCAGGAATTCAGCCACGCGATCGTCGCGATCGGCATCGTACCGAACAGCGAGAGCATCGGGCTGGAGGCGCTGGGCGTCAAGACGACCAGGGGACATATCGACACCGATCCCTACGGTCGCACTAATGTGGACGGCATCTGGGCGATCGGCGACGTCTGCGGCCCGCCCTGGCTTGCGCATAAGGCCAGCCATGAGGGCGTCGTCGCGGCGGAGGCGATCGCGGGGTATGAGGGCGTCCATCCGATGGACAAGTCCAATATCCCCGGCTGCACCTATGCGCGCCCGCAGGTCGCATCGGTGGGGCTGACCGAAGCGAAGGCGAAAGAAGCGGGCCACGATGTGAAGGTCGGCAAATTCCCCTTCATCGGCAACGGCAAGGCGATTGCGCTTGGCGAGGCGGAAGGCTTCATCAAGACGGTGTTCGACGCGAAGTCAGGCGAGTTGCTGGGCGCGCATATGGTGGGCGCCGAAGTGACCGAGCTGATCCAGGGCTTCGTGATCGCCCGGCAGCTCGAAACCACCGAAGCGGAACTGATGCAGACGATCTTCGCGCATCCGACGCTGTCTGAAATGATGCACGAAAGCGTCCTCTCCGCCTACGGCCGGGCGCTCCACTTCTAGAGGGGGAGGGCGCTTCGTCACCCCGGCGAAAGCCGGGGCCCCATAGATGCGGTTCGCTTCATTATTGCGCGACTCGCCGTCCATGGCTTCCGACTTTCGCTGGAAAGACGGGACGGAGCCGATCGGCCGAAATAATCCGGCGCCGCAACCTTTTCGGGGCGCGTCGGGTTTATCGGCTGAAAGGAGTTTCCGCCATGACGCTGCGTCCCATCCTTGCCGTTGCCGTGCTTGCCCTGCTGGCCGGTTGCGGGAAAAGCGAACGCGCTTCGGAGGTGGTGGTGGGCAATCAGGTGGCGGCGCCGGCGATCGACGACGGTACATCGGAAACGCCCGTCGCCAACGAGACCGAGGCCGCTCCCAAGCCGGCGGCGCAGCGCTTCGTCGATGCGATCGCGGCCAGCGATGCGTTCGAGATCGCGTCGGCCAAGCTTGCGCTCGACAAGAGCAAGGCGCCGCGCATCCGCAGCTTTGCCGAGCAGATGGTCCGTGACCACAGCGAATCGACGCGCGAGCTGAAGCAGATCATCGCCGGCCTGTCACCCCCGCTGACGCCCAATGCCGCACCCCCGGCGGCGCAGGAGGCGGACCTCGGCGTCCTGAAGGAGCTGCCCGCCCCGGCGTTCGACGAGGCCTATCTCACGCAGCAGAGCACAGCGCATGAAAATGCGTTGATGACGCTCGACGCCTATGCCGAGCATGGCGATATAGCCGCGCTTCGCGATTTCGCCGCCAAGACCGGTAAAGTCGTGCGGGGTCATATCGACATGCTGCGCAAGATCGACCGAGGCGTCGGGCAAGGCGGATAATCCGCCTGATGTACCGGAAAGCCGAGGACGCGAGATCGCTATCCCACGCCCTTTTTGATGGCCTATTTTCCGGGCGTGAGATGGGTGTTAATCACCCAGCCGACATTGTCATTCTCGTCGGCGACCTCCCACCACAGGCCCTCCTTCTTGCCCGTCGGATAGACGATCGCGCCGACGGGTAGCGCGCGGACCACCGCGCCCCTGGCATTGGGTGTGCGGCGCATCGTCGCGACGCTGCTCGCCAGATAGCTGCGCGTCGGCGCGGCTTCGGCCGTGCCCGCCGCGCCCGGTTGGACAAGGCCGAGATCGGTGACGAGTTTCGAATAGGCGTCGATGAAGGCCAGCGTCACGATGCGTCCGATATCGGTATTGTCATAGCCCCCGCCGACCGCGCCCATCGCGCCGCCGAGAAAGCCGACCCCGCCGCCGCCGCCGAAGCTGATGTCGTTCTTCGCGGCATAGCCTTCCTGCACCGCGATCGTTTCGGTGGTGCGTACGTTGGTGAGCGACAAGACGGTGTTCGCCTCGAGCTTCTTGCTGCGGATGCCGCCGAGCAGGCCACCGAAGCGCCCGCCGACGAGCCCACCGATCGCGCCGGCCGCGCCGCTGCCCTGCGCATTGCCATTGGCGGCCTGCACCTCGGCGACGAGCACATAGTCCGCCGCCTTGATCTGCCCGGTGCCGACGTTCGAGCGGCGTTGAAGGCCAAGCCCCGCGCCGATGTCCCGCTCGCGCGTCGCGGCGTTGAGGCCGGTGCCGCGATCGACGATGTTGAAGCAGCCCGAACGCTGGACGAGCACCCGCAGCAACTTGGCGGGTGGCGCGAGGCTGAACTGCGTCCAGCCATAGGCATCGTCGCCATTGGCGATCGAGACGGTGCCCAGCTTGCGCGTGCAATGTGGCACGTCCTGCTGCGCCTGGCGCTGGAGTTTTTCGGCGTTGGACGGCTTGGCCTGCCGCGGCGCGGCGGCAAGCATTGCCGGAGTCGCACAGAGAAGAACGCCAGTCATGGCGCGCGTGAAGCGTTTCATTTACAGCCCCCGTTGCAAACGGCTTGAGAGAATAACAGTGTAGTAACTATACACCAAGCGCAAAGGCGGGCTGTGACGCACGTCACTGCCGATGTGCGGGGGAAGGAGCAAAGCTACCCCGTTGACCCTGGGCCGGTCCGCAGTTATAGGCCCGCCCTGCTCGCGGATCGGTGACAGGCTCATGTCTCGATCGGGTTCGGTAGACGGGCAAGCTTGAACATTGCTGATGCGTGTGGAGGCTCGGGCGGGCCGGGAAAGGCCGCCGGGGCTTTCGTGCATTTCCGGAAACGGAAAGGGCAGGTCGGGCATCGGTAAAGTAACTTGAAAAGGTGAAGGGCTTCATGCCGACTATCAACCAACTGGTCCGCAAGGGACGTGTGGCGCAGATCGAGCGCTCCAAGGTCCCCGCGATGGAAAAGAATCCACAGAAGCGGGGCGTGTGCACCCGCGTCTACACGACGACGCCGAAGAAGCCGAACTCGGCGCTGCGCAAGGTGGCCAAGGTCCGCCTGACCAACAGCCGCGAAGTGATCAGCTACATTCCCGGCGAAGGCCATAACCTTCAGGAGCACTCGGTGGTGCTGATTCGCGGCGGGCGCGTGCGCGACCTTCCGGGTGTGCGCTATCATGTGCTTCGCGGCGTGCTCGACACGCAGGGTGTGAAGGATCGCAAGCAAAGCCGTTCGAAATACGGCGCCAAGCGGCCCAAGTAAGGAAATCAGCAGATGGCTCGTCGTCGTCGTCCCGAAAAGCGCGAAATCCTTCCCGATCCGAAGTTCGGGGATGTCGTGCTCTCCAAGTTCATGAATTCCGTCATGCTCGACGGAAAGAAGTCCACCGCCGAAAGCATCGTCTATGGCGCGCTCGACACGATCGAGACGCGTGCGAAGCGCGAGCCGATCGGCGTGTTCCACGAAGCGCTCAACAATGTGAAGCCCGGCATCGAGGTCCGCAGCCGGCGCGTCGGCGGCGCCACCTATCAGGTGCCTGTCGAGGTACGGCCCGAGCGTTCGCAGGCGCTGGCGATCCGCTGGCTGATCGCGGCGGCGCGCTCACGTTCGGAAAACACGATGTCGGCCCGCCTCTCGGGCGAACTGCTCGACGCCGCCAGTAATCGCGGCAACGCGGTGAAGAAGCGGGAAGACACGCACCGCATGGCCGAGGCGAACCGCGCCTTCAGCCACTACCGCTGGTAATAGACCATCCCCATATCGTCGGGAGAAGCCCCTGCGGCTCCTCCCGACATCGGAGTTTCTGATCATGGCCCGCAGCCATCCGCTCGAACGCTACCGCAACATCGGCATCATGGCGCATATCGACGCCGGCAAGACGACGACGACGGAGCGTATCCTTTATTACACCGGCAAGTCCTACAAGATCGGCGAAGTGCATGAAGGCACTGCGACGATGGACTGGATGGAGCAGGAGCAGGAGCGCGGCATCACGATCACGTCCGCCGCGACGACCTGCTTCTGGAAAGATCACCGGATCAACATCATCGACACGCCCGGACACGTCGATTTCACAATCGAGGTGGAGCGGTCGCTGCGCGTGCTCGACGGAGCGATCACCGCGTTCGACGGCGTCGCCGGCGTGGAACCGCAGTCCGAGACGGTGTGGCGCCAGGCGGACAAGTACAAAGTTCCGCGCATGTGCTACGTCAACAAGCTCGATCGCACGGGCGCCAATTTCGATCGCTGCGTGCAGATGATCAAGGATCGCCTCGGCGCGCGTCCGGCGGTGCTCTATCTGCCGGTCGGCATCGAATCGGGCTTCAAGGGCCTCGTCGACCTCGTCGAGAATCGTGCGATCATCTGGCTTGAGGAAAGCCTGGGCGCGAAGTTCGAATATCAGGACATCCCGGATGACCTGAAGGACGCCGCCGCTGCCGCGCGTTCGGAGCTGATCGAGATCGCCGTCGAGCAGGACGATGCGGCGATGGAAGCCTATCTCGAAGGCAATGAGCCGGACGTGGCGACGCTGAAGGCGCTGATCCGCAAGGGCACGCTGGCGTTCGATTTCGTGCCGGTGCTATGCGGCTCGTCGTTCAAGAACAAGGGCGTGCAGCCTTTGCTCGACGCGATCGTCGACTATCTGCCCAGCCCGCTCGACATTCCGGCGGTGCAGGGCGTCAAGCTGGACGGCGAGACGCCCGACGAGCGCGCGGCCTCGGACGACGCGCCCTTCTCGGCGCTGGCGTTCAAGATCATGACCGACCCGTTTGTCGGCTCGCTGACCTTTGCGCGCATCTATTCGGGCAAGCTCGAAAGCGCCTCGACCGTGGTCAACTCGGTCAAGGACAAGAAAGAGAAGGTCGGCCGCATGCTGCTGATGCATGCGAACGACCGCGAGGACATCAAGGAAGCTTATGCGGGTGATATCGTCGCGCTCGTCGGCCTCAAGGACACGACGACCGGCGACACGCTCTGCGCCGCGAACGCGCCGATCATCCTCGAACGGATGGAATTCCCCGAGCCGGTGATCGAGGTCGCCGTCGAGCCGAAGACCAAGGCCGACCAGGAGAAGATGGGCATCGCGCTCAATCGTCTCGCGCAGGAGGATCCGTCCTTCCGCGTGACGAGCGACCATGAGAGCGGCCAGACGATCATCAAGGGGATGGGCGAGCTTCACCTCGAAATCCTCGTCGATCGCATGAAGCGCGAGTTCAAGGTGGACGCCAATGTCGGCGCACCGCAGGTGGCATATCGCGAATCGCTCGCCCGCAAGGTCGACATCGACTATACGCACAAGAAGCAGTCTGGCGGCTCGGGCCAGTTCGGCCGGGTGAAGATCACGGTCGAGCCAGGCGAGCGCGGCCAGGGCATCATCTTCAACGACGAGGTGAAGGGCGGCAATATCCCGCGCGAATATATCCCGTCGGTGGAGAAGGGCGTTCGCGAAGTGGCTGCCACCGGGTCGCTGATCGGTTTCCCGATCATCGACTTTACGGTCACGTTGACGGACGGTGCCTATCACGACGTCGACTCTTCGGCCTTGGCGTTCGAGATTACGGGGCGCGGCGCGATGCGCGAAGCGGCCCAGAAATCGGGCATCAAGCTGCTGGAGCCGATCATGAAGGTCGAGGTCGTCACCCCGGAGGATTATCTGGGCGACGTCATCGGCGACATGAACTCGCGGCGCGGCCAGATCCAGGGCACGGACACGCGCGGCAACGCGCAGGTCGTGGACGCGATGGTCCCGCTGGCCAATATGTTCGGCTATGTGAACCAGTTGCGTTCGTTCACGCAGGGGCGCGCGCAGTACAGCATGCAGTTTTCGCATTATGACGAGGTCCCGGCGAATGTCGCGGACGAGGTCAAGGCAAAGCTGGCATAAAGCGCAATTTGCTCTTATGAGCGCGTCCGCATCGGGCGGCCCGCTCGGCAAACTGATTGGGAAGAAGGTAGGAAACAATGGCGAAAGCTAAGTTCGAGCGGACCAAGCCGCACTGCAATATCGGCACCATCGGCCACGTCGACCATGGCAAGACGTCGCTCACCGCTGCGATCACCAAGGTGCTCGCGCAGACCGGCGGCGCGACCTTCGTCGACTACGCCAATATCGACAAGGCGCCCGAGGAGCGCGAGCGTGGCATCACGATCGCGACGAGCCACGTCGAATATGAAACCGACAAGCGCCACTATGCGCACGTCGACTGCCCCGGCCACGCCGACTATGTGAAGAACATGATCACCGGCGCCGCGCAGATGGACGGCGCGATCCTCGTCGTCTCGGCGACCGACGGCCCGATGCCGCAGACTCGCGAGCACATCCTGCTCGCCCGCCAGGTCGGCGTTCCGCAGCTCGTCGTGTTCATGAACAAGGTCGATCTCGTCGACGATCCCGAGATCCTCGAACTGGTCGAGCTGGAGATTCGCGAGCTGCTTTCGAAGTATGACTTCGACGGCGACAATATTCCGATCATTGCCGGCTCGGCGGTGGCCGCGCTCGAGGACAAGACCCCCGAGATCGGCAGCGAAGCCGTGCTGAAGCTGATGGCGGCGGTCGACGAGTGGATTCCGCAGCCGGAGCGTCCGCTGGACAAGCCGTTCCTGATGCCGATCGAAGACGTGTTCTCGATCTCGGGCCGTGGCACCGTCGTCACCGGCCGCGTCGAAACCGGCGTCGTCAAGGTCGGCGAGGAAGTCGAGATCGTCGGCATCAAGGACACCCGCAAGACCACCGTCACGGGCGTCGAGATGTTCCGCAAGCTGCTCGATCAGGGCGAGGCCGGCGACAATATCGGTGCGCTGATCCGTGGCGTCGGCCGTGAAGAGGTGGAGCGTGGCCAGGTGCTCGCGAAGCCGGGTTCGATCACGCCGCACACCGAGTTCCAGGCTGAGGTCTATGTCCTCTCGAAGGACGAGGGTGGCCGTCACACGCCGTTCTTCGCCAACTATCGTCCGCAGTTCTATTTCCGCACCACGGACGTCACCGGCGAGGTGACGCTGCCCGAGGGCACGGAGATGGTGATGCCCGGCGACAACGTCTCGCTTGGCGTCAAGCTCATCGCCCCGATCGCGATGGACCAGGGTCTCCGCTTCGCGATCCGCGAAGGTGGCCGGACGGTCGGTGCAGGGGTTGTGGGAACGATCTCGAAGTAATATAGGGCTGCCTCCGCCCGATTCCCCGTGGTTCGCCGATGGGGGATCGGGCGGTTAGCTTTTAATGTAAGGTCCGAACCAACGGGCCAGGCTCTTTCGCATCGGTAGGGTAATGGACACGCAGAATATTCGTATTCGCCTGAAGGCGTTCGATCATCGAGTGCTCGATCAGGCGACCGGCGAGATCGCCGACACCGCGCGACGTACCGGTGCGCTTATTCGTGGTCCGATTCCCATGCCGACGCGTATCGAGAAGTTCACGGTGAACCGCGGGCCGCACATCGACAAGAAGTCGCGTGAGCAGTTTGAGGTGCGCACCTACAAGCGGCTGCTCGACATCGTGCAGCCCACGCCGCAGACGGTTGATGCGCTGATGAAGCTCGATCTCGCCGCAGGCGTCGACGTGGAGATCAAGTTGGCCTAAGAGGCCGGCAGGCAGCGGCCCGGTGATTCGCCGGGCGCCGCCGCGAATACAGGGATACCGAACGGCATCGCCGTTGTCCGAGTCCCCACCGGTCGCTCAAGCGGCCTCCAGCCCGGGTGGGGGCTTTGTCGTTTTTTGGGCTGGCGTCGCTCGATGAGGGCGGCGTTTTTGTATGTCACGCTCGCCGCTGACGCGAGCCTCTGAAGGAAGGGACAGATCATGCGCACTGGCGTGATCGCGAAGAAAATGGGGATGACCCGCCTGTTTCAGGCCGATGGCAGGCATGTGCCTGTCACCGTGCTTGCGATGGAAGGCGTGCAGGTCGTCGCCCGTCGCGAGGCGGGCAAGGACGGCTATGTCGCGCTCCAGCTTGGCGCGGGTGTCGCCAAGGCGAAGAATGTGGCGAAGCCGCAGCGCGGCCATTTCGGCAAGGCCGAGGTGGAGCCGAAGGCGCGCCTCGTCGAGTTTCGCGTTGATGAGGATGCGCTGCTTGAAGTGGGCGCCGAGCTTTCGGCCGACCATTTCGTCGCGGGTCAACTCGTCGATATCTCGGGGCACACGCAGGGCAAGGGCTTTGCCGGCGCGATGAAGCGCTGGGGCTTCGGCGGTCTTCGCGCCACCCACGGTGTCTCGCTCTCGCACCGCTCGCACGGTTCGACCGGCAACCGCCAGGATCCGGGCCGCGTCTTCAAGAACAAGAAGATGGCGGGCCATATGGGCGACCGCCAGCGCACCCAGCAGAATCTCGAGATCGTGCAGACCGATGCCGAGCGCGGCCTGATCTTCGTGCGCGGCTCGGTGCCGGGTTCGAAGGGGGCCTGGCTCACGGTATGCGATGCGGTGAAGATGCCGCGCCACGCCGACGCGCCGTATCCCGCGGGTCTCAAGGCCGGTGCGAACGCCAATGACGGCGCGCCCGCCGATACGCCGGCCGAGGCCGGGGCGGTCGCGGTCGAAGCCACCGACGGCCAGGAGGGCTGATCAGATGAAGGTCAAGGTTCAGACCCTCGACGCCAAGGGCAAGGGCGACATCGATCTCGACGACGCGATTTTCGGCGTCGAGCCGCGTGCGGACATTCTGCACCGCGTCGTCACCTGGCAGCTCGAGAAGCGGCGCGGCACTGCGCGTGCGGCGCGTGAACGTTCGGACGTCGCACGTTCGGGCAAGAAGTTCGGCCGTCAGAAGGGTGGCGGTACCGCCCGTCACGGCGATCGTCGCGCTCCCGTCTTTATTGGCGGCGGCAAGGCGCATGGTCCGCGTGTGCGCGATTTCAATCCGTCGCTGAACAAGAAGGTTCGCACGCTGGGGCTCAAGATGGCGCTTTCGGCCAAGGCTCGTGATGGTCAGTTGATCGTCCTTGAGGCGCTTGATGTGGCCGGCGGCAAGACGAAGGCGCTCGCCGCGCAACTCGGCAAGCTCGGTTTCGGCGCCAAGGCGCTCGTGATCGACGGCGAGAATGTGAATGTCAGTTTCGCGCAGGCGAGCGGCAATCTCTTCGGCGTGAACGTTCTCCCGGCGATCGGCGCGAACGTCTACGATATTCTGAAGCATGACACGCTGGTGCTGACCCGCGCCGCCGTCGAGAAGCTGGAGGCGCGGCTCAATGGCTAAGAAGAAGCAGGCGGTTGTCGACAACCGTCACTATGACGTGGTGCTCAGCCCGCACATCACCGAAAAGTCGACGATGCTCAGCGAGCATAACGCTGTCGTCTTCAAGGTGGCGGGCGACGCGAGCAAGCCCGAGATCAAGGCGGCGGTCGAATCGCTCTTCAACGTCAGTGTGACGGGCGTGAACACGATGGTGGCCAAGGGCAAGACGAAGCGCTGGAAGGGCCGCCCCTACACGCGCTCCAACGTGAAGAAGGCGGTCGTGACGCTGGCGGAAGGCCAGTCGATCGACGTCACGACAGGGATCTGACGCGATGGCGCTCAAACATTATAATCCCACCAGCCCGGCGCGACGGGGTCTGATCCTCGTCGATCGTTCGGTGCTGTGGAAGGGCAAGCCCGTCAAAGCGCTGACCGTCGGCAAGCACAAATCAGGCGGCCGCAACAATATGGGCCACGCCACCGCGCGTGGCATCGCGGGCGGCCACAAGCAGAAATATCGCTTCGTCGATTTCAAGCGGCGCAAGTGGGATCAGCCCGCCACCGTCGAGCGGCTCGAATATGATCCCAATCGTTCGGCCTTCATCGCGCTGGTGAAGTATGAGGATGGCGAGCTCGCTTATATCCTCGCGCCGCAGCGGCTTGCCCCCGGAGACACGGTGGTCGCGGGCAAGAAGACCGACGTGAAGCCCGGCAACGCGATGGAGCTGGGTCAGATGCCGGTCGGCACGATTGTCCACAATGTGGAGATGAAGCCGGGTAAGGGCGGCCAGATCGCCCGTGCGGCGGGCACTTATGTGCAGGTGGTCGGCCGCGATCGCGGCATGGTGATTGTGCGGCTCAACTCGGGCGAGCAGCGCTACATTCACGCCGATTGCATGGCGACGGTGGGCGCGGTGTCGAACCCCGACAACGCGAACCAGAATCTGGCGAAGGCCGGCCGGAATCGCTGGCTCGGCAAGCGTCCGCTGACGCGCGGTGTCGCCAAGAACCCGGTCGACCACCCCCATGGCGGTGGTGAGGGCCGGACCTCGGGCGGTCGCCATCCGGTAACGCCGTGGGGCAAGCCGACCAAGGGCGCGCGCACGCGCAACAACAAGTCGACGGACCGGATGATTATCCGTTCGCGTCACGCGAAGAAGAAGAGGTAATCATGGCCCGTTCCGTCTGGAAAGGTCCGTTCGTCGATCTTCACCTTCTCCGGAAGGCGGAAGGCGCGCAGGACAGCGGCGCGCGTGCGCCGATCAAGACCTGGTCGCGGCGTTCGACGATTCTGCCCCAGTTCGTGGGGTTGACCTTCAACGTCTATAACGGCCGCAAGTTCGTGCCGGTGTCGGTCAACGAGGACATGGTCGGTCACAAGCTGGGCGAGTTCGCGCCGACGCGCTACTTCCCCGGCCACGCCGCCGACAAGAAGGGCAAGCGCTGATGTCGAAGCCAGCATCTCCCCGAAAGGTTGGTGAGAAGGAAGCGCTCGCGGTCGCCACCGCGGTGCGCGGCTCGCCGCAGAAGCTCAATCTTGTCGCGGGCCTGATCCGCGGCAAGAAGGCCGGCGACGCGCTCAACATCCTTCAGTTCTCGAAGAAGGCGATGGCGGTCGACGTCCGCAAGTGCCTCGCCTCGGCGATCGCGAACGCGGAGAACAATCACAATCTCGACGTCGACGCGCTCGTCGTGAAAGAGGCGTCGGTAGGCAAGGGACTCGTGATGAAGCGCTTCGCGGCGCGGGCGCGCGGCCGGTCCAGCCGGATCACCAAGCCGTTCGCGCGGGTGCGCATCGTCGTTCGCGAGCAGGAGGCCGAATAATGGGTCATAAGTCGAACCCGATCGGAATGCGGTTGCAGATCAACCGCACCTGGGACAGCCGCTGGTATGCCGATGGCGGCGATTATGGTCGCTTGCTGATGGAGGATCTGAAGATCCGTTCCTTCATCATGAAAATGGCGCCGCAGGCCGCGATCTCGAAGGTGGTGATCGAGCGGCCGGCGAAGCTGTGCCGGATTTCGATCTATGCGGCGCGTCCCGGCGTGATCATCGGCAAGAAGGGCGCCGACATCGAGAAGCTCCGCCGCAAGGTGGGCGCGATGACCTCGTCCGACGTGTCGCTGAACATCGTCGAGATCCGCAAGCCGGAGATTGATTCGAAGCTCGTGGCGCAGTCGGTGGCCGATCAGCTCGAGCGCCGTGTGGCGTTCCGCCGGGCGATGAAGCGCGCGGTGCAGTCGGCGCTCCGGCTGGGCGCCGAGGGCATCCGTATCACCTGCGCCGGCCGGCTCGGCGGCGCGGAGATTGCGCGGACGGAATGGTATCGCGAGGGGCGGGTGCCGCTGCACACGCTGCGTGCGAACGTGGATTATGCCGAGGCGGAAGCGCACACTGCTTATGGGGTGTGCGGCGTGAAGGTCTGGATCTTCAAGGGCGAGATTCTCGGCCATGATCCGCTCGCGCAGGACCGGCTCATGATGGAAGCTCAGACGTCGGGGGTCCGGCCGGCGCGGTAAGGGCACACCCCTCACCAGCGTCGCCTGATCGACCGGACAATCGGTGTCAGAAGGCGATTTGAAATGCTGCAACCGAAACGCACAAAGTTCCGCAAGGCCCATAAGGGCCGGATCCACGGGAAGGCTCCCGGCGGAACGGCTCTCAATTTCGGCTCGTTCGGGCTGAAGGCGATGGAGCCCGAGCGGATCACCGCGCGCCAGATCGAAGCGGCGCGCCGCGCGATCACGCGTCACATCAAGCGCCAGGGGCGCTTGTGGATCCGTATCTTCCCCGACGTGCCCGTCTCGTCGAAGCCGGCCGAAGTCCGCATGGGCTCGGGTAAGGGCGCGCCTGAATTCTGGGTCGCGCGCGTCAAGCCTGGCCGCATCCTGTTCGAACTGGATGGCGTTCCCGGTCCGATCGCCCGCGTCGCCTTCGAGCGCGCGGCGGAGAAGCTGCCGATCAAGGTCAAGGCGGTCGCTCGCCTCGGCGAATCGCTGTACGAGGGAGCTTGAGCGATGGCTAAGATCGCGGATCTGAAAACGAAGACCGACGATGAACTGTCGACTGAGCTTGGCGACCTGAAGCGCGAGCAGCTGAACCTGCGCTTTCAGGCGGCGACCAATCAGCTTGAGAAGCCGTCGCGAGTGCGCGAGGTGCGCCGCACGATCGCGCAGATCAAAACCTTGCAGGCCGAGCGCAGCCGCTCGGCCCAGTCGTGAAGGAGTATCGGCGATGCCCAAGCGCGTGCTGACGGGAACGGTGGTCTCCGACAAGACCGACAAGACGGTGGTGGTGAGCGTGGAGCGCAAGGTGAAGCACCCGCTCTACGGCAAGATCATCCGCCGTTCGAAGAAATATCATGCCCATGACGAGGGCAACGTCTTCAAGGAAGGCGAGATCGTCCGCATCGAGGAATGCGCGCCGATCTCGAAGCTGAAGACGTGGCGTGTGTTGCCGAAGGCCGATGCGTCGGCCCAGGCGTCGTAAGGAGGACTGAACCATGATCCAGATGCAGTCCAACCTCGACGTGGCGGACAACAGCGGTGCGAAGCGCGTCCAGTGCATCAAGGTGCTGGGTGGATCGAAGCGTCGTTTCGCGACCGTGGGCGATACGATCGTCGTGTCGATCAAGGAAGCCGCGCCGCGTGGCAAGGTGAAGAAGGGCGATGTCCATCGCGCCGTGATCGTGCGGACCGCGAAGGACATCAATCGTCCCGATGGTTCGACGATCCGCTTCGACGGCAACGCTGCGGTGCTCATCAACAAGAATAACGGGGAGCCGATCGGCACCCGTATCTTCGGCCCGGTGGTGCGCGAGCTGCGCGCGGCCGGCCATATGAAGATCATTTCGCTCGCGCCCGAGGTTCTGTGACATGTCCGCGCTGAAGATCAAGAAAGGCGACAAGGTCGTCGTCCTGTCCGGCAAGGACAAGGGCAAGCATGGCGAGGTGACGCGCGCTTTGCCCCAGGAGGGCAAGGTGATCGTCTCCGGCGTCAATGTCGCGACGCGCCACCGCAAGCCGAGCCAGGCGAACCCGCAAGGCGGGCTCGACCGGTTCGAGGCGCCGCTGCATGTGTCGAAGGTCGCGATCGAGGACCCCAAGACGGGCAAGCCGACGCGCGTCCGTTTCGAGGTGCGCGACGGCAAGAAGGTCCGCGTGGCCGTCAAGTCCGGGGAGCTGATAAATGGCTGATGAACGCTATACGCCGCGCCTCAAGAAGCTTTATGAGGATCGCATCGTCAAGGCGATGACCGACAAGTTCGGTTACAAGAACGCCATGGAAGTGCCGAAGCTGAGCAAGATCGTCCTCAATATGGGCGTCGGCGAGGCCACGCAGGACAAGAAGAAGGTCGAGACGGCGGCGGCGGAGCTGACGGTGATCGCGGGCCAGAAGGCCGTCGTCACCCGCGCCAAGAAGTCGATCGCGCAGTTCAAGCTGCGTGAAGGCATGCCGATCGGCACCAAGGTGACGCTGCGTCGCGAGCGGATGTACGAGTTTCTCGACCGCTTCGTCACGATCGCGCTGCCGCGCGTGCGCGACTTCCGTGGTCTGTCCGACAAGTCGTTCGACGGGCGGGGCAATTATGCGACCGGCCTCAAGGAGCAGTTGGTCTTTCCCGAGATCAGCTACGACCAGATCGACAAGATTCGTGGCCTGGATGTCGTGATTACGACCACCGCCAAGACCGACGATGAAGCGCGTGAACTGCTTCGTCTGTTCGGTTTCCCGTTTCCGCAGCCCCAGGGCGAAGAGAAGAAAGCCGCCTGAAGGCGATTGAAGGAAAGAGAACTTAAGTCATGGCGAAACTGAGTTCGATTAACAAGAACGAGAAGCGCAAGAAGCTGGTCAAGGCTTATGCGGGCAAATATGCGCGCCTGAAGGCGATCGCGAACGACGAAAGCAAGGACGAGACCGAGCGGCTGATCGCCCGGCTCAAGATGGCCGAGCTGCCGCGCAACGCGAACCCGACGCGCGTGCGCAACCGCTGCGAGCTGACCGGGCGTCCGCGCGCTTATTATCGCAAGTTCCGGCTGTGCCGTGTGCAGCTTCGCGATCTGGCCAATAAAGGCCTGATCCCGGGCGTCACGAAGTCGAGCTGGTAAGGATCTCAAGATGGCATTGACCGATCCCCTGGGCGATCTGCTCACCCGTATCCGCAATGGCCAGCGGGCGCGCAAGGACAGCGTGGTATCGCCCGCGTCCAAGCTGCGCGCGCGCGTGCTCGACGTGTTGCAGCGCGAAGGCTATATTCGCGGCTACAGCGAGGAAGAGCTGGCGGGCCATGCCGGCCTGCGTATCGAGCTGAAATATTTCGAGGGCCAGCCTGCGATCCAGCATGTCGCGCGCGTGTCCAAGCCGGGCCGGCGGGTTTATTCCGGCTCCAAGGAACTGCCGCGCGTGCGCAACGGCCTTGGCATTACCATCGTCTCGACGCCACGGGGCGTTCTGTCCGACGCGGAAGCGCGAGAGCAGAATGTCGGCGGCGAGGTTCTCGCGGAGGTGTTCTGATGAGCCGCATCGGCAAAAAGCCGGTCGTCGTTCCGGCCGGAGTAACGGCCACGATCGAAGGCGGTACGCTTTCGGTCAAGGGGCCCAAGGGCACGCTCTCGATGGCGCTTGCCGACGAGGTGCGCTATGCGGTGGAGGAAGGCGGCATTTCGGTGCAGCCCGCCAATGACGGCAAGCGCGCACGCTCCTTCTGGGGCATGCAGCGCACGCTCGTGCAGAATCTGGTGACGGGTGTCACCGAGGGCTTCACGAAGACGCTGGTCATCACGGGTGTCGGCTACCGCGCGAACCTGCAGGGCAAGAATCTGAAGCTGCAGCTCGGCTACAGCCATGACGTCGATTTCGCGGTGCCCGAGGGCATCGAGATCAAGACGCCCGACCAGACGACGGTGCAGATCAGCGGCATCGATCGCCAGAAGGTCGGCCAGGTCGCGGCGGAGATCCGGCGCTGGCGGAAGCCTGAGCCTTATAAGGGCAAGGGCATCAAGTATCAGAACGAGTTCATCTTCCGCAAGGAAGGGAAGAAGAAGTAAGATGGCCAAGGGACTTTCGCTTTTCGAGCGGCGCCGTCAGCGCGTCCGTACCGCGCTCCGCGCCAAGGGCGGTCTTCGCCCCCGGCTGTCGGTGCATCGTTCGGGCCGTCATATCTATGCCCAGGTGATCGATGACGAGGCTGGCCGCACGCTGGCCGCCGCGTCGACGCTCGACAAGGGCGTGAAGGGCAAGACCGGCGCGACGGCGGAGGCCGCCGCCGACGTCGGCAAGCGCATTGCCGAGCGCGCCTCGGCGGCGGGCGTCACGCGAGTGGTGTTCGATCGTGGCGGCTTTTTGTTCCACGGCCGGGTCAAGGCTTTGGCCGACGCGGCGCGCGAAGGCGGATTGGAGTTCTAAATGGCTGACGAAACCGAGATCCAGGCCGGCGCCGCTGAAGGCGCCACGGCGGAAGCGCCGCAGGCCGAGCGCCAGGCGCGTGGTCCGCGTGGCGGCCGTGGGCGTGGCCCCGGCGGCGGGCAGGGCCGTGGCCGCGACGGCAATCGTCGGCGCGACGATCGCCGTGGCAACCAGGATGATGGCGGCGAGGAACTGGTCGAGAAGCTGGTTCACATCAATCGCGTGTCGAAGACAGTGAAGGGCGGCAAGCGCTTCGGCTTCGCGGCGCTGGTCGTCGTGGGCGACGGCAAGGGCCGGGTCGGCTTCGGCCACGGCAAGGCGCGCGAGGTGCCCGAGGCAATCTCCAAGGCGACCGCGTCGGCCAAGAAGGCGATGATCCGCGTGCCGCTGCGTGAAGGGCGGACGCTGCACCATGATGGTCTTGGCCATTTCGGTGCGGGACGCGTCTATCTGCGCGCAGCGCCGGCGGGGACGGGCATCATCGCGGGCGGCCCGATGCGCGCCGTCTTCGAGAGCCTGGGCGTGCATGACGTGGTGACCAAGTCGGTCGGCACGAACAACCCCTACAACATGATCCGCGCGACCTTCGAGGCGCTGACGGAGCAGACCAGCCCGAAGTCGGTGGCGCAGCGCCGTGGCAAGAAGATTGCCGACCTGCTCGGGCGCAGCGGCGGCGCGTCGGCGGCGGAAGCCGAGGCCGAAGCGGCCGCGGTCACGGAGTAATCGACAATGGCGACCATCAAGGTGACGCAGATCGGCTCGCCGATCCGTCGGACGAAGGACCAGCGCGCGACGTTGATCGGCCTGGGTCTCAACAAGATGCACCGTACCAGCGAACTCGAGGACAGCCCCGAGGTGCGCGGGATGATCAAGAAGGTGCAACATATGGTGAAGGTTTCGGACTGAAGGGACTGACACCTTCGTCCGGGATCGCGCGACAAAAGCGAAAGCGAGTGCAACGATATGAAACTGAATGATATTCGCGACAATAGCGGCGCGCGCAAGGAGCGCGTCCGCGTCGGCCGCGGCATTGGCTCGGGCCTCGGCAAGACCGCCGGACGCGGCCAGAAGGGCGCCAAGGCGCGCTCGGGCGTGTCGATCAACGGCTTCGAAGGCGGCCAGATGCCGCTCCACATGCGGCTGCCGAAGCGCGGCTTCAACAACATCTTCGCCAAGGATTATGCCGAGGTGAACCTGGGTGCGATCCAGAAGCTCGTCGATGGTGGCAAGCTCGCGACCGATGGCGTCGTCGATCATGCCGCGCTGAAGGCGGCAGGCGTCGCACGCGGCGGCCGCGACGGCGTGCGCATCCTTGGCAAGGGCGTGCTGTCGGCGAAGCTGTCGTTCAAGGTCGCCGGCGTGTCGAAGGGCGCGCGGGAAGCGATCGAGAAGGCGGGCGGTTCGGTCGAGCTGATCGCGGTGGTGCCGGCCAGCGAGAAGGCCGCCGCCAAGAAGGGGACGGCGAAGGCCGCGAAGAAGGCCGCCAAGGCTTAAGGCCGCGTCAGGTTCGGGCTGACAAGCCCGGCGAGGACCTTATATGAGGCGGCGGGGAGCGGGGACGCATCCCGCCGCCTTTTCATTTTCCGGGATCGAGACACATCATGGCATCCGTAGCCGAACAGATGGCCGGCAATATCAATTTCGGCCAGTTCTCCAAGGCGACCGAGCTGAAGAAGCGGCTCTGGTTCACCTTCCTGGCGTTGATCGTGTTCCGGATGCTGAGCTTCGTGCCGCTGCCGGGCATCGATCCGCTGGCGCTGAATTCGCTGTTCAGCCAGACGAGCGGCGGCGTGCTCGATTTCTTCAACAGCTTCTCGGGCGGCGCGCTCGAGCGGATGAGCATCGTCGCGCTGGGCGTGATGCCCTACATCACTGCCTCGATCGTGATGCAGCTCGCCAATTCGCTGTCGCCCACGCTCGCGGCGATCAAGAAGGAAGGCGAGGCGGGGCGCAAGAAGCTCAACCAATATACGCGCTACGGCACCGTCGGACTCGCCGCGATCCAGGGCTATTTCATCGCGGTTGGGCTGGAAAGCTGGGGCGCGGGGCAGGGCGTGTCGGCGGTCGTCGATCCCGGCCTGCTGTTCCGCGTCACCTGTGTCATCTCGCTCGTCGGCGGCACGATGTTCCTGATGTGGCTGGGCGAGCAGATCACCAGCCGAGGCGTCGGCAACGGCGTCTCGCTGATCATCATGGCGGGCATCATCGCCAACCTGCCGAGCGCCTTCGCCAAGGTGTTCGAGGGCGGCCGCACCGGCTCGCTGTCGGGCACGATGATCGTGCTCGTCCTCATCCTCGTGCTGGGCCTGATCGCCTTCATCTGCTTCATGGAGCGGGCGACGCGCAACGTCCTCATCCAATATCCCAAACGCCAGACGCAGCGGGGCATGATGCAGGCCGATCGCAGCCACCTGCCGCTGAAGGTAAACACGGCGAACGTGATCCCGCCGATCTTCGCTTCGTCGCTGCTGTTGATGCCGCTCACGATCACGCAATTTGCGGGGCAGCGCGTCGCCGGCGAGAGTGCGTGGGGCGATTTCATCATCACCGTGAACCAGTATCTGGCGCACGGCACCCCGCTCTACATGGCGCTCTATGGCGCGGGGATCATCTTCTTCTGCTTCTTCTACACCGCGGTCGTTTTCAATCCCGAAGAGACGGCGGACAATCTGAAGCGTTATGGCGGCTTCATTCCGGGCATTCGCCCCGGCAAGAACACCACCGAATATCTCGATTATGTGCTGACGCGCATCACCGTGATCGGGGCGATCTATCTCACGCTGATCTGCCTCGTTCCGGAAATCCTCGTGGCAAGGCTGCAGATTCCCTTCTATCTGGGTGGTACAAGCCTGCTGATCGTCGTTAATGTGACGATCGACACGGTGACGCAGATTCAGAGCCATCTGTTGGCGCACCAATATGGGGATCTGATCAAGAAGGCGAAGCTCAAAGGGGGCGTGCGGCGGTGAACATCATATTGCTGGGGCCCCCGGGGGCGGGGAAGGGAACCCAGGCCAGCCGCCTCGTTCAGGAGCGCGGCATGGTGCAGCTTTCGACCGGAGACATGCTGCGCGCGGCGGTGAAGTCGGGCAGCGAGATCGGCAAGCTCGCTGACGGCATCATGAAGGCGGGCAAGCTCTTCCCTGACGATCTGATGGCCCAGATATTGGGCGAGCGGCTGGACGCGCCCGACACGGCCCGGGGCGTGATCTTCGACGGCTTTCCCCGCACCGCGCCGCAGGCTGCGGCGCTCGACACGCTGCTTGGCGAACGTGGCCGCGTGCTCGATCATGTGATCGAACTGGAGGTGAACGAGGACGCGCTGGTCGATCGCATCACCGGCCGCTTCACCTGCGCCAAGTGCGGCGAGGGTTATCACGACCGATACAAGCTGCCCAAGGTGCCGGGCGTCTGCGACATTTGCGGATCGACCGAGTTCAAGCGGCGGCCCGACGACAATGAGGAAACGGTGCGCACGCGCATGGCCGAATATCGCGCCAAGACCGCGCCGATCCTTCCGATTTACGAGGCACGCGGAATCGTCCGGCGGGTGGACGGCATGGCCGATATCGAGGATGTCGCCCGCGCCATCGCGGCCATTCTCGACGGCGAACAATAACGGCCGCGCCGGATCGACCGTGGCCTTTCTCTTCCCCTTTTCCGGTTTTTGCGGAGCCGGCAACCGCCTGCGATGCAGGCGGTTCGAGCCTGGCCCGGCTGCTATTTGATGCCTGAGAGCTTGATCGGGACGGCGAGCATCTCCTGAAGGCATTGGCATTGCCGCGCGTCCAGAACGCGGCTGTCGCGACACACGTCCATCCCCGCCCCGTGCGTTCCCTCCGCGGGGCGCGGGTTTTGTCCATTCTTATCGCGAGGAACCAAGAACGTGTCCCATTATATCGATCTGCCGACCTTCATCGAAGACGTGAAGAAGCAGAATCCCGGGCAGGATGAGTTCATCCAGGCCGTCACCGAAGTCTCGGAGGACATTTTCGGTTTCATCGCCGACAAGCGCGAATACCATCATTATAAAATCCTGCAGCGTATCACCGAGCCCGATCGCGTCGTCTCCTTCCGGGTCTGCTGGGAGGATGACGACAACCATATCCGCGTCAATCGCGGCTGGCGCGTCCAGAACAACAATGCGATCGGCCCCTATAAGGGCGGCCTGCGCTTTCACCCGTCGGTCAATGAGAGCGTGCTCAAGTTTCTGGCGTTCGAGCAGACGTTCAAGAATGCGCTCACCGGCTTGCCGATGGGCGGCGGCAAGGGCGGCTCGAATTTCGATCCGAAGGGCAAGAGCGATCATGAGGTAATGCGTTTCTGCCAGAGCTTCATGACCGAACTGTATCGCCATATCGGCGCGGACACCGATGTTCCCGCGGGCGACATCGGCGTTGGCGGGCGCGAAATCGGTTATCTGTTCGGCCAGTATAAGCGGATAACCAACCAGTTCACCGGCGTGCTGACCGGCAAGGGCATGGAATATGGCGGCTCGCTGATCCGGCCCGAGGCGACCGGCTATGGCGCGGTTTATTTCCTCGTCAGCATGCTCAAGACGCGCGGCGACAATCTGCCGGGCAAGACGGTGGTCATCTCCGGTTCGGGTAACGTCGCCACCTACGCGGCCGAGAAGGTGATCCAGCTCGGCGGCAAGGTGCTCACCTTCTCCGACAGCCAGGGCTTCATCCACGATCCCGAAGGCATCACGCAGGAGAAGATCGACTGGGTGAAGGACCTCAAGAACAACCGGCGCGGCCGCATTTCCGAATATGCTGACGAGTATAAGAGCGCGACCTATCATCCGGGCAAGACGCCGTGGGTGGTTCCCTGTGACGTGGCACTGCCCTGCGCGACGCAGAACGAGATTTTGGGCGCGGATGCCGAAATGCTCGTGAAGAATGGCTGCATCGCGGTGTCCGAAGGCGCCAACATGCCGACCAATCTGGACGGCGTGCATGTCTTCCGCGATGCGCGCATCCTCTATGCACCGGGCAAGGCCGCCAATGCCGGCGGCGTCGCCGTTTCGGGGCTTGAGATGAGCCAGAATTCGCAGCGCCGCTCGTGGAAGGAGAGCGAATTGCAGCAACTCCTCCTCGGCATCATGGAGGGGATTCACGAAAGCTGCGTCGCCTATGGTGCGCATGCGGGCACCAACTATGTCGATTATGTGAAAGGCGCGAATATCGCCGGCTTCAAGAAGGTGGCCGATGCGATGCTGGCTTACGGCGTCGTCTGATCGGTGACGGGTGGCGTGAGCGTGCTCACGCCGCCGCCAGCCGGGTGAGCATGCCCGGCGTAAGGACCTGCGGCAGGACGGTGAGCGGCTGTCCCGGTGCGTAGAAGAGATAGAAGGGCACGCCCGATCGGCCATGCGCTGTCAGGAAGCGGGTGATCGCCGGATCGCCGCGTGTCCAATCCCCCACCAGCACCGCGACATTGCCGGCCTTGAACGCGTCGGCGACTTCGCTGCGTTCGATCGCGGCTTTCTCGTTCACCTTGCAGGTGAGGCACCAGTCAGCCGTGAAATAGACGAAGACGGGCCGTCCTCCCTGGCGGAGTGCGGCAAGGCGCGCCTCGCTGAAAGGCTCCGCGCCCGGCAGGCCGGCTTGCGACGCCTCGGTCGCGGCGGCTGGCGTGCGTGGCACCAACGGCACGAGCAGCAGCGCGGCGAGGAGGGCGGGCGCGAGCGGCCACCACAGCCGTCCCTTGTCCGCCGCCTGTCGCCGCCCCACCCACCATAAGGCGAGCGCGAGCAGCAGTGCCGCGCCGAGCCCCATCGCCATCGCGTCGACGCCGCCCAGCCGCCCGAGCACCCAGGCGAGGCCGAGGGCGGTGGCGAACATCGGCAGCGCGAGGATGCGGCGCAGGCTGTTCATCCATGGACCGGGGCGCGGTAGCCGCCGTCGCAACGCCGGCACATAGCCGAGCAGCAGAAAGGGCAGAGCGAGGCCGAGCCCCAGCCCGGCAAAGACGGCGAGCGCGGAGGCCGGCGGCAGGACAAGCGCCGCGCCGAGCGCCGCGCCCATGAACGGGCCGGTGCAGGGCGTCGCGACGAAAGCGGCGAGCGCGCCTGTCCAGAAGGCGCCCGCCGTGCCGCCGCGTGCCGCCAGCGCGTCGCCGCCGGTGATCGCGGGCAGCTCGAACAGGCCGGCGAGGTTCAGGGCGATTGCGCTTACCAGCAGCAGCAGGAGCAGGATGACGCGCGCATCCTGAAGCTGGAAGGCCCAGCCCGCCGCCATGCCACCCGCTTTCAAGGCCAGCAGCCCGACGCCGAGCGCTGCGCAGATCAGCACCGCGCCCGCCGTATAGGCCCAGGCCTCGCGCCGAACGGTGCGTTCGTCGCCGCCAGCGCGGGCGAGGCTCAGCGCCTTCAGGCTGAGGATCGGGAAGACGCACGGCATCACGTTGAGGAGAAGGCCGCCGAGCACCGCGCCCGCGAGCGCGAGAAGCAATGTCGTCCCCTGCATCGCGGCGGCGCCTCCCGAGGCAATCGGCGTGCCGGCGGCGGGCACGGGGCCCGGCGTCGCGGTGACGCCCAGCCCGTCGCCCGTGCCGATGCGGATCACGCCGGCGAGGCTGGCGAGGCTGGTGGCGTCGCTATCCGCCTTCGTCTCGACGATCAGCGTATCGCCGTTGCGGCTGATCGCCTGCGGATCGGCATAGGTGACGGCGTCGTCGGTCAACGCGAAGAAATAGGGATCGGCGACAGCGACCGAGGCCGGTAGTGGTATGGCGAGGCGCAGGCGATCGCCGGCAATCTGGAAATGGCCGGTCGTGCCGAGCGGGCGCGGCAGGGCGGCGCGCCATGTGTCGAATTGCGCGCGGGCACCCGCGTCGGGCGCGCCGTTGCCGACGGTCAGGTCGAGCGCGACATCGCTTTGCTCGGGAACGCAAATCTGCTCGGTGCAGGCGAGCCAGCGGACGTGCGCGCGGATCGGCAGCGATGTGCCCGCCGCAAGCCCGGCGGGTACATGCAATTGGGTGAGCAGCGCATAATCGCCTTCATAGACGTAGCTCATCAGCCCGGTGATCTGGAGCGTGCGCGGCAGCGGATAGCGCAGCGGATCGGCGGAAACGCCGGGCGGGAGTTGCCACGCAATCTCGGTCTTCACGCCCGAATCGCCGGGATTGGCCCAATAGCCATGCCATCCCCGCTCTGTCTTCATGACGAGCGCGACCGCAACGGTGCTGCCGGGGGCGGGATGGCTGCTCTCGGCGACGAGCGCAGGGCGGATATGGAGCGTCTGGGCGACGGCGCTGCCGCCCGATACGATCAGGGCCAGAACCGCCAGCAGCCGTAAGCCGAACGCGAACATCGCGACTCCGAGAGGAAGAATCGCGATCGCTATAGCACAGCCGGCGTCTTGCGCCTGTCCTTACTCCTCGGTCGGCTTCGACTGGAGCTGGATATAATTTTGTAGCCCCATCTGCTTGATCATGTCGAACTGCCGTTCGAGCTCGTCGATATGTTCCTCCTCGCTTTCGAGGATGTCGGTCAGCAGGTCGCGGCTCACATAATCGCGCACCGACTCGCAATGGGCGATGCCGTCCTTGAGCGTCGGCAATGCCTCCTGCTCAAGCGCGAGATCGGCTTTCAGCACCTCCTCGACGGTTTCGCCGATGCGCAGGCGGCCGAGAAGCTGGAAATTGGGAAGGCCGTCGAGAAACAGGATGCGCTCGGCGAGCCGGTCGGCATGCTTCATCTCGTCGATCGACTCGCCATATTCGAACTTGGCGAGGCGCTGCACGCCCCAATGGTCGAGCATCCGATAGTGGAGGAAATATTGGTTGATCGCGGTCAACTCATTCTTGAGCGCCTCGTTCAGATAGGTGATGACCTTGGCGTCGCCCTGCATGTCGTCCTCCATTGCAAGGCCATCATAATAGCCGCCCCGGGAGGATCTGTAACCCGCTAAAGCCCCTGAAAATAGAGATTTTTCTGAAATTGCTAGGCAGTCGCACCCTCGGTGGAGACGATGTCGCGTGCAAATGGCAGGCATTGTCCGCACTTGAGGCGCTTGCCGAGCGACGCATAGGCGCTGCGGGGGCAACTGGCCCCGTTACGCACCGCATCGCGCACTTCCTGTTCCCGAATCGCATTGCAGACACAGACGACCATAAGTGTCCCACTCCTCTTGCGACTCGATATAGCGCTACTGCGAACAAGTCTCAATATCTGATGCGACGAAAAGGTTGAAGCGCTCCGCGCGCGAGCGAGCGCCAGAGCCATTCGAACGGGCCATAGGCGAATCGGTCGAGCCACGGCTTGCTCCACAGCAGGATGGCCGCCCAGATGCCCGCGACGACGATGTAGAGATCGGCCCGGCCGAGCATGCCGAACAGGCCGAGGCCGTAGCCGTAGAAGATCGTCGTCGCGACGATCGTCGAGCCGAGATAATTGGAAAGCGCCATCCGGCCGGCGGCGGCAAGGCGCACCGCCAGCCAGCGGGCTTGCCCCGAGGCCATGAAGAGCAGGATGAGGCTGCCCTGCGCCAGCGCCAGCCACGGCCGCAGCAGCAGGCTGAGCGCGCTCGCCAGCGGCAGGATCACGGGATCGAAGCGCGTGTCGATCAGCAGCCGGACGATCGGCGCATAGAGCGGCAGGATGATGAGGCCGCCGATCACGGCGAGCGCCTGATAGGCCCGGCGCGGCCAGCCGCCCGAGAAGAAGCCCGTCCGGTGCAGCGCGAGGCCGAACAGCATGAAACAGAGCGACTCGAGGATCGAGGTCGGCAGCAGTTCGGTCTGGTACAGGATCGTCATCGGCGCGCGGGCGGCGAAGACGTCCGCCACGCCCCCGCGATACATCTCTATTTCGCGCGCCAGAGCGGGCGAGGGGGTGGCGACGTCGAGGACGGCGCGCCATGCTTCATGCGCGATCGCGGGCGCGTCTGGCGCTTCGGCGGCGGCCTTGAGCAGCGCGAGATCGTGCCAGTTGATGAGATCGATCCCGACGAGCAGCGCGAACAGCCCCGCGCTGGTGTAGAGCAGCGCGGACGTCGGCCATTGCCAGGCGATGAAGGCGATCGCGCCCGCCAGCGCATAGACGACGAGGATATCGCCGTACCAGAAGCCCCAGGCGTGGAGCATGCCGAAGACGAGCAGCCATGCCATGCGGCGATAATGCGTCGCCACGGGGCCGGGTACGCGGCCCTCGGCGCGTTCGGCGATGAGCGCCATCGACGCGCCGAACAGCATCGTGAACAGCGCGCGCATCTTGCCGTCCGCCAGTACATAAGCGGCGCCCCACGCCACCAGGTCCGCGCCTTCGGCCCCGCCATAATAAAAAGGGTCGACATAGGCATAAGCCGGCATGCCCATGGCGACGATGTTCATGATGAGGATGCCGCAGACCGCGAAGCCGCGCACCGCGTCGATCGTCTCGATCCGCCCGGCGTCGCCGCTCACCGGCCGTCTCGCGGCGGCCGGGGGCCGAAAGAGTCCCGGCTCAGGCGAGCGGGGACTCCATCAGCCCGGGGAAGAAGCCCTCATGCGCGCGGCGCAGGTCGGCGAGCGGCACGGCACTCGCGCGTTCGCTGGCGAAGGCGATCCGGTCGCCGCCAGTCGTGCCGAGCACGGTTGCCGCGATGCCCTCGTCGCGAGCACGGGCGAGCAGCGTATCGGCATCGGACGTCGTGACGAGATAGCGCGCCTGATCCTCGCCGAACGCCAGCCCAGTCGCGTTCCCGCCCAGCCGGACGTCGGCGCCGATGCCGCCGGCGAGCGCCATTTCGGCGACCGCGACGGCAAGGCCGCCATCGGACAGGTCATGCACCGCGGTCACGGCATTGTCGCCGATCAGCGCGCGCACCAGATCGCCCGTCCGGCGTTCGGCGGCGAGGTCCACCGGCGGCGGCGGCCCTTCCTCGCGCCCGGCGATCTCGCGCAGCCAGAGCGACTGGCCGAGATGCCCCCGGCTTTCGCCGAGAAGGATGATCGCCTCGCCCGCCGCCTTGAACGTGATCGTCGCGCTCTTCGACCAGTCGGCGAGCAGGCCGACGCCGCCGATCGCGGGGGTGGGCAGGATCGCGCTGCCGGTGCCGTCATCGCCCCGCGTCTCATTGTAGAGCGAGACATTGCCCGAGACGATCGGGAAATCGAGCGCACGGCACGCCTCCGCCATCCCCTCGATACAGCCGACGAACTGGCCCATGATTTCGGGCCGCTGCGGGTTGCCGAAATTCATGCAGTCGGTCGCGGCCAGCGGCAGCGCGCCGACGGCGGTCAGGTTGCGCCAGCATTCGGCGATCGCTTGCCGCCCGCCCTCGACCGGATCGGCCTGGCAGTAGCGCGGCGTGCAGTCGGTCGCGATCGCAAGCCCTTTGGCGGTGCCGTGCACGCGCACCACCGCCGCGTCGCCGCCCGGCCGCTGGACGGTGTCGGCACCGACCATATGGTCATATTGTTCCCAGATCCAGCGGCGCGACGCGAGATCGGGGGAAGCCATGAGCTTGAGCAGGTCGGCCGCGATATCGGCCGACTCGGGCACGTCCGCCAGCGGCGCGGCCGGCGCGGTGGCGGTCCACGGCCGGTCGTAGCAGGGCGCTTCGTCGGCGAGCGGGCCGAGCGGAATGTCGCACACCGTCTCGCCCTTGAAGGTCAGCACCATGCGGCCGCTATCGGTGACATGGCCGATCACCGCGAAATCCAGCTCCCACTTGCGGAAGATGCTCTCCGCGAAGGCTTCGCGGCCGGGCTTGAGCACCATCAGCATGCGTTCCTGCGATTCGGAGAGCATCATCTCATAAGGGGTCATCCCCTCCTCGCGGCAGGGGACGGCGTCCATGTCGAGCTGGATGCCGACGCCGCCCTTCGACGCCATCTCGACCGAGGAGGAGGTGAGGCCGGCCGCCCCCATGTCCTGAATCGCGACGATCGCGTCCGACGCCATCAGTTCGAGGCACGCCTCGATCAGCAATTTCTCGGTAAAGGGATCGCCGACCTGGACGGTGGGGCGCTTCTCCTCCGAATCCTCGGAGAAGTCGGCCGATGCCATCGTCGCGCCGTGAATGCCGTCGCGCCCGGTCTTGGAACCGACATAGACGATCGGATTGCCGACGCCCGAAGCGGCCGAATAGAAGATCTTCGCCGTCTCGGCGACGCCTACCGTCATCGCGTTGACGAGGATATTGCCGTCATAGGCGCGATGGAAATTCACCTCGCCGCCCACCGTCGGCACGCCGACGCAATTGCCATAGCCGCCGATGCCAGAGACGACGCCGGCGATCAGGTGGCGCATCTTCGGGTGGTCGGGCCGGCCGAATCGCAGCGCGTTCAGGTTGGCGACGGGGCGCGCGCCCATCGTGAACACGTCGCGCAATATGCCGCCGACGCCGGTCGCCGCGCCCTGATACGGCTCGATATAAGAGGGATGATTGTGGCTCTCCATCTTGAAGATGGCGGCCTGGCCGTCCCCGATATCGACGACGCCCGCATTCTCGCCCGGGCCGCAAATCACCTGCGGGCCCGTCGTCGGCAGCTTCTTGAGGTGGATTCGCGACGATTTGTACGAGCAATGCTCGGACCACATCACCGAGAATATGCCGAGTTCGGTAAGGTTCGGCTCGCGGCCGAGCGCGTGGAGCACGCGCGCATATTCTTCGGGGGACAGGCCGTGCGCGGCGACGACGTCGGAAGTGATCTGGCTCATGCCAGCGGCCGATAGCTTAGCCCGCGCGCCTTGTCAGCCGGGCCCATGAAAAAGGCCGGCGGAAGCTTTCCCGCCGGCCTCTGTGGGACTGAAGAAAATTTTCGACTCAGGCCTTGCAGCTCATGCTGCTCTTGCCCGGCGCTTCATAGGTGATGTGCTCGCCCTGTCCTTCGACCGAATAGCCGTCGGCGGTAAAGGGCTTGCCGGCCTCGCTCGCGGTGAGCTTGATCGGCTTCGCGTCTTCCTTGGGCTTCAGGTTGGCCGTCACATGATCGTCGAAGAAGTCGACCGAGATCAGGCTGTTATCCTTGCAGCGATAGGTGTGGCTTTCGGAAAGCGCGGGCGGCAGCGTCACCGGCGGAGCGGCCGCCAGCTTTTCCGCATTGGGGTCGGCAGCGCCGGCCACGATCGTTTCCGGCTGCGAATTGCAGGCCGCAAGAAGGGCAAGAGCCGCGAGCGGCGCGGCGCGGAGATACGAATAGGGGCTGTGCATAACAGGGCGCATTTCGCGTTTGGAACGCCATCCGTCAAGATGTGGAATCGTGACAAATCGACAACAGGCAACCAAAAAGGCCCGGCCCGGCCATATATTTGCCCCGCTTGTCGCACCTCGAACGCAACCTTCGCTGCGCCGTGCCCAAGATAAGCTCGCTTGCGGCGGCCCCTGCTGCTCGGCTATTCCCTTGTTCATGGCCGTCATTCCCAATTCGCTCGCGCTCATCGGCAACACTCCTCTGGTGCGGCTGAAAGGGCCCAGCGAGGCGACAGGCTGCGAAATCCTCGCCAAATGCGAGTTCATGAATCCCGGCGGTTCGGTGAAGGACCGCGCGGCGCTGTTCATCGTCGAAGATGCCGAGGCGAACGGGCTCATCCAGCCCGGCGGCGTGATCGTCGAAGGGACGGCGGGCAATACCGGCATCGGCCTTGCCCTTGTCGGCAACGCCAAGGGCTATCGCACGATCATCGTGATGACCGAGACGCAGAGCCGCGAGAAGCAGGACACCCTGCGCGCGCTGGGGGCCGAACTGGTCCTCGTCGCGCCGACATCCTATTCGAATCCCGCGCATTATGTGCACCAGTCGCGCCGGATCGCGGAGGAGACGCCCAACGCGCTCTGGGCCAATCAGTTCGACAACATCGCTAATCGCATGGCGCATATCCGCACCACCGCGCCCGAAATCTGGGAGCAGACGGGGGGGCGGATCGACGGCTTCACCTGCGCCGTCGGCACCGGCGGCACGCTGGCGGGCGTTGGCCTCGGCCTGAAAGAGTTTAACGAGGATATCGTGATCGCGCTGTCCGATCCCTACGGGGCGGCGCTCTACAATTATTATGCGTGCGGCGAATTGTCGGCAGAGGGCAATTCGGTGGCCGAGGGAATCGGCCAGAGTAGGATCACGGGCAATCTCGAAAATGCCCCGGTCGACACGCAATTCCGCATCTCGGACGAGCAGGGAATCGGTCAGGTTTTCGCGCTGCTGGAGAAGGAGGGGCTGTGCGTCGGCCTCTCCTCGGGCATCAACGTCGCGGGCGCGATGAAATTGGCGCGCGAGCTGGGGCCCGGCAAGACAATCGTCACGATCCTGGCCGACTCGGGGATGCGCTACCTGTCGTCGCTCTTCAATCCCGAGTGGCTGACGGCCAAGGGCCTGCCCGTTCCGGAGTGGCTTGCACGCCGCTGATCGACAAGCGAGGCTGGCTCGGCTAATCCTGCGTGCGCCACGGGTCGTCGGTCGGCCGCGATCGGAGAAGGAGTAGAATGCAGCGTGTTCGCATCGGTCTGACCGGGCTGGCCGCCGTCTTCCTGCTCGTGCTTCTCGCGGCCGCCTTCTTCGGCCTGATCTCGAAGGAAACGACGGTGAAAACCGATTCCACCGGCAAGGTGGTGACGGTCGCGCCACCGCCGCCGGGGGGCGATGCCGCCGCTTCCAGCCAGCCCAAGGAGCCGCTCGCCGAACTGGGGGTGACGCCCGGCGGCGCGCCCGAGGCGGCGCAGATTCGCAACGATATGAGTGCCGCGACACCGGTTCAGCCCTGAAACGGCGCTGCCGCTCCCGCGCGCATACGCAAGCGCCCAACAGACTTATCCACAGCCCTGTCAACCGTTTGTAGGAAGAAAACGCCCGGAATCCGACCTGTCACCCTGAAGCTTGAGGGTTATGCGCCCCGTAAATCCACAGCTTTCCCATGCAATACCATTGAAACCCATCTGATCCCCTGCTACCCCATTCGCAGCTAAGGGGCGCATGGGGCGCACCCCCGCACGCAGAGCCGAGGAGACGGTATCATGCGGGAAAGCAGCCCCGAGTTCGCCGAAATGGGGCTTAGGGCGTGGAAATTAAGGACTTTTTCCACGGTAGCGCACTTAACGCGGTAGACGCGAAGGGACGCGTGTCGGTGCCCTCCACCTTCCGTTCGGTGATCGAACGGCGCTCGCATCGCGCGCTGATGCCCGGCGAATTTCCGTCCAAGGACAAGATCATTCTCATCGGCGAGCATGAGCGGCTGCCCTGTCTCCAGGCATTCGATCCCAGCTATTCCCATATGCTGTTCGAAAATGTCGCCGGCCGCGTCGATGCGATGGGCGAGGGTGTGGACCGGATGAATGCGCTGGACGACGCGCAGCTCGACGTGTTCGGCGCGGCCAACGAATATAGCTATGACGATGCGGGGCGCATGGTGCTGCCGCCGCTGCTCCGGATGATCGCGGGGATCGAGGGGCTGGCCTATTTCGTCGGCGGCGGCGCGACCTTCCAGATATGGAATCCCGAGCGTTTCCTTGAACATTGCGCGGACAAGCCCCGTCTTGCGCGCACGCTGCAATTCCTGCTTGCCGAGCGGGCGGGCAAGGCATGAGCGCGGCCACCCTCCACGATCGGCGCCACGCGCCGGTTCTCCTCGCGGAGGTGATGGCCGCGCTCGCCGTCCGGCCCGGCGAAACGCATGTCGACGGCACCTTCGGCGCGGGCGGCTACAGCCGCGCGATGTTGGCTGCCGGCGCGCGCGTGATCGCCTTCGATCGCGACCCCGACGCGATCGCCGAAGGCGGCGTGCTGGTGGAGGAGGCGGCGGGCGCGTTGCGCCTCGTGCCCGAACGCTTCTCGCGCATGGCCGAGGTGCTGGGGGATGATCGCGTCGACGGCGTGACGCTCGATATCGGCGTCTCCTCGATGCAGCTCGATCGGGCGGATCGCGGCTTCTCCTTTCAGGCGGACGGCCCGCTCGACATGCGGATGGAGCAGGAGGGGGAGAGCGCCGCCGATTTCCTGAACCATGCCGATGAGGCCGAAATCGCCGACGTGCTGCGGACGCTGGGCGAGGAACCGCGCGCGCGCCGCGTCGCGCATGCGATCGTCGCCGCCCGGCCGATCGCGCGCACCGGCGAGCTGGCGGCGATCGTCCGCCGTGCGCTGGGCCATCGCCCGCATGATCGCAAGGACCCGGCGACGCGAACTTTCCAGGCGATCCGCATTCACCTGAACCGTGAGCTGGACGAGCTGGAGGACGGCCTGGCCGCCGCCGAGCGGGTGCTGAAGCCGGGCGGGCGGCTGGCGGTGGTGAGTTTCCACAGTCTCGAAGATCGCATCGTCAAGCGCTTCCTGCGCCGGCGCAGCGGCGGCGAGGCGGGCGGATCGCGTCATCGCCCCGACGCCATCGCCGACGTCGCGCCCAGTTTCGAAGCCATCGCGCGCCCCGTCCGCGCGGGTGAGGCCGAGATCGATCGCAATCCCCGCGCGCGCTCCGCCACGCTGCGCGTCGCGCGTCGCACCGCTGCTTCTCCCTGGCCTCGAGTAAGGAAAGGTCTTTCGTGATGATGATGGCTGCCCGGTTCAGATCGGTATTCTGGGTCGCGATTGCCTCGATCGCGGGCCTTTGCTGCTACATGATTACCCAATATGTCGCGGGTGAGCGGCTGGCGCTGGCGCATCTGGAGCGGCAGGTGATGCGCAGCCGGGTCGCGGTGCGCGACCTTCAGACCGAGCTCGGCACGCGCGGCAGCATGGCGCAGCTGGAGCGGTGGAACGAACAGGCGCTGGCGCTCGCCGCGCCGAGGGCGGACCAGTTCGTGAAGAGTGAGGCGCAACTGGCGATGCTCGGCCGTCCGCCGGTGGCCGCGCAGCCGCACGCCGCGACGCCGGGCGGTGGCGCCCCGGCCGAACTGGCGCAGGTTTCCTATCGGCATGTGGCGACGCCGGCGCCGCAGCCGGCGGAACCCGCCCCCGTCGCGACGCCCACGTTCCGCCAGGCGACCTATGTGCGCCCCGCGCATGATCATGTCGCGGAAACGCCCGAAAAGGTGTCGCTGCTCGCCTCGACGACTCTCGCCGAGATCGGGCGTATCGCCAACAACGAGCGTTCGCGCTCGCGTCCTGAAAACCAGTGACGGCGGTCGCCGCACCGCCTGAACGCATCCGCCTCGCCGATCAGCGCGAGGAAAGCATCGCGATCGCCCATTTCCGGCTGATGGTGATGATGCTGATGGTGATCGGCGTCACGCTCGTCATCATCCTGAAACTGTGCTGGATGGCGGTGTCCACCGATCCGCCGTCCAGAGGCGCCTATGCGTCCGCGCTGGTGCCCGCCCGCGCGGACATCGTCGATCGCAACGGCGTGACGCTCGCGCGCACGATCCAGGGCTGGGCGATCGGCGTCCACCCGCGCGAGGTGCTGAACGACCGGCGGGCGCTGGCGGTGAAGCTCGCCCGCATCCTGCCCGAGCATGACGCCCGCTATTATCTGGCGAAATTGAGCGCCGATTCGAACTTCGAATATCTGCGTCGCCGCGCCTTGCCCGAGCTGGTGGCGAAGGTGAATGCGCTGGGCGAGCCGGCGATCGAGCTGATCCGCGAGCCCGAGCGGCTTTACCCGCAAGGCACGATGGCGGCGCAGGCGATCGGCTGGGTCAGTTCCGACGGCGTCGGCAAGATGGGGATGGAACAGGCGCTCGACGCGCGGCTGCGCGATCCGGCGAAGCGCGATCAGCCGGTGGCATTGTCGATCGATGCCAGGGTGCAGGCGGCGATGGAACGCACTTTGTCCGACGCCATGACCGCGCAGTCGGCCGAGGCGGCGAGCGGCCTTGTGCTCGACGTGCATACGGGCGAGATTCTGGCGATGGTCTCGTTGCCGACCTTCAATCCCAATACCCCGCGCGACATGCCGCCGCCCGCGCTGGACGAGCGCGGCGATCCCATGCCCGGGCCGACCTTCAATCGCGTCACCAACGCGGTCTACGAGCTGGGATCGACGTTCAAGCCGATCACGGTCGCCAATGCGATCGACCAGGGCGTCGTGACGTCGCTGGCGAAGCGCTATGACGCGCGCTTCCCGCTTCAGGTCGGCCGTTTCCGCATCCGCGACGATCACCCGCAGCGCCGCTGGCTCGATGTGCCCGAAACGCTGGTCTATTCGTCGAACATCGTCACCGCGCAGATCGCCGACGAGCTGGGCGCGGACCGGATGGCGTCGATGTTCCGCAAGCTGGGTTTCGACAGGCCGGTGCAGATCGAGATCAATGCGCGCGGCACGCCGCTCTTCCCCTCTTTCTGGGCGCGGACGACGGTGATGACGACGGGCTATGGCCATGGCATCGCGGTGACGCCGCTGCATCTTGCCAATGCCTATGCGGCGCTGGTGAACGGCGGCATCCTGCGCCCCGCGACGCTGCTGAAGCGCGAGCCCGGCAATGTGCCCGAGGGCACGCGCGTCTTTTCCGCATCGACCAGCGCGGAAATGCGCCGGCTGCTGCGTCTGATCGTCACTGACGGCACCGGCGGCAAGGCTGATGCCAAGGGCTTCCGCGTCGGCGGCAAGACCGGCACCGCCGACAAGACGCGCGCCGGCGGCGGCTATGCGCATAATGCGCGTGTCTCCACCTTCGCCTCGGCCTTCCCGATGGATGCGCCGCGCTATGTGGTGGTCGCGATGCTCGACGATCCGAAGGGCAGCAAGGAAACCTATGGCATCGCCACCGCGGGCATGGTGTCCGCGCCGGTCGTCGGCCAGGTGATCGAGCGGATCGGCCCGCTGCTGGGCGTCTATCCTGATGAATCGAAGGATATGGACATCACGGCGCTGCGCGATCTCCTCTGGAAACCGAAGAAGAAGGCGCACTGATGCGGCTGGGCGCACTCACCGGCGGAGACGAGACGGCGGCCGTCACCGGCTTCGCGATCGATCATCGCAAGGTGGCGCCGGGGACGGTGTTCGGTGCCTTCGCCGGGCAGCGCTTCAACGGCGAGGATTTCATTCCCGATGCGGTGGCGGCCGGCGCGGTGGCCGTCGTCGCCCGGCCCGAGGCGCGGGTGGAAGGGACGGTGCACATCGCCGACGCGCAGCCGCGCCACGCCTTCGCCCGCCTCGCCGCGCGCTTCTTCGCGCCCTTTCCCGAGACGGTGGTGGCCGTCACCGGCACCAACGGCAAGACATCGGTGGTCGAGCTGACGCGCCAGCTCTGGCGGATGGCGGGCGAACGCGCCGCCTCGATCGGGACGCTGGGCGTCACCACGGCGAACGATCAGGTGGCGACGGGGCTCACCACGCCCGATATCGTCACTTTCCTCGCCAATGTTTCGGGCCTCCGGCGCGAAGGCGTGACGCATGTCGCCTATGAAGCGTCGAGCCATGGCCTCGCCCAATATCGTTGCGAAGGGCTGCCGGTGCGCGCGGCCGCCTTCACCAATCTGAGCCGCGACCATCTCGATTATCACAAGACGATGGACGCCTATCTTGAGGCGAAGCTGAGGCTCTTCACCGAGGTGGCCGCCGCCGACGGGACAGCGGTGGTCTGGGCGGACGATGCGGCCTCGGCGCGCGTGATCGAACTGGCGCGCGAGCGCGGCATGGCGGTGCTTACCGTCGGCGTCACGGGCGAGACGATCCGGCTTGTCGAGCGCGTGCCGACCCAGCTTGGCCAGCGGCTGACGGTCGTGGCGGATGGTGCGCGCCACGTCGTCGATCTGCCGTTGATCGGTGCCTATCAGGCGGCGAACGCGCTGGTGGCGCTGGGCCTCGTGCTGGCGACCGGCGGGGAACTGGCGGCGACGCTGGCGCTGCTCGAACGCGTGCAGCCGGTGCGCGGCCGGCTGGAGCGGGCGGTCATCACGCAGGCGGGCGCGCCGATCTATGTCGATTATGCGCATACGCCCGATGGGCTGCGCGCGGCGATCGAGGCGCTTAGGCCGCATGCGAAGGGCCGGATCGTCACCGTCTTCGGCGCTGGCGGCGACCGCGATCGGGGCAAGCGGCCCGAAATGGGCGCGGTCGCGACGCAGCTCAGCGACGTCGTGATCGTGACCGACGACAATCCGCGCGGCGAGGATCCGGCGACAATCCGTCGCGCGGTGCTGGCCGGCGCGCCCGGCGCGATCGAGATCGGCGACCGGCGCGAGGCGATCGCGGCGGCCGTGGCCGAAGCGGGGGGCGCCGATATCGTGCTCCTCGCCGGCAAGGGGCATGAGCAGGGCCAGATCGTCGGCGCGGGCGAGGCGATGCGCGTGCTCGCCTTTGACGATGTAACGGTGGCGCGGGAGTGCGCGGCATGAGCGACGCGGCGACCCTCCCGCTCTGGACAGCCTTCGATATCGCGGCGGCGACCGACGGCACGGTGGAAGGCGCCTTCGCGGCGTCAGGCGTGGCGTTCGACTCGCGCGAGGTGGGGCCGGGCGATCTCTTCATCGCGCTCAAGGGCGAGACGACCGACGGCCACCGCTTCGTCGATCGCGCATTCGAGGCGGGGGCTGCGGGCGCGATCGTCAGCGAACCCGTCGATCATCCGCATGTGCGCGTCGCCGATACGCAGGCCGCGCTCGACGCGCTGGGCATGGCGGCGCGGGCGCGGACAGAAGCACACGTGATCGGCGTCACCGGATCGGTAGGCAAGACGGGGACGAAGGAGGCGCTGTTCGCCGCGCTCGACCGCAGCGCGCCGGGCTTCGCGCACCGTTCGGTCAAGAGCTATAACAACAATACCGGCGTGCCGCTCAGCCTCGCGCGGATGCCGGCGGCGACACGCTATGGCATATTCGAGATGGGGATGAACCATGCCGGCGAACTGTCGGCGCTGACCCGGCTTGTCCGCCCGCATGTCGCGATCGTCACCGCGATCGCACCCGCGCACAGCGCCTTCTTCGCCAGCGAGGAGGCGATCGCAGACGCCAAGGGGGAGATATTCGAGGGGTTGGAGCCGGGCGGCACCGCGATCATCCCCTTTGACAACCCGCATCGCGAGCGGCTGATCGCCGCCGCGCGTCCCTATGCCGGGCGCATCCTGACTTTCGGACGCGGCGAAGGCGCGGACGTGCGCGCGCGCGAAGCGGTGCGCGGCGCGCGCGGGACGCTGGTCAGCGCGATCCTGCCCGGCGCGGAGCTGACCTTCACGATCGGCATGGCGGGCGATCATTGGGTGTCGAATGCGCTCGCCGTACTGGCGGCGGTGGAGACGGTGGGCGGCGATCTGGCCGCCGCCGGCCTTGCTCTGGCCGACATGGCGGGCCTCGCCGGGCGCGGGCGGCGCGTCGAAGCGGCGGTGGGTGGCGGCACCGCGCTCGTCATCGACGAAAGCTATAACGCCAATCCCGCCTCGATGGCCGCCACGCTGAAACTGCTGGGTGAGGAAAAGGCCGAGCGGCGCATCGCCGTGCTGGGCGAGATGCGCGAACTGGGCGAGAAATCGCCCGTCTACCATGCTGCGCTGGCCGGGCCGATGCGGGAGGCGGGCGTCGATTATGCACTGCTCATCGGCCCCGACATGGCAGCGCTTGCGAACGAGCTTGAGGGACGGATCGATTTCGCGCATGTGGCCGACGCCGCCGCCGCGCTCGATCTGCTCGACAGGGCGATCCGCCCCGGTGACGCGGTTCTGATCAAAGGGTCCAACGCCATCGGGCTCGCCCGGCTTGTCGAGCATTATGCCTCGCCGGCCGGGACGGGCGGGAATGCCACATGCTGTATCTGATCGCCGAACATCTGGGCTTTCCGGGCCTGTTGAACCTCATCCGCTACATCACCTTCCGCGCGGGCGCGGCGGCGATCACCGCCTTGTTTATCGGCCTCGTCATCGGGCCGAGCGTGATCGGCTGGCTGCGCGTGCGGCAGGGCAAGGGCCAGCCTATCCGCGAGGACGGGCCGCAGACCCATTTGTCCAAACGCGGCACGCCGACGATGGGCGGGCTGATGATCCTGATGTCGGTCACGATTTCGCTGCTGCTCTGGATGGACCTGTCGAACAGCTATGTCTGGGCGTGCCTGTTCGTGACCTTGGGTTTCGGCTTCGTCGGCTTCCTCGACGATTATGACAAGGTGCGCAAACGCCACCATGCCGGCATTTCGGGGCGCGTCCGCCTGCTCGCCGAATTCGCGATCGCGGGGCTGGCGAGCTGGCTGATCCTCGGCGGGACCGGCACCGAGCTTTATGTGCCCTTCTACAATGGCGCGGTGATCGATCTGGGGCCGTTCTACATCGTCTTCGCGGCCTTCACGATCGTCGCGTTCGGCAATGCGGTGAACCTGACGGACGGGCTGGACGGCCTGGCGACGATGCCGGTCATCATCGCGGCGCTCGCCTTCTTCGTGATCGCCTATCTCGTCGGCAATGCGAAATTCGCCCATTATCTGGGCATTCCGCACGTCTATGGCGCGGGCGACCTGACGATCCTCACCGCCTGCATGATCGGCGCGGGGCTGGCCTTCCTCTGGTTCAACGCGCCGCCGGCGGCGGTGTTCATGGGCGATACCGGCAGCCTCGCGCTGGGTGGCGCGCTGGGCGCCATCGCGGTGACGACGCATCATGAGATCGTGCTGGGCATCATCGGCGGCCTGTTCGTGCTGGAGGCCGCGTCGGTCATCATACAGGTCTATTATTACAAGCGCACCGGCAAGCGCGTGTTCAAGATGGCGCCGATCCATCATCATTTCGAACAGCTCGGCTGGAGCGAGCCGACGGTGGTGATCCGTTTCTGGATCATCAGCTTCGTCCTCGCGCTGGCGGGCCTTGCGACGTTGAAGCTCAGATGATCGCCAGCCCCGCCTTTCGCGGCAAACTTTATGCGGTGCTGGGCCTCGCGCGGTCGGGGCTGGCGACGGTCGAGGCGCTGCTGGCCTCGGGCGCGACCGTGACGGCGTGGGACTCGCGCGAGGAAGCGCGGGCGGCGCTTTTAGCCCCTCCCCTTCAGGGGAGGGGTTGGGGTGGGGGCGTCCAACAAGAGACGTCGGAGCAGGTTGAGAACCCCCACCCCTCCCCTGAAGGGGAGAGGCTTAGTGTGGCGGACCCCTTGGAGATCGACCTCGCCGACTTTTCCGGCGTCGTCGTGTCGCCCGGCGTGCCGCTCAACCGGCATCCGATCGCGGCGCATGCGCGTGCGGCGGGTGTGCCGGTGATCGGGGATATCGAGCTGTTCGCGCAGGCGCGCGCGCATCTGCCGCCGCACAAGGTGGTGGGGATCACCGGCACGAACGGCAAATCGACGACCACCGCGCTTATCCATCATATTGTCGAGACAGCGGGCGTGCCGGCGCTGCTGGGGGGCAATATCGGCCTGCCGATCCTCGGCCGCGATCCGCTGCCCGAAGGCGGCGTCTATGTGCTGGAGCTGTCGAGCTATCAGATCGACCTGACGGCAAGTCTCGATTGCGACGTGGCGGTGCTGCTCAACATCACTCCCGACCATCTCGACCGCTATGAGGGCTTTGCCGGCTATGCCGCTTCGAAGGCGCGGCTGTTCGCGATGCAGTCGCCCGATCATGTCGCGGTGATCGCGGTGGAGGACGATGCGAGCCGCGCGATCGCCGACGGGGTACGCAGCCGCCTCGTCCGCGTGACCGCCGATCAGGCCGGGGACCAGTCGGGCTGGCCGGCGCTGCAAGGGCCGCACAACGCGCAGAACGCCGCTGCCGCGATCGCCGTGGCGCGCGCGCTCGGCATCGGCGAAGCGGCGATCGCGCGGGGGCTTGCCACCTATCCCGGCCTGCCGCACCGGATGGAACGGGTGGCGACGCGGGGCGGCGTGCTGTTCGTCAACGACAGTAAGGCGACCAACGCGACCAGCGCCGCGCCCGCGCTCGCCGCTTATCCGGCGATCCACTGGATATTGGGCGGCAAGCCCAAGACCGACGAACTCGACGCCTGCGCGCCTTTCTACGATCATGTCCGCGCCGCCTATACGATCGGGGAGGCCGGGCCGATGTTCGCCCGGCTGCTGCGCGCGGCGGGCAAGTCCGTCACCGAGAGCGGCACGCTGGAGGCGGCGGTGCGCGCGGCGGCGGCGGCGGCGAAGCCGGGCGAGGCGGTGCTGCTGTCGCCGGCCTGCGCCTCCTTCGATCAGTTCGCCGATTATGAGGCGCGGGGGGCTGCTTTCCGCGCGGCGGTGGAGGCGTTGCGATGACGACGATGAATCCGGGTCTGCCGCGCCGCCGCAACCGGAACGCTCGCCTCGGTCGGGGCGATCGGAGCTGGTACGCCACCTGGTTCTGGGAGATCGATCGCGTCCTGCTGCTGCTCGTCGCGATGCTGATCGGCATCGGCCTGATCGCGGTCGCCGCCGCCTCGCCCGCCGAGGCGAGCCATCACGGGCAGGCGCCGCTCACCTATTTCTTCCGCCAGCTCGTCTGGGTCGCGATCGGCGTGCCGGCGATGGTCACCGTATCGATGCTGCCCAAGGATATGGCGCGGCGGCTGTCGATCGTCGCGGCGATCGTCTTCGCCGTCCTCCTGGCGCTTGTGCCGCTCGTCGGCTTCGATGTGAACGGATCGGTGCGCTGGATTGGCATGGAAGGGCTGCGCTTTCAGCCATCCGAGTTCCTGAAGCCGTTTTTTGTGGTCACGCTGGCGTGGATGCTGTCGCTCCGCGCGCAGGATGCGAGCCTGCCGGTGATCCCGCTGACCGGCCTCATCATGGCGGCGGTGGCTTTTTTCCTGATGGTACAGCCCGATTTCGGCCAGACCGTGATCTTCGCCGCGGTGTGGTTGGCACTCCTGATCCTCTCAGGAATAGGTCTGCGCTTCATCGGGGCGCTGGGCGCGGCGGGGCTGGGGGCGCTGGTCGCGGCCTATCTGTTCTACGAGAATGGCCGCGACCGTATCGACCATTTCCTCGGCCTGACCTCAGTGGAATCGAGCGGGCCGACGCATACCGATCTTGCCTATCGCACGATCACCAATGGCGGGCTGGTCGGCCTCGGCCCGGGCAGCGGCGTGCGCAAATTCCACCTGCCGGAAGCGCATAACGACTATATCTTCTCGGTGATCGGGGAGGAGTTCGGCCTGATCTCCTGCATGGTGATCGCGCTCATCTATCTCGCGATCATGGTGCGCGTATTCGTCAAACTGCTCGACGAGAAGGACAATTTCCTGATACTCGCCTCGGCGGGCCTCGTCATCCAGTTCGGCTTGCAGGCGCTGATCAACATGGCGGTGAACGTGCAGATCGCGCCGTCCAAGGGCATGACCCTGCCCTTCATCTCCTATGGCGGATCGTCGGTGGTGGCGATCTCGATCGGTTTCGGGCTGCTGCTGGCGTTCACCCGGCGCAACCCCTATCTGACGCGATCCCCCTATGTGGTGAAATGGAGCGGCCGATGAGCGCATATGGCAGCGTCGTTCGTCATTTCGTCCTCGCCGCCGGTGGGACGGGCGGGCATATGGTGCCTGCGCACGCCGTCGCGGCGGAACTGATGCGGCGCGGCCATCATGTCGCGCTGATCACCGACGAGCGGGGCGCGAAGATACCCGGCCTGTTCCGCGACGTGCAGGTGCATATCCTGCCCGCCGGGCGGATCAGCGGCGGGCCGATCGGCTGGCTACGCGGCATGCGCGCGACGCGGCAGGGGCGCGACATGGCGCGCCGGCTCTACGAGACGTTTCAGCCAACAGCGGTGGTCGGCTTCGGCGGCTATCCGGCGCTGCCCGCTATGCTGGGCGCGTTCAAGGAAGGCATACCGACTGCGATCCACGAGCAGAATGCCGTGCTGGGTCGGGTCAACCGCCTGCTCGCACGCAAGGTGGACGCGATCGCTACCGCTTATCCCGTCGTCAACCGGCTGGCGCGCAAATATGAGGTGAAGGTCGATCTCGTCGGCAATCCGGTGCGCGACGAGGTGCTGGCGATCCGCAACCGATCCTTTCCCGCGCTGCCGGCCGAGGGCATCTTCCGTCTGCTCGTCACCGGCGGCAGCCAGGGCGCGAGCGTGCTGTCCGATGTGGTACCCGAGGCGCTGGGGCTGCTGCCGCTCACCTTCCGCCGCCGCTTGCAGGTGACGCAGCAATGTCGGCCCGAGGATATAGAGGCGGTGCGCGCGAAATATGCCGCGCTGGGCATACCGGCGGACCTTGCCACCTATCTGCCCGATCTGCCCGAGCGGCTGGGCTGGGCGCATCTGGTGATCGCGCGCGCGGGCGCATCGACGATCGCCGAGTTGACGGCGGCGGGGCGGCCAGCGATCCTCGTGCCGCTGCCATCGGCCACCGACGATCACCAGACTGTCAACGCGCGCGAAATGCACGAAGCGGGTGGCGCGCGGGCAATCCCGCAGGCGCGCTTCACGCCGGTGGAGCTGGCAAAGCAAATGCAGAAACTGGCGCTCGATCCGGAGGCTTTGCTCAACGCCGCGCGGCGTGCGCGCGAATGCGGCCGGCCTTATGCGACGACGGCGCTCGCCGATCTGATCGAGAGCTTCGGCGCCGCGCCGCTGATGGACCCTGTGCCCGTCCAGCAGGGAGAGCCGCGTTTCGCGCGGCAGGTTTTCGCATGAGGAGCGTTCACGCATGAAGGGTGTCGAAACCAGCATCGGCACGATCCATTTCATCGGCATCGGCGGGATCGGCATGTCCGGTATCGCCGAGGTGATGCACAATCTGGGCTATAGCGTGCAGGGCTCTGATGTGGCGGAAAGCTATGTCGTGCAGGGGCTGCGCGCGAAAGGCATCCCGATCTTCATCGGCCACAAGGCGGAGAATCTGGGCGACGCGGCGGTGGTCGTCACGTCGACCGCGATCAAGCGCGGCAATCCCGAGGTGGAGCTGGCGCTGGAGAAGCGCATCCCCGTCGTCCGGCGCGCCGAGATGCTGGCCGAACTGATGCGGCTGAAATCCACCGTCGCGATTGCCGGCACGCACGGCAAGACCACGACGACCTCGATGGTCGCCGCTTTGCTCGATGCGGGCGGGATCGATCCCACCGTCATCAACGGCGGGATCATCAACAGCTATGGCTCCAACGCCCGGCTGGGGGCGAGCGACTGGATGGTGGTGGAGGCGGACGAGAGCGACGGCTCCTTCCTGCGTCTCGACGGCACCTATGCGGTCGTCACGAACATCGATCCCGAGCATCTCGATCATTACGGCTCGTTCGACGCGGTGAAGGCGGCGTTCGTCGAGTTCGTCGAGAATGTGCCCTTCTACGGCGCGGCCCTGCTGTGCCTCGATCATCCCGAGGTGCAGGCGATCCTGCCGCGCGTGCGCGACCGGCGGATCGTGACCTACGGCTTTTCGGCACAGGCCGACGTGCGTGGCGTCAATGTGACGCCGATTCCCGGCGGCAACCGGTTCGAGGCGATCATCCGCCAGCGCGACGGCACGACCCGTTCGATCGAAGGGATCGAATTGCCGATGCCCGGCCGCCACAATGTCCAGAATGCGCTGGCCGCGATCGGCGTGGCGCTGGAATTAGGTATCCCCGACGAGGTCGTCCAGACCGGCTTTGCCCGCTTCGGCGGGGTGAAGCGCCGCTTCACCAAGGTGGGCGAGGTGGACGGCGTCACCGTGATCGATGATTATGGGCACCATCCCGTCGAGATACGCGCGGTCCTGTCGGCCGCGCGCGAGGGGGTCGGGGGTCGGGTGATCGCCGTCGTCCAGCCGCACCGCTATACGCGGCTGCACGATCTGATGGACGCGTTCCAGACGGCGTTCAACGATGCGGACATGGTGTTCGTCACGCCCGTTTACGCGGCGGGCGAGACGCCGATCGAGGGGGTCGACGCCGCTGCGCTGGTGGCGGGGCTGAAATTGCGCGGGCACCGGTCGGCGCAGGAAATCGCCGACCCGCAAGCGCTGGCCGAAGCGCTGGCCGAGATTGCCGCACCGGGGGATATGGTGGTCTGCCTCGGCGCGGGGGACATCACGCGCTGGGCGGCGGGACTGGCCGACGGCATCGCTTCGGCGCGGGCAGAGAGCGGAAAGGCGGTGGCGTCATGATCGAACCCTTCTCGTCATGGGTGGCGTTCCAGGAAGAGATGATCAAGCTGCAGCAGGCGCAACTCGAGGCCACAAAGAAGGCGTTCGAGGCCGGCACCGATATCGAGGCCGCGCGGCGGGCGGGCGAGCAGGCGGCGCATGCCGGGCTCAAAGCGTGGTCGAACTGGCTCGATCTGTGGACCGGGCGCAAATGAAGGCCGACCTGCGCCCGGACGATGCAACGCGCGCCATTCCCCCTGTGCGGGGGACGGCGGAGCATCGGGGCGCGCTCGACACGTTCATCTGGTTTCGTACCGGCGGCCCGGCCGAATGGCTGGTGCGTCCCGCCGATGTCGACGACCTCGCGGCTTTCCTGAAGGCGCTCGACCCCGCCGTGCCGGTCTTTCCGATCGGGGTGGGATCGAACCTGATCGTGCGTGACGGCGGCGTGCCCGGCGTCACGATCCGCCTGCCCAAGAGCTTTGGGAGGGTGACGATCGAGCCGGGCAATCGCGTGCGCGCGGGCGCGGGCGCGATGGGAATCAGCGTCGCCAGCGGGGCGCGCGATGCCGGCGTCGCCGGTCTTGAATTTTTGCGCGGCATCCCCGGAACGGTGGGTGGCGCGGTTCGAATGAACGCCGGGGCCTATGGCCGCGACGTTTCCGATATCCTCGTCGACTATCGTGTGGTGACCCGCGCGGGTGAGGTTCTGGAGTTGCCGGCTTCGGAACTCGCCTATCGCTATCGCCATTCGGCGCTGCCCGCCGGCAGCGTTGTCGTCGAGGCCCTGTTCGAGGGCGAAGCGGGCGATCCGGCGGCGATCGGCGCCGAGATGGATCGCATCGCCGCCGAACGCGAGGCGAGCCAGCCGCTCCGCTCGCGTACCGGCGGGTCAACCTTCAAGAATCCGCCTGGCGACAAGGCGTGGCGGCTGGTCGACGAAGCCGGCTGCCGGGGCCTGACGATCGGCAAGGCGATGGTGTCCGAAAAGCATTGCAACTTCCTCCTCAACATGGGCGGCGCGAGCGCGGCCGAGATCGAGGGGCTGGGCGAGGAGGTGCGCCGCCGCGTGAAGGCTCAAACGGGCGTCGAGCTGGAATGGGAGATACAACGCGTGGGGGTGCCGGCATGAGTGTCGCGCCACTTCATGTCGTGGTGCTGATGGGCGGCTGGTCCGCCGAGCGCGACGTGTCGTTGACGAGCGGCGCCGGCGTCGCCGACGCGCTCGAATCGCTGGGCCATCGGGTGACGCGGATCGACATGGATCGCGGCGTCGCGTTGCGTCTCGCCGAGGCGAAGCCCGACGTGGTGTTCAACGCGCTGCACGGCACGCCCGGCGAGGACGGATCGGTGCAGGGCATGCTCGATCTGATGGGGCTGCGCTACACCCATTCGGGGCTCGCCACCTCGGTGATCGCGATCGACAAGCAGCTTACCAAGAACGCGCTCGTCCCTCACGGCATCCGCATGCCGGGCGGATTGATCGTCGCGTCCGAAAGCCTGCACGTCGCCGATCCGCTGCCGCGCCCCTATGTGGTGAAGCCGGTCAACGAAGGCTCGTCGGTCGGCGTCGCGATCGTCACCGAAGACGGCAATTACGGCAGCCCGATCGGCCGCGATGTCGAGGGACCGTGGCGGCATTTCGAAAGCCTGCTGGCCGAGCCGTTCATCAAGGGGCGCGAACTGACGGTGGCGGTGCTGGGCGATCGCGCGCTGGCCGTCACCGAACTCAAGCCCCGCAGCGGCTTTTACGATTATGACGCCAAATATACCGACGGCCTGACGACGCATATCTGCCCCGCGCAGATACCGGCGGAGATCGCCGCCTCGGCGATGGAGATGGCGTTGAAGGCGCATCGCCTGCTGGGCTGCAAGGGCACCTCGCGCGCCGATTTCCGCTGGGACGAGGAAGCCGGCGAGGCGGGGCTCTATCTGCTGGAAGTGAACACCCAGCCGGGCATGACGCCCTTGAGCCTCGTGCCCGAACAGGCGCGCCATGTAGGGATGAGCTACGCCGCGCTCGTCCAGCGCATCGTCGAGGAGGCCTTATGAGCAGCCATGAGGACCGCACCAGGATCCGCCGGGGGGCGAAACCCCGCAAGCGCGTCGCCAAGGGGCGCCCGGCGGCGCGGCGGCGCGGCGCGTCTTCGTCGCTCGACCGGGCGCTGAAGACGATCCCGCCGCGCTACGTCGCGGCGGCGCGCAAGACGGTAACATATGGGCTGGCCGCAGGCGTGGTCGTCGTCGTCGCCGCCGGTCTTGTCGCGATGCGGTTGCCGCAGATGATCGGGATCGAGCTGGGCGAGATGGTGGGGCGCGCCGGCTTCGCGGTGAAGCGCGTCGAGATACGCGGCATCGATCATATGGACCGCACGCCGGTGGAGAATGCCGCGCTGGACGAGAAGGAGCGCGCGATGCCGCTCGTCGATCTCTCCGCGATTCGCGAGCGGCTGCTGGCGCAGGGCTGGGTGGCGGATGCGCGCGTCTCGCGACGCCTGCCCGATACGCTGGTGATCGACATTGTCGAGCGGCAGCCTGCCGCGCTGTGGCAATATCAGCGCCGGCTGATGCTGGTGGATAAGGACGGCCGCCCGATCGAGCGGGTGCGGCTGACGGGCAGTCCGCTGCCCGATCTGCCCATCGTGATCGGGCCGGGCGCGAACCGCCAGCTCGGCGCGCTCGAAAAGCTGCTTGCCGCTGCGCCCGCATTGAAGCCGGTGCTCGACGGCGCGACCTGGATCGGCAACCGGCGTTGGGACATACGCTTCCGCTCGGGCGAGACATTGTCGCTGCCCGAAGGGGCGCAGGAAGCGCGCAAGGCGCTGGTCTATTTCGCGCAGCAGGACGAGGTGGCGCGACTGCTGGGGCAGGGAATCACCCGGTTCGACATGCGCGTGCCGGGGAAGCTGGTGCTTACCATGCCCAAACGCGACGAGCATGGACGGGGCGGCGCGATGCTGCCGGCGAGCGCGCCGGCACAGCGGCCGACGCAGGCCGAGATGGCCAAGGATATCTGAGGGGGACAGGATGGCGCATCAACGGACCGACTCTCTCATCACGGCACTGGACATAGGATCGTCCAAGGTCTCCGCGCTGATCGCGCAACTGCCCGAGGAAGGCGGCGGCCCCTTGCAGGTGCTCGGCACCGGCCAGCGCGAAAGCCGGGGCGTCAAGCGTGGCTATATCGCCGACATGGAAGCGACCGAGGTCGCGATCCGCGAGGCAGTGGAGCAGGCCGAGCGGATCGCGCGGCTCAACATCGAGAATGTGTGGGTCAGCTTTTCGGCCGGCGGCCTCGTCAGCAAGCTCGCCTCGGTCGAGGTCGATCTGGGCGGGCACCGGATCGAGCAGCGCGACGTGGACGACCTGCTGGCGGCGGGGCGCGGATCGATCGACCCGGAAGGGCGGATGGTGCTCCACGCGCAGCCGACGCTCTACACGCTGGACGGGCTGAAGGGCACCAAGACGCCGATCGGCCTGCATGCCGACCGGTTGGCGGTGGACATTCATGTCGTCGCCGCCGAAGCCTCGCCGGTTCGCAATGTCGATCTGTGCGTGAGAAGCGCGCATCTCGACGTGAAGTCGATCGTCGCCTCGCCGGTCGCGACAGGCATGGCCTGCCTGTCCGACGAGGAACGCGATCTGGGCGTCGCGCTGGTCGAAATGGGGGCGGGCGTCACCAACGTGTCGCTGTTCGCGGGCGGAATGCTCGTCGGCCTCGCCGCGATCCCGATGGGGGCTGCCGACATCACCGACACGCTTGCCACCGCCTTCGGCACGCGCCGCGCCGACGCCGAACGGCTCAAGACCTTCTACGGATCAGCGACGACGTCCCCACGCGACAATCATGACATGATCGATATCGTCCCCGTCGCCGGCCTTCAGCCCGACGGCGTGGAGCGCCCGCAGATCACGCGCGCGCAGCTGATCGCGATCATCCGCCAGCAGCTCGAAAGCTGGATGGGGGAGATCGACGCGACGCTGAAGCGGCTCGGCTTCACCGGCCCGGCCTGCCGTCAGGTCGTCCTGTCGGGCGGCGGCGCGGAGTTGAAGGGCATGGCCGATTATGCGCAGGGCGCGCTCGGCCGCTCGGTGCGTATCGGCCGGCCGCGGGGGCTTTCGGGCCTGCCTGACGCGCATAGCGGGCCGGCCTTCGCGACGCTCGCCGGGCTCGCGCAGTTCGCCGCGGCGACGCCGGTGGACCTTCGGCAGATCGTGCCCGCGCAACAGACCGTCCACCGTGTCACCGCCTCGGGCATGGTGCAGAAGCTGATCGCGGCGTTCAGGCAGGGATATTGATGAAAATAGCTGGGGATAATCTCGTTTCCGTCCACTTTTTACGTGCGTCGCTGATTCGCGTCTGGCAAGATTCCCCGTGTCGGGGTGCGCGTCGGGCGAGGCACCATCGGGGAGATGACAGATGACGATCGAATTCATGCGGCCGGAAGTCGATGAGCTGAAGCCGCGCATCAGCGTGATCGGCGTCGGTGGCGCCGGCGGCAATGCCATCGCCAACATGATCAACTCCGACGTGCAGGGCGTCGACTTCATCGTCGCCAATACCGACGCGCAGGCGCTCAACAATTCGGCGGCGGAGCGGCGCATCCAGCTCGGCCTCGAAATCACGCAGGGCCTCGGCGCGGGTTCGAAGCCCGAGATCGGCCGCGCCGCCGCCGAGGAGACGATCGAGGAGGTCGAGCGTGCGCTCGATGGCGCGCACATGTGCTTCATCGCGGCCGGCATGGGCGGCGGCACCGGCACCGGCGCGGCTCCCGTCATCGCCAAGGCGGCGCGCGAGCGCGGCATATTGACCGTCGGCGTCGTCACCAAGCCATTCAATTTCGAGGGTAGCCGCCGGGGCAAGGCGGCCGAGGCGGGTATTGAGGAGCTGCAGAAGCATGTCGATACGCTGATCGTCATCCCCAACCAGAACCTGTTCCTCGTCGCCAATCCGAACACGACCTTCAAGGACGCGTTTAAGATGGCGGACGAGGTGCTCCAGCAGGGCGTGCGCGGCATCACTGACCTGATGGTGATGCCCGGCCTCATCAACCTCGACTTCGCCGACGTCCGCTCGGTGATGGGCGAGATGGGCAAGGCGATGATGGGCACGGGCGAAGCCTCGGGCGACAATCGCGCGATCGAGGCGGCCGAGAAGGCGATCGCCAACCCGCTCCTCGACGGCGTTTCGATGAAGGGCGCGAAGGGCGTCATCATCTCGATCACCGGCGGCGAGGATATGCGCCTGATGGAGGTCGACGAAGCGGCGAACCACATCAAGGAACTGGTGGACCCGGACGCGAACATCATCTGGGGTTCGGCGTTCAACAACGATCTGGAAGGCATGATCCGCGTCTCGGTGGTCGCCACCGGGATCGAGGCCGACCAGGCGCTGATGCCCGAGCCGGCGAAGCTCTTCACCTTCCCGTCGGCGCGCAAGGCCGAAGCCGCCGCTCCGGCACCGGCGCCTGCACCGGTGCAGCAGCCCGAGGCGGCGCCCGCACCCGCCGCGCAATCCGAGCTGAAGGCCGATCTGCCCGGCAGCGAGGAACTGGGGCTGGCCGCGGGCGACATCGTGCCGCCGTCCGCCGATGACGAATTGCTGCTCGACAGCGGGACGATCTTCACCCCGTCGCCGGCGCCTGCGGCCTCGTTGCGCGGTGGCGAGGGCGATCGCGGCGCGGCGACGGGATCGGGCAACCGGCCCTATGTCGCCCCCGCGTCGCCCGCCGCACCCCGCCCGCGCGAAGGCGGCACCCTGTTCGAGCGCATGTCGAGCATTGCGCGCGGCGCGCCGAAGGTGAGCGACGAGGACGATCGCTCGCGCTCGGCCGACCCGCTCGATATTCCGCGCTTCCTGAACCGGCAGAGCAACCAGTAAGCGGACTGGAGGGCGGATGGCGCTCGCCGCGTCGTTCGTCCTCCCGCTCCACCGTTCCGGCGTGAATTGGCGCGCGGCGGCTTGCCTCGCGGCGGCCGACCTGTCGTCTCCACCGATCATGCTGGCGAACGCCGGCACCTCTCGTCTTGTCCGGGGGAAGTGGCGAAAGGCTCGCGGAGCCCAAGCCGCCGCCTTATGACGGGCGAGCCGAGTCTATGGCGCTCGCCGGGACGACGGGGGCGCGAGAGGGAGACGCATCGCGCCGATGAAGTGGACTTGGTTCTGAAACCCGCATTTCCCAAATCGCTGCTGTTGGCCGGTTGCGCGTTGCTGCTGGCCGGCCTTGCGCCGTTCGCCTCCGCGCTGGCGCAGACCACGCCTGCCGCCGCCGTTGGTGATCCGGCCGAGAGGCTGAGCCGCTATCTGCGGGCGCTGGCGCAGAACCCGCAGGACCTGGCGATGCTCACCGCCTCGGGGCAGGCTGCGCTTGAGCTGGGTGATGCAAGTGGCGCGCTCGGCTTCTATGCGCGCGCGGAGAAGCTTGCGCCGAAGGACGGGCGGGTGAAGGCGGGCCTCGGATCGGCGCTCGTCCACCTCGAACAGCCGAAAGAGGCGCTGAAGCTGCTCGATGAAGCGGTCGACCTCGGCGTGCCAGAGGCGGATATCGCCAGCGACCGGGGCCTGGCGCGCGACATGCGCGGCGACAACCGGCGCGCGCAGGCCGATTATCTGCTGGCGCTGCGGGCCCATCCCGATGCGGAGACGACGCGCCGTCTCGCCTTGTCGCAGGCGATTGCGGGCGACAGGGCTGCCGCGCTCGTGACGTTGCAGCCGCTCCTTCAGCGCCACGACAAGGGCGCGGACCGCGCGCGCGCCTTCGTGCTGGCGCTGACCGGCGATACGGCGGGCGCCGAAAAGGCCGCGCGCGACGAAATGCCGGCGCAGCAGGTGGCGGCGCTCGCCCCCTTCCTCGCCCGCCTGTCGATGCTCAAGGCGGGGCAGAAAGCGGCGGCGGTGCATTTCGGCCACTTCCCCTCGCTCGGCCGCCGCTACACCGAGGCGCAGCTTTTCGCCGAGGCGACGCGCGACGCCCAAGGCGTTGCAACGCCGCTGGCCGATGATGATGTGAGTGGCGACGAGGAGCCCGTCTTCCGCGCCGCCCCGCCGCGCGCCGAAGCCGCCCCCACCACGACCGCCCGGTCGAGGGCCGACGCCGCGCGCGAGAAGGCGGCCGACGCGAAAACGAAAGCGGCGAAGGCCAAGGCGACGACCACCGCAAAGGCCAAGGAGAAAGCCGAGGCGAAGGCGAAGGCCGCTGCGCCCGAACGCTATTGGGTGCAGGTCGCCTCGGGCCGGAACAAGGCCGATCTCGGCAAGGCATGGCAAGCGCTCGTCGCGAAATACGCCAAGCTGCGCGGCCGTGAAGCCTGGACGGCCCCCTGGCGCGCCTCCCACCGCCTCCTCACCGGCCCGTTCAAGACTGCCGCCGACGCCCAGGATTTCGTAAACACCCTCGCCAAAACCGGCTTCTCGACCATCCAGTTCACCACCCGCGCAGGCGCGACGGTGGAGAGGGTGACGACAAAATAGAGGGCGGCTCTCCTTATCCCCGCGCCGCCGGGACGTGGCGGTCTACTATGAAGGCGGCGGCGGAGACGAGGAGGGCGCTGAGGGCGAGGACGGTGAAGAAGGGGATGACGCTGCCGGCGCCGAGATCGAGGAGGGCGCCCCCGAAGCCGCTGGCGGAGATCGCCCCGACGCGGCTCATGAAGATGCCGAAGCCGATCCCGCCCGAACGACAGGACTGCGGATAGCCATAGGCCATGATGACATACATCGTCGCGATCCCGGCGCTGAACACCGCGGAGGCCGCGCCGATCAGGCTGACGGTCAGCACGCGCTGGTCGAGCGACGGGCTGGCGGGGAGAAGTTCGACGACGAACGCCAGCGCGATCATCAGGACCAGCAGGACCGCGCTGACGGCGGCCATGACGCGCCGCGATCCGTAGCGGTGGGTGAGGACGCCCGCGCCCACCGATCCGATCATCGCGGTGATCCCCGCCACCGACACGGCATTGCCCGCCTGCTCTAGGGTGAAGCCCGCCGCGGTGAGGAAGGTGGTCGTCCAGTTCAGCACGCCATAGGCGACCATCGCGCAGGCGGCGAAGGCGACGCCCACGCCGATATTGAGGCGCAGATTGGTGCGGTGGAGGACGCCGATCGAGGGGCCGCTCTCGCTGTCTGTGTCATGGCGTTCGGCGGTTAGCGTGACATCATGGCCGAGCACGCGTCTCGCCGCGCGGGAGGCCTCGGCGGCTTTGCCCCGGGAGAGCAGGAAGGACGGGCTGTCGCGCAGCACCGCGAGCACGACCGCCACCAGCAGCAGCGTCGCCACGCCGAATACGACGAAGGCGCCGCGCCAGCCGTGCAGCTCCGCAATGTCGGGGCCAAGCCAGCCGGCGATCGTGCCGCCGACCGGGGTGCCGACCGACAGGGTGCTGACCGCGACCGGGCGCCACCGCTCGGGCAGCCACTCGCTCGCCATGGCGAGCGTGTTCGAATAGGCCGCGCCGAAGCCGATGCCCCCGACGATGCGCCACAAGGCGAGGTCCCAGACGCCGCCGGCGCGGCTGGCGGCGATCGTGGCGAGCGTGAAGACGAGCGCGGCAAGCGCGAGCGAGTAACGCCGGCCGATCCGGTCGCCGAGCCAGCCGCCACCCCAGGCGCCAAGCCCGAAGCCGACCAGCGCGGCGCTCATCGCGATGCCGAATGTGCCCCGGTCGACGCCGAAATCATGGATCACCAGCGGCGCGACGATGCCGAGCAACTGCATGTCGATGCCGTCGCTGACCAGCACCAGCATGCACACCGCCACCGTTGCCCATTGGAAGGCGCGCAACGGCGCGCGCGACAGCGCGTCGCTGAAGGTCGTGGCTGCTACCGTCGCCATGGCGCCGTCTTCTCCTCTCCCGTCGTCCGCTTTGTACGCGGCTCTCTGCCTGCCTAGCCGGTTAGGCGGCGGCGGGAAAGGTTGACTCTGTCGCCTTCGTCAGGCGGCCTCCCCGAGGATCGCCGCGAGCGCCTCGGTAAGGCGATCGAGTTCGGGCTCCGATCCGATGGTGATGCGGAGGTAGTCGGCGACGCGCGGGCCGGAGAAATGGCGGACGAGGATCGCGCGTTCCCTCAGCGCCGCCGTCAGCGCCGCGCCGTCGTGGCGGGGGTGGCGGGCGAAGACGAAATTGGCGCTGGAGGGCAGGACATCGAAGCCGAGGCTGCGGAGCGTCGCGGTCAGCCGCTCGCGATTGGCGATGATCGTCGATCGCGTCTGCTGGAACCAGGCGTCGTCTTCGATCGCGGCGACGGCGCCCGCTTCGGCCAGCCGATCGAGCGGATAGGAATTGAAGCTGTCCTTGACGCGGGTCAGCGCCTCGATGAGCGCTTCGTCGCCGATCGCATAGCCGACGCGCAGCCCGGCGAGCGCGCGCGATTTGGACAGCGTCTGGACGACGAGCAGGTTGGGATGATCGTGGATCAGCGGGATCGCGCTCTCCGCGCCGAAATCGACATAGGCCTCGTCGATAACGACAGGTACGTCGGCGCGCGCGGCGAGCAACCGCGCGATATCCGCGCGGGAGAGGGCGATGCCGGTGGGCGCGTTCGGATTAGGCAGAATGATCGCGCCGAGGTCACCCTGATAATCGGCGATACGGATGTGCATTTCGCCGTCGAGCGGGATCGTCCGATGTTCGATGCCGAACAGCCGGCAATAGACCGGGTAGAAGCTGTAGGTGACGTCGGGGAAGAGCAAAGGCCCCGGCTGCTTCAGCAGGCCGGCGAAAGCGTGGGCGAGCACTTCGTCCGATCCGTTGCCGACGAAGACCTGCGCGGGTGTGACGCCATGATAGGCGGCCAGCGTCTCGCGCAGCCGCGTCGATTGCGGATCGGGATAGAGGCGCAGCGTATCGGCGGCGGCCGACTGGATCGCGGCGATCGCACGGGGTGAGGGCGCGAACGGGCTTTCATTGGTGTTGAGCTTCACCAGACCGGGAATGCGTGGCTGCTCGCCCGGGACATAGGGCGACAGGCTCCGGACAAGGTCCGACCAATAACGGCTCACATGATCCTCTTTCGCTGCTGCCCGCCGCGATGGGGGTTCGGCCTCGCGCGGTCAAGCCCGGCAAATAGGGATTCAATGCGCGGCCGGTCGTCCCTATGAGGGGGCATGACTCCGCCCGCGCCCTATGCCTCCGATCCGGCGCGGTCCCGTGGAAGGCGGCATGCCGAGCAGCGCGGCGAGACGCGCGGGCCGCGCGATGCCTTCCAGCGCGACCGCGATCGCATCATCCACTCGATCGCCTTCCGCCGCCTGCGGCACAAGACGCAGGTGTTCGTCGCGCCCGACGGCGATCATTTCCGGGTGCGGCTGACGCACAGCCTGGAAGTGGCGCAGATCGGACGGACGATCGCGCGCGCGCTCGGGCTGAACGAGGATCTGACCGAGGCACTCTGCCTCGCCCACGATATCGGCCACCCGCCCTTCGGCCATGCCGGCGAGGACGCGCTGAAGGCGGCGACGATGGATGCCGGCGGCTTCGATCACAACGCCCATACCTTGCGCGTGCTCACCCGGCTGGAGGCGCCCTATCCGCGCTTCGATGGGCTGAACCTGAGTTGGGAAATGCTGGAGGGACTGGCCAAGCATAATGGCCCGGTGCGCCATCCGGGCTGGGCGCTAGCGGAGGCGGACGCCGACTTTCCGCTCGATCTTGCCAGCCATGCCTCGCTGGAGGCGCAGGTCGCGGCGCTGGCGGACGACATCGCTTATGACAATCACGATATCGACGACGGTATCCGCGCCGGCCTGATCGGCCTCGACGAGGTGGTCGCCGAGCCGCATGTCGCCGAGGCGTGGCGGACGGTGACGACGCGTTATCCCGACATATCGCGGCGGCGTCAGGTCGCCGAATTGGTTCGCGAGCAGATCGGACGGATGGTGAACGACCTGCTCGACGAAACGCGCGCGCGGATCGCCGCGGCCGGCGTCGCCAGCGTTGAGGAGGTACGCGCGGCGGGGCATGCGCTGGCCGCCTTCTCCGACGAGATGACGGCGCGCGAGCGCGGCTTCAAGCGGTTCATGTATGCGCGGCTCTATCATCATCCCTATCAGGTGGAGGTGGCGGAACAGGCGGGAAAGGTGGTCGCCGGGCTGGCGGCGGCCTATCGCGGCGATCCGGTGCTGCTGCCCGAGGGGTGGCGCACGCGCCTGCCCAGGGCCGATCCTGAGCGCGCGCGCCATATTGCCGATTTCATCGCGGGAATGACCGATCGCTACGCGCTCGCCCGCTATCGCGAGCTGATCGGCCCGATCGAGATTGCGGAAGGTTTCTAACCTAATAGGTAAAAATACCTTGGACATGTAGGATAATCGCTGCCATCTCCCGTGCCGCACGGGACGGAGGAGGGCAGACATGACGATGCAGCCGCGATTTGCGATCGAGGAGGGGATCACCCATCGCTGGCATGGGCGGCGGCCCGGCGGGCTGGAGGGCGCGATCGTCCATTATGACGCGGGACGGACGCGATCGGCGCATGCCCCCGGCGATGCCGAATGGGGTGCGCGCGCGACGCTGGCGAGCGGCGAGCGCCAAGGATTCGCCTTCGTCACGATCGGGCGGAGCGGCATGGTGCATCTGCCCGCGAATATGGACTGGGAGGCCTGGGGTTATCATGCGGGCGAAAGCCGCTGCCCCGCGACGGGCCGCACCGGGGTGAGCCTTTATTATGTCGGGATCGAGGTCAACTCGCCCGGATTCGTCTATCCGACCGCCGACCCGGACCTGTTCGTCCCCTGGTTCGAAGCGGTGCGCGATGGGCGCGGCAACCCGATGCTCGACGCCACGGGCCGCGCCGAGCCGGCGCGCGAGGGCGGCGAAACCTACCGGCGGAGCGAGGTCCGCGTGGTGACGGCGCAGGCAGGAAATATCCGGCCGGGCGCCTATGTGCCCTATACGGAGGCGCAGCAGGACGCGCTGGTCGGCCTGCTGCTGTGGCTGAAGGCGCATTATCGGGGGAGCTTCCGCCTCGATCGCGTGTTCGGCCATGATGAGGTGGCGCCGCGCCGCAAGCTCGATCCCGGCGGCGCGCTGGGTGAGGGAAGGACGGCGATGCCGATGGCGGCGTTCCGCGCGCGGCTGCGGGACTATGAGGCGGTGGCGACGGCCTGAGACGCGCGTCTGTTTTTCGGGAGCAGGGCATGAAGGCGTTGGGCAAATCGACGGCGCTGGCGATTGGACTGGTGATCGGCGCGATCATCGGGCTCATCATCGGCGATATCGCGATGGGGCTGGGAATCGGCATCGCCCTTGGCATCGCGATCGGCATGGTCGCGGACGGCGCGAAACCGAAAGGCTGAACGATGGCGACGAGCCCCACCTACGCGCCGCTGAACGTGCTGAAGCCGGTGTGCGACGATGTGTGGATCGTCGACGGGCCGCTGATCGATTTCGGCCCCCCATGGCTGCATTTTCCCTTTCCGACGCGGATGACAGTCGTGCGGACTGGCGAGGCGTTGTTCGTCCACTCGCCGACGCCGTTGACCACCGATCTTGCGGAGGCGGTTCGCGGGCCGGGCGCGCCGCGCTGGCTGATCGGGCCGAGCACGATCCATTATTGGTGGCTGCCCGAATGGCGCGCGGCCTTCCCCGATGCCGGGTTGTTCCTCGCGCCCGGCATCGTCGAACGGGCGAAGGGACGCATCGCTTCACCCCATGCCGTGCTCGATCGTGATGAAGGCTGGCCCTGGTCCGACGCGATCCGCACATGGGTGTTCCGCGGGCGTGGCGTGAGCGAGGTGGTCTTCTTCCACCGTGCGAGCCGGACGCTGATCCTGACCGACTTCATCGAGAATTTCGAAGCGGAACGGATCGCCTCCCCCTGGGCGCGGGCCATCGCGCGGCTGGGCCGCGTGATCGACCCGGAGGGCAGCATGCCGCGCGACATGCGCCTCGCCTACCGTCGCGAACGCCCCCGGCTACGCGCCGCGATCGAGGAGATGATCGCGCTCGATCCGGCGCGGGTCATCCTGGCGCATGGGCGATGGTATGAAGAGAACGGCGCGGCGGAATTGCGGCGGGCGTTTGGATGGTTGCTGTGAGGGGCTTCAGTCGGCGAGCTGACCATATATCCGAAACCAGTCGGCCAATCCTTCCTGCGACAAGCTAACGGGTTTCGCTGTTCCGGCGGGCCGACGTGATCGTTCCGGAAATGCGCTTCTTCCGCAAAATCGAACTCATCGGCGGGAAGGACGGCGCGCCATCGCCGCTATGATGGCGTGGCGCATCGCCTTCGTGGCGATCGTTCTCCCCCCTCACAGCACCTCGAACAAGGCCGCGGCGCCCATGCCGCCGCCGACGCACATGGTGGTGACGACGCGCTTTGCGCCGCGGCGCTTGCCTTCGATGAGTGCGTGGCCGACCATGCGCGCACCCGACATGCCGTAAGGATGGCCGATCGAGATCGCGCCGCCGTCCACGTTGAGGATATTATCGGGGATGCCGAGCGTGTCGCGGCAGTAGATTACCTGGACGGCGAACGCCTCGTTCAGTTCCCACAGGTCGATATCGGCGACGGTGAGGCCGAAGCGATCGAGCAGCTTGGGCACGGCGAAGACGGGGCCGATGCCCATTTCGTCGGGCTTCGTGCCTGCCACCGCCATGCCGACATAGCGGCCGAGCGGGGCAAGGCCGCGCGCTTCGGCGACCGAACGCTCCATGACGATGCAAGCCGACGCGCCGTCCGAAAGCTGGCTGGCATTGCCGGCGGTGATGACGCCGGCAGGACCGACGACAGGTTGCAGGCCGGCGAGCGCCTCGATCGTCGTCTCGGGGCGGTTGCCCTCGTCCTTGGCGAGGGTGACTTCCTTTTGAGAGGTTTCGCCGGTGGCCTTGTCGGTGAGGGTCATCGTCGCGGTGACAGGGACGATCTCGGCATCGAAGCGGCCAGCGGCCTGCGCGGCGGCGGTGCGCTGCTGCGACTGAAGGGCGTAGGCGTCCTGCGCCTCGCGACTGATATTATAGCGCTTCGCCACCACCTCGGCGGTTTGCAGCATCGGCATGTAGACGTCTTTCACCATCGCCAGCAGCTCGGGATCGGGGGTGATCCGCAGATCCTTCGTCTGGACGAGCGAGATCGATTCGACGCCGCCCGCGACGACGACATCGACGCGATCGACAAGCACCTTCTTCGCCGCCATCGATATGGCTTCGAGGCCCGAGGCGCACTGGCGATCGACTGAGACGCCTGCGACCGTCACCGGCAGGCCGGCGCGCAACGCGGCGGTGCGGCCGATCGTCGCCTGCACCCCCTGCTGGAGCGCCGCGCCGATGATGCAGTCCTCGATCTCCGCCGGATCGACCTTCGCGCGCTCGACGGCGGCGCGGATCGCATGGGCGGCGAGCGTGGGGGAGGGCGTGGCGTTGAACGCGCCGCGGTAGGCGCGGCCAATCGGCGTCCGCGCGGTGGAAACGATGACGGCGTCACGCATATTCGGCATCTCCCTTGGACTGGCGGCCTGTTGTGGCGCGGGTTGCGGACGGCGTCCAGCGGGTCGGGGCGGAGAGGGGGGAGGTGCTTCTACAACGCAGTTGTCATTCCCGCGCAGGCGGGAATCCCTAAGCGCGGCGTTCCGACGGATTTCCCTCCCGCTGTGCCTTATGGATTCCCGCCTTCGCGGGAATGACGGAGAGTTTAGGCCTCGGGAGTTCCGTTTTCGTCCTCGCTTTCCCCGTCGGGCGCGGCGAGGGCGAGGAGGGTCTCGGGGAAGTGGAGGGTGAAGCGCGCGCCGCCTTCGTTCGCCCGGTTGGTGGCGGAGACGGCGATGTCCATCGCGTCAGCCAGCCCCTTGACGATCGCGAGGCCGAGGCCGGTGGCGTTGCCGCGATCGCGTTTCTCGCCGCGCAGGAAGCCTTCGAAGATGTGCGGCGCCTGATCGGGGCGAAGACCCGGTCCCTCGTCGAGCACGGCGAGCGTGATGCCGTCATGGACGCGGCGGCCCTCCAGCGTGATCGGCGCGTCGCCGCCGCCATGGCGCTGGGCATTGTCGATGAGGTTGACGAGCATGTGGTTGAGAAGCCGCTGATCGACCGAGACGCGCGGCAGATCCGGCGGAATGTCGAGCACGATGCGCGCGGGATCGAGCGTGGCGCGCAGGTCGTGGGCGGCGGCGGCGACCGCCTCGACCAGATCGGTCGGCTCGGCGGCGATGTTGAGCGCCCCCGCCTCCACGCGCGACATGTCGACGATGTCGGCGAGAAAGCGGCTGAGCCGCCGCGTCTCGACGCGCAGCGTGCCGAGCAGCGCGGGATCGGGCGGCCCTTCCTCTTCCTTGTCGAGCGCGTCGGCGGCGGCGATGACGGCGGTGAGCGGCACGCGGACATCGTCGCCGATCGAGGAGATGAGCGCGGCGCGCAGCCGGTTGCGCTCGCCTGCCACCGTCACCTCGCGCATGTCGCCTTCGAGGCGGACGCGCTCATAGGCGAGCGCGGCCTGGCCGATCAGCGTGGCGAGCAGGATCGCGCGATCGGGCGGCACCGGCGTGCGCCCGCGCGGCTCCACCAGCCCCAGTACCGCCATCGTGCCGAGCGAGGTCTTGAGCGGATGGAACTGCCAGTCGGCGGCGGCGAGCGTGGAGGTGTCGCGCCCCGTCGGCTCGCCATGATCGAACGCCCATTCGGCGGCGGTCATCTCGACCGGGCCGAGCGACTCGGCGCGGGGCGGCGCCGCCTCAATCATCACTAGCACGCCGTCGCGCCGGGCGAGGAGCACGGTGTCGACGCCGAGGAGGCGCGAGACTTCGGCGCAGATCGCGCCGGCGGTATCCTTTTCCTTGGAGACGATGGCGAGTTGCTGCGCGAAAGCGGCGATGCTCGCATTTTCGCGTGCGCTGCGCGCGCCGATCGTCGCCTCCGACCGCAGCCGCCCGGCCATGCGGCTCGCCACCATCGCCACGGCGGCGAGGACCAGCAGGGTCGCGATATTGGGCGCGTCGCGGATGATGAGCGTGTGCAGCGGCTCCAGGAAGAAATAGCCGTAGGCGAGCGCGGAGAGCAGGCTCGCCAACAGGCCGACGCGGATGCCGAACAGGGTGGCGGCGGCAATCACCGGAAGGAGATAGAGCATGTCCACCGATCCCGCCGAGATGATCGGGACGAGCCCCAGCGCGGCAAGCGTGGTCAGCGCCACCATGCCCGTGGCGATGCCATAGTCGCGCAGCCGGACGCCCAGCGGCGGGCGTGGCGCGGCCTCGGCCGGCGCGGCGCCGGGGGGCGAGGTAGGCCGGGTGGCGGAAGGGATGACGTGGATCGCCACGCCCGCGAAACCGTGGAGCAGCCGGTTGACGACCGAGCCGTGGCGCAGCGTGAACCACCAGCTACGCTGCGACTTGCCGATGACGAGCTGCGTCGCGCCCATTTCGGCAAGCTGGGCGCGTATCCCCTCGGCGACATTGGTGGCGGGCACGGTGGCGAGCGTCGCGCCGAGGCTGGCGGCAAGCTGGAGCGCGTGGGCGAGCTGGGTTTGCGCCTCCTCGCCCAGCGCGCGGGTGCGCGGCGTTTCGACGTGGAGCGCGGTCCATGGCGCGCGCAACGCATCGGCGAGGCGTTTGGCGGCGCGGACCAGCGTCTCGCTGCCCGGCAGCTCGCTGACCGCGACGAGCACCCGCTCGCCGGCGGTACGAATGCCGCGATCGACGCCCTCCATCTCCTCCAGTTGGGCATCGACGGCGAGCGCGGCGCGGCGCAACGCCAGCTCGCGCAGCGCGGAGAGGTTCGGCCGCGAGAAATAATGGGCGAGGACGCGGCTCACCTCCTCGGGGACATGGACCTTGCCCTCCTTCAGCCGCTCGACGATCTCGTCGGGGGGCAGGTCGATCAGCTCGATATCGGCGCGATCGACCAGCGCGTCGGGAACGGTGGCGGCTACCTGGACGCGACTGAACTGCGCGGCGACGTCGGTCAGGCTCTCGATATGCTGGACGTTGAGCGTGGTCGCGACGTCGATACCGGCGGCGAGCAGCTCCTCGACATCCTGCCAGCGGCGGGGATGGCGGCTGCCCGGCGCGTTGACGTGCGCGAGATCGTCCATCAGCACGAGCGCGGGCGCGCGCGCGACGATCGCGTCGAGATCGGCCTCCTCCTGCCGGCGCCCGTCCCGCTCGACCACATGGCGCGGCACCGTCTCGAAACGGCGGGCGAGCGCCTCGATATCGGCGCGGCCGTGCGTCTCGATCGCGCCGATCACGACGTCGAGACCGGCGCGCCGTCGCGTCGCGCCTTCGCGCAGCATTTCCAATGTCTTGCCGACCCCTGGCGCGGCGCCCAGGAATATCTTGAGCTTCGCCCGGGGGACGGAGGGCGCATCAGGCGCGGGCCGGGATGGATCGGACGACGGCACGCCGAGCCTTTAGCGCATCGAATGCCGGCGCAACAACCTCCCGCCGCCAACGCTCCCGTCGTCCTTCGTGCCCGGCCCGCCGATTTCGCCGCTCGACACCGGCGACTCGCCCGCGATAAGGGCGGGGTGGGCGAGCGACGGCGAAGCGGACGGGGATCGGCACGGGAATGACCATCTGGGTTAAGTTGCTCGACCGGACGGCCGTGCTTTTCCTGGGCGTTGCGGTAGGCGTGGCGATGGGCCTCGCCTTTGCCGGCGGCGAGGAAGAGGAAGCGCCGCTGCCGGTGCCCGCGACGCAATCCTCCGCGCCCGCGCCGGCGTCCTCCGCGTCTCCTTCCTCCACCAGGAGGCCGGCGCAGGGCCAGCCTCGTCTGGCCGACAACCGGCCCGTCACCCCCGGCCTCGGCCAAAGCAGCGACCCCGGCCTTGATCTCGCGGCGCCGTTCGGGCCGCATCTGCTGTCGACGGTGGCGCAGGGCGGCAAGGTGCGCGTCGGCGTCTTCGGCGACAGCTATGGCGACGGCATCTGGTCCGCGCTCTACCATCTGCTGCCCGCCAAGCGGCAATATGAAGTGGTGAAGTTCAGCCAGCAATCGACCGGCTTTACCCGCTATGGCAGCCTCAACCTCGAAGATCATCTGCGCGAGCAGATCGCCGACAAGCCGATCGACATCGCCGTCATCTCCTTCGGCGCGAACGACACGCAAGGGGTGATGGCGGGCCGCCATGCCGCGAAGCTGCTCAGCCCCGAATGGCAGGCGATCGTCGGCAAAAGGGTTGAGGGTTTCATCCGGATACTCAGGCAGCAGGGGGCGATGGTCTATTGGGTCGGCCTGCCTCGGATGCGCAAGCCGAGCTACGACGCCGATATCGCCGGCATGAACCTTTTCTATGCGCGCAAGATGAAGGAGCTGGGCGTGCCCTGGATCGATACCGCGCCGCTTTCGGTGGATGCCGACGGCAATTATGCGCCATATCTGCCCGATGGGCCCGACCAGAAGCGCATCCTGATCCGCGCCAATGACGGCATCCACATGTCGATGATCGGTTATCAGCGGATCACGCGCGGGCTGGCGAAGCGGATCGACCATTATGTCGATGCGGCGAGGCGCCAGGCGGGCGTTACGCCGCTCTCGGGCACGGCATCGGCACGGACCGACGAAACGGGCACGGGGATGCGCGCATCGTGATTGCGCTGGCTCTGGCGGCGGCGGCGGCCGTGGCGACGCCCGGCTGCGTGGAGGGGCTGTGCAACGTCAAAGCGCTCGACCCCTGGTTCGAGAAACTGGCGAAGGCCGGTCATCAGGAGGGGCGGCGGCCGCTCCATATCCTCCAGATCGGCGACAGTCACACGGCGGGCGACACGCTGACCGCGCCGTGGCGCGACATCCTGCAACAGCGTTACGGCAGCGGCGGGCGCGGCGTGCTGCCTCCCGGCCGGCCGTGGCAGGGCTATTTCGTGCGCGGCATGACGGCGGAAATGTCCGATGGCTGGTCGCTGGCGGCGACGTTCGGGCCGGGATCGTCGGACCCGCGCCCGCCACTCGGCCTTTCGGGATTCAGTCTCACCTCGCGGCGCCCCGGCGCGCGGATCGCGCTGACCGCCGATGCGGGCGAAATGTTCGATCGGTTCACCGTCTGCGCGATCGCCGGGCCGCGCGCCGGCGCCTTGCGGCTCACTATCGGCCAGGTGAGCGAGCGGATGAACCTCGACAGCGCGATCCAGCGGCCGCAATGCCGCACGCTGACGACGGCGCAGCCGCAATTCACCGCCGAGGTGGTGGCGGAGGGCGATCCGGTGACGATCACCTCCTGGGCGACGTTCCGCGACGCGGGCGGCGTGGCCGTCTCGAACCTCGGCGTCGTCGGGTCGCAGCTCGTCCATTTCGCGCGAACCGACGACGCGGTCGTCGCCGAGGAGCTACGGACCTACAAGCCCGACCTGATCGTGCTCGCCTTCGGCACGAACGAGGGCTTCGCGCCGGTCTTCCGGCCGTCCGAATATGAGGTGCTGCTCCGGACGCAGATCGGGCGGCTGCGGCGGCTGTCGGGGGGAACGCCGATCCTGCTGATCGGCGCGCCCGACGCCAGCTCGCGTCGTGAGGCGATGCGCCATAATGCGCCGGGGCCGACGCCGCCCGCCTGCCCCGAGCCGACGACGGTGACGGTCGCCGCACCCGCGCCGACGCCGCCTCCCCCGCAGAGCCGATCGCCGATCGACGAGGTGATGGCGGACCTGCGCGGCAGCGAGGGCGAGCCCGATCCCGCGCCCGCGCCGGCGGTCGCCCGACCGACGACGACACGCGTGCAATGGGCGGTGCGCGGCGCCGATCCGCTGTTCCCGCCCGCGGGCCTCGCCTCGGTGCGCGAGGTGCAGCGGCGGGTGGCGCATGCGCTGGGCGTCGCCTTCTGGGACTGGAACGCGCGGATGGGCGGGGCCTGCTCGGCAGTGCGCTGGACCAAGGCCGATCCGCCGCTGATGCGGGGCGACTATGTCCACTTCACCTCGGCGGGCAGCAAGATCATCGGCGAGCGGCTGGAGAGCGACCTTACCAAGGCCGCCCAGATCGAGGCGCGGCGCTGAGGATGGCGGATAACTCTATCTGCCGTCATTCCGGCGAAAGCCGGAATCCATGGAAGCGAGTCGCTCCATGACGAGCCGAGCCGAGTCCATGGACCCCGACTTTCGTCGGAGTGACGGGTGGGGTGTCATATCGGGATTGAGGGGTCGGGACAGCCGCCTCGCTGTCGCAAGGTTCGCGCCCTCCGCAGCAATTTTGCGTCATTCCGGCGGAAGCCGGAATCCATGGACGGCGGGTCGCTCAACGAGGAAGCGAACCGAGTCCGTGGACCCCGACTTTCGTCGGGGTGACGGGTTGGGGGGTGTCTCGACACTCTCCTCGTCATTCCCGCGCAGGCGGGAATCCATAGACGCGACGCTGCGACCTGTTCGGGGGACCATGCATATGGATTCCCGCCTGCGCGGGAATGACGGAGAAGGTTGGAGGGGCAGGGTTCTGCCAGGGACCCTGCGCGGGATTGACGGCGAGTGTTCGGGGGGGCGGCGCTAGGCCATGCTGTTTCCCACGCTCACCTTCGGCCTGTTCTTCCTGCTCACCTACACCGTCGTGTGGGGCACGTCGGAGTGCAATGAGTGGCGCAAGATATTGCTGCTCGTCGCGTCCTGGGTGTTTTACGGCTGGTGGGACTGGCGTTTCGTCGCGTTGCTGATCGGGTCGGCCTTCCTGAACTGGGGGGCGGCGGCGCTGATCGCGCGGAGCGAGGAGGAGCGGACGCGCAAGCTGCTGGTGGCGGCGGGCGTCGCCGGCAATCTCGGCATCCTCGGCTTCTTCAAATATTACGACTTCTTCCTCGAACAGCTCGGCATCCTGCTCGATGCGCTGGGCTGGCATCGCGATCTGCCTTTGCTGTCGATCATCCTGCCGGTGGGCGTGTCCTTCTTCACCTTTCAGGGCATGTCCTACCTGATCGACGTCTATAAGAAGCGCGTGGCCCCGGCGAGCCTGCTCGACATGACCCTGCTCATGTCCTTCTTCCCGCATCTCGTCGCCGGGCCGATCGTGCGCGCGTCGGACCTCATTCCCCAGTTCCGCCACACGCCGAAGATCGATCGCGGCATGGTGACGATGGGGCTGCTGCTGATCGTCTGGGGGTTGTTCAAGAAAGCGGTGGTGGCGTCCGAACTGTCGGTGAACCTTGTCGATCCGGCTTTCTTCGATCCCGCCTCGCAGACCAGCCTCGACCTGATCGTCGCGGCCTATGGCTATGCGGTGCAGATATATTGTGATTTCTCAGCCTATAGCGACATGGCGATCGGTATCGCCGCCCTGCTCGGCTATCGTTTCCCGATCAACTTCAACCAGCCCTATCGTGCCGCCTCGCTCCAGGATTTCTGGCGGCGCTGGCATATCAGCCTGTCGAGCTGGCTGCGCGACTATCTTTATATCTCGCTGGGCGGCAATCGCGGCGGCCTGTTCTACATCTGTCGCAACCTGATGATTACCATGCTGCTGGGCGGCATCTGGCATGGCGCGAAATGGACCTTTCTCATCTGGGGCGGTCTGCACGGCCTCGTCCTCGCCGTCGAGCGGATATGGCGCGAGGTGAAGCCCGAGGGGTGGGGATCGCTGCCCAAAGCGCTGGGCATCTTCATCACCTTCCATATCGTGCTGCTGGGCTGGATATTCTTCCGGTCCGACAGCTTCGAAGGCGCGATCGCCTATCTGGGTGGCATGGCGGGCGGCGACATGACGGCGATGCTGACGACGCCGCTCGCGCTCGTCCTGATCCTGTTCGGGCTGGCGATCCACTTCACGCCGCCGCATCTGGCGCAGGGCATGGCGCTGCGCCTGCGCCGGCTGAACGCGCCCGCGCTGGGGCTGGCGATCGGCGTCACCATCCTGCTGATCGACGCGATGCGCTTCGAAGGCGTCGCGCCGTTCATTTACTATCAGTTCTAGAGGCGACGGCGATGGCGATCCTTCCCGAACCCGAAGCGGATGCCGAAGCGGCCGCCCGCCGCCGGCCGCGCGACGACATGGCCTCGCCGGTGGACCTGCCCGATGCCGAGCCGATCGGCGCGAACCCGTTGCGCTGGACGAGCGGGGTGATCGCGGTGGCGACCTTGTTCCTCTTCCTGTTCAACGCCAATGCGCTGAGCGACTGGGCCGCCGAGCTGCCCCCCAACGCGATCAACGCGCGGATCGTGACCGCGGCGGAGGCGTGGGAGTCGCTGACCGACGAGATCGGCCTCGGCGCGCCGCGGGCCTGGCTCCACGCGCGCTGGAAGGGGGCGGAAGAGGCGAAGTTCTCGGAATGAGCTGGCGCCGGAAGGACAAAGAGGGGCGCCCTTTCCGTCACCCCGACGAAAGTCGGGGGCCATGGACTCGGTTCGCTTCTTTAACCGGGCGAGCCGCCGTCCATGGATTCCGGCTTTCGCCGGAATGACGTGGAGTTGGTGGAGAGGGGGGCATCCCCCCGGTTGCGGTTGGGTCGGGGCGCGGCTACCAGCCTTGCATGACCGACGCCGCCGAAGCTCCCGATCGTACCGTCAACGAGCCTTTCGACAGCGCGCTTTCCGAACGCTATCTCGTCTATGCGCTGTCGACGATCACCGCGCGATCGCTGCCCGATGTGCGTGACGGGCTGAAGCCGGTCCACCGCCGGCTGCTCTGGGCGATGCGGCTGCTCCGCCTCGATCCCGCCTCGGGCTACAAGAAGAGCGCGCGGATCGTCGGCGATGTCATCGGCAAATATCATCCGCATGGCGACGTATCGGTCTATGACGCGATGGTCCGCCTCGCGCAGACCTTCGCGCTCAGATATCCGCTGGTCGACGGGCAGGGCAATTTCGGCAATGTCGACGGCGATAATGCCGCCGCCTACCGCTATACCGAAGCCAAGCTGACCGAAGCGGCGATCGAGCTGATGGACGGGCTCGACGAAGGCACCGTCGATTTCCGCCAGACCTATAATGGCGAGGAGGAAGAGCCGGAGGTTTTCCCCGGCCTGTTCCCCAATCTGCTCGCGAACGGCGCGTCGGGCATCGCGGTGGGCATGGCGACGTCGATCCCGCCGCACAACGTCGCCGAGCTGATCGACGCCGCGACCCATCTGATCGACCAGCCCGAGGCGGATACCGCGCAACTGATGCGTTTCGTCCAGGGGCCGGACCTGCCGACGGGCGGCATCATCATCGACAAGCCGGCCGCGATCGAGGAAGCCTATACCACCGGGCGCGGCGCCTTCCGGGTGCGCGCGCACTGGGCGGTCGAGGATCTGGGGCGGGGGACGTGGAATATCGTCGTCAGCGAAATCCCCTATCAGGTGCCCAAATCGAAGCTGATCGAGGATATCGCCCGGCTGATCGCGGAGAAGAAGCTGCCGATCCTCGACGATGTGCGCGACGAATCGGACGAGAATATCCGCATCGTGCTGGTGCCGCGCAGCCGCACCGTCGATCCCAAGGTGCTGATGGACAGCCTGTTCCGGCTGACCGCGCTCGAATCGCGCGTCTCGCTGAACCTCAACGTGCTCGACGCGACGCGGACGCCGCGCGTGATGGGGCTGGGCGAGGCACTGTCCGCCTGGCTGACGCACCAGTTCGAGGTGCTGATTCGCCGCTCGCGTCACCGGCTGGCGAAGATCGATGACCGGATCGAGCTGCTCGACGGCTATCTGATCGCCTATCTGAACCTCGATCGCGTGATCGAGATCATCCGCAGCGAGGATCAGCCCAAGCCGCTGATGATGGAGGAGTTCGGCCTGACCGACCGGCAGGCCGAGGCGATCCTCAACATGCGGCTGCGTGCCCTGCGCCGGCTGGAAGAGATGGAGATCGGCAAGGAGCGCGCCGCGCTGGACGAGGAGCGCAAGGGCCTTGCCGCGCTGATCGACAGCCCGGCGCGGCAGCGCACGCGGATGAAGCGTGATCTGGCGAAACTGCGCGAACACTATGCCCCCGACACGGCGCTTGGCGCGCGCCGCACGCTGATCGAGGAAGCCGAACTCGCCGCCGATATTCCGCTGGAGGCGATGATCGAGCGCGAGCCGATCACCGTCATCCTCTCCCAGCGCGGCTGGATACGCGCGATGAAGGGGCATAACGACACCGCGCCCGAGACGCTGAAGTTCAAGGAAGGCGACGGCCCGCTCTTCGCCTTCCACGCGCAGACGACCGACAAGCTGATCCTTGCGACCGACAGCGGCCGTTTCTACACAATCGGCGCGGATCGGTTGCCGGGCGGGCGCGGCTTCGGCGAGCCGGTGCGGCTGATGGCGGATATAGAGGGTGAGGCGAGCCCGATGGCGTTGCTCGCCGCCCAGCCGGGACAGAAGCTCCTGCTCGCCGCGTCGGACGGGCGCGGCTTCATCACCGCGACGGGCGACGTGCTGGCCGAGACGCGCAAGGGCCGGCAGGTCGTTAATCTGCGTAGCGGCGCGAAGCTGCGCGTCGTTTGCCCGATCGCGGAGGGCGACGATTATGTCGCGACGATCGGCGATAATCGCAAGCTGGTGGTCTTCCCTTTGGCCGAGCTTCCCGAAATGGGACGCGGGCAGGGCGTACAGCTCCAGCGCTACCGCGACGGTGGCCTGTCCGATGCGGTGACGTTCCGTTTCGAAAACGGCCTGTCCTGGGCAATGGGCGGCGAAAGCGGGCGGACGCGCACCGAAAGCGACCTGACGCCGTGGCGCGTGGCGCGCGGCGCGGCGGGGCGGATGCCGCCCGTCGGCTTTCCGCGCGATAATAAATTTTAGGATGCTTGCAGGCTCAACATCTCAAGCAAGAATTAACCCTCTGCCGATATCGCGTCTGTCATGCACGCGAAGCGGACCGGACGAATATCGGACAGGAGGCCCGGCGGATCGGACACGATCGCCGCTCCCGCGCGGCCGAATTCGACGGCCAACGGCGATCCGGCGCAGATCATCCAGTTGGCGCGACTCGATTATCTGAACGCGTTGCCCATCGCCGCGGCGGTCGTGGTGCAGGACGAGGACGGCGGCTATCCCGTCGTCTCGGTGGGGAATGAGCAGTTTGAGCTGCTCAATTCGATCTCGATCAGCGGATTCCTGGCGCAGAATGACGATGCCGGCGCGCTGATCGAGCGCGAGCCGCTGCGCAGCCGCGTGCGCGAATTCCTGAACGCGCGCGAAAAATCGCTGCAATTCGACTGGCATGACGGCGGCGGCGTCGGCGGGCGGCACTTCATCGTCCGCCTGGCCCGGCTCGAAGCTTATGCCGATCGCGAGCTGCGCTGTATCCTCTCGCTCGTGGACCGCACCGCAGAGATCGAGAATGAACGCTCGCTGCGCGCCGAAATGCTCCACGACAGCCTGACGGGCCTGCCGAATCGCGTTGCGTTCAACGAAGCGATCGAAGCCGCGATCACCGCCGAAGAGGAAGATGGCAAGGGATTCGCGGTGCTGGTGCTCGACCTCACCCGTTTCAGCCGGATCAACGAGAGCATGGGCTCGATCGCGGGCGATGAGCTTATCATCACCGTCGCGCGCCGGATGGTCTCCGCACTGCGCGCCGGCGACATGCTGGCGCGAATCGGTGGCGACGAGTTCGGTATCCTCCTTCGCCTCGTCAACGGGCCGGAGGAAGCGGCCCACGCCGCGCGGCGCCTGCAGGCGACGATGACCGCGCCGTTCCGCCTGTCCGACCTGGAAATCCGGGTCGATTGCGCGATCGGCTGCGCGCTGATGAATGATCAGGTGACAGGGGCGGAGGATATGGTCCGCAACGCGCAGTTTGCGCTGAAGCGGGCGAAGCAGTCGGGCAAGGAAGAGATTTACCGCCCAGGCGAGGTGACGGCCGCGCGGCGTCGCTTCAGCCTCGAAACCGAATTGCGTCGGGCGATTGAGAATGACGCGCTGGAATTGGCGTTTCAGCCGCTGATGAACCTCCAGACGGGGAAGGTCGCCGGCTATGAAGCGCTCGCGCGCTGGCCGCACGCGACGCATGGCGCGATATCGCCGGTGGAATTCATCCCCGTCGCCGAGGAATCGGGACTTATCGTGCCGCTCGGCCGCTGGGCACTCGATGCGGCGGCGCGAACGATGGCGGCGTGGGACGCAAAGGCGGGGATGGCGCTGCCCATCCATGTCGGCGTCAACGTATCGGCGATCCAGCTTGCCCGCGACGATGTGGCCGGCGTGGTGAAAAGCGCGCTCGCGACATATGGGCTGAGCGGCGACCGCCTCACCCTCGAAGTCACCGAGAGCGCGATCATTCAGGACCCGGAGGGCGCGACGCGCACCCTGCTCGGCCTCAAGGATCTTGAGACGCGAATCGCGATGGACGATTTCGGCACCGGCTATTCGTCGCTCGCCTATCTTCAGCGCTTGCCGATCGACATCCTCAAGATCGACCGCAGCTTCGTGACAGGCATGCTGGGCGATCGCGATTCGGTGGCGATCGTGCGCGCGGTGCTGAGCCTTGCCGACGCTCTGGGCATGGAAACCACCGCCGAGGGCGTCGAAACGGTGGAACTCGCGCAGACGCTTGCCGCGCTCGGCTGCACCTGTGGGCAGGGCTTCTATTTCGCCAAGCCGCTCAAGCCCGACGACGCCTACGCTTATTGGCTCGCCCGCCAGGGATGAGGGTGGCCTGATCTGCGATACCGTTTTTCCGGTCTCTATCAGCCCAGCTTCTTCCGTCATTCCCGCGCAGGCGGGAATCCATAATCCGCGCGTTTTGACTCTTCTGCACCGACAATGCCTATAGATTCCCGCCTGCGCGGGAACGACGGCCTGGGTCTGTAATGTCAGCCGCGCGCCATTTCCCTCGCGCGCGCCTCCACCCAGCCTGAACCGGGGAAGCCGGCGTCGACCCACTCGCGCTCGATCGTCTGAAGCGCCTTTGCAACGCTAGGACCGGGGCCGATACCGAGCGCGACGAGATCGCCGCCCTTCAGCGGGAATTGCGGCCGCTCCCACTCGCCAAGGAAGGCGATGCCGGCGTCGACCGCCTCCTCCGCCCAATCGGACAGCAGGATGAGATCGATCGCCTCGCGTGGATGCCGCCAGCCGATCGCGTGCGGCGGCGCCTCGCCGATCGGCGAGGCGCAGAGGCGCAGGAAAGCGCGCGCGACGTTCGAAAGCTTGAGCCGCGTGCCGATCTGAAAGGCGAGCGCGGGCTCGCGCGGCAGCAGCGCGGCGAGGCGGCGTAACCCGGCGGGCGCGATGCCGAGCCGCCTCTCGCGCGCGACCAGCCGGGCGAGGTGCGCCACGCCTTCGGCGCCGATCTCGGGCAGGACGGGGCGCAGGATCGCGTGCTCGATCATCAGTCGCACCGTGGGCAGGGGATCGGGCAGCGCGAGCAGCTTGAGCAGTTCGTCGGCAATCCGCTCGCGCGAGAGCGCCATCAGGTCGTTCGCGCGCGCGGTGCAGGCGGCAAGATCCGCCGCCTCGGGCTCGCCACGGCCGAAGCGCGCGTGGAAACGGAAGAAACGCAGGATACGCAGATGATCCTCGGCGATGCGGGTGAGCGGATCGCCGATGAAGCGGACGCGGCCCGCCGCCAGATCTTCGACCCCGCCGAAATAGTCATGGACGTCGCCGCTGGCGGGATCGGCGGAGAGCGCGTTGATCGTGAAATCGCGCCGCGCGGCATCCTCGCGCCAATCATCGGTGAAGGCGACGGTCGCGCGTCGTCCATCGGTGGCGACATCGCGGCGCAAGGTCGTCACCTCGACGGGGCCGCCGGGCAGGATCGCGGTGACGGTGCCATGGGCAAGGCCGGTCGGCACCGCCTTGAAACCGGCGGCCCGGACGCGCGCGATCGTCTGCTCGGGCTTGAGCGCGGTCGCGCAATCGATGTCCTGCACGGCGAGGCCGGCGAGCGCGTCGCGCACCGCCCCGCCGACATAGCGCGTCAGCCCCTCGCCGCCGCCGAGCGCGGCGAGCAGGTGATCGAGCCCCTCGCGGGCCTGCCAGGGCGCGGGCGGGAGCTTCACAGCCCCTCCAGCCGGCGCGCGATATCGATCACCATCGCCGCGGTCGCCCCCCATATCCGCCGTTCCTGCCAGAGTATCTCATAATAACGCCGCTCGCGCCCCTGCCACAGCCCGGCGCGGACCTGGTGGTTAGCGGTGTCGAGCAGGTAGGAAAGCGGCACCTCGAACCAGTCCGCCACCTCGATATCATGCGGCAGGAGCGGCAGATCGGGCGGGACGACGCCCAGCACGGGCGTGACCGAAAAGCCGCTGATCGTGTGGAACGGATCGGCGGTGCCGATGATCTCGACCCGATCGCGCGGCAGCCCGATCTCTTCTTCCGCCTCGCGTAGCGCCGCCGCCACCGGGCCGTCGTCCTCGGGGTCGATCCGGCCGCCGGGAAAGGCGACCTGCCCGGCATGGGTGCGCAGCGTCGCGGTGCGCGTGGTGAAGAGCATCGCCGGATCGGCGCGATCGACGATCGCTGCGAGCACCGCCGCGGGGATCGTCACCTCGGCAGGCGCCAGCAACGCATCCCCCGCGATCGGCGCAAAGCCACGAAGGGCGCTGCGTTCGAGCGCGGCGCGCAGCGATCCGGCGAGATTCATGCCGCGCCCCCGAACGAGAAGAAATGACCCGCGCTCCACAAACCCGGCGGATCGCCGCCTTCGTCGAGCGCGAGCGCGGCCAGCTCATAATAGACCGGCCGGGCGATGCGGGCGTCGAGACGATCGCGGACCCGCAGGCAGGGATGCGGCCCATCCGGGCGATTCTCGAATCGTAGCGGATGATCGGTATCGGCGATGACGAGATCGCCGGTGTTGAGCCGGAAGGCGAGGCGACGCGCGGCCCCTTCGCCCTCGCTCTTCATCTCGATCGCGATGAAGGGCGTGTCCTCGACCGCGATCGTGAGCTTTTCCACCGGCGTGACGAGGACATGGCTGCCGTCCGCCTCGCGCCGCAGCAAGGTGGAGAAGAGCCGCACCATCGCCGCCCGGTCGATCGGCGCGCCTTCGTGATACCAGCGCCCGTCGCGCGCGATCCGCATGCCGCTGTCGCCGCAATGCGGCGGGTTCCAGCTTGCGACCGGCGGCAGTTGCCGCGCCTCGGCCCGGCGGGCGATGTCGGCGAGCGACAGGCCGGCAAGGTCGGCGGGAGGCGGATCCGTCTCGGGCATGGCGCCCGATTGGGCCATTCGCCCCGTCAGCGCAAGGCCGCGGGCGTCTCGATGCGCGCGCGCAGCAGGCCACGCTCGGGAAGCGACAGGCCCGCCGGAATCCGCGCGAGGAGCCGTCGCCGCTCGACCGGGCCGGGCACCTCCCACCCGTCTGTCGCGTCCGCCGTGAAGCCGAAGAAACGGCCATAATATTCGGGGTCGCCGATCATCGCCAAAGCAAGCGGGGGATCGCCGCCATCGGCGGCGGCGAGCAGCGCGTCCATCAGCCGCTTGCCGATCCCGCCCTGCTGCCGCTCGGGCGCGACCGCGACCGGACCGACGAGAACGAGCGGAATCGGCGCCTCCCTCTCCGGCGCCAGTTCGAGCGGCCAGCTTTGCAGCGACCCGATCAACCGGTCCCCCTCGAACGCGGCGAAGGACAAGGACGCGATCGGCGTCACGCCTTCGCGCAGGCGATAGGCGGTGCGGCCGTGACGATCGCGTCCGAACGCCGCATCGAGCAGCGCCTCGACGGCATCGGGATCGGCAAGCGACAGGGGGGCGAGACTGGTCACGCGGCAGGCGACTTTCAGGTGGGGGACGGGCAATGGGCCCGCGATCGGCCAAGCGATCGCGCCTTTAGCGGTTCGATCGCCAATTGGAAACGCGAATCGGCGGCAGAGCGCGATGCAGCTTATCCCCAGCCCTGGGGGAAAAGCGGTGGATAAGATGTGAGCGGACGGCCAGCCGGGGCGGCCCGCCTGCCCCGTGCCCGACTTGCCCGCTTTTCGGGCAGTCGCTACGTCGCCTCCGCATGACGGCAGAATTCGATACCCCACGCACCGCGATCGTGACGGGCGGCGCCAAGCGCATCGGCGCCGAACTGGCGCGCGCTCTCGCCGCCGATGGCTGGGACGTGCTGATTCATTGCCACCGGTCGGTTGCCGAGGCCGAGGCCTTGGCGGCGGAGCTTGGCCGGGCGAAGATCGTCGTCGCCGATCTTACCGCGCCGGATGCAGCCGCGACGATCCTCGCCGCCATCGCGGGTATGCCGCCGCCGGCGTTGCTGGTGAACAGCGCATCCTGCTTCGTTTATGATTCGTTCGATGATTTCGACGCCGCCGGATGGGATCTGCACGCCGCGACCAACCTGCGCGCGCCGGCGCTTCTCTCCCAGGCCTTCGCCCGCGCCCTGCCGGAAGGGGCGGGGGGGCTGATCGTCAACCTGCTCGACGCCAAGCTCGCTCAGCCGAATCCCGATTTCTTCACCTATACGCTTTCGAAGATCGGGCTGGCCGGCCTCACCGAACTCAGCGCCCGCGCGCTGGCGGGGCGCGGCATCCGCGTGTGCGGGATCGCACCGTCGGTCACGCTTGTCTCGGGCCCGCAATCGCGTGCCAATTTCGAGGAGGTGCACGCCTATAATGCGCTCGGCCGGGGCGTCCGCGTCGAGGAGATCGTGGGGGCGCTGCGCTTCATCATCGCGACGCCCACCTTGACGGGGCAGACCATTTTGCTCGACGGCGGCCAGCGTTTCCTGTCGCTGCCGCGCGATGTCCAGTTTCTTGCGCCGCCGGGCGACGGCGCGGCCTCGAGGTGATGCGATGACGACGACGACGACTGCTCCCCGGATCGACGGCCTCGTGCCTGCGACGCTTGCGCCGCGCACCTTCCGCATCTTCCTCGAAGATTATGATTTGCCGGTCGATATCGGTTTCCATGATTTCGAGGTCGGGCATCCCCAGCGGTTGCTCGTCACCGTCGAAGTGTGGATAGACGCCGCCTTCTTCGCCGCCGAGGATGATGCGGCGGTTGCCTGGGACTATGATTTCCTGCGCAGTGAGATCGCGCGTCTGGTGCGCGGCCGGCGCTTCAACCTTCAGGAAACACTGGTCCGCGAGATTTTCGCGCTGGTCGCGGCGCGCGCCGGCGTCACCCGGCTGCGCGTCGCGGCGCGCAAGCCCGACGTTTATCCCGATTGCGCCGCTGTCGGGGTCGAGATCGCTTCCTTCTGACCGGCTCAGCGCGTGCTGTGATTGCGTGCGCAGGGGCCGAGACCCGCGAGAACCAGCGCATAATCGGCACGGGTCGCCTCGGCGTCGGCCGGCGAAAGGTCGGCCGTCGAATCGGCGGGCATCTCGCGCGGCAGGAAGCATGCGAGCTGATACCAGAGCAAGGTGTCGGGCTCTGGTGGGCGCGCGGCGGCGTCGACGATATCGCCCAGCGCCACCGCCCAGCGCGGCTGTTCATTCGGGCGGCGCAGGATGTTGAGCGAGACGGGGCGGCCGTCGGCGGTGTTCAGGAATATCTGCGTCTCGCTTTCGCCCGGCAACGAGCCCGGCACGTGGAAGGCATGGCCGACGCCGGTGATTCTCGAAGGCGCGTCGGGCGCGTTCATCGCGGTCAAAATGCCGCGCAGCTTCTGATCCATCTCGGGCGACCAGCCGATGATCGCGTCGGGCGCGACCAGCCGGACCTCGCCTGGCCGGCCCTGCACCGGCGCGGCGAGAATCAGAAAACGCATCTTCTCGACCTTCGGTGCCCGATTCGCGACGAGTGGAAAATCGGCGAGAAAGGCGATCTGGCCCGGCAGCCCCTGCGCCCCACGGATCAGCGTCAGCACGTCGGCGACGATATAGAATCGCACTTTTCCAGGCGGAACCGAGGCCGCATTCGCGCCCTTCAGCGGAATCGCCTCATGCACCATCACGTCGGCCGTGATCGGCGCCATTGCCGCGAGATCGGCGAGGTCCGCGTAGGAATATGGCGCTACCACAGGGGCTTGCGCGGGGGTTTCGGCAGAAAGAAGCAGAGCGGCCAGGAGCGCGGCGGCAGAAGTGAAACGCATCGATATCCGATCCTCGTTTACTGGTTGACAACGCAATCAGTTCGCTGTCGAAGGGCTGCTGTGGCGATGCGAGGCCGGTGCGCGAGCGTCCGGACAAAGCAATTGCCACGCGGAAAGTGTCACGATAGAGACACCGTATCCGTCAACGATACGATAAGAAAGACGGGGGCGCCGTTTCCGGCATTGGGTTTTGAGCGTCGGCGTCACGGCTACATCGAGGCTTGTGGATTGGAGGGAGTGTGGTTCCTTAATGGCTTATGCTGATCAATCGATAAGCTCGCGCAAGATCGCGGCGATCGTGCTAGTGGCGCTGTTCCACGCAGTGATCGGATACGCGTTCATCACCGGTCTTGCCTATAATGTGGTCAAGAAGGTCGCTCAGGACCTGAAGACCTTTGACGTGCAGGAAGAGCCGCCGCCCCCCGAGGAGCTGCCGCCCCCGCCGCCGCCCGAGCAGAAGGTCGAGCCGCCTCCCATGGTGGCGCCGCCGCCGGTCGTCAGCGTGCCCAATCCGGCGCCGCCGGTGATCGTGCAGACCGTTCCGGTCGCGCCGCCGCCGCAGATCCACGTCGAAGCGCCGCCCGCGCCGCCGCCGAAACCGTCGGTCGCCAAGCGTGCCGATGCGCGTGGCAATCCGGGCACATGGGTTACGCCGGACGATTATCCGTCGCGTGCGCTGCGTGAAGGCGTCGAGGGTGTCACGACGATCAATTTCGACATCAACGCCGATGGCCGTGTCGAGAATTGCCGCGTGACGGCGTCGAGCGGGTCGAGCGAACTCGATGACGCGACCTGCCGCAACTTCACGCGCCGTGCCCGTTATCGGCCGGCCGAGGATGCTGCTGGCAACAAGGTTCCCCAGCCCAACAATACGCAGCGCGTGCGCTGGCAGATTCCGAAATTCTGACCGACCTGCGCGGGAGAGCGGGCCAGCGCTCTCCGGTGCGATCCTTCATTGCTATTGATTGAGAGGAAGACCGCTATCATGACTGCTCCCGCTGCTGCCGGCGCCGCCGCCGCTACCTCCAACCCCTATGGCCTGATGGCCGCTCTGCACCAGGGCGGCGCGATGGCCTGGGGCGTGTTCATCATTCTCGTGATCATGTCCGCCGCTTCCTGGTACATCATGTTCACGAAAGTGATCGAGCAGCAGAAGATCCTCAACCAGGCGAAGCGCGTGCGCGCGACCTTCTGGAACAACCCGACGCTCAAGGACGCTGCCGCGAAGCTCGAGAAGAACTCGGCCTATCGCCAGATTGTCGACGATGGCCTGCGCGCGCAGGAAGAGCATTCGAAGCTCCTCGACCCGGTCGAGCAGCATGATTGGCTCGCCGGTTCGCTCAGCCGCAGCCAGCAGGCGATCAATTCGAAGCTCGGAACCGGCCTTGCCGTTCTCGCGACCGTCGGCTCGACTTCGCCGTTCGTCGGCCTGTATGGCACCGTCATCGGCATCTACCGCGCGCTCATCAAGATCGGCGCCGCCGGTCAGGCATCGATCGACGCCGTCGCCGGCCCGGTCGGTGAAGCGCTGATCATGACCGCGCTCGGCCTTGCCGCCGCCGTTCCGGCCGTGCTGTTCTACAACTGGCTGGTTCGCCGCAACAAGGTTGTGTCCGAGCAGCTCGCGGCCTTTGCCAACGACGTGCATGGCTATCTGGTGTCGGGCGGCGCGCTGAAGCCGCAGATCGCCGGTCGCCCCGCGGTGGCTGGCCCGGCGAAGACGGCCCCGGCCGCCACCACCCCGAAGGCCTGACGTTACATCGCCGCCGATGCGCGGGGTCCGGCCCGGCGCATCGGCAGCGGAAAAGCGAGGCCGACCTCGCTGAGGCGTCAGAATAAGCAGGATAGGATTTCACCCCATGGCCATGAGTGCGGGTCCGTCGGATGCCGGCGAGAGCGACACGCCCATGTCGAACATCAACACGACGCCGCTCGTCGACGTCATGCTGGTGCTCCTCATCATCTTCCTCATCACAGTGCCTGTCGTGATCCAGACGGTTCCCGTCGAACTACCGAAGGTTGTGTACGAACCGACGACCACGAAGCCTGAAAACGTGTCGCTGTCGATCAAGGCAAGCCCGACCGGCGAATGCGAGGTTTACTGGAACCAGACGCGCGTCGATGCGCAGAAGCTGCTCGACCTGTCGGTCGCCAAGCTGAAGCGCGAGATCGATCGTCAGGGCGGCCCGAGCGCGCCAGGCCTCGAATTGCCGGAAGCGCATATCCGTGGTGACATCCGCACGCCGTATCGCTGCATCGGTGGCGCCATCTACACCTTGCAGCGCGCGGGTTTCTCCCGGATCGGCTTCATTTCCGAGCCGCCGGTGGGCTACTCGACGGCGCGCTACTGATCGGAGTTTCGTCCTATGGCCATGAGTTCAGATACCGCCGAAGGCGAACCGATGCTGGATATCAACACGACGCCGTTGATCGACGTCATGTTGGTTCTCCTCATCATGTTCATCATCACCATTCCGATCCAGACGCATGCGGTGAAGCTCGATCTGCCGCAGGATACGCCTAACCAGCCGCCGCCGCCGGTCGAGCCGACCAAGAACAAGGTCACGATCGACGCCGCTGGCACGGTGCTGTGGAACGGGTCGCCGGTGAGCCTGACGACGCTTCGTCAGTATCTCGATATCACGCAGACGATGAACCCGGTTCCCGAACTGCATCTCGAACCTGACGCACAGGCGCGCTATGCTGTGGTCGATCAGGTCCTCGCGATCACCAAGCGGGCGCAGGTCGAGAAAATGGGCTTCGTCGGCAACGAGAAATATGCGGGCTTCTAAGCGGTTCGCCTGACGGGCTGGTCGGTTCCGGCCCGATAGAAGGTCCAGGTCCGTTCGATCATGAAGGCCGGCATCGCCTTCCCTCTCCGGCTTGAGGGAAAGGCGATGCCGGCCTTCATTGCGTTTTGGCCCCGCTTCTGTCGTGCCGTTATGCTTGCAGGGGAGTGGCCGCGTCGGGAGGGCAGCGCAGATAGATGTGAAGCGGTAATAATCTTTTCTCAAAGGGCGCGACCAAGTTGAGCGGTCGCTGCAGCGCACGTTTTGCGGGGCGCCGATATGCCTCCTCGACTTGATCTGTCCTGCGCTATAATCGGTTTCCTTCTCGCAATGTGTAGGGCGCTGTGCAGCACTTTTGCGTCGAGCTGCCCGAGGTGTGGCAGTCGATCCGCTCGCTCCCCGGGCTCCCTGCTCTTTCTCCCGCGAGCCCTTGTTCCCGCGATGTCTTGAACTCCTTCCCCGGCGCAGGATGGCGGATGGCGCATTCCTTCCCATCGCTGGCGAACGGATGCCCTCAGGAACGCGCGCGCGTCCTTTTGCGGTGGTCCGATATTGCAGATCGGGGCGGCCTCTTCGACGGAGGCGACTCGCTTCCTTGCCGATGTTCCGTCGCCCACAGATTCCGGCTTTCCCCGGCATGAGGGGGGAGACGCGAGAGAGTCTTTGATGTTTCCCCCGGATAGCGAAAAGAGGGACCCAGCCTTCGCCGAAACAGGGGGGAGGGGCCTTTCGGACGAGATCTTATGGAGGCTGTTACCCCCTTCACGCTCTCAGGTGCGGAGGCGCTCGATGGCCTGGGCGAGGGCGACGTAGAGTTTGCCGGCGTCGGAGGAGAGGAGGGTGACGCTGAGCGGCGTGCCGTCGCGGCTCGCGAGCGCACGACGGAGCATCGCCTCGAAGTCGTGGATATAGCGATTCACCTGTTCGCGGAACTCGCCATCCTCGTCATAATGGCGCGCGATTTCCTTGATCTCGGTCGCGTTGACGAGGCGGACGGCGCGGCGCGTAAAGACGCTGCGATCACCCTTGAGATATTTTGCCCAGGCGCGATCGGTGACGTCGTTCGATAGAATCTTGGCGACGTCGATCGCGGTGGAATTGAGCGCCTCGATCAGCAAGGCGACACGCGGGGCGAAGAGGTTTTCGTCCTCGGTGGCCTCCAGCGCCCGGGTTTCGGCGTGACGCGCCTCGATTGCAGCGGCTTTCTCACCGATCGCGCGCATTTGATCGTCCAGCGCGCCGCCGGCCTTCCGCGCAGCCTCCAGTGCCCGGTCGGCGGCGGCGGACAACTCGGCCATCCGCGCTTCGACCTCGTTGCCGATCGTCTGGCGAATCGCGTCGCGGCTGGCGCTGCCCAGCGAAGCGGCGGCGTCGGGTATGACCTCGCCCAGCGTCTCGCGGGCATGCTCGGCGGCCTGGTTGGCCGTGTCGCGAACGCGCAACAGCGCCTCGACCAAGCGTGGGCCGGCCTCATCCGCCACGGCATCGGTGCGCGCGCGCGCCTCCGTGATCGCGGCCTCGAGCGCGCGCGCCTGATCGCCGGCGCCGGAGAGCCGTGTCTCGATCGCCGCCGCCTGATCGATCAGCGCCAGCATCGAATCGCCCTGTGCCTCTATGCTCTTGCGCGTCTGTTCGACGGCGGCGGTCGCGCCATTATAAGCGGTGTCGATCGCGCTGATCATGCGGCCCGACGCTTCCTCAATCCGCGTCTCGGTGATGGCGCCGGCCTCTTCAACCTCCTGGATACGCTGGGCGAGCCGCCGGGCGGCTTCGTCGGCCTGGCCGGCGGCGGCATGGGCTTGAGCGGCAAGCCCGGCGAGCGCCGCGTCGAGCATCGCCGCCTGCTGCCCCGTATCCTGGCCGACGGCATGGATGCGCGCGGCTATCCCTTCGATCCGCGTCTCGGCGGCGGGCAGGTCTTCGATCAGCGTGCGGATATCCGTCTTCGCCGTGGCGGCGGCATGTTCAAGCCGATCCGCCTGCCGGCCGAGCGTCTCGGTGCCGGTACGCATGCCGGCCGAAAGCTCGGCCATACGAAGCGCCGAATCCTCGCCGGCGCGGAGCAGGCGATCGCTCTGTTCGGCCAGCAGCTTGCTATTGTCGTCGAGCCGATGGGCGAGCCGCGCAACGGCCTGTTCGAGCGCGTTCGCCTCGGCCCGCATCGCGGACGCGGTGTGGGCGAAGCGCCGCGCCTCGCGCCGGCTGGTACGCCGGAGCAACAGATAGAGGATGCCGAGGAGCGCCAACGGCCCGCTGGCCATCGATACACGCGCGACCACGTCGACGAGCGCGCCGCCATCGGCTTCGAACGAAGTGAAGACGGCGGCGACCCAGAGCACCGCGACAATGCCGAGGACGACGGCGCCCGCCGTCTCGCGCCAGGGCGACGCCACCGTGGGCGGATCGGCCTCCTCTTCCGCCTCGACGACGGGATCGGGAACCGGGACGGGCAGCGTCGTGCCTTCGCCCTTGTTGCGGGCGATCGCCTCGAGCAGCGCGCGATGTTCGCGCCATTGATCGGTTGATCGAGCCCCCATGTCCATGCGACTGTTTAACATCTTTCGCGCCGCGAGAAAGCCCGCGGCAACGCCTTGTTAAACCAGTCCACCGCAAAGGGGTCCCGATGGCCTATGATCCTGGAGCTCTCGAAACGTCGCTTGCGGCGGCAGTCGGCGATGACATCGCGCTGGTCGCGGAGCTTCGTGACGCTTTCCTGGTGAGCGCCGAGTCGCATGCGCTGGCGATGGCGCGGGCGGAGGGACGCGAGGCATGGCGCGCGGCCGCATGGCGCCTGCAAGGGCTGGCCGCGAGCTTCGGCGCGCTGGCGCTGATGAAGCTTGCCAGCGCGGCGGCGGAAGGCGCGGTGGGGGACCCGGCGATGCTGCGCCGTATCGGCCGCGCGATCGCCGCTCTCGGCAAGTAAACGGCGCCCCTTGGCACCCGGCGTGCGCCGGCTTATCGCTCCTCCCCGCATGGACGCGAGACGATCGACATGGCGCTGGCGGCGCTGATTTCCGCCTGCCGCACGGTAGCGGAGAGCGAGGATTTGCGCGCCTTGCTGCCGGTGGCGGGCCACACCCTGATCGAACATCAGGCGCGGCTTGCAGTCAGGGGCGGCGCGGACCATGTCGTCGTGCTGGTGGAGCGGCTTCCCGCGGATCTGGTCGCCGCGATCGACCGCCTGCGCCATGGCGGCGTGAACGTCGAGATCGCGCGCACGCTAAGCGAGGCGATCGGGCGCATCCCTTCCGAGGACCGGCTGCTGCTGATCGCCGACGGCTTCGTCGGATCGGATCGGCTCGTTGCGCGGGTAGCCGAGGCGCAAGGGCAGGCGATCTTGACCGTGCCGGACAATGCGGCGCACGCCCGGTTCGAGCGGATCGACGCAACAGCGCGCTGGGGCGGCCTGCTGCTGCTCGACGGGCAGCGGCTGCGCCAGGTATCCGAAATGCTCGGCGACTGGGACCTCGAATCGACGCTGCTTCGCCGCGCGGTGCAGGACGGGGCGGCACGGCTGCCGGCGGAGGAAGGCGGGGCTGAGGGGCCGCCGCGCCTCATCGAACAGACCGGCGATCTGGACGAACTCGACGCGCTGCTGTTCGCGGCCTCGTCGCATGAGCGCAGTGGGAGCGACTGGCCGCAGCGCTATCTTTATCCGGCGGCCGAGCGGATCGCGGTGCCGCCGCTGCTCCGCCGCACCGTCGAGCCGGGCTGGCTGACGATTGGCGCGGCGGGTGCGACGTGGTGCGCGGCGTTGCTGGCGCTGGCAGGCTGGCGCGGCCCGGCGCTGTTTTTGCTCCTGCTTTCCGGACCGTTGACGGCGGTGGCGGAGCGACTGGCGGCGACGCGGTTGATCGATTCGCGCGAAACCGGCCTGCTGGGCAGGGCTCGCGCGGCGGGTGCGGTGGCGGCGCTGCTGGCGCTGATCTGGCGAATGGAGCCGGCGGCGGGCTGGGGCGTGTGGCCGCTTGCGTTGCTGCTGCTGCTCGGCATGGCGGCGCTGATCGGCGAACGGCGGGTCCTCGCGCGCCTGTCCGATGGCACGGTGCCGTCGTGGCTGGCGAGTCTGGATGGACTCATCCTCATGCTGCTGCCATTCGCACTGGCGGGCTATTGGCTGACAGGTATAGCCATGCTCGTAATCTATGCGGCGGTGTCGTTGTTCGCCGTGCAGCGTGAAGTAGCGGTGCGTCTGGCGGTCTTGCCGCATCATGAGGATTAGCAGGCTTTTAACGACACTGGCCCTAGAAAGGCCCCGATGTCCGTCGACGATCGACACCGGGCGTACCGGCCCGGAGCGGAAGGTATGGCGTTGCTGGCGGAGGCCGCCGGCGCGGCGGGCCACATGCGCGCGCGGATCGAGGGGGCTGTCACTGACCTTTTCCTGCCCGACGAGGGACGCCTGACCGACCAGTATCGCGCGGCGATGGTGCGGCTGCGCGCGCGGCTTGTCGGCGGGGTCGAGGCCGATTTGCGGCAGCGGTTGTACGCGCGAGGCGAACCGGCGCTGACGGCCGCACTCGACGCCGGCCCGGGAAGAACGGCACTGGCAAGGTTGCTCCGCGCGGGCGTGCTCCGCGACGAAGGTTTCACGGCCCTGCTACTGCGCCGGGCCGAGGAATATCGGCTGGCGGGCGCGCTCGACGTGCAGGCGGCGCGGGCGAAGCAGACTGATCCTGCGCCGGCTCCCCCAGTGCTCGAATCGCTGCCGTCACCGCTGGACGAGATGGCGATGTCGTTCCTCGCAGCCGAAGCACGGCGGCGCGATGCCTTTCACGATCCCGCCCCCGGCGAGAGCGAACTGCCCGCCGAACTGTACCATCGCCTCGTCTGGTGGGCGGCGGCGGCGTTGCGTGACGATCTGACGCAGCAAGGCGTGGCGCCGGCGGCGGTCGACCGCGCGCTGGCGGCGGCGGGGGGAGAGCTTCTCGCGGCCTATGACGAGGGCGATACGCCTGAAGGACGCGCAATGCGGCTGGCGCGGGTGCTGCACGCGGCGGGGCTGCTGGAGGATCAGACGGTTGTCCGGCTGCTGGCGGAGGGGCGCCTGACGCTGGCGGCGGCGGCGCTGGCGACGCGCGCGGGCATCGCCTTCGCTCCGGCTTGGGAGATGATGGCCGACACAGGGGGCGCGCGCCTGCTCCTGCTGCTCCGCGCGATCGGCATGGCGCGCGCGCCGGCGGCCGACTTCGCCTTTCGCCTCGCCTCTGTGCAGGAGGAGGATGGCGGCGCGGCGCTGGCCGATCGGATCGAGGCCTTCGCGGCGCTCGATCCGCAGCGAGCCGAAGAAGCGCTGCTGCCGTGGCGCCTCGACGATGGTTACAGGCGGGCGCTGGCCGATCTTGCCGGGCGTGGGCCATGACGATCGATACGGCACCCGTGCGCGGCCGCCTCGATTGCGACGGCCGGCTGGTGGAGGCCGATCCGCCGCTCGCCGCGCTGCATGCGCGCGCCGGAGGGGCGGAAGGCGGCGTGCTGGCGGTGCCGCAACTGGCGGCGCTGGCGCGGCTCGCACGCCGGCTGGGCATCACCATCTCGCGCGGCGTGATCGCCGCTGACGGCGCGCGCGACCTCGATCTGTGGGTGCGCGCCGAACCTGAGGGGGATGAAGTACGGCTGGCGATTGCCGGCTGGGAGGCGCGGCCGGCCGCCTCCCCACTCGCTCCGATGGCGGCGCGCGAGCGCGATTTCGAGCGGGCGGGCGCCGATTGGCGATGGGAAATCGACGTGGCGTTGAAGCTGGTCGCGCTTTCCCCGGTGCGTGCGGAGCTTATCGGCCAGCCGCTAACGCGCCTCTTTTCGTTACGCGAAAGCGAGGATGGCGGCCTGCCGATTCTCGATGCGCTGGCGCTGCGGCAGGCTTTCGAGGGGCAGCACGCCGAACTGCGCGGCGACGGGCGCGCGATGGTGTTACGCGCGACGCCAATGCACGATGCGACGGGGCGCTTTGCGGGCTATCGCGGTACCGCGACGTCGCTCGACGCCACGCCCCCGATCGATTCGGCAAAAATAGTCGTCGAAGCGCCCGAGGCGTTCGGTCGGCGGCTCGACCACGCGCTGCGCATGCCGCTCGATCGCATCATTGCCCATGCCGAGACGATCAGCACGCGCGCGGAGGGGCCGATCCGTGCCGATTATGCGGGCTATGCCGCCGATATCGCGAACGCTGGGCGCCATTTGCTCGATCTGGTCGGCGATCTTGTCGACCTGCAAGCGATCGAGCGGCCCGATTTCCGGATCGAGACGACGCCACTTGATCTGGGCGATGTCGTCGCCCGCGCCGCCGCACTGCTGGGGCCGCGTGCGGCGGAACAGGGCGTGCGGATCGATCGGCCGACGCCTGACGAGCTGCTACGCGCGCGCGGCGATGCACGGCGGGTGTTGCAGATTCTCGTCAACCTGATCGGCAATGCGGTGCGCTACTCGCCCGAGGGCGGCGCCGTGTGGCTGCGCTGCGAACGCGAGGGTGGGATCGTCGCGGTGATCGTCGCAGATCAGGGCAAGGGCGTCGCGATCGAGGATCAGGGCCGGATATTCGAGAAGTTCGAGCGCGTCGATCCGGCCGAGCCGGGCGGCACTGGCCTCGGCCTCTATATCGCGCGGCGGCTGGCACGCGCGATGGGAGGCGATATCGCGATAGACAGCGCGCCGGGCCAGGGCGCGCGCTTCATCTTCACCCTGCCGGCGGCGTGACGCCGGGCCGGCAGGGCGCCGGCCTCAGCGTTGGTCAAGCGGAACGTAATCGCGCTGCGCGGGGCCCGTGTAGAGCTGGCGCGGGCGGCCGATCTTCTGCTCGGGATCGGCGATCATCTCGTTCCACTGGGCGACCCAGCCGACGGTGCGGGCGAGCGCGAACAGCGCGGTGAACATCGTCGTCGGGAAGCCGATCGCCGAGAGGATCACGCCCGAATAGAAATCGACGTTCGGATAGAGCTTCTTCTCGATGAAATATTCGTCCTTGAGCGCGATCCGCTCCAGCTCGCGCGCGGTGTCGAGCACCGGATCGTTTTTGCCCAGCTTGTCGAGAATCTCCGCCGCCGCCTTGGAAAGCACCTGCGCGCGCGGATCATAATGCTTGTAGACGCGGTGGCCGAAGCCCATCAGCCGGAACGGATCGTCCTTGTTCTTGGCACGGGCGATATATTCGGGGATGCGGTCAGGCGTGCCGATCTCGCGCAGCATGTTGAGCGCGGCCTCGTTCGCGCCGCCATGGGCGGGGCCCCACAGACAGGCGATGCCGGCGGCGATGCAGGCGAACGGGTTCGCGCCCGACGATCCGGCAAGGCGCACGGTGGAGGTGGACGCGTTCTGCTCATGATCGGCGTGGAGGATGAATATCTTGTCCATCGCCGATTCGACGATCGGATCGACCAGATATTCCTCGGCCGGAACGCCGAACGTCATCCGCAGGAAGTTAGCGGTGTAGCTCAGGTCGTTCTTCGGATAGAGGAAGGGCTGCCCCATGGCATATTTATACGCCATGGCGACGATCGTCGGCATCTTGGCGATGAGCCGGTGGCTTGCGATCATTCGCTGCTGCGGATCGGAAATGTCGGTCGAGTCGTGATAGAAGGCCGAAAGCGCGCCGGCGACGCCGCAGAGGATCGCCATCGGATGCGCATCGCGCCGGAAGCCCCGGAAGAAGATGGTGAGCTGTTCATGCACCATCGTATGGCGGGTGATGGTGTAGACGAACTTCTCCAGCTCGGCTTCGGTCGGCAGCTCGCCGTTCAGGAGGAGATAGGACACCTCCATAAAGCTCGATTTCTCCGCGAGCTGATCGATCGGATAGCCGCGGTGAAGAAGGACGCCGGCATCGCCGTCGATATAGGTAAGCGCCGATTCGCAGCTTGCGGTGGAGGTAAAGCCCGGATCGAAGGTGAAGGCGCCGGTCTTGGCGTATAGCTTGCGAATATCGATGACATTGGGGCCGACGCTGCCCGATAGAATGGGATAATCGTCGGACTTGCCGTTCGCCTCGATCTTCGCGGTCTTGTCCTCCATACCCTGTTCCTTCTTCTCAATTTCAGTCAGAGGCCCGCTCCAGCCGGTCGGCCAGCCGCCCCAGGCTCTCCTCACGACCGAGGAGAACCAGCACATCAAAAATACCCGGAGACGTGGCCCGGCCGGTGAGCGCGGCACGAAGCGGCTGGGCCACCTTGCCGAGACCCATTCCCGCCTCCTCCGCGATCGCGCGGACAGCCTCCTCGAGCGCGGGCGCGCTCCATTGGGGCACCTGCCCGAGCCGGCGATGTACCGACGCCAGCAGACCGGGCGGTGCTTCGCTTAGCAAGGTAGCGGCCTTCTCGTCGATGGCAAGAGGGCGAGTGCGAAAGAGAAAGGCCGCGCCCGCCGCCAAATCGCGTAAATCCTTAGCGCGTTGCTTGAGAAAAGGCATGGCGCGGCGCAACAAATCGATACCTTTTTCGTCCAGCGAAAGCCCCGCTTCGGCGGCTACGGCGCCCGAAATCAGGCTGGCGAGCCGGCCGTCATCCGCCTCGCGAATGTAATGACCGTTCAGATTTTCAAGCTTCTTCGTATCGAATCGCGAGGGCGAGCGGCCGACGCCCGCAATGTCGAACCATTCGATCGCCTGCGTGCGGCTGATGATCTCATCGTCGCCATGGCCCCAGCCGAGGCGCAGGAGATAATTGGCCAGCGCCTCGGGCAGGATGCCGAGATCGTCGCGATAGGCCTCGACGCCCAGCGCGCCGTGGCGCTTCGAAAGCTTCGCGCCGTCCGCGCCGTGGATCAGCGGGACATGCGCATAGATCGGCTCGGGCCAGCCAAGAGCGCGGATCATCGCCAACTGGCGGAACGCATTATTGAGATGGTCGTCGCCGCGAATGACGTGCGTCACGCCCATGTCGTGATCGTCGACGACGACCGCCAGCATGTAGGTGGGCGTGCCGTCCGAGCGCAACAGGACCATGTCGTCCAGCTCGGCATTCCTGACCGTGACGGCACCCTGCACCTGATCGTCGATCGTCGTCTCGCCCGCGCGCGGAGCCTTGAGGCGGATGACGAAGGGCTTGCCCTCTTCTTCGGGTCCGGGCGCGCGATCGCGCCAGCGGCCGTCATAGCGCAGCGGCTGCTTCTGGGCGCGCTGGGCGGCGCGCATCGCCTCCAGCTCCTCCGCGGTCGCATAGCAGCGATAGGCGTGGCCGGCGGCGAGAAGCTGATGCGCCACCTCGGCATGGCGGGCGGCGCGGGCGAACTGGAAAACAGCCTCGCCGTCCCAGTCGAGCCCCAGCCAACGCATGCCGTCGAGAATCGCGTCGATCGCCGGCTGCGTCGAGCGGACGCGGTCGGTGTCCTCGATCCGAAGCAGGAACTTGCCGCCATGATGGCGGGCGAACAGCCAGTTGAAAAGCGCGGTGCGTGCGCCGCCGATATGCAGGAATCCCGTCGGTGACGGGGCGAAACGGGTAACGACCGGACGAACTTCTGTGCTTGCGCCCACGCGCGGATTCTCCAAGGACTTCGTGGGCATGCCCTACGATTTCGGCCTCGCCCCTAGCATGGCTGCCCGGCCGCGACAAACCGTCGTCGCGCGGGCGATGGCGCGTGCCGAAACCGCGCTGGAATCCTGGCTCGACGCCGAACGCGACCAGCTTGTCCTGTGGCTGCCGATCGGTCTGGGCCTCGGCATAGCGTGCTGGTTCGCGCTGCCTGACCGGACGGCCTGGATCGCGCTGATCCTTACAGCGACGGGCTTTGCGGCGGCGGCGGCGCTGCTGCCGGGTGCCGGACGGACGGGGCGAGCGCTCGCCGTCCTGGCGCTGTCGGTGGCGGTCGGCTGCGGATTGATCTGGTGGCGGGCCGAGCGTGTGGCGGCGCCGGTGCTCACCCGACCGGTGGTGGCGCAGTTCACCGCCCGAGTCGAAGCGGTCGAGTCGCGGGCGGCGGAAGGCCGCACCCGCCTGCGACTCGCCCCGCGGGACGAATCCGCACTGCCGCCGCGCCTTCGCGTCAATGTCGACGATCGCGACATGGTCGAAGGAATCGAGCCGGGGGCGGTCATCGCCCTGCGCGCCCGGTTGATGCCGCCGCCGACCGCCGCCTTGCCGGGAGCCTATGATTTCGCCCGCGTCGCCTGGTTTCAGGAACTGGGCGCGACCGGGCGGGCGCTGGGTCCGCTGCGGCTTGTCACGGCGAGCGGCCATGGCAGCTTCACCCTCTGGCTGAGCGGTCTGCGCGCGCGACTCTCCGCCCATATCCAGGCGAGCGCCCCCGGTTCGCCGGGCGGCATCGCCGCCGCGCTCGCCACCGGCGACATGGGGGGTATCCCCGCGGGCGATTCGGAGGCGATGCGCCGATCGGGTCTTGCGCATCTCCTGTCGGTCAGCGGCCTGCATGTGACGGCGGTGGTCGGCGCCGTGATGCTGCTCGTGCTGCGGCTGTTGGCGTTGAGCCCCATGCTTGCGCTGCGTGCGCCGCTGCTGCTGATCGCGGCGGGCACGGCGGCGCTGGCGGCGATCGGCTACACGCTGCTGACGGGTGCGGAGGTGCCGACGGTGCGATCCTGTGTGGCCGCCTTGCTCGTGCTCGGTGGGCTCGCGCTGGGCCGCGACGCGCTCACCTTGCGGCTGGTGGCGGCGGGCGCGGTGATCGTGCTGCTGCTCTGGCCCGAGTCGCTGGCGGGGGCGAGCTTCCAGTTGAGCTTCACCGCCGTCGCCGCGATCGTGGCGCTGCACGAGCATCGGGGCCTGCGCGCTTTTCTCGCGCGGCGCGAGGAAGGCGCGGGCCGGCGGATGCTGCGGGCCTTGGCGGGCCTGCTGATTACCGGCGCGGTGGTCGAGCTGGCGCTGGCGCCGATCGCCCTGTTCCATTTCCAGCGCGCGGGCCTCTACGGCGCGGTGGCGAATATCGTCGCGATCCCGCTCACCACCTTCGTCATCATGCCGCTGGAGGCGCTGGCGTTGCTGTTCGACACGGCGGGGCTCGGCGCGCCCTTCTGGTGGCTGGCGGTGCTGGCGCTGAAGGCTTTGCTGTGGGTGGCGCACCATGTCGCGGCGACGCCGGGCGCGGTGGCGGCATTGCCGACAATGCCGGTCGCCGCCTTCATGCTGATGGTCGCGGGCGGCGTGTGGCTCACTCTCTGGCGGACGCGAGTGCGGCGGCTGGGGCTGGTGCCGCTTGCGTTGGGCGCGGCCTGGGCGCTCGCGACGCCCGCGCCCGATCTGCTCGTCACCGGCGATGGCCGGCACCTCGCCGTGGTGGGGACGGACGGGCGGATCGCGCTGTTGCGCCCGCGCGCTGGGGATTATGTGCGCGGCCAGCTTGGGGAGAGCGCCGGGAGCGAGGAGGAGGCTTTCGATCTGGACGCCATGCCGGGCGCGCGGTGTAGCCCGGACCTGTGCATAGCGGACCTGATGCGCGGCGGTCGGCGCTGGCGGCTGCTGGCGACGCGAACACCCTATTTCGTCGATATCGCTGCGATGAACGCAGCTTGCGCCGCCGCCGATATCGTCGTTTCCGATCGCCGCCTGCCGCGAAGCTGCCGGCCACGCTGGCTGAAGGCCGACCGTAGCTTGCTGGCGCGGACCGGGGGCCTTGCGGTCCGTCTCGATGGGCCGAGCGTCGAAACGGTGGCGGAACGCGCGGGTCGGCATCCCTGGGTTCTGGCGCGTCAGCCGACAGTCGGGCAGAAAGCGGATAGGAAGACAGCGCATCGAGGGGAGGATGACAGGATATGATCGAACGCCGCCACATTCCGCCATTGTCGCGATTCGAGGAGGAGATCGGCTTTTCGCGCGCGCTGCGCGTGGGCGACCGCATCCTCGTGTCGGGCATTACCGCCGTCATGCCCGACGGATCGATCCCCGCCGACGCCGGCGCGCAGGCCGATCGCTGCTTCGAAGAAATCCTGCGTTATATCAAGGAATTGGGCGGGCGGGCCGAGGATGTGGTGCGCGTCCGTATGTTCGCGACCGACATCAAGGATGCCGATGCGATCAGCGCCGCTTTTTCGCGCGCCCTGAAATGCGCCAGACCCGCCGCCACGCTGGTGGCGATCGCCGCGCTCTATAATCCCGAATGGAAGGTCGAGATCGAAGCCGAGGCGGTGGTGTCCGCATAAGGCGACGCGCCTTCAACGCCGCCATTCCGGCGAAAGCCGGAATCCGTGGAGGGCGGGACGCTTGACAAGAAAGCGAGGGGAGTCCGTGGACCCCGACTTTCGTCGGGAAGGCTAAGGAATGTCAGGCGATCCCGGCGATCAGCCCTTCGAAGAGGCGGCGGCCGTCGGTGCCGCCATGGGCCGGGTCGATCATCCGTTCGGGGTGCGGCATCATACCGAGCACATTGCCCGCGTCGTTGACGATGCCGGCGATGTTGCGCGCCGAGCCGTTGACTGCGTCGGCATAGCGGAAAACAACACGGCCCTCGCCCTCCAGCCGGTCGAGCGTTTCGGTGTCGGCGCTGTAATTGCCGTCATGATGCGCGACGGGGACGGTGATCGTCTCGCCCTGCCGATAGCGGCTGGTGAAGGCCGTCTGGCTGTTCTCGACGGTCAGCGGCACGTCGCGGCAGACGAAATTGAGGCCGGCATTGCGCATCAGCGCGCCGGGCAGCAATCCCGCCTCGGTGAGAATCTGGAAGCCGTTGCACACACCGAGCACGGCGACGCCGCGCCCCGCCGCCTCGACCACCGCGCGCATGACGGGTGAGCGCGCCGCCATCGCGCCGGAGCGCAGATAATCGCCATAGGAAAAGCCGCCGGGCACGCCGATCAGGCCGACGCCCTCCGGCAACTCCGTCTCGCGATGCCACACCATCGCCGGCGCCTCGCCCGTCGCCTCGCGCAGCGCGACGGCCAGGTCGCGGTCGCAGTTCGAGCCGGGAAAGACGATGACCGCGCTTTTCACGCCGCCACCCGTTCGATGCGGAAATTCTCGATCACCGTGTTGGCGAGCAGCTTGCGGCACATGGCCTCTATGTCGGCATCGGCGACGCCGTCGGCAAGGTCCAGTTCGATGAACTTGCCCGCGCGCACATCCTCGACGCCCGAGAAGCCCAGGCCCTCCAGCGCATGATGGATCGCCTTGCCCTGCGGATCGAGGACGCCGTTCTTAAGGGTTACGTAGACGCGCGCCTTCATGTCACTTGCCCCGGTTCTTGCGATGCTTTTCAAGGTCGAGGACGGTGGTGTCGCCCTCGGGCAGCAGGCCCAGCCGCCGCGCGACCTCCTGATAGGCCTCCACCTCGCCGCCCAGGTCGCGGCGGAAGCGATCCTTGTCGAGCTTCTCGTTGGTCGCCATGTCCCACAGGCGGCAGCCGTCGGGGCTGATCTCGTCCGCCAGGATGATGCGGCTATAGTCATTGTCCCACAGGCGCCCGAATTCGAGCTTGAAGTCGACAAGGCGGATGCCGATGCCCGCGAACAGCCCCGACATGAAGTCGTTCACGCGGATCGCCATGTCGGCGATGTCGTGCATCTCCTCCTGGCTCGCCCAGCCGAAGCAGGCGATATGCTCGTCCGCGATCATCGGATCGCCGAGCGCATCGTCCTTGTAATAATATTCGATAATCGTGCGGGGAAGCTGCGTGCCTTCCTCGATCCCCAGCCGCTTGGTGAGCGAGCCCGCGGCGACGTTGCGGACGACCACCTCGATCGGCACGATCTCCACCTGGCGGATCAACTGCTCGCGCATGTTCAGCCGGCGGATGAAATGGGTGGGCACGCCGATTCCACCGAGCAGCGTGAAGAGATGCTCCGAAATCCGGTTGTTGAGGACGCCCTTGCCCGAGATCGTGCCCTTTTTCTGGGCATTGAAGGCCGTCGCGTCGTCCTTGAAATATTGGATGAGCGTGCCGGGTTCAGGCCCCTCATAGAGGATCTTGGCCTTGCCTTCGTAGATTTGACGGCGGCGGGACATGGACGAAATGCTCCCTTCGAGGAGTCCGGAAAAGAACGCGCCCCGGGCAGCCGGCGGCGACGGGGCGACGCACGGTCCGGGGCGGGTGCGCGCCCCTATACCGGAAGGGTAGGGGTGAGGCAATCGACGCCGGGCGCGCTGCCGAAACCGCCGCCTGACGCATCGTCGCCTCGTTGCGGCTACGAAAGATATCATTAATGTCTCCATGGTCTAAAGGCGCGTGCACGCTGCCTGCTGGGAATGAAGACGCATGGGCTGGATGGCGCGAGCCGTCATGGTGGGTATGATTGCTGCCTTTGCCGCGACGCCGGTCGCGGCGCCCGTCGCCGTGCCCTATGACAACCACGGCCGCACGCTTGAGCAACATATGCTCGACCTCCACAATCGCGCGCGGGCGAGCCAGGGCATTCCGCCGCTGCGCTGGGACCCGGACCTCGCGGCGAGCGCCGAGCGCTGGGCGGAGCGGCTGGCGGCGCGCGGCACGCTCGAACATGCCGATGCCGAGGGGCGTTTCGGGGAGAATCTGTGGGCGGGAACGCCGGGCGTTTTTTCGCTGGACCATATGGTCGGCCGCTGGGTGGACGAGAAACGGCTGTTTCGCGCGGGGCCCTTCCCCGACAACAGCGCGACGGGGAACTGGTTGCAGGTCGGCCATTATACGCAATTGATGTGGCGCGCGACGACGGCGGTCGGCTGCGCCCTCGTCACCGGAGCACGGCGCGAGGTGCTGGTCTGCCGCTATGCCCCGGCGGGTAACGTCTATGGCGAGGTGCCGTTTTAGGCGCGGGTGGGGATGTGTCCCACAAACCCCGTCATTCCGGCGGAAGCTGGAATCCACGGACGGCGGCTCACTCGATCAATAAAGCGAGCCGAGTCCATGGTCCCCGACTTTCGTCGGGGTGACGGAGGGGCTGGGGGATGGTTTGCCGTTATGCCCAGGCGGCCGGTAGCAAATCTGCCGTCATTCCGGCGGAAGCCGGAATCCATGGACGGCGGCTCCCTCAACTAAAGTAGCGGGCCGGGTCCGTGGTCACCGACTGCCTCACGCCAGATGGAGCTTCAGAAAGGCGACGGTGCGTTGCCAGGCGAGGGCGGCCGCCGCCGCGTCGTAGCGGCCGATGGCGGTGTCGTTGTTGAAGGCGTGGTTGACGCCCGGATATTCGTAGGAATCGACCGCGACATGCGCGGCCTTCAGCGCGGCGACCCACGGGCCGGCGGCGGCGTTCACCCGTTCGTCCAGTCCGGCATAATGGAGCAGCATCGGCGCCTTCACCTTCGCTGCCTCCGCGGGTGGCGGGGGCGGGCCGTAGTAAGAGACGGCGGCGGCCAGATGGTCGCCGGCGGCGATGGCGAGCTGATCGGCCATCGCGCCGCCCCAGCAGAAGCCGACGACGCCGACGCGCCCCGTCGAGCGCTGCGGCTGCTGCATCAGGCGGATCGTGGCGACGCCGTCGGCGATCGCGGCCTTGAGGTCGAGCCTCGCGATCATGTCGCGCGCTTCATCTTCGTTCCCCGGCGTTCCGCCCATCGAGGTAAGGAAATCGGGCGCGACGGCGGTGAAGCCTTCGAGAGCGATGCGCCGCGTCATATCGCGGATATGTTCGTTCAGGCCCCTGTTCTCGTGGATGACGAGGACGATCGGCAGCTTGCCGCGCGCGACGGCGGGCCGCGCCGAATAGCCCTTCATCTTGCGCGCCGACACGCTCGTCGGCCAGGTCAGCTCGATCGTCCGCACGCGCGGGTCGTTCGGGGCGATCTGGCTGGCGGCGGCGGGATTGGCGGCGATGAGGCCGAGCAGCGCGTTGGCTGCCGCGACGCCGCCCGCCAGCCGGGTGAGATCGGCCATGAAGGCGCGTCGGTCATGCGTCTCATGCGTGAAGCGGTCGTAGAGCGCGATCGCGCGGCGGCGCAGGCTGTCCTCGTTCATCGGCATATTCCCCTTCCCCGCGCAATCGGCAGAAATGCTATCGCATTTCCGGGGTGACATGAACCGCCAAGTGCGTGCTTGACCCTGACATGATGTAAAGGTTCAGAAAGAGGTCCATGGACAAAGGAGCGAGTCGCATGGATCACCTGCACGAAGCACATGGGGAGCATGGCGCCTGCCTCCATGGCGCGGCCGAAGCCGTGAAGGACCCGGTGTGCGGCATGACGGTCGATCCCGCGAAGACGCCGCACCATGCGCGGCATGACGGTACGGATTATCATTTCTGCGGCGCGGGTTGCCGGACGAAGTTCCTCGCTGATCCGGAGCGCTATCTGGGTGACGCGCCGCCGCCGGTCGAGGCGCCCCCCGGCGCGACCTGGACCTGCCCGATGCATCCCGAGATCCGGCAGGAAGGCCCTGGCACCTGCCCGATCTGCGGCATGGCGCTGGAGCCGGAGGCGCCCTCGCTCGACGATCGGCCCAATCCCGAGCTGATCGACTTCACGCGCCGGCTGTGGGTGGCGGGCGTGCTGGCGGTGCCGCTGCTGATCGTGTCGATGGGTGCGGACATGCTGGGCTGGCATCTGCTCGATCCAGCGGCGTCGCGCTGGGTGCAGCTTGCGCTGGCGGCGCCGATCGTCTGCTGGGCGGGCGCGCCTTTCTTTGCGCGCGGCTGGGCGTCGATCCGCACGCGACACCTCAACATGTTCACGCTGATCGCGATCGGCGTGGGCGCGGCCTTTTCCTATAGCGTGGTGGCGACGATCGCGCCCGGCATTTTCCCCGCTACCTTTCGCGGTCATGACGGTTCCGTACCGGTTTATTATGAAGCGGCGGGCGTGGTGGTGGCGCTCGTCCTGCTTGGCCAGGTTCTCGAATTGCGCGCGCGCGCCGCGACCGGCCGGGCGATCCGCGCACTGATGAATCTCGCGCCTCGCACCGCCCGGCGGATCGGTAAGGATGACGCGGAAGAAGAAGTGCCGCTGGACGAGGTACGCGTCGGCGACAGGCTGCGCATCCGCCCGGGTGAGGCGGTGCCGGTTGACGGAAGGGTCGTCGAGGGGCGCTCCTCGGTCGATGAGGCGATGCTGACCGGCGAGCCCGCGCCCGTCGCCAAGGAGACTGGCGCGGCGCTTACGGCGGGCACCGTCAACGGCACGGGCCGCCTCGTCATGGTGGCCGAAGCGGTGGGCGCGGACACGATGCTGGCGCGGATCGTCCGCATGGTGGCCGAGGCGCAGCGCAGCCGCGCGCCGATCCAGGCGGTCGCCGATCGCGTGGCGGGCTGGTTCGTGCCGGCGGTGGTGCTCGTCGCCCTCCTGACCCTCCTGGTGTGGAGTATCGTCGGCCCCGAACCGCGCATGGGCCACGCGCTCCTCAACGCCATCGCCGTGCTCATCATCGCCTGCCCCTGCGCTCTGGGGCTCGCGACGCCGATGTCGATCATGGTCGGCACCGGGCGTGGCGCACAGGCGGGCGTGCTGGTGCGCGATGCCGAGGCGCTGCAGGCGTTCGAACGTGTCGATACGCTGGTGATCGACAAGACGGGCACGCTAACCGAGGGCAAGCCCGCGCTGATCGCGATCGAGACGCTGGGCGCGATCGGTGAAATCGATTTGCTTGGCCTCGCCGCGGCGGTGGAAGCGCAATCGGAGCATCCGCTGGCGCATGCCGTGGTGGAGGCGGCCAAGGCGCGGAATGCGTCGCTCGGCACTGTGCGGGGCTTCGAATCCTGGACGGGTGAGGGTGTCCGCGCCGAGGTGGATGGGCACGCGATCGTCGTCGGCAACGCGGCGGCGATGCGGCGCGCGGGTGCCGATCCCACCTCTCTGGCCGAAGCGGCGGCGGGATATCGCGTGACGGGCGCGGGGGTCATGCTCGTCACGGTGGAGGGGGCGCTTGCGGGCCTGCTCGCCGTCGCCGATCCCTTGCGTGCCGGCGCGAGCGAGGCGATCACCGCGCTGCGCCGCGACGGGCTCAAGGTCATCATGCTGACCGGCGACGATGCGGGAACGGCCAAGGCGGTGGCCGAGACGATCGGTGGACTCGACGCCGTGCATGCCGGCCTGTCACCCGAAGGCAAGGCGGCGGTGATCGCGGACCTCAGACAAGCGGGTGCGCGCGTCGCGATGGCGGGTGACGGGATCAACGACGCGCCCGCTCTGGCGACGGCGGACGTCGGCCTCGCTATGGGAACGGGCACCGACGTCGCGATCGAAAGCGCGGGCATCACCCTGACGCGCGGTGATCTGGCGGCGGTGATCCGCGCCCGGCGGCTGGCCCATGCGATGATGCGCAATATTCGCCAGAATCTACTCTTCTCCTTCCTCTTCAACGGCATCGGCGTGCCGATCGCGGCGGGCGTGCTCTACCCGGTGACGGGGTTGCTGCTCTCGCCGATGGTGGCGGGGGCGGCGATGGCGCTGTCTTCCTTCACCGTCGTTACTAACGCGCTGCGACTTAACAGGGTGAAGCTGTGAATATCGGCGCGGCTTCACGTGCGAGCGGCGTTTCGGCGCGGATGATCCGTCATTATGAGGCGATTGGCCTAGTCCCGGCGCCGCCGCGCCGGGACAGCGGCTATCGCGATTATGGCGAGGCCGACATTCATCGCCTGCGCTTTATCGCTAACGCCCGCGATCTCGGCTTTCCGTTAGAGGAGATTGCCGAGTTGCTCGATCTCTGGTCCGACGCTGGCCGGGCAAGCGGCGAGGTGAAACGGCTGGCCCTGGCGCGCGCCGACGCGCTGCATCAGAAGGCAAAGGCGCTTGAGGCAATGCGTGAGACGTTGCTCGATCTCGCTGCCCATTGTCAGGGGGATACCCGCCCCGACTGCCCAATCATCGATCGACTGGCGGGCGAGGAAGAGGCGGGCGAAGGCTCATAGGCCGAAGGTCACATGCCCCTCGGCGTCGATCGTCCAGGCGGGATTCCATGCAATCTCCCAGGCATGTCCGTCGGGATCGGCGACATAGCCGCGATAGCCGCCATGGGGCGGAGCATCGGGCCGGCGCAGGATCGTCCCGCCCGCCGAAGCGAGACGCTCGATAAGCCGGCCCACCTCCTCGCGGCCGCCGACATTGTGGGCGAGGGCGACGCTACCCGGCGCGGGCGTGACCGCCCGGTTGCTGTCCTTGGCCAGCGCCGCGCGCAGCCAGGTGCCCAGCACCAGTCCGTTCATCTGATAAAAGAGTATCTCCGCATTCTCGAAGATCGGCGTCCAGCCGAACCCGGCCGCATAGAAACGGCGCGAGCGTTTGAGATCGTCGATGCCGAGCGTGATGACTGAAATCTGCTGTTGCATTGCCACATCCCTTTTGCCGCCGACGCGCCGCGCGCCGACATTCAGGGCCGTGGGACTCGATGCAGGCGCACCGGCCAGGAACCCCTTGGGCGGGGTGGCCGGGCTAACCATACCGACCATGCCTTTTTCCACAAAACGGAGGATATCGTCTTGCATAAAGGAGGCAAGACGCCCTCTACCCTTGACGCGGCCGCCCGCGCCCCATAAGGGACCGCGCTCCGCTTGCCGGCCCCTTCGTCTAGCGGTCTAGGACGTCGCCCTCTCACGGCGAAAACACGGGTTCGAGTCCCGTAGGGGTCACCATCGTCAAGGAGAAAATGGCTGAATATCGCCGTTTTCTGAGAGCTTTCTGCCTTCATTCCCACACTTAGCCCCACAGAAAGTTGCGGCTTTAGCGCGGCTTCTCGAGCATTATTGAGACGGATTGTCGCGCGCTGCTGATTGCCCGCGAAGATATTCAGAGCCCACAATGATCGCCTTTAGCTGTTTGACCGCTTCGGCGAGGAGAGTTCGAAAGGCGATTGCTGACATCTCCTCAAAGTGAAGATGGAAACGACCGTTCGAGCCACGACCTGACCGCCAACGGCGTCCCGTAGCCAGTCTCCTTGAGTAAGCGAGCGATATCGCTAGCTGCGATCACAATAATGGGATGCCCGTCCTCCTTAATCTCCTTATAAGCTTGCTCGTCGACACAGCTCGTCGTTACGAGAATGCCGAACTGGCGGTGACGGAGGCGGGAAATCAGGCGTGACATCTCCCGAACGCCCACAGCGTGAGTGGCGGCATAGCATTTTGCCTCTAGTGCGAAGTCCACGAGGATCGCGCTTGTCCCTGTTCCGATACGCATCTGCCCGATGCCATCGCGCCCGCCATCCCTCGATCGCCTCGTGAGATCGAGACTGGTGATGTCGGGCAACATCATCCGCGCCAGCTCGGCGGCACACTGTTCGAATCCGTGCGGATCATCAGAAAAAAAGCGATGAATGACCTCGACCACTTCTTTCTCGATAGGATCGGAAGGAAGCTGCTCGCCGCGTCGACGATGCTGAATCGTGCGCGGAGCAAGAAGAGGTATCACCCTGCCGGTCTCCACCCATGTCGCCCAGACTGCCGGGGCCAACGATAAGTCGGGCTGACCAGCTATAATGCTGTTGATCCAAGATCGCGCCACGTTCTCCGTCCGAAGAATGGTGAAGCGCGCTCTGTAATTCTGAAATCGGCTTTCGTCCCTCGTACGCCAAACCGCGACGAGGTCTTCCGCTGGCCGCTGTCCGGCGACGCCGGGCACTGCCAGGCCCAGAAAGATGACGTCGCGCCATTCGCCCGCCGAAGTAAATACGAGAACTGGCGGAACCCTTTTGCGACCAGATACCCCGCGGTTCGCATCCTCGAATATGCGTTGCAGCAGCGCGTTGCCAAACCGCGGTGTTTCGTGAAGCGCCCGGCCTGGAACCTTATTGTCCCCATAGTAGGTATAGATGCCGGTTTCTCGGTCGAGAGCATCGGGCCAGTCGGGATCACGCTTGTTCGAAGTGAGCACGACGAGTTCTAGATGGTCAATCCTGCCCCGGTAGCGGAATCCTCCGCCAGTGCTGACGCCCACTAGCCTCGGCAATGGATCGTCTCCGGCGCCACCGCGGCGCCCGCCCTGATAGATTGCATCGACTAGAAGATCGGCGGCGGTCGCTTCGTCTGGACCAAAGACACGCATCGTATGCCGCCGTGTTAAGCCGCAACGGCCGTACGACGATCGACGCTCCGAAATTTCGGTGACGATTCTGCCTGTTCAGCTGTATCGCGTGTCAGCGACTCCACGACCGCCTGCATGACCGGCGGACAGACCCCGTTCCCAAGTAGCTTCACCCGGTCTCGTCGCGATCCTTGTTCAAGTTTAGCGCTCTCGGGATAACCCATCGCGCGGCGCAGTTCCGACACCTGCAGCATCCGGAACGTTGCAACGCCATCTATCCAACGAACCAGTCCGAAACGATCCAACGTGGTCAGCGTCCGTATCGGCCTGTCCAGCTGTTGCCACCCGCCAGCGCGATCCGAGCCGTAATATACAACTAAAAAATCCTCATTCTTGCCCAGCTCCGTCATGCCACGGTTTATGCGTGCGATAGTGTTCTGGGAGAGGTGACCGTCTGAGATCGGGCGAGCTTTCCAGACCGAAGGATCATCGAGAATCGCCGCAACATTGGGGCATTGGCGGCTCGCCAAAACCTTGGCCGGCTTGCGGATACGGTCGCCGAGAATGAAGAGACGCTTCCGCGTCTGCGGCACGCCGAAATTCGCAGCATCCAGCATCTGCACGCGCAGATGATAATGCTCGCCAAGTTCATCGATCAGTTCCTTGTATCCGTCCCAGCGCTGCATGCCGGAGACATTCTCCAGTACGATCCAGCGTGGTTCGTAGTCCCGCACGAAGGGCATGACATACCAGCCTGATCGGCGGCTGGATTCGCACCGTGGCTTGGCGCCTCGGGCGATCGAGTGATGAGTGCATTCGGGTGACGCTATAAGCAGATCAACCGAGTCAACTTTGGAGAAGAGACCTGCACCGCTGTCGTCATCAAGGCGTGTGGTGATCACTTCCGACTTAGGAAAATTATCTCTGTAGGTTTCGGCCGCAATGTCCCAGGCATCGACCGCTCCGACCATTTCCACGCCGCCGGCGCGGGCGCCGAGGCTACTACCCCCTGCGCCACAGAATAGGTCCAAGCCCCTAATTTTGACCACGTACCCCCCTGCTTTTGCCTGCGTTGCGCATCTCCGAGATTGCGACGTTGCCAGGCTCAACGCTGAACGGCAACCCTCTGTGTACTCGCAGGAGAATGCTGCGGCGGCATCCTTGCGGTCGCTCGCGGACCCGATGTTCCCACAGCCGCAGTACTTGCCAACCTGCCCGTCGTAACAAGCGTCGGTTGCGGTCGTCGCGCCGTAGGTTCGCGGTGATCTTCTCCTCCCACTTTTCGGAAAGCTTCATGCGCCAGCTCTCGAACCGCCAGCCGTGCCAGAAATCGCCGTCGACGAAGATGCACAGCGAGTGCTGCCGCAGCACGAAGTCCGGCCTGCCAGGCAGCGACCTATCTTGACTCTCGAACTCTAGGCCAAGGGCTTCAAGCATGGCCTGTACCGCTCGCTCCGGACCGGTGCCGTGGCTCCTTATGCGACCCATGACTGCGCTTCGGGTAGCCGGACTCATGAAATCGCCCCGGTGTTGCCGGAGCGTTGATGTCGTTACGATACCGTCTGCCGTCATGGGAGGTGCCGGCTTCGACGGCAACGGTTTGTCAACCGATTCAGCGGGATTATGTTGCGCTCTCATAGGGGTACGCTAGACCCTTTCTAGGGGGATGTATTGGCCGAAGCGGATATCAGAGACCGTATAGAGGCGCGAATCGGCCAGGGCGAGTTCCTGGCAAACATGCTGCTCGTCACGCGGCAGCAGTCCGATCAAGCGCACGCCGACTTTGTGGGAAGCCTTTCAGGAATAGCAGGCAGCGTCCGCGCCCTTTTAGAAAACAACGATCTGCTGCGCCGCATCGACTACGATCCTAACGAATTTTGGCCGAGACTCCGCGGAAAGGCTTTTGCCTTCGTCGACGGCGGCGTCGCCAATATTGAGCTTCCGTCGGCGGCACCGATAGGCATTCGCGTCGGCTCCTACATCGTCCGACCGGGGGACGAATCGGACAAACGGGAACAGTTCAACATCGAGCTGTCGCTGGTCGATGATCTATTCAGCGATTCCGGGTTCCTGTTCGAAAGCGATTTCCTCGACGTGGCGAAGCTGCGCGACGCGGCGCGCATGGTGAGCGAAGTTGCCGCCGGCTACCGCTTGGCGAAGGCCACAGGCAAGGACAGGGTGGACGCTGTCATCCTGCATGGACCGCTTGTAAATCCGGTGGCTCCTTACGGGCTGGAAGACTTCCCTTCCTTCGGACGCGCAGCCTCCAGGACGCTGCTCAATGACGATAGCTGGGACGGCGACGAGCGCGACCGCCAGTTCGTTGCCCTCTATCTTACGCTGCTGGAACGGCTCCGCGAGACGGGGACCCCGGTGGTCGGCGCGGTGGAACGATCGATCGGGCGCGACCCGGTCTTCCTTCGACGTATTCTGGATCGGCTCCAGAAGAGCAAGGTTTTGAAGGAAAGGGATGCGCGGGAGCTGGAGCTACAGATACTCTCCTACGGTCTCAATGACGCCTCGCTACTCGACGTCGTGCTGGGTGACGGTGAGTACGTCGCGCCAATTCCCGTTATGCGGCAGGGGCCAAACAATAAATGGCCCGAGGACTGGAAGCGGAAGATCAGCGACTATCCCGACGCCTTCACCACCTATATCAAGCCCTCGGCGATGGTGATGCCCTTCCGAGTAGAAGCTTTTGAGGACATCAGGGGTTTCGATGACCTGCTGGCGTTGATTTTCCACACCAGCCGCCTGCTGCCGTCATACGGTTTTCCGGTTGGTCTGGACATCGTCGATCGCTTCGCGAAAGTGCCGGCTTGGCTGAGCCGCGGGGTCAAGGGCCAGCACCAGATCGTGCTGCTGAGGCGCGCTATCGAGAGCGGCGATCCCAAGGCGATTGCTTTTGCAAAACGAGTGCTGGCGGCCAAGGGCCGGGATTGGCTGTTTCGGCCGAGTGCGTGAGAGGATTGAGGGGGGCAGATGGCAAGGGAAGGAGCGACACCGCAGCGTGAGGAGTGGCCGCGCATAGGGACGGTCGTGGGCGAGGCCTCCACGGGACGGTACACGTTCATTCTCCGGAATCTTGAAGGAAAGCTTGGCGATATCGTTGCCACTCGGGTCGAGGTGCCTGTCGCGTCAGCCGGCCGCCGCGAGATCGCTACGGTATGGGGCCGGATTACCTCGATCGACCGTTTCAATCCCTTCTTTCCAGCCGAGGCAGCGCAGGAGCTTGCGAACGAGAACATTCGCTTTCTCGATACGGTGCTTTCAGGCAGCCGCGACCATCTTGAAGCCGAGGTGCTAATCCTCGGAACGACATTCGGCGACGACCCTGGTGTCGCCCAGCTTTCGCCTTTGACGTATCCGGTAAAGCCGTCCGCAGAGGTACTATATCCGCCGGCACAGGCCGTGCGCCGTCTACTGACTGGCGACGATGACCGCACGGACCCGCCTCCTCCCAAGTTGCAGGTCGGCAGTCTCATCGCCCGTGGAGATGTCGAAGTCAGTCTGTCGGCGCGCGACATCGTTTCAAGGCATCTGGCGATCCTGGCGATGACGGGGGGTGGTAAAACGGTTGCGGCGCGCCGGATCATTCGTGAGTTGATCGAACTGAGATATCCGCTCGTGATCTTCGATCCGCATGGCGACTATCTCGGTTTCTATGAAAAGCGGGATCGTTTCAAGAACACTAGGATCAGAGTGCTCTATCCGGTCATTCGAGTTCGCCAGGACAATCTCGGGATCATTTCCGATCTAATCGACAAGATGGGAAAGAAACTGACCGATCCCCAGCAGCAGTTCTATCTATACCTCCTGAACAACGCGAAGGTTCAGGATGGCGAGACAGCCGCAAGCTTTCTGCGGAAGATGATCGGCCATGCGGAGGCCGTCGCGGCGAAAAAGAGGCGCAAGGACGGGAACGATCTGCCCGAAGACCTTGCCGAAACACGCACCGGCACGATGAACGTGGTGAAAAGGTCGCTTGAATTCGTTCTCTCTAATCTGGAGCAAATGGAGTCGAATAACGCAAGGCTGCGCAGCCAACCGCGCTTCTCCAGCTACGATTTCGAGGAGATGCCCGATCCGTCTGATGCTCCGGACGAGATCGTCGCGCCCGGAACCGTTTCAATCTTTTATCTCGCCGGGTACGATCATCTCAACCAGTCGGCTATCGTTAGCATGGTCCTTGAGGCGCTCTTCGGCCACCGTTCCACCCTTTCCGGCCTCATCCCTCCCTTCCAAGCTGTTATTGAGGAAGCCCACAACTTCATTCCGAGCCGCCAGGAGGGCACCGACGAGACGCCGTCATTGCCCACTATTAGGAAGGTGATAACGGAGGGCCGCAAGTTCGGCACCGGCCTGATCTTGATCTCGCAGCGACCATCCCGGCTGGACGAGACGACCCTGGCGCAATGCAATAGTTTCCTCGTGCTTCGTCTCGTCAACCCGCGCGACAAGAGCTTTGTGCGGTCCGTGATGGAGAATTTGTCGGAGGCCGACGCTAACATTCTGCAGGCATTTGGTCGCGGCCAGGGGATCGTGTCGGGACAGGCGGTGCGCTTCCCCCTGCTGGTTCAGGTGAAATTCGATGCGGACCTTGTGAGCGAAGCGATCGGCGATGAGGATTTCATCAAGGAGGCGCAGAGCTGGAAGCCAGACGCACGTCGCGAGGCAAACACAAAGGCTGTCCGTGCGAGCCTGCGCAAAACGCCTGAGTCATCCGAAAGTGGCGATACGGCCGCATCGAGGCCGAGCAGACGCACCACGAAGCCGAAGCCGAGACGCCGTGGCGGAATACGGCCGGATTACTAACAGCTCAGCTTTTAGATCGTTACCCCGGCGCTCCGTGCGGCCTGTAGGACGCGGCTACCCCGCACAGCCTGCTTGGATGAAGGTGGCTTGATCCAGCCATTCATCGCGTACCCGCTTAAAGTATGGACCACCTTGCGGTCGTAATCATCGATCTCGGGCGATGCCGCTGCCCACGCCATTATTCTCGCCCACGCAGCACCGTCGAGAGCCGCGCATTCCGCAATTAGATCATCCGCCGCCTCGTCGTGGCCTTCGCCGACCTTGAGTTCCTGCGGCGTCCGCATCGAATCGCGGAATTCCGACGGAAGAACCGGTGACAGAGGAAGATTGAGAGCGCTAAGCTCTGCCCAGCAATCGTCCTTTTTGCACCATTCCGTGACATTACGGTTGCCGGCACTAGCCACAATTTCCCCGTGGATTAGCGGCGCCCACGTTGCGAACAGCTCCTGCATCTCGTCCGAGACCTGCTGCACGTCCCAAAGGCGTTCAAGATCGAGCCTGTCGCCATGATGAGCGGCCAAGAGCGCGATCATGTACGCGACCACGTTTGCACCGTATGACTGAAGGCGAGCCTTGCGAACCACGCTCTGGGCGGCCTTGAAGAGAAGCGCCTTCGCTATCGTGAGACGGAAAAAATCCCTGTCCGGGCACCAGTCCTCGCCGAGTCGTTCGCGCAGGCCGAACATGAAGGCTGCGTAGTTCTTCTGCGCACCGCGGCTAACGATCTGGGGATTGCCCCACCAAGCCATCAGGTATTTCGCGAGATCAGTTTTTCCAAAATGCTGGCTGCGCGGACACGTCCGATCGAACTCTCGGCGGCGCGCCGGTGTCGATCCATGCCTGTTGCGCGCCATCTGATAGGAGCCCCGTGCCCGCTCATAGAACCAACGACTTTCCTCGCCGGGCGGCCAAACCGATTCTGACAGGATCTCAAACTGCTGGTGGAAACGGTCACTAGCAGAGAGGTCTGCCACCTGGATTGGGTTTTGCGTATTGGCAAAACGGGCGATGAGCGGGACGAACTCTTCAAGTTTCGCCGACGGCACGAGGGTGAGTTTCATAGAAACTGCCACCTCGTCCAACGGAAGCTTATCGACCTTTAGGGCCCGGTGGATTGATGCGGTCGTCTGTGCGCCATTAACTATCTGAAGTCCTCGCAGGCGATTGATGACGGTTTCGCCATGCCAGGACGTTACCTCGATTTCATCAGCGGTCGCGGTCACACCGTTGTTGTAGGCAAGAAACCGGCCAGGTTCTTCTTTGATAGTCCGCTGGATTCCCCGGTTTACTGCGCCCCTTGCCTGTAAGAACGAGCGCACGTTAAATTCGAAAAGCCGTGGCCCATACTGGTCAAAGAGATCGTAGATTAGTTTTCCAGGCAAGATGACCAGATAGGTCTCATACTCTGTGGGACGCGGCTTCATTTCCAAGCATGCTAGCGGCCGACCGAGCAGCTTTACGAAATCGATTTCGATCCGATCGCGCGTGACATCCTCGCCAGTGGCGCGATAGAGCCGTTCGACATCCCAGACTTCAGTTTCGACTGGCCGCCCGTGAACGGTAATGTCTTCCACCGCACGATCGCGCACACGGGCATCCGTGAGCACGTTGATGCGCACTTCCTCAATGCGGGGCAATTCGCTCTGAATGAGAGTAGCCGCCTCAAGTGCCGCGTGGTCGTTCTGAAAGCGGGCATGATCGCCCTTGGCGGCATACTCAAAAAAGCGCGCCGCCCATCCCGACAGGCGCGCGATTTCGCGCCGCGCCAACACCGGTTCGGAATTCAGTCCCAGGGTAGTGAACAACTCCAGCCTGACAGAATCCTCGGGCAGGGAATAGGCGATCACACGGCAGGGCCGGCGAAGTCCGACATCCTCATGCGGGCATAGATCGTGACCTGCTATGGAGCCGGCTTCTTCCAGATACCCAAGAATGACCTCAGCCAACGCCGTTTCGGCTGCCAGCGGCAAATCTGCTGGCAACTCCTTCAACCGCTCGTCAGCGTCATCCCTGAGCCCCGCCGCGAATTCTGCTACAAGCTGCTCTTCAAGCACCCAGCTGCCTTTTATTGCCCCTTTTCAAACGATATGCATGAGATTACGATTAAGGCAACCGTGTGAAAAAGCTTGCTTGAACGAAAACCGCGTTTGGGCGCGGCCGAATATGTTCTGAAGCTAACAGTGGGCGCGTTACCGACGATCCGCTTTGCTTGTAGGCGCTGGCGGTCGCCGAATCGTTTCAGGCGGCTGGACGCCGAGTGCGCGAGCCGCCATCCATTCTGGGACGTGCCAACTCGTCGGTAGCGACCGGGCGACAGCGCCGGGCAGCATTGCCCAGATCAGCATGCCGACGAACAGGCCGACGACTGCATGCCAACGCTCGCGCTCGACCCGTCGATCGGCCGCATGCCCCCGCTTGATGATGCCGTCGATCCGCCCGAGCGACTGATCGAGCGCGCCGCGCGCCGCATCCAGCATGCGACGATCCTCAATCCTGACTGTCTCGGCGGCTATGCCAATCTCCTTGGCCAGTTCCACAGGCGACAGCGAGATCGCGCGGCTTTGTTCGATCGCGGCAAGCCGCTTGCCGGTCTCGCCGAGTACCCGGGCCATCTGCCCAAGCGTCTGGCTGTAATCGGGTATTTTCTCACGCTCTGCTGCCAGGCCGGCAACGGCGCTGTGGAGCAGGCTGAGTTCACGTCGCACGGCCTCGAAGGCCTGTGCGGGGTCGGGCTGGCTGGTGGTGCTGTCGGTCATGCAACAACCCTAAAGCCCCAATCCGCGCGAGCGCGAGCGGCTGAGGCTTTGCTGGAGCTCATGGGATAACGATGCCCCTGACCGGCGGCGGATTCCGAGGTCGCTGACGCGATTACGGAGTAGCGACTCGAGCTGAGGATCGCGGTGCAGACTCTTCGCCATCAGGTCGAGCTTGTCCCTAACGCCCTCGGCGGCAAGGTAATCGCCATTCCGCTCCAGCCGGCGGAACTGGCGCGCCTGGACCTGCCAGTCATGCACGAACCGATCGGCACGATTGGCGGCATCGATGCGCATCTCGTTCTCGGCGACCATCGCCTGGATCGCCTTCGCCGTGCGACCGTTCGCCGCCTCGCTGACCAAGGCAGGATCGCGCGCCATCGCCGCGCTCAGGTCTCGCGCACCGTCACGCCGAAGCCCGTCCACCGCCTTGCCCGCCTCGGTCATGGCCTGACGCTGGTGCACCAGCGGCTCATAACCTCTGTCGCGCATGCGCGTGATATCCTGCGCAGCACGGGCATAGCGCTCGACCGCGCGGTCGAGCGGACTGCGTTGCGGCTTGTCGATCGGATCGGCGTTGAGCCTGAGGCCGTCGAAGATCGAGCGACGGGGCGGCGCTGCTTCGGCCGGCGCAGCCGGGACGGCGATTTCGACGAGCGGCGCGTTGACGTCGTGCTGCGGAGCGACATCGCGGTTGGCCTGTACCGGGGCCTCGGCAGTCCGCGCATAATCGGATGCCATGTCCTTGCCGCGTTCGCGCGACAGCGAGCGGACGAGCTGGCTGCGATCGGCGAAATCGTCCTTGCCGTAGTGTAGGTCGACGCCGTCACGGTGCCGCGACATCGCAACATAGGCGGAATGACGATCCATCCCCGGTGTCACGAGGACATGGACGCGGTCGACCGTCATCCCCTGCGCCTTGTGGATGGTCGCCGCATAGCCGTGATCGACATGGACATAATCCTTGAAGTCGAACGCCACCGTTCGGCCGTCGTCGAGCCCGACCGTCATACAGCTCGCACCGACAGCCCGGACGGTGCCGAGCGTTCCGTTCGTCACATCGAGGCTGCGCTCATTGCGCAGGAACATGATCCGGTCGCCGTCTGCGAACGCACGGGCACCGCGCTCGACCTTCACCATTACATCGTCACCAAGATCGCCTGATGCGTGCATGCGTTCGCGTGCTGCCTCGTTGAGCGCCGCGACCTCGTCATTGGTGTGGGTCAGAATGATGCGGCTCGCGCCGGGCTTGGCCTGGCGTCCCTCATTCCAGCGGTCGATCAAATCGTCGCGCGCCTGCTCGCGGGTTTCTGCGGCATGGATACCGCCAGCAGCATCATAAGCCGCCAGCGCTTCGCCGGTCCTGCCGGTGGCAAGCTGGCGAGTGGCATCGCGCTGCCAGTCCTCGCGCTGCCGACGCACCTCGGTGATCTCGATGGCACCGTGATGCTCGGCGAGCGCTCGGAACGCAGCGCCCGCTTCGATCGCCTGCAATTGCTGCGCATCGCCGACGAGAACGATCTTGGCACCCGCCTCGGCAGCATGCGACAGCACGCGCTCCATTTGCCGCGTGCCGACCATGCCGGCCTCGTCGATCACTAGCACGTCGCGGTCGGTCAGCAGTTCGCGACCCTGGCCCCATCGATGTTCAAGACTGGCGATCGTGCGTGACGCGATACCGGAGCCATTCTCCAGCCCCTCGGCTGCGATGCCCGAGAGTGCAGCGCCGCGAACTTTGTACCCAGCCTCTTCCCATGCCTCGCGCGCGACGCCGAGCATCGCGCTCTTGCCGGTACCGGCATAGCCGATGACGATATCGAGATCGCGACCACTGGTGGCATGTTCGAAGGCACCGGCCTGTTCACCTGACAGCAGCAGGCCGCGCTCAGTCGCACGATCGAGCGCGTGATCGCGGTGACGTTCGCTCACGCGATGCCGTTCCCGATGAGCCATCCGTTGGGCGGCATGATGAAGCCGCTGCTCGGTCTCGATCATCTCGCGGGTGGTGAACCGGTCCTCGCCGCGTCCATCCTGACCAAGAGCGACGAGATCGGGTGAAGACGACATCGCACCCATCACCGCATTGAACTGGTCGAGCCCGTCGGAATGACGATGCGCCATCATCGCCATATCACGCCGGGTGAAGGTGGCCTGGCCATGGGTGATCGCATCGAGCCCGAGCCGAGGATCGCGGATGATCCGCTCGCCATTGTCATGGGCGATCTGGCGATGCTCGTTCGCGCGATCAGCCTCCAGACCCTGCGCTTCCAGCCGCCGGGCGGCTGCGCCGATCTTGCTCTGCGGGTCGAGGTCGATTCCCTGAGCTTCGAGACTGCGGTGATCGATGCGCGCGTCGATATCGAGTTCGGCGAGCCGGGCATTGACGTGATCTGCCCAGGCTTCGCGCCAGTGCGTCAACAATTCGGTCCGGTTCCAGTCGCGGACCTTGGCGCCGAACCCTTCTTCCGACGCTTCGCGCATGCCCAGCATGACATGCGCGTGGGGCTTCGGTTCGCCATCCGCGCCGATATCCCAATGCACATTGAGGTCGGCGACCATGCCGCGATCCACAAATTCGCGCTGCACGAAGTCGCGGGCCAGCTCGATGCCCTGCGCCTGCGTCATCTCGCGCGGGATGGCGAACTCGACCTCGCGGGCAAGCTGGGCGTCCTTGCGCACCTCAACGGCTTCGACATCATTCCACAGTCGCTCGCGGTCGTGCCATTCATCGGGCGCGCCGTCCGGCAGCATCACCTCGGAATGAACGACACCGGCCTTGTTCGAGAAGTCGTGGTGGCGATCGAGCGGCTCATCGTGCAGCCGTGACGCTGAGCGATAGGCGGCTGCCGCCAGCGCCGAAGAGCCGGAAGCGCGGCTGATCACTTTTGCCGAGAAGTGGTAGATGGCCATGACGGCCGTACCAACTACACCTAAAGCAGCACGTCGGCACGACGTATAAGCGCGCCCTCAAAAGATTTCATCTTTCTCGCGACTGCGCGATCTCAAGACATTTCATGGCATTGTGTCTGATCGAACGCAACGATAACTGGAATGTCCTCAACGGCAAAGAGGACGGGGCTATGCGCAAGCTTCACGACTACGCTTCGGAACTGAAGGCGCTTGCTGACAAGGCCAAGCGGCTAAGGGATCGACAGGTGCGGCAACTCGGCGAACTGGTAGTCGCCTGTCGCGCCGACGCGCTCGACGCGGAAGTGCTGGCGGGCGCGTTACTTGCGGCGGCGACAGCATCCGACACTGCAACGACGGAGGGCTGGCGCAAGGCGGGCGCGGCGTTCTTTCGCACACCGACGCGAAGCGATGCGCGCGGCCCTCACAGCCGGGCGCGCAGCGCTTCGTCGGACGGCGGCGGCGCGCAATCGGCTGCTGGCGAAACAGGCGCGGTATGACACGCGCGCCTGGCAGATGAAGCGCCGCGAGCGAACGCGCCAGCTAATCGAACTGGGCGGGCTCGTTGCAAAGGCACGATTGGTCGAACTCACCGATGACGATCGCGCGATGATCCTCGGTGCATTGCTCGACGTCGCCACGCGGCTGGGCGACGACGATGCCGACACCGTGAAGACGCTATGGCGGCGTCGTGGCAAGCGCGCTTTCGCCCAGAACAACGACGAGCGTGCGACAGGTTAGGCTGGCGCCGCGATGCCGATCAAAACCACCATTCCCACCATCGCAGCGGTCGACCATCCATCGCCCGGGATAGACCGAAGAGTGCGCGAGCCATTTCGCGTTGGACTCGCTTGACGCTCGTTCCGGTGACCCGGGCGATTTCAGCGTAGCTGAGATCATCGACCCGCTGCGCCAGAAACACCTCGCGGGGGAAGCGCGGCAATGTCTCCAGTGCGGCTTCAAGACGGGCAAGCAGCTCGGTGTCGATCGGCTCCCCGTCGGTGGCATCGTCAGGCATGGCGCCGCCCCCACCAAGTCGGCCGCGGGTGTCCCGTGACGCGGCGCACATGGTCCAACAGGTTGCGGGTAAGCCGACAGATATCGTCGTGGCTGAACGGCCCGTCCTCGGGCTTCCTGCCACTTTGCTGCGACATGGCATTCCATTTCCAATACGGCGTCAAAATCGCGGCAAGCAATTCGATCTCCGCGCCTCGGTGTCCCAGGCCGGTCGCGTTGGCGTAGGCGAGCGATTTGGCGACGCGGTGGCCGATGTTTCGTGCGCACCATTGATCATCGAAACCCACGTCGAGAAGATGCGAACTCAGCCCGAGTTGGAGGACAATACCGGTTTGGTAGAGCAAGTCGTCACGGCCTCGGCGGAACCCGGCCTCGGTGCCCGCAAAGAATTCTTCGGCATTGTGATATCGAAACTCGCTGCGGCTCCGCCCCTTCTCGGTTCTGGTCAGGGTAATCGGCTCGTCGCCCCAAGCCGCGAATTCACGGTTCAGGGCTTCTAACGAGGGAGCAGCGACGACGGTCGCTGATGTGGCGGCAAACGCACCAAGAAACGCGCGCCGCGAGTGAGCGGAACTGATCGCGCCCATATGCACCTCCATGTCCGCATCCAGCGGATGAGGCGGAAGTGACAGGATGGATGCGGCACGATCCCGAACTCCCGCGCGCTGGGCGCGGGAGTCGCCGGGGCTGGTAACATGATCCGAAGACATGCGCCGCCGTCTTTAGCCCCGAAGAGCCTGGACATACACAACGGCACCCCGGAAACTTGGCGTTTCCGAAGACTGATTTCGGATCGGGATTACCAGTCCCGGCGCTGCCCTTTTCGCAGCGCGGCGTAAATGTATGCTCCGTTCTGATTTTGGGCAAGCGGGCGACCGACCAAGTTTCCCGCGGCGTTAGGCCCCGAAGAACGCAAAATAGGGTTTCATCTCGGATTGATCCTCGTGCCGGCAGAACAAATTATCGAAGCTGGTTGACGGAGGATACCTCGCGAAGGCCGCTTTCGCGGCAAGGTCTAACCTTGCACGGTACGGGGCGCTCGCTAAGCAGGAGCATGCGAACTGGCTGAAATTAAAGGGGGACGAGAGCACCGTGGATACGATTGGCTATCCCTTGCCGAATGAGTTGACCCAAGGGACCATCTTCACCTGTGCAACATCCGAGGACTATCTCGTCGCTGCGCCTCACGGACTGGTAATTACAGCCCGATGCGACGTCGCACACGGGAAGGCCCCGGTCATCAGTTACGTACCGCTGGTTAGCTTCCGCGCATGGCTCTTCTGTGACGGTTTGAGGCTTCTGGCGTTGCGTGTGATCGCCGCGAGCCGGGGCGCGATGAGGGCCGCACTACGCGAGGCCGGGCTGGCTGGGTCTATGATCGACACGCTTTCCGCCGAAGCTTTGCGCGAGCAATTGGCGACGATGACTGAGAAAGCTGAACGGAAGGCGGCCAAGCGATATGCCGACGCCGAGGCACAAAAGAACTTAGCCGAGGCGGCGCTCGCCGCTGTCCCGGCGACAAAGCTTGCGGCGGACTTGTTCGATGCCCAACCGAAAGAATACCAGCGAATGTTGCACGAGCTGCTCTCGAACAGCATCTCGGACTATCACTTCGTCGAGCGCTCTGAACCCGGGGAAATCTGCGAGGGCTACGTGGCATTACTACGCGAGATACGTTACCTCCCAGTAGCCCTGGCGAGCGAGCTGAAGGACGGCATTGATTTTCAGCGCTTCGCGGAGCTCTGCAGCGAACAGCCAAGGTACAGCGACAAGTTAACGATAAGCGACGAGGAGCAATATGCGATGCCAGTCGGCTTGTTAAAATCGCCATTCATCGAGCTGTTTATGCAACGCTTTACGAGCCTTTACGCTAGGATCGGCGTCACCGATTTTTCGCCCGAGCTGATGAGTTCGCTGCGCGGGATTGTGCCATTCAACCTCGGAGACGCCGCATGAAGTTCCTCGCAATCAGACGAGACGCGGCGGAGGAGATCATCGCGGAACGCGTCCTCCAGTCGAATGACTTCCCGGAGGGTCGCCAGCTCGCACTTCACTTGCGGTCGGGATCAATCGACGATGTTGGATCGAGGATCTCAGTCAAGAAAACGAAGCACGGGACAGTCGCTTACGGGAGAAACGCTACGGAACAGCATTTCGTTGTTTTCGACCTTGATGAGAGCCGAATCTTCTCAGAAGCGACGAACGAGCAGGCTCTCCTTTATCTTCAGCGCGTGTTGCGGTTTGCAATCAAGTTCTGGGACAAGGGCGTCCTCACTCCGGCGGAGAAGGTGCTGAGCGCCACGACCGCGGCGGTGTTTCCCTATCCCCTAAGTCAAAAGACCGGAGTGCGCATCGCGCTCGACCTGAACCCCGACGTGGAGCGACTGGCGAAGCGCGGCAGGTCAGGGCGCTACTTGCTCGTTTATAAGATTGGTACCGATCAGGGGGATGGACCGCAGGAGACCGCGAGCGTCGCGACGTTCCGTAAGTTCTTGGACGATCTTGACGGCCTCGGCACAAAGCTTGAGGCGACAGCGGCAAAGACTCCGCCTGAATGGGAGACCAATTTTTCAAGCACCTCCTTGGGAGCGCTTCACTCCAAGGTCGATATCCACCAAGGATACGAAACCTGGATGCGATTGTTAACCGAGGACCAGAAAAAGTTTATACTCGCCCCGCTGGTGCATCCGGTCCGGATTGATGGACCAGCGGGCACCGGGAAGACCGCGTCGTTGTCGCTTGCCGCGATCCATTCGATGCGACAAGCGGCAAGCGACGATCGAGAATATCAAGCGATTTTCATTACACACAGCGAAGCCAGCAGGCGTAGTATATCGACCGTTCTTGAAGCGATGGGCGGCGATCATTTCATGCCACAACAGGCGTCTATCCGACGTTTGCGCGTCGAGACGCTGCAAAGCTACTGCAGCGGTCTATTGAGGCAAGAAATTTCCGAGACCGAGTTTGTCGATACCGACGCGTATGATGCGAAGCAGCTGCAGCTGATGTATGTTGACGAAGCGCTGCGCCAAGTTGAAAACGAATTTGAATCCTACGCAAGATTCATGTCGACAGAATTTAAGGCTTACATGGAGAGCGAGGAGGATGAATTTAAGATTCCTCTTATTCAACACGAAATATCTGTCGTAATTAAAGGACGCGCCAAGGAGAACTTGGACACCTACAAAAGAATTCCACCCATCCCTTCTGCACTGCCAGTGAGCAGCGAAGGAGACAAAGCTTTCGTCTGGCGGATATACGAGCGTTACCGTGAGCAGCTCGTGGCGGGAGGCCAGTTCGACACGGACGACGTTGTCCTCTCTGCCTTAAGCCAGCTCTCTACACCGATTTGGCGTCGGAGGCGCGTGCGTGACGGCTTCGACGCTATTTTCGTCGACGAGACGCATCTATTCAACATGAACGAACTGTCGGTCTTCCACCACTTAACTCGTTCGGAGAACTCATTCCCGATCGCCTTCGCCGTGGATCGCTCCCAGGCAATCGGCGATAGGGGTTGGGCAGACGACATAGACGTTGCCTCTCTGATGCCATCGTCGGAAGAGCGTTCGTCAAGTACCACGATCAACGTAAGGGGCATCTTTCGGAGTTCGCCTGACATCGTAAACCTCGCCTTCAGCATCACATCATCCGGGGCGAGCCTTTTTACGAACTTTCAAGACCCCATGGCGCTCGCCCACAGCAACATGACGTTTGAGGAGGAGAAGAAGGCGAAACGTCCGTATTACGTCGGCTACCCGACCGACGAAGCTATGGTAAGTGCGGCACTAACAGTGGCCGAAGAAATGCGCGTTTCGATGGGCGCATCCAAGGGAGACGTTGCGGTCGTCGTGTTCGATGAAAGCCTCTTCCACGACCTTGAGAGGAGATCAGTCGAGGAAAATCGCCCAGTCGAGATCCTCAAACATCGCGGCGATCCCGAGGTGGCAAGACGAGCAAGGAGCACTGGCCGCTTCGTCCTATCTCTTCCAGACTATGTGGGCGGCCTAGAGTTCGATGGCGTGGTACTGGTCGGCGTAGATGACGGGAGGGTGCCGCCGTCGCTCAACAGCCATCACTCCCAAAGCAAAGCCTATCTGACGTTCGCTGCACACAACAAACTGTACGTGGCGGTCACGCGCGCGCGGTATCAGGTAGCCATCCTCGGCGTGCAGGCGAGGGGACCTAGCGTCATCCTCAACAGTGCGCTGGAGGTGGGGGCGCTTGAGAGGCGCGACGGCTAGACGCAAGCGCGCTCGCTGGAGAACGTGGCAACTCGATGAACTGATGCAGGCAGGATTGAGTCACCTTTTTGATCTGCCATACTTAAGCAGTCGAGCCGCTTTCCGCCGTATCCCTCCGGCGGGGGCCGCCTTGCGGTGATGCGGTGATCGGCCGAGTTAGCACTGGTGCAGGCGTGAGTGTTTGTATCGGTGTTAGCGACGGTGCGATGGCCCAGATGACGATCATTTCCGGTGTTGAACGGCGGCG
>DATMRS010000009.1:0-191956 GCA_035566015.1 Sphingomonadaceae bacterium
GCTGATCGACGCGGTGGGCGCGATCGCCATCTTGCACGAGAAACGCTCCATCACACCCTGTTCGGCCGCGTCGGGGCACGGCCCGCGCTCGGTCGCCAGCAGCATCGAGGCTTCGTGCGCCGCGGTGCTGACGTGCTTGAAGATCCTGAGGTTCCAGCTCTTGGCCATCGCCCCCTCGAACGGCAGGCCGCGCGCCTGCAGGAAGCTGTGGAAACCCATCACGCCGAGCCCGACCGAACGCTCGCGGCTCGCACTGTAGCGGGCGCGCGCCATTTCGGGCGGGGCGCGGTCGATATAATCGGTCAGCACGTTGTCGAGGAAGCGCATCACGTCCTCAATGAACTGGCGATCCTCGTGCCACTGGTCCCACGTCTCCAGATTGAGGCTGGAGAGGCAGCAGACCGCGGTGCGATCGTTGCCGAGATGGTCCTTGCCGGTCGGCAGCGTGATCTCGCTGCACAGGTTCGAGGTCGAGACCTTGAGGCCCAGCTCGCGATGGTGCCTCGGCATCAGCGCGTTCACCCGGTCGATGAACACGATATAGGGCTCGCCGGTCGCCAGCCGGGTCTCGACCAGCTTCTGGAACAGCGAACGCGCGTCGAGGCGGCCGCGCTCGCTCTGGTCCTTGGGGCTGCGCAGCACCCACTCGGCGCCGTCGCGCACCGCCTCCATGAAGGCGTCGGTCAGCAGCACGCCGTGGTGGAGGTTGAGCGCCTTGCGGTTGAAATCGCCCGACGCCTTGCGGATTTCGAGGAATTCCTCGATCTCGGGATGCGAGATGTCGAGATAGCACGCCGCCGAGCCGCGCCGCAGCGACCCCTGCGAAATCGCGAGCGTCAGCGAATCCATCACCCGGACGAACGGGATGATGCCGCTGGTCTTGCCGTTGAGGCCGACCGGCTCGCCGATCCCGCGCACATGCCCCCAATAGGTGCCGATGCCGCCGCCGCGCGCCGCCAGCCAGACATTCTCGTTCCAGGTGTTGACGATGCCTTCGAGGCTGTCGTCGACCGAGTTCAGATAGCAGGAGATCGGCAGCCCGCGCCCGGTGCCGCCGTTTGACAGCACCGGCGTCGCCGGCATGAACCACAGCCGCGAAATATAGTCATAGAGGCGCTGGGCATGGTCCGCATCGTCGGCATAGGCCGATGCGACGCGCACGAACAAATCCTGGTAAGATTCACCGGGCAGGAGATAGCGATCCTTGAGCGTCTCCTTGCCGAAATCGGTGAGGAGGTCGTCGCGCGCCGGGTCCTGCGTGACCGAAAAACGCGGCGCCTGCACGCTCTGGCTCGACACGCCCGCCGGCTGCGGTTCGATCGTCACGATCACGTCGCTGTCGCTCACATCCCTGGAGCTGGAAAAATCCATCATAAGCCGCCCCTGTACCTGCCCTACATCAAAACCGGGCTTACGCCCCAAACTGACCCACCTCCTGGCGGATCAACACACAGCCGGCTGCCCCCATATATAGGAAGCATCTCCGCTTTTCCCCATCGTGAATATGCCTGGTCGCCACAATGTGTTGGGCCTCCTCATATGCCGATGCACCAGACTTTGTGTCCGTATAGTGCCCAAACTGAATCGCGTTTCAAGCCCCGGAAAGGTTTGACATAAGAGGCCTTCAGTTGCGCAGCGCAGCGACGCGCCGATTTTCCTCGGGTTCATAAAAAGCAAGCGCCTCGAAAAAATTTATGGGCGCGGGCATCGACGGCGATGTGCCGCTCCCTTCACCGCCTTGGACAGGATCGGCCAAAGGCGTAAAGCGCCGCCGACAGGCGCGCCCGCCATGGCGGGGCCGGGGCCGCGGCAAGGAAAGGGTTTCGCGTGACGACGCTGATTACCGAAAACGACCTGATCGAGAGCGTCGCCGACGCCCTCCAGTTCATCTCCTACTATCATCCGATGGACTATATCCATGCGCTGAGCGCCGCTTATGAGGCCGAGCAGGGGCCGGCGGCGAAGGACGCGATCGCACAGATCCTCAGCAATTCGCGGATGTGCGCCGAGGGACATCGGCCGATCTGCCAGGACACCGGCATCGTCACCGTCTTCGTCAAATGGGGGCAGGACTGCCGACTGGAGAGCAGCCGTTCGCTCCAGGAGGTCGTCGATGAGGGCGTGCGCCGCGCCTATCTCAACCCGGAGAACCGGCTGCGCGCCTCGATCGTCGCCGATCCCGCCTTCGGCCGGAAGAATACGAAGGACAATACGCCCTGCGTGCTGAGCGTCGAGATGGTGCCCGGCAACAGCGTCGACGTGACCGTCGCGGCGAAGGGCGGCGGCAGCGAGAACAAGAGCAAGTTCGCGATGCTCAATCCCAGCGATTCGATCGTCGACTGGGTGCTGGAAACCGTGCCGAAAATGGGCGCCGGCTGGTGCCCGCCGGGCATGCTGGGCATCGGCATCGGCGGTACGGCCGAAAAGGCGATGGCGATGGCCAAGGAATCGCTGATGGAAGACATCGACATGGCCGTGCTGAAGGCGCGCGGGCCGCAGAACGATATCGAGCGGCTGCGGATCGAACTGTTCGACAAGGTGAATGCGCTGGGCATCGGCGCGCAGGGGCTGGGCGGGCTTTCGACCATCCTCGACGTCAAGATCATGACCTGGCCGACGCACGCCGCGTCGAAGCCGATCGCGATGATCCCCAATTGCGCCGCCACTCGCCACGCCCATTTCCGTCTTGACGGATCGGGCCCGGCCTATCTCGATCCACCCGATCTTTCGCAGTGGCCGAAGGTTGAGTGGACACCGTCGACGGAGGCGATCCGCGTCGATCTCGACATGCTGACGCCCGAGACGGTAGCAAGCTGGAAGCCGGGCGACCGACTGCTGCTCAACGGCAAGATGCTCACCGGGCGCGATGCCGCGCACAAGCGGATCGCCGACATGTTGGAGAAGGGCGAGGAGCTGCCTTGCGATTTTGCGGGCCGCGTCATCTATTATGTCGGCCCCGTTGATCCGGTGCGTGACGAGGTGGTGGGGCCCGCAGGCCCCACGACGGCGACGCGGATGGACAAGTTCACCGGCATGATGCTGGAGAAGGGCCTGCTCGCCATGGTCGGCAAGGCCGAGCGCGGGCCGGTGGCGATCGATGCGATTCGCGATCACAAGGCCGCCTATCTGATGGCGGTGGGCGGCGCGGCCTATCTCGTCTCACGCGCGATCAAGGCGTCGCGTGTGGTGGCGTTCGAGGACCTCGGCATGGAGGCGATATACGAATTCGAGGTGAAGGACATGCCGGTGACGGTGGCTGTCGATTCGACAGGCGAGAGCGTCCATCACAGCGCTCCGCTCGTCTGGCGCGAGAAGATCGCGCGGGAGAAGCTACTGGAAACGGCGTGACGTGGGACGGCGGCGGGTGGACGCAGGCGCATCTTGCCAAGCCCGCCGCCTTGCCCGACTATCGCGGCACGTGAGGCGCGGGGGGAACCCTGCCCCGTGCCTCATGCGTTGCAGCCTTGGAAAGGCACGATTGCCTATGAAGACGATTGCCGCCGCCTTCGCCGCCCTGATACTGGGGTTGGGCTTCGCCGCCGCGCCGGCGCAGGCCCAGCGCAGCCAACGCACGCTGGTGATCTACGGCAATGACAAATGCCCGACCAGCAACGGCGAGGAAATCGTCGTCTGCGTCCGCCGCAGCGAGAATGAACGCTATCGAATACCGCCCCAATTCCGCAAATCCGATCCGCTCTACAATCGCACCTGGGCGGATCGCGCGGAAAGCCTTGAATATGTCGGCGCCAGCGGCCCGCAAAGCTGCTCGCCGGTCGGCCCCGGTGGGGCCAGCGGCTGCTTCAAGGAAATCGTCCGCAAGGCCCGCGCCGAGGACAAGGACAAGGGCCGCGAGCCGGCGGTGCATTTCTAGACGGAAGGGGGATGCCAGCCTTCGCTGGCATGACAGCTTAACCTAGCTGTTCGCCCCGCACTGCGCGCGGTGGAGCAGTTTCTGGTCCGCCAGCACCAGCGCCATCATCGCCTCCACCACCGGCGCCGCACGGATGCCGACGCAGGGATCGTGACGGCCTTTCGTGCGAATATCCGCCGCCTGACCGTCGCGATCGATCGTTTCGACCGGAGTGAGGATCGACGAGGTTGGCTTCAGCGCCACACGCAGCACCACAGGCTGGCCGGTCGCAATCCCGCCCGCGACGCCGCCGGCATGGTTGGCAAGGAAGACAGGCTTGCCGTCATTGCCGGGCCGCATCGGATCGGCGTTCGTCTCGCCGGTCAGCCGCGCCGCGCCGAAGCCTTCGCCGATCTCGACGCCCTTCACCGCATTGATCGACATGGCCGCCGCCGCCAGTTCGCTGTCCAGCTTGGCATAGAGCGGCGCGCCCCAGCCGGCGGGCACGCCTTCCGCCACGCATTCGACGATCGCGCCCACCGACGATCCCGCCTTGCGCGCGCCATCGACGATCGCCTCCCAACGCGTGGCGGCAGCGGCATCGGGGCAGAAGAAAGGGTTGGCGTCGATCGTGGCATCATCGAACGCGGCGCGATCGATCGGATCACCGCCCAACTCCACCAGATAGGCGCGGATGCGCACCTCCGGGATCACCAGCCGCGCGACTGCTCCGGCGGCCACCCGCGCCGCCGTCTCGCGCGCCGAGGAACGCCCGCCGCCGCGATAGTCGCGAAAGCCATATTTGGCGTCATAGACATAGTCGGCATGGCCGGGACGATAGGCCTTGGCGACTTCCGAATAATCCTTCGATCGCTGATCGACATTCTCGATCATCAGGCTGATCGGCGTGCCCGTGGTCCGCCCCTCGAACACACCCGAGAGGATACGGACCCGATCGGGCTCGTGCCGCTGCGTCGTGAAACGCGACGTGCCCGGCCGCCGCTTGTCGAGCCAAGGCTGGATATCCTCCTCGGACAAGGCAATCCCCGGCGGACACCCGTCGACGACCGCGCCCAAAGCCGGCCCGTGGCTCTCCCCCCAGGTCGTGAAACGGAAGACCCGCCCGAAGCTGTTGAAGCTCATAACGTCATGCCAACGCGATATCCGGTGCGTCCTCGGCCTTCATGCCAATGACATTATAGCCCGCGTCGACATGGTGGACCTCGCCGGTCACGCCGCTCGCGAGATCGGAGAGCAAATAGAGCCCCGCGCCGCCGACATCCTCGATCGTCACGTTGCGGCGGAGCGGGGAGTTCAGCTCGTTCCATTTGAGGATGTAGCGGAAATCGCCGATGCCGCTGGCCGCCAGTGTCTTGATCGGGCCGGCGGAGATGGCGTTCACCCGGATCTTCTCCGGCCCAAGATCCATCGCCAGATATTTGACGCTCGTTTCCAGCGCGGCCTTGGCGACCCCCATGACGTTGTAATGGGGCACCACCTTTTCCGCGCCATAATAGCTGAGCGTCAGGATCGAGCCGCCCTCGGGCATCATTGCGCGCGCACGCTTCGTCACCGCGACGAAGCTGTAAGCGGAGATGTTCATCGTCATCAGGAAATTGTCGAGGCTGGTATCGACATAGAGGCCGCGCAGCTCGTTCTTGTCCGAATAGCCGATCGCATGGACGACGAAGTCGATTCGGGGCCAACGGCCTGCCAGCGTTGCGAAGGCGCTATCGAGCGCGCCCATGTCGGACACATCGCAATCGATCAGGAAATCGGAGCCAAGCTCGTTCGCCAGCGGCCGCACCCGCTTGGCCAGCGCCTCGCCCTGATAGCTGAACGCCAGTTCCGCACCCTGCGCCGCCAGCGCCTTGGCAATCCCCCAGGCGAGCGATCGATCATTGGCAAGCCCCATGATCAGCCCGCGTTTCCCTTCCATCAGGCCAGCCATCAATACTCCTCAAGAAACACGCGCCGCGTCGGCGGCATCCGCATCAGCGGGTTCCTTTACGTCGCCTTGCGGGGTTTCCGCCAGTGCCGCGTTCAAATGCGCACCGATCACGAGCCCCAGACCGACGATCCAGAAAAAGAGTAGCGCGATTATCACCCCCGCGAGGCTACCATAGGTGAGATCATAGCTGCCTAAATGCGAAAGCACGACGGGCAGCAGCATCGTCGCCAATATCCACCAGCAGGCGGTGAACAGTGCCCCCGGCCATTTGGGGCAGTTCGAATAACGGTATTTGGAGGGCGTCAGCGTGTAGATCAGCACGTAGAGCGCGCCCACCAGCATCGCCAGAGGGGCGAGCCGCGACAGTCCAATCCATGCGCCGAGCCGCGTCGCGATCGGCGGCAGCAGATGGTTCACGAATTGCTCGACGGCGGTGATGAACACCTGCGCGCTGAACGCGGTCAGCGCGAGGACGACCGAGACGATGATGATCCCGATCGATCCCAGCCGATAATGCCAGAAGGCGCGCGAATAGCGCGTGCCGTACGCGCGGCGCAGGATATCGCGAATCGTCTCGATAAAGCTGCCGACCGACCAGAGTCCCGCCACCGCGCCGAGCCACAGCAGCGATCCGGTGCGCGCCGCCAGCATATCCATGATCGGCTTGCGCAGCAGATTGGCGACGCCCGGCGGCAGGGTGCTGAGGAAGGTGTGCACCGCCACCATCGTATCCGGCCCGCGCCCGAAGAACTGGGCGAGCGCCGCGACGATGATGAAGAAGGGAAACAACGTCAGCAGCGCCAGATAGGCTAGATTGCCGGCGTGGATGAAACCGTCCGAATAGACGCCGACGACGACGCGCTTGACGATCGTGAAGAAACGGCTGCCCGGCCCGAGCTTCTCGAGCGGCCGTTCCCAAGGCTTGCGCGATCTTTCTTCAGGCGATTGGGGCGATACGTCCTGCACGGCGTCTCCGGGCGGTGGCCTTTATCCCTATACGCCCAGCGCGGCGCGCGGGTTGCGTGCCTTGCCGCTCCACCCCTCGACGAAACGCTGCAACTCGGCATCGTCGGCGGGCAGATCGACCATCAGCGTGACGAGCTGATTGCCCCGGCCGCCGCCTTTGCGATGAAAGCCCTTGCCCGTCAGTCGCAGCGTCTTGCCCGACGTCGATCCCTTGGGCACGCTCAGCATCACCGGCCCGTCCACCGTCGGCACCTTGACGCGCGCGCCCTCCACCGCCTCGGCCAGCGTGATCGGCAAGTCGAGCCGGACGTCGTCGCCGTCGCGCGTGAAGAAGCGGTGCGGCTGCACGTCGATCGTGACGATCGCGTCGCCCGCGCCGCCGGGGCCGGGTTCGCCTTTGCCCGACAGCCGCATCTGCGTGCCTGTCTCGACGCCGGCGGGCAGCTTGATGTCGATCGTCTTGCCGTCGGCCAGCGTCACGCGCTGCGGCTTCAACGCGGCGGCGTCCTCGAAAGGCACGGCGAGGCGATAACCGACATTGGCGCCCTTCATCGGTGCGCGTCGGCCGCCTCCCCCGAAGCCTGCGAAGCCGCCGCCCCCGCCGCCGCCGCGCCGTCCGCCGAACAGCCCTTCGAAGATGTCACCGAAATCGGCACCGTCGGCCTCGAACTCCATGCCGCCCGGCCCCGGCCCACGCCGGAAGCCGCCCGCCCCGGGGTGCCCGCCGGCGAAGCCTGCGAATTTGGGGTTGCCCTGCTCGTCTATCTCGCCGCGATCATATTGGGCGCGCTTGTCCTTGTCGGACAGCAGGTCATAGGCGGCCGTCACCTCGGCGAAGCGTTCGGACGCCTTTGGATTGTCCTTGTTCCGGTCCGGATGCAGCTCCTTGGCGAGCTTGCGGTAGGCTTTCTTGATCGTCGCCTCGTCCGCGCCGCGCGCTACCCCCAAAGTCGAATAGAGATCCGCCATGCCCTGTCCTTATTGCTCCCGCTTACATGCCCGTCCTGCGGGCGAGAGCAACTGTTGCCGATATGCAACGGCCAGATGTGGCGAGCGGGCGCGTTGTGCAAGCCCGACGATGGCGAAAAATGCCGCGCATCATTGGCGATAGGCATTCTGCTCCTGCTGCTCGGCCCGGCGCTCCTCGCGCGCCTGCGCCAGGAACTGGTTGTAGCAGCCTGTCATGCCACCCGATCCGACGGGCGAGCAACTGTTGGGCAGGCCGGCGCGGCTGACATAGTCCAGCTCGCGCGCGGTGTTCGCCCAGGATTCGACCGCAGGGGCATTTTCGCGCTTCTTGCCGCGAAAGCGCTTGGGGATGCGATAGCGCTCGCTCTCGGGCTCACGCGCGCAGACGATGATCTCATCGTTCGTACTGCGCGGGCAGGGATCGTTGCCGTAGACGACCAAGGTCGACACTTTTTCGGGCGGCGAAGGTGCTTCTTCGTCCGCCGGGCCGGCAAGCGCCGGGCAGGCGGTGGCCAAGGCGACGCAGGCCAGAAGCAGGGTCGATCGAGACATGGGGCGATCCTTCGTCAATAGAGCAGGCATGACGCCCATAAGCCTTGCACAACGCTGAACGGCCGGCGCGCAGCGACCGTTCCCTGGAAGCGAGCGTTCGTGGGGATCGCGGGCGCGTGGCCTATCCCACCCGGTTTTTCACCAGATCGTCGACCACTGCGGGATCGGCAAGCGTCGAGGTATCGCCCAGCGCGGTGGCGGAGGTGTCCCCTTCCGCGATCTTGCGGAGGATACGGCGCATGATCTTGCCCGAGCGCGTCTTGGGCAAGGCGGGCGCGAACTGGATCGCATCTGGCGTGGCGATCGGGCCGATTTCGCGACGTACCCAGTCGCGCAACGTGCCGCGCAGTTCCTCGCTCGCCGTCTCGCCGCTGTTCAACGTCACATAGGCGTAGATGCCCTGCCCCTTGATGTCGTGCGGGAAGCCGACCACCGCCGCCTCCGCCACCTTGGCGTGGAGCACGAGCGCGCTTTCGACCTCGGCGGTGCCCATGCGGTGGCCCGAAACGTTGATGACGTCATCGACCCGGCCGGTGATCCAATAATCACCGTCGGCATCGCGCCTCGCGCCGTCGCCCGACACATATTTGCCGGGGAACGTCGAGAAATAGGTCTGGAAGAAGCGCTCATGATCGCCCCAGACAGTGCGCATCTGCCCCGGCCAGCTCCGCGCCATGACGAGATTGCCCTCGGCCGCGCCTTCCAGCACCTGCCCGTCACCATCGACGATCTGCGGCTCGACGCCAAAGAAGGGCCTGGTCGCCGAACCGGGTTTCAGGTCCATCGCGCCGGGCAGCGGGACGATCATGCCGCCGCCCGTCTCGGTCTGCCACCACATGTCGATGATCGGGCAGCGACCGTCGCCCACCACGTCATGATACCAGCGCCATGCCTCGGGATTGATCGGCTCGCCCACCGAACCGAGGAGGGTGAGCGAGGCGCGGCTGGTGCGCTTCACCGGCGCATCGCCCTCCTTCATCAGCGCGCGCAGCGCCGTGGGCGCGGTGTAGAGCGTGTTCACCTGGTGGCGATCGACGATCTCCCAGATGCGGCTCGCGGTCGGCCAGTTGGGCACGCCTTCGAACATCAGCGTCGTCGCCCCGTTCGCCAGCGGGCCGTAGAGGATATAGGTGTGCCCCGTCACCCAGCCGATATCGGCGGCGCACCAATAGACCTCGCCAGCGCGATAATCGAAGCAGAGATCGTGCGTCATCGCCGACCAGAGCAGATAGCCGCCGGTGGTGTGCAGCACTCCCTTGGGCTTCCCCGTCGAACCCGAGGTGTAGAGGATGAAGAGCGGGTCCTCCGCATCCATCACCTCGGCCGGACAATCGGCGGAGACGGCGGCGGCGGCCTCGTCATACCAGATGTCACGCCCTTCCTGCATCGCCACCGGCGCGCCGGTCGCGCGGACGACGATCACCTTGTCGAGGCAGGAAACATGGGCCGCCGCCTCGTCGACATTGGCCTTGAGCGGCACCGGACGGCCGCCGCGCCGCCCTTCATCGGCGGTGACGACGATCGTCGAATCGCAATCGGTGATCCGCCCCGCCAGCGCCTCGGGCGAGAAGCCGCCGAACACAACTGAATGGATCGCCCCGATCCGCGCACAAGCGAGCAACGCGAAGGCCGCTTCGGGAATCATCGGCATATAGATCGTGACGCGATCGCCCTTCTTCGCGCCCGCCGCCTTCAGCACATTGGCGAAGCGGCAGACCTCGGCATGCAACTGGCGATAGGTATAGGAGCGCGGCGCATCGGCGGGATCGTCGGGCTCCCAAAGGATCGCTACGCGATCGCCTTGTTCGGCCAGGTGCCGGTCGATGCAGTTCGCCGCGACGTTGAGCTGGCCATCGGCGAACCAGCGAATGCGGAAATCATCCTCGGCGAAGGACCAGTCGCCCGCCGTCCGCGGCTGCCTCATCCAGTCCAGCCGCTTCGCCTCCTCGAGCCAGAAGGCGTCGGAATCGGCCAGCGAACGATCGTACATCGCGCGATAGCGGGCGGCGTCTACCTTGGCGCGCGCCTTCCATTCGGCCGGGACGGGGTAGACGGACTGGTCGGTCATGGCGTTCCTCTCTTGGCATTGCCGTCACCCTATGCCGAGTCCGGGTGGCGGAACAATGCGCGCGAGGCCCCTTTACGCCTAAAAGCTGCGCACGAGCGTGCGGACCACGGCCCCCCATGGGGGGTCGGCGAGGACCTGCTGGCGTGCGCCCGGCCCCGGCGGCAAGAGATGCACCTTGCCCGGATCACGACCGATCAGCCGGCCGAACAGGAAGCGGCCCGCCGGGCGCGGGAACAGGATATCCCGATTGAGCGCGGCGGCGAACCCGTCCGGCTCGATCCGCTCGCACCATAATTGGTCGCCTGCGCGATAATCGCCGACACCCGATTCGACGAGCAGCGCGACGAGGCCGGGCGCCGGCTGCGGCGGCACTGCCACTGCCTCGCGCCGGGGGGCGTGCGCGCCGCCTGCGCCGAGCAGCGCCGCCACTGGAATATCGGCGCGATCGGGCGTGCGGACCAAATCCGCGGCATCGACACCGAGCGCCGCCGCGATGCGATTGAGCCAGCCGACCGAGACGGTGCGCGTCCCCGTCTCCAGCCGGCCGATCGTCTGCGGCGTTGTCGGCGGCACGCAACGATCGGCCACGTCTTGAAGCGTCATTCCCTTGGCACGGCGTACTTCACGAATGCAGGTGATCATGGCAGCCTCTTAACCTGTACGGTTACTTCCCTTTCCTACACTATTGCCCTTATGGCAAGAGGGGATTGCACAGGCGGCGAGGGAGTTTCGGGAAATGGCGGCGAGGATCGGTACGGAGAGGCGGAAGGACACGGGCGAGGCGAAATTGGCGAAGCCGAATCGGCTGCTCGCCGAACGGGCGCTGCCGCGAGACGGCGAGGAGAGAGGTGGCGGCCAAACGCGGCGAACCCGATCGGTGACGATGAATCTCACCGAGGCGCCGCTGGGCTGGCTCAAGGCGCGCGGACTGGCCAGCGAGCGACAATATGAAGCGGGCGAGCGCCTGCGCGGTGACTGGACGATTGCGGGGCTCAGCCCACGTGTGACGATGCGTTGGGATGCAACGCCACTCGCCAAGAGCGCGCGCGGACCGGCCGAGCGGCTGAATCCGACACTGGCGCAGATCGCCGCCAAGCGCCGCTTCGAAGGCGCGATCGCGGCAGCGGGCACGGGCATGGCCGACATATTGTGGCGCGTCGCCTGCGCGGGCGAGGGGCTCGAATCCGCAGAGAAGGCGCTGGGCTGGCCCCGGCGGGCGGGCAAGCTGGTGCTGCTGATGGCGCTCGACCGCGTGGCCGATTTCTACGGAATAGGGTGAGAGAAGCTCTCCCGTCGTCCGGCGAAAGCCGGAATGACGGCTTGGGAGACGACATACCTCCCCAATAACGCGAGGGCCGGAAGGCTCTGCGCCTCTCCGGCCCTCTTCCCCGTTACGCAACCGGGGGATAAGCAATCCAGTCTTCTGCGTCAGCAATCGCGATCGATCGCGCGGCCGGCGAGGGCGCCGACCCCCGCGCCGAGGATCGCGCCCGTCGTGCCGTCGCCGCGATCGTAGCGGCCGTTACCGATCTCATTGCCGAGCAGACCGCCGGCGATTGCGCCGAGGATCGTTCCGCCCGTGCCGTTGTCACGGCAGCGATGGCGATAATAGCCACGGCCATAATAACCGCGATCGGCATAATAGCCCCGGCCGCCATAATAGCCGCGATTACCGTAATGATGGCCATGATAGCCGTGATAGCCGTGATAGCCGCCGCGATAATGCGGGCGCGCCTCGGCCGGGGCCACGGTCATGGTCGCGGCGGCCAGCGCTGCGACGGCGGATAGCGTGATGGTCTTCGCGAACATGGGTGTTCTCCCTCGTACATCGGCGGTGTAGCCGGCGAACCGATTCGGCCGCGTCCGCACCAATTGATGATGCCTTATGCACAAGGATCGGTGATCGGATGCTGAACGCCTATGTTAGCATCCGTTCAGCTTCAACATCACCGGGAGGAACACCAAGGATACAAAAAGGCCCCGGACATGGCCCGGAGCCTTTCGGCAGCCCTTCGCCTTTCGCCGCGCCGTGACGCGGCGGACGGATCAGGCGGCGCGCTTCTTCGCGATTTCGCGCTTCAGGCGGCGCGCGCGGAGCGACAGCTTCTCGTCGGACGTCTTGAGCAGCCAGTTGTCGAGGCCGCCGACATGCTCGACCGAGCGCAGGCCATGCGCCGACACGCGCAGCTTCACGCCCTGCTCCAGCGTATCCGAAATCAGCGTGACATTCTGCAGGTTGGGCAGAAACGTCCGCTTCGTCTTGTTATTCGCGTGGGAAACATTGTTGCCCACCTGCCGGCCCTTGCCGGTCAGCTCGCAAATGCGCGCCATGGTCGTTCGTCCTGGTGTTTCGGGGTTGCCCGGAAAGCGCGGCGGATAGCCGGGGACGAGAGATTCGTCAACCTCATCGCACCCGAAATGCAACCCACGTGACAGTGCGTTCGTTCAACCAATCATATCGGAAGCGATATCAAGGAGGCAAGAATGCGTATCCTGCTGTCCCTGCTGCTGATCGTCGTGATCCTGTTGATCGCCGCTTTCGCATTCAACCTGATCGATATCAACCAGACCCGCAAAGGCGAACTGCCCAATATCTCGGTGCAGGGCGGGCAGGCGCCGGCCTATGACGTGCAGACCGGATCGGTGAATGTCGGCACCACCGAAAGGAGCGTCGACGTGCCGAAGATCGACACCACCAGGAAGACGGTGGAGGTGCCCACCGTCAACGTCACCCAGGCGCACTGACGCTCGCGCGCTGCCCGGCTGCGCGCTATGCCGGGCGGCGCGATGCCCTTTCCCCTGCCCCTTCCCATGCGTCAGGCGCTCGACCTCGCCCGCGAAGCCGCCGCCGCCGGGGAGGTGCCGGTGGGGGCAGTGGTGACGCGCGGCGAGGAAATCGTCGCAACGGCTGCGAACGCGATGCGCGCGCATGCCGATCCCACCGCCCATGCCGAGATGGTCGCGATCCGCCGCGCAGCGGCGGCGCTAGGCAACGAACGGCTGGGCGAATGCGATCTCTGGGTAACACTGGAGCCCTGCGCGATGTGCGCGGGGGCGATCGCGCTGGCGCGTATCCGGCGGCTTTATTATGCGGCCGCCGATCCCAAAGGCGGCGCGGTGGCACACGGGCCGCGCTTCTTCACCCAACCGACCTGCCATCACCGACCCGAATTCTATGCCGGGATCGGCGAGCGCGAGGCGGCGGCCATGCTGCGGGCCTTCTTTGAGACGCGGCGGGGGTAGACCACTCCCCGTCATTCCGACGGGAGCCGGAATCCGTGGCGAGTCGATTCGCAATCAGGCGAGCCGAGTCCATGGGCCCCGGCTTTCGCCGGGGTGACGGTTTCCCGGTTTGACATGTTCCTGTCCTTAGCCCTCCTCGTCGTTCTTCCCCTCGCGGAAAGGAGGAAACAGGCGTTTGACTTCCGCGTCCAATACAAACGCAGTAATCTGACCATCTTGTTAACCATTTATTTGCTCTCCTCATGTTCACTCTCGTCTTCTGAGGCAATCCGACAAGGAAGCAGCAGATGGGAGATTATGCGGAAGGGGTGCGACGGCCGGTGGAGAATCGGATCGCCGCCGCGATGCAAGGTGACGTGAACGCCTATTTCGATCTCGGCCTCGCTTATTCAGCGGGGACGGACGGAGTTGGCCTCGATCTGGTCGAGGCGCATAAATGGTTCAATCTCGCCGCCCTTGGCCATCATGCGCGCGGGCAGCAGTGCCGTGCCGAGGTGGCCGCCGACATGAGCATGCGCGAGATCGCCGAAGCGCAGCGCCAGGCACGGGCCTGGCTCCAGCATAGGGCGCCACGCCACGCCGCCTGACGCTCACGCCTTCCGGAAGGGCGTCATCTCGTCGAGCATCTCGATATCCTGCACCACCGCCTGCCGCTCTGCCTCCAGATAATCGGCGACGGCGCGGCGGAAATTGGGGTCGGGCAGGAAATGCGCGGAGAAAGTCGGCACGGGTACATAGCCGCGCGCCAGCTTGTGCGTGCCTTGCGCACCGGCCTCAACACGGGCGAGGCCGCGTTCGATCGCCGCGTCGATCGCCTGATAATAGCAAATCTCGAAATGGAGGAAGGGCACCTCCTCGGTCGCGCCCCAATAGCGGCCGTAGAGCGCGTCGTCGCCGATCAGGTTGAGTGCGCCCGCGATCGGCACGCCATCCCTGAACGCGAAGATCAGCAATACGCGATCCGCCATCCGTTCCCCGAGCAGCGAGAAAAAGGTGCGGGTGAGATAGGGGCGTCCCCATTTGCGTGCGCCCGTATCCTGATAAAAGGCCCAGAACGCGTCCCAATGCGCCTCGGTAAGCTGGCTGCCGCCGACATGCTCGACGGTCAGTCCCTCCAGCGCCGCGGCGCGTTCGCGACGTATTGTCTTGCGCTTGCGCGAGGCGAGCGCGCCAAGGAAATCATCGAAGTTGGCATAGCCCTGATTGGCCCAGTGGAACTGGTGCCCGGTGCGGATCAACCAACCCGCCGCTTCGAACAGCGGCACCTCCTCGGGCAGGAGGAAGGTCGCGTGCGCGGAGGACAGGTTGTTCTGCCGCACCACCGCCTCGGCCGCCGCGATCAACGCCGATGCGCGCGTGAGGTCGCGCGTCAGCAGACGCGGCCCCGGCACCGGCGTGAAGGGAACCGCAATCTGCAGCTTGGGATAATAATCCCCGCCGGCGCGGTGCCAGGCATCGGCCCAGCTATGGTCGAACACATATTCGCCCTGGCTATGGCTCTTGAGATAGGCCGGCAGTACGGCTTCGACGCGCCCGTCCGCCCCGTCGATCGCGATCGGGGCGGGTTGCCACCCGGCGCGCGCGGTGGCGCTGCCCGAATCCTCAAGCGCGGAAAGAAAGGCGTGGGTGATGAAGGGATTGCCTGTGCCCGCGCATGCATCCCACTCGGCGGCGGGCACATCGGCGACCCCGCCGGCGATCCGGGCGACAAGGGGCGCGTCAGACTCGCTCATAGATGCTCGCATCGGCGAAAGCGGCGGCCGCAGCGCCGGCCGGTTCGTCGCGCACCGTCCAGGTGAGGACGGGCAGGCCGCGCCGGCGTTGCAAGGTGGCAAAGCGCGAGGGCAGGTCGCGCACGTCATAAGCGAGGAAATCGGCGCGCGACCGCCAGAGCGAAGCATGCCGCTCGATCCCGCCACGCAGGCCCTTCTTATGTTCCTCGCTGACGACGAGGCCCCGGACGATCGCTGGCCAGTGGCGCGCGAACCAATGCCCCACCTCGGGATCGAACGACATCACCGCCAGCGGCCCGCTATAGCCGGTCAGCGCCCCCGCCACCGCGCGGCAGAAGGGCGCCATGCGGCGGCCGTGGCTCTTCACCTCGACCAGAATCGGCACCTGCCCGTCGACCAGCGCCAACATTTCGGCAAGACGCGGTATCCCCTCGCCATTGGCGAGCCGTACCGTATCGAGCTGACGGGCAAGCCGCGCGGCCACCGGTCCCTTCTCCTCTGTCAGTCGGTCGAGTCGGTCATCATGAAAGACAAAGGGAATGCCGTCGCGGCTGGGCTGGACATCGCATTCGATGCCATGCCCCGCCTCGATCGCGGCCGCGAAGGCGGCGCGGCTGTTTTCAGGAATATCACCGCCGTGCAGGCCGCGATGCGCAAAGGGCTGGCGCGACAGGAAGGCGAGCCGCGCCAACCCGTCAGGCGGCACGGATCGCAACGATCGCATCAATCTCGACCGAGGCGTCAAGCGGCAGCACCGGCACGCCTACCGCGCTGCGCGCATGCCGCCCGGCATCGCCGAACACCTTCACCATCAGTTCCGACGCGCCGTTGGCGACCTTGGGCTGATCGGTGAAATCGACGTCGGATGAGACGAAGGCGCCCAGCTTCACGATCCGCTCGACCCGACCGAGATCGCCGCCGAGCGCCGCCTTGATCTGTGCGATCAACATCACGCCGCACCGCTCCGCCGCCAGCCGGCCATGCTCGGCATCGTTGTACGCCGCGCCCAGCCGGCCGGTGATGAGCGATCCGTCCTCGCGGAAAGGGAGCTGGCCCGAAATATGGAGCAGGCCGTTGGCCTCGACAGCAGGGACATAAGCGGCGACGGGCGCCGCCGGCGCAGGCAGGGTAATGCCAAGCGCGGCGAGGCGGTCTTCGGGCGTGGTGGTCATGCGCGGGACTCTGCGAGCCCGCGACAGGTGCGTCAAGGGCGCGGCGGCGCGGGCGTGCCGGCGCGAAGCCGCTCGACGACCCAGTCGCTCGCCTCCGCCCAGTCGTCGATCCGCGCATGGGCGAAGCGGGCAGGCCCCACATGACACGCCAGAGCCGGCTCGGCGACCATGTGCAGTCGCCAGACGTCGGGCGCATGCTCGGCCACCGACTCGTGATGGCCCGGCAGATCGTCGACGAACACGGCGGCTGACGGCGCGAACTCCTCGATCAGGCTCGCGACCGGCGCACCCTTGCCCCCCTGATTGCAGACGACGCGATGCTCGATGCCCAACGCGGCGAGCTGAGCGACGCGGCCGGCATGGCAATGCCAGCCCAGATTGGTGAGGATCACGATATCGGCAATCGCGCCGATCCGCAGCAGTGCCTCGCGCGCGTGGGGAACGAGCGTCTGGCGATGCATCTCGGTCGCGAAAAAGCCGTCGAGCAGCGGCCACACCTCCTGCGGCGGCACCGGCTCGCCATGCGGGCGACGGACGAGCGCCTCGCCGAAATCAGGGCCATCGAGCAGAAAATCGATCTCCTGAGTCTCCTGCAACCAAGCGCCGAAATGGGCGACCATGTGCAGCAGCACCTCGTCGCAATCGGTAATCAACAGCGGCCGGCTCATCGCTCCAGCTCTCCCCGCGCGGCAACAAGCGCGGCAGGCGGCACCTCCAGCGCCTCCGCACAGGCGACGAGGTCGGGTTCATGCCCTTCGAGAAAACCGAGAACGGCGGCCAACATCGCCGGCTCGCCCGCGCGTGCGCGCAGGCCCGCAGGGGTGAGGCCGGTCAACGCCAGCAACCGCTCGGCACGGTTCTGGTCGGCCAGCGTCCAGGCGAGCGCGGAAAGCGCTAGCGCGGCGGGATCATGGTTTGTGTCGGTGCGGGGCATCGCTTACTGTCTGGTGGGTTTGCGGGGGCTGCGACTGTGGCAAAGAAGGTGCTTGTCGTCGAGGATAACGAACTCAATCTCAAGTTGTTCTGCGATTTGCTGCGCGCTCATGGCTATGAGACGGAGCCGGTGCGCGACGGGCGCGAAGCGGTGGACCGCGCCGGCGCGTTCGGCCCGGATTTGATCATCATGGACATACAGCTTCCCCATGTCAGCGGGCTGGAACTGATCGAGCGCATCAAGGCCGACGCGGCATTGAAGGCGATCCCGATCATGGCGGTGACCGCCTACGCCGCCAAGGGGGATGAGGAACGTATCCGCGGCGCGGGGGCGGAAAGCTATGTGTCCAAGCCGATTTCGGTGATGCGATTTGTGGAGGCGGTGAAGGCGTTGGTGTGAAGGTAAGCGGGTGTAGCATGCGCTGCACACCCCCACCCCAACCCCTCCCCTGAAGGGGAGGGGCTTATTCCCGGCGCGACCGTAGCCCCTCCCCGTCAGGGGAGGGGTTGGGGTGGGGCCATCAGCGGAGAAATCGCCCCAGATCCGGCGCCGTCGCCTCCGCACTCAACCGCGCGATCGCCTCGCCCAGCGGCAGCACTTCCTGCTGCGGGCTGCCCAGCCGCCGGATCGCCACCGTTTCCTCCTCCGCCTCGCGCTTGCCGACGACCAGCAGGTTGGGGACCTTGGCGACGCTATGCTCGCGCACCTTGTAGTTGATCTTCTCATTGCGCAGGTCGGTGTCGACGCGCAGCCCGGCGGCCTTCAGCTTTTCGGCGACGCCCAGCGCATAGTCGTCGGCGTCGGACACGATCGTCGCCACCACCGCCTGCACCGGCGCCAGCCATAGCGGCAGCCGCCCGGCATAATGCTCGATCAGGATGCCGATGAAGCGTTCGTAGCTGCCGAAGATAGCGCGGTGGAGCATGATCGGGCGGTGCCGCTCGCCATCCTCGGCCACATAGGTGGCGTCGAGCCGTTCAGGCAGGACGCGGTCCGACTGGATCGTGCCGACCTGCCATGTCCGTCCGATCGCATCGGTCAGATGCCATTCCAGCTTGGGTGCGTAGAAGGCGCCTTCGCCCGGCAGTTCCTCCCAGCCATATTCCTCGGTCGCGAAGCCTGCCTTGGCCACCGCGTCGCGCAGTTCGGCCTCGGCCACGTCCCATATCTCGTCGCTGCCGAAGCGTTTTTCGGGGCGCAGCGCCAGCTTGATCGCATAGGTGAAACCGAAATCCCGATAGATGCGATCGGCAAGCCGGCAGAAGGCGCGCACCTCGTCGACGATCTGGTCCTCGCGGCAGAAGATGTGTGCGTCGTCCTGCGTGAACTGGCGCACGCGCATCAGCCCGTGGAGCGCGCCGTGTGGCTCGTTGCGATGGCAGCAGCCATTTTCGTAGATGCGCAGCGGCAGGTCGCGATAGCTCTTGATCCCCTGCTTGAAGATCAGGACGTGCGCCGGGCAGTTCATCGGCTTGAGCGCCATCCAGTCGGCGGCGTCGGACACCAGCGGCCCTTCGTCGTCGGTATTGGGGATTTCGTCGGGGATGACGAACATATTCTCGCGATATTTGCCCCAGTGGCCGGACTGCTCCCACTGGCGCGCGTCCATCACCTGCGGCGTCTTGACCTCGGCATAGCCCGCCCCGTCGATCGCGCGGCGCATATAGGCTTCCAGCTCCCGCCAGATGATATAACCATGCGGGTGCCAGAAGACGCTGCCATGCGCCTCCTGCTGAAGGTGGAACAGGTCCATCTCCGCGCCCAGCTTGCGGTGGTCGCGCTTCGCCGCCTCCTCCAGCCGATGCAGATGCGCGTCGAGTTGCTTCCTGTTGAGCCAGCCGGTGCCGTAGATGCGACTCAGCATCGCGTTTTTCTGATCGCCGCGCCAATAAGCACCCGACACGCGCGTCAGTTTGAAGGCCTGCGGGTCGAGCTTGCCGGTGGAGGCGAGGTGCGGCCCCCGGCACATGTCGAACCAGTCGTCGCCCGAACGATAGACGGTCAGTTCCTCACCCTCGGGCAGCTCGGCCGCCCATTCGGCCTTGAACGTCTCGCCCTGCGTCCGCCAGCGCGCGATCAGGTCGCCGCGCGCCCAGACTTCGCGCACCAGCGGCTTGTCGGCGGTGATGATGCGGCGCATTTCCGCTTCGATCGCGGGCAGGTCCTCCTCGGTGAACGGCCGATTCTTCGGCGCGAAATCATAATAGAAGCCATCCTCGGTCGCGGGACCGAAGGTGATCTGCGTGCCCGGAAACAGCGCCTGCACCGCTTCGGCCAGGACATGTGCATAATCGTGCCGGACGAGTTCGAGCGCGTCCGCCTCGTCACGCTGGGTGACGAGCGCCAGCGCCGCATCGCCCTCCAGCGGCCGGTTAAGGTCTCGCAACTCCCCGTCAACGCGCGCCGCAAGCGCCGCTTTGGCCAGCCCTGGCCCGATCGCCGCCGCGATCTCGCCCGGCGTCGTCCCCCGCGCAACCTCGCGCACGGAACCGTCGGGCAGGCTGATCTTGAGCAGGTCGGACATCGGGTGGCTTCGATCCTATGGCGCGGGAAACTGCGCGGCTTATGCCCGCGGTGACGTGCCAAGGGCAAGCGGAAGGCGCGTGGCCGCTGGACCCCGCCCGCCGTCCGGCTACGATAGGGGCATGATCAACACCGCTTTTCTCACCCGCGCCGACGGCGTTCGGCTCGCTTATGCGCATCGCCCCGGCCGCGGGCCGACGATCGTCTTCCTGCCTGGCTATATGTCGGACATGGAAGGCAGCAAGGCGCTCGCGCTCGACGAATGGGCGGCGCGCGAGGGCCGTGCGATGCTGCGGCTCGATTATTCGGGCTGCGGCGTAAGCGAGGGGCGGTTCGAGAACGGGACGCTCGCCCTCTGGCGCGACGACGTGCTCTACCTGATCGATACGCTGACCGAGGGGCCGCTGCTCCTCGTCGGTTCGTCGATGGGAGGCTGGCTGATGCTTCTGGTGGCGCTCGCCCGACCCGATCGGGTGACGGGGCTGGTCGGCATCGCCGCCGCGCCCGATTTCACCGAATGGGGCTTCACCGCCGAGGAGAAAGCGCGGCTCGCGCGCGACGGACGGATCGAGGAATCGTCCGATTATGCCGACACGCCCTATGTCACGACGCTCGATTTCTGGCGGAGCGGGCAGGAGAATCGATTGCTGGACGGCGCGATCGCGATCGATTGCCCGGTGCGGCTGCTGCACGGGCAAGCCGATCCGGACGTTCCGTGGCTCCTCTCGCCCCGTCTCGCCAGGGCGCTGCGTTCAGCCGACGTGCAGACGATCCTCGTCAAGGAGGGCGATCATCGCCTGTCGCGCCCGGAGGATATCGCGCTTCTGATCGCGACGGTCGAACGCCTGCTGGAGGCCCTGTGATCCCCTTCCTGTTCCTCGCCGCCGCGACGGCCGATCCCGCGCTCGTCAAGCGGTATGACGCTTGCGTCGAACTGACCAAGAGCAATCCGGCGGAAGCGGTGAAGGTCGCCGATCAATGGCGGCTCGGCGGCGGTGGGCTGCCCGCGCGCAAATGCCTGGGGCTGGCCTATGTCGCCCAGGAGCGTTGGGAGCCCGCCGCGATGTCGTTCGAGCAGGCGGCGCATGAGGCGGAGATAGAGCGCGACGGGCGCGCCGCGGAAATGTGGGTGCTGGCGGGCAATGCGGCGCTGGCCGGCGACGATGCGTCACGCGCGCGGGACTATTTCGATCATGCGCTGGCGCTGCCCGTACTCTCGCCCGCGATGCGCGGCGAAACCTATATGGACCGCGCGCGCGCGCAGGTGGCGGTCAACAATCTCGCCGCCGCACGCACCGATCTGGACGAGGCGCTGAAGCTGGTGCCGCGCGATCCGATGGGCTGGCTGCTCTCGGCCACGCTCGCGCGCCGCGCGGGTGACAAGCCGCGCGCCGAAAAGGATATAGCCGAGGCGCAGCGGCTCGCGCCCAATGAGGAGCCGATCATCGCCGAGGCGGCGGCGATCTCGCGGATGGGAAGGGCCGCACCCTCGACGCCGACGACCACGGCGCCCGCATCGCCCCCCACCTCGCGCTGACGGCGGGTTGCGCGGGCGCGGGCGCGCGCTACGATATGCGGCCATGAAATATCTGCACACCATGATCCGCGTCTCCGATCCGGAGGAGACGATCCGCTTCTTCAATCTGCTGGGCCTGAAGGAGGTCCGCCGGATGAAGAATGAGAAAGCGCGCTTCACCCTGATCTTCCTCGCCGTGCCGGGCGATGAGGACGCGCAGGTGGAACTGACGCATAACTGGGACGAGAAGGGCTATGAAGGCGGCCGCAATTTCGGCCATCTCGCCTATCGCGTCGATAATATCTACGAAACGTGCCAACGGCTGATGGACGCCGGCGTGACGATCAACCGCCCGCCACGCGACGGGCATATGGCGTTCGTCCGCACCCCCGACGGCATTTCGATCGAACTGCTGCAGGACGGCCAACTCGACCCCGCCGAGCCCTGGGCATCGATGCCGAACACGGGAAGCTGGTGATCGGATGATCGAGATCGTCCGCATCCCCGTCCTTGCGGACAATTATGTCTGGCTGGTGCATGAGCCCGAGAGCGGCGAGACGATGGCGGTCGATCCCGCCGTCGCCGAACCGGTGCTTGCCGAGGCGGAGGCGCGCGGCTGGCGCATCAGCCAGATCTGGAACACGCACTGGCACGGCGATCATACCGGCGGCAACGCGGCGATAAAAGCGGCGACGGGCGCGATCATCACAGGCCCGGCCGCCGAAGCGACACGTATCCCGACACTGGACCGGCAGGTGCGCGAGGGCGACAGCGTCGCGCTCGGCCCCGTCGTCGCGCACGTCTATGAGGTTCCGGCGCACACGGCGGGACATATCGCCTATCATCTGCCCCATGAGCAGACGATCTTCGTCGGCGACACCCTGTTCGCGATGGGCTGCGGCCGCCTGTTCGAGGGCACGGCCGAGCAGATGTTCGCCAACATGACACGCCTTGCGGCACTGCCCGGCGAGACGGCGGTCTATTGCGCGCATGAATATACCCAGTCGAACGGCCGCTACGCGCGCGTGGCCGAGCCCGATAATGCGGCGATCGCCGAGCGCATGGCGGAGGTCGACACGGCGCGTGCAGAAGGGCTGCCGACCGTGCCGACCACGATCGCGCGCGAACGCGCCACAAACCCTTTCATGCGCGCCCGCGACGCCGCGGAGCTTGCCGCGCGGCGGCAGGCGAAGGATGATTTCCGGGGGTAAGGGCTGGAGCGGACGATGGGATTCGAACCCACGACAGCCTGCTTGGAAGGCAGGAACTCTACCCCTGAGTTACGTCCGCTCAGCCGGCCGCAGAGATATCCACTGCCTGCCCATTCTGCAACCCGTGCAAAACCGATTGGGGCGGGCTTCACGACCGCGCGAAAAAGGCCTCGATCCGACTGTTGAAGGCCTCGGGCTTTTCGAGGTTGATCGCATGGCCGCACTGCGGAACGATCCATAGCTCCGCGTCGGGCAGCGCGTCGTTCAGGAAGCGATTGACCTCCAGACAGCCGGCATCCTCGTCGCCGACCGCAAGCAGGACGGGGCGGTCGAGCCTCTTGATCTCCTCCTCGAACACATAGAGCGAGGGGCGGAGGCCCTGATAGTTGCGGAAGGTGAGCGCCATGCCCAACGCCGAATGGTCGCACAGATCATCGTACCAGGCCTGCCATCCGGCGGGATCGCGCTGCCGGAACCCGGTTCGGCTCGCCCCGGCAGCGATGGCGGCGGCACCGGCGGCGGCGCCCTGATCGAGATAGAGGCGGGCAAGCCCCTCCATCGCACGGGGCATCGCATCGTCCGGCATCCGCGTCGATCCGGTGCCACAGCCGGCGAGAACCAGCGAACAGACGAGTTCGGGACGATGCAGCCCCAGCATCAGCGCCGCATAGGCCCCCATGCTGAGGCCGATAATGTGCGCCGGCCCGCCTGCCACCTCCTCGACGACGGCGGCGAGATCGCGCCACGCCGCCTCATAACCGTAAGCCGCATCCTCCTCGGGCACATCGGACGGCGGATAGCCGCGCGCATTGTAGCGGATGCAGCGAAAGCGATCGGAAAGCGTCGCCACCTGCCCCGCCCATTGGCACGCGTCGGCGGCGCTTTCGTGCGCGAAGACGATCGGCGGCCCCTCGCCCGTCGCGATGCAATGCAAACGGCAGCCCTCGGCAGTCACGACAGTCATTCCTTGCCTCCCCTCGCCTCGGCCGCCCTCCTATCACGCGCCAGCCGCGTTCCAAGCGCATGCCGTCGATTCCACTACCCGCCCGGCCCGCGCCGCTTTATCAAGGCATGATGGGCGAGGGGGACAGGCAGGCGGAGGAGCCGCCACGATCGGCGGTAAGCCATGGCGTCGGGCTGGCGGGGCTCGTCGGCTTCGTCGGCTGGCTGCTGCTCGCGCGGGCGAACGGCTGGGACGGGCTGTTCGGCACGCTGGGGTTGCTCGCGGCCTGCGCGGCGCCGATGCTGCTCTGGTCGCTGCTGATCGACAAGGTGCACCGCCACGCCTCCACGGGTATCGACTGGAACGCCACGCCGCGTCCGCTGGGCGAGGCACTCGATACCGCGTTGGTCAAGCTTGCCGGGCTATGGACGACGTGGGGAGCGATCGCGATCGTCTATGCAGTGGGCCGCTGGTATTCCGAAGGCGCCTACCGCTTTTCGATCGCGCTACTGCAATGGGCGACGCCGGGGCTTGTGCTGCTCTCCATTCCCTATGTGATCTGGCTCGATCGCCGGCTGACAGAGCCACGCGACGGCGCTTATGCGTGCGGGCTATGGCTGCTCGGCCGCCGCGATCCGGCGATGCGCGAGGCGCTGTACGATCATGGCCGCGCCTGGGCGGTGAAGGGCTTCTTCATCGCCTTCATGCTCGCCATCCTGCCCGGCAGCTACAAGGGGCTATTCACGCTGACGGCCGGCGCGGACGTGAGCGACCCGGCGGCGCTGGCCAAGGCGCTGATCCTGCTCCTCTTCCTGGTAGACATCGCCTTCGCGACGGTGGGCTATCTGCTCACCTTCCGCCCGCTCGATTCGCATATCCGATCGGCCAACCCCTTCGTCGCGGGCTGGACGGCGGCGCTGATCTGCTATCCGCCGATCGTGTTGATGCGCGAGGGCGGCCCGCTCGATTATCATAGCGGCACCGCCGAATGGGATCATTGGCTCGCCGGCTATCCGCTGGCGCTGGCGGCGATGGGCACGTTGCTCATTCTGCTGGCGGGCGTCTACGCCTGGGCGACCCTGGTGTTCGGCCTGCGCTTCTCCAACCTCACGCATCGCGGCATCCTGACGCATGGGCCGTATCGCTGGACGAAGCACCCCGCCTATCTGGCGAAGAACCTGCTCTGGTGGCTCTCCACCCTGCCTTTCCTCTCAACTACGGGCAATCCGGCGGACATGGTGCGCAACACGCTGCTTCTCGCCAGTGTCAGCGCGGTCTATTACTGGCGCGCCCGTACCGAGGAGGCGCATCTTTCGGCCGATCCCGTCTATCGCGCCTATGCCCTCTGGATGGAGCGGCACGCGCCGGTGCCGCGCCTGATCCGCCGGCTGACGGGGCGGCGGCGACCGGCCCCGGCCGCCGCCGAATGAGGCGCGTCAGACGCTCTTGCCCTGCCGCCCCGCCATTTCGACCACATATTGCCAGGCGACCCGGCCCGATCGGCTGCCACGCTGGGTAGCCCAGGCGATCGCGTCCTTCGGATCGAAGGCGAGGCCGAGCGTGGCCGCATATTTTTCCACCATCGCGACATAGGTATCCTGATCGCAGACATGGAAACCGAGGCTGAGCCCGAAGCGATCGGCCAGGGCGAGCCGATCGTCGACCACGTCGCGCGGATTGATCGGGCTGTCCTGCTCGCGCAGGTCGCGGCTGACGATATGACGCCGGTTTGCGGTGACGTAGAGGCGGGCATTGGCGGGCCGCGCCTCGGCCCCGCCCTCCAACAAGGACCTGAGCAGGCGCGGTGCGGCGCTCCCCTCCTCGAACCCCAGATCGTCGAGGAACAGGATGAAGGCGCGCGGCACATCGGCGATCCTGTCGAACAGGCGCGGCAGGCTTTCGAGATGCTCGCCCGCAATCTCCACCAGCGCGATCGCGCGGCCCTCCGCCTGCAACGCGCCGACGCTGCTCTTGACCAGCGCGGACTTGCCCGCGCCCCGCGATCCCCACAGCAGCACGTCATGCGCCGCATACCCATCAGCGAGGCGGCGACTATTTTCCAGGACGGCGGCCTTCTGCGCATCGATCCCGGTCAACAGCGCGAGCGGCAGGGGCGCGAAGGCGCGCGCGGCGGCGAGGCCGCCGTCATGCCAGATATAAGCGGGCTCGGCCGCCGGATCGGCGGCGGGCGGCGGCGGGGGCGCGAGCCGTTCGAGCGCCTCGGCGATCCGCGTCATCAATCCCGTCTCGATACCCGTCTGTCCGTCCATAGCCTCATCCATCCTGGCGACCGAACCAATGCGCCTTGGCGAAATAGAGCGTGATCCCCACCGCGAGCGCGAGGCAGACCAGCACGATGCCGGTAAAGCCCCAGGGATCATGCTGGAAGGGGATCAGATCGAAATTCATTCCGAACAGGCCGGTTATGAACGTAAGCGGCAGGAAGATAAGCGCGACGATCGCCAGCAGCAGCGTGCGCGATTCTATCTGCTCGGCCCTGAGATCGGTCAGTTGCTCGTGCAGCAGCGCGGAGCGTTCGCGCACCGCCTCCAGTTCCTCCGCCATGCGCGCGAAACGATCGGCGGCGTCGCGCAGGTGGAGCCTGTCGTCGGCCTCCAGCCAGTCGGCATCGAGAACGACCAGCTTATCGAGCGCCTGGCGCTGCGGGACGACGAAACGGCGGTAGCCGATCGCTTCGCTGCGCACGCGCGCGATCGTCCGGCGCATGGTGAAGGCCTTGTCGGGGTGGAGATCGGTTTCGCAGGCGTCGATCAGATCGCCCAGCGCGGCGACGCGCGGATCGAGATCGCGGCTGATCGTGGTGGCGAAGGCGGAGATCAGGTCGCCCGGGTCCTTGATCGCGCCGCCCTCCATCTTCGCCCGCACCGCCGCCGAGGCCGCGAGCGTGCGCAGGCTGACCGAGATCACGCGGTTGCGCTCCGCCCACAGCCGGATCGAGACGAGGGGATCGTCGTCATCCTCCGGCGTTGCGCCCATGCCGCGCAGATTGACAAGTGCGCCGTCCCCCATCTGATCGCTGCGCGGCCGCGTCTCGATAGCGGTGAGCGCGAGGACGGCGGCGAGCGGAAGCCCGCTCTCCCGCTCGAGCCATTGGCGCTGCTCCTCGACGCGGCCGTCGACATGGCACCAGACGAAGCCGTTCGCGGGCGGCGGGGCATCCTTGACGTCGCAGGCCGTGATCCGGCCCTCGCTGTTAATGGCGCAACACCAGCTTTGCGTCATATCGTCCATCCCATGTCGAGCGACAGCCCCGGCGGCGCCTCGGCGGGCGGCGCATCGCAGGCGATCCGCCGGGCGTCGGCGCGGGCGCGGTCAAGGATCGCCGCGGGTATGTCGGGGCGGTGATAGATCCGGTCGGCACGGCCCATCAACCGCGCCTCGCGCAACGTGAGATCGTCGGGATCGGGGGAGCGCAGGCGGATCGGGATCAGCCCTTCGGCGGATGATTTAGCCGCCCCTTGCGACAGCCAGGCGGCGACGTCGCCCTCCGCCAGCGGATCGAGCGGGCCGCCTTCGCCCAACGCCGCATCGAGCGCGCGACGACGCGCCGCCGGATCGGGCCAACGCGCGCGGATCACGCCACGCGCCGCGAACAGCGCCTCGGCCAGCGCGCCCAGGCGGGCAGGCAGCAACGCCTCGATCCGCTGGCGCAGCGCCTTGGCAAGACCCGCCGACGCGCCGCCGGTGCCGATCGCGATCAGCACGGGCGCGCGATCGACAATCGCGGGGAACGTGAAATCGCACAGGTCGGGCCGGTCGGTGACGTTGACGAGGATGCCGCGCGCGCGCAGGCGGGCCGCCGCCGCCTCATCGCCATCGGCGACGATCGCGAGCGCCGCCGCCTCGCCCTCGTCGACGATGCGTGCGCCGGCGCGTTCGAGGAGCCGACGCTTGGCCTCGGCCGCCTCGCCTTCGCCCAGCAGGATCACCGGGCGGCCCCCAAGGCGAAGAAAGACCGGCAGGCTGTCCGTGATGTCCCCCTAGAGCTTCGCCATGAAATCGCGGACGGCGGGGCCGATATCGTCACGCTCCAACGCAAGCGCGATATTGGCCTGGATGTAGCCCGCCTTGTCGCCGCAATCGTGGCGATCGCCGTCGAAGGTGACGGCCGAGAAGGCCTGTCGCCCGATCAACTGCGCGATCGCGTCGGTAAGCTGGATCTCGCCGCCCGCACCGACATCGCCCGCGTCCAATATCTTCATCACCTCGGGCTGGAGGATATAGCGGCCGACGAGCGCGAGGCGCGACGGCGGATCGCTCTTCGGTTTCTCGACCAGCCCTTTCACTTCGGTGACGGCGCCGTCGATCGCGCCGGGCCGGACGATGCCGTAGCGATTGGTGTGCGCCAGCGGCACTTCCAGCGCGGCGACGACATTGCCGCCCGTCTTCATATAGGTATCCACCATCTGCGCAAGGCAGGGCCGCACCGGATTCCACAGCAATTCGTCGGCGAGCAGGACAGCGAACGGCTCGTCGCCGACGATATCGCGCGCGCACCAGACTGCGTGACCGAGGCCCAAGGGCTCCTGCTGGCGAACATAGACGACATTGCCGGGCGATAGCCGGCTGCCTTGCAGCGCGGCCAATATGTCCTGCTTGCCGCGTTCGTGGAGCGTCGCCTCCAGTTCATAGGCGATGTCGAAATAATCCTCGATCGCATCCTTGCCGCGCCCGGTGACGAAGATGATCTGCTCGACGCCCGCCGCCAGCGCCTCGTCCACGGCATATTGGATCAGCGGCTTGTCGACGACGGGCAACATCTCCTTGGGCACCGATTTGGTGGCGGGCAAAAATCGCGTGCCGAGACCGGCAACCGGGAAAACAGCCTTGCGGACGGGCTTCATCATCATTCCTCGTTCAGCCAGGGGGGCAGGCGATCGGCGGCGACAAGCGCCTCGATCGTCTGGCGTTCGCGCACGATTGCCCAGGCCGCCCCGTCCACCAACACCTCTGCGATCAACGGCCGCGAATTGTAGGTGCCTGCCATCGTCGCCCCGTAAGCACCCGCTGTCATCAGCGCCACGAGGTCGCCGGGCTCCACCCGATCCATCGCGCGCGCCGTCGCGAAGGTGTCGCCGCTTTCGCACACCGGGCCGACGATATTGGCGGTCGCCTTCCCGCCGCGCGGTACGACGGCGCGAATATCGTGCCAGGCGTCATAGAGGCTCGGGCGGATCAGGTCGTTCATCGCCGCGTCGATGATGACGAAGGGATCGCCCTCGCCCCGCTTCACGCGGATGACGCGGCTGAGCAGGATGCCGGCATTGCCCACGATCACGCGGCCGGGCTCGAAGATCAGCCGCACGTCCCAGCCCGCCGTCGCGCGGCGCACCATCTCGCCATAAGCGGCGGGCGAAGGCGGCACCGGCAATGCGGGATCATAGGGCACGCCGAGGCCGCCGCCGAGGTCCGCAGTGCGGATGGCGTGGCCGTCGGCGCGCAGGTCGCGGATCAGCGCGCCGATCCGCCCGAACGCCGCCTCCAACGGGGCGAGATCGGTCAACTGGCTGCCGATATGGACGGCGACACCGCGCACGTCGAGGCCGGGCAGCGCCCGGGCGCGGGCATAAGCGTCACGCGCGATCGCATAGGCGATGCCGAACTTGTCGTGCGACTTGCCGGTGGAAATCTTGGCATGCGTGCCGGCATCGACATCGGGATTGATGCGGAAGGCGACAGGCGCCGTCACCCCCATCGCGCGTGCGACATCGGCGAGCATCTCGGCCTCAACCTCTGATTCGAGGTTGAACTGGCCGATGCCGTGGCGCAGCGCGAGCGCCATTTCGTCGGCCGTCTTGCCGACGCCCGAAAAGACGATCTTCTCCGGCGCGATCCCGGCGTGGACCGCGCGCAGCAGCTCGCCGCCCGAGACGACGTCCGCGCCCAACCCCTCGCGCGCCAGTGTCGCGAGCACCGCGCCATTGGGATTGGCCTTCACAGCGAAGGCGATCAGCGGGTCCGCTATTCCCGCCAGCGCCTCGCGAAAGACGCGGACGTGGCGGCGCATCGTCGCGGTGGAATAGACATAGACCGGCGTGCCCGCCGCTTCGGCGATCAGCGTCAGCGGCACGTCCTCGGCATGCATCACGCCGTCGCGAAGGATGAAATGATCCATGAATGGGCGCTCGTCGGTCAGCCGCTGGGCGGCAGGTTGAAGCGGTCGACGGGACGCTCCTCGGATTGCTTGAGAAGTTCGTCGCTGCGTTCGGGCCGTTCGGTCGTGGTCGGCGTCAAAAGCTCGGTGGGGCTCGGCTGGGTCGGGGCCATGGCGGGCTTGGGCGGCAGCGCCGCGCCGGGGGCCGGCCGCAACGTCTCCTTCTGCCCGCAGCCAGCGAGCAAGAGGATGGTCAGCAGCGGCAGCGCCCGGATCATTCCGCGATCCCCAACGCCACCTTCGCCTCCGCGATCCGCGCGCGCACCTGATCGGGCGCGGTGCCGCCATGGCTCTTGCGGCTCGCCACCGACGCATCGACGGTGAGCGCCTCATAGACACGCGCGTCGATACGGCCGTCGATCGCCTGCAACCTGTCGAGCGGCAGCGCGGAAAGCGCAAGCCCCTCGCTTTCGGCCAGCCGCACCGCCGCGCCGGTGATATGATGCGCCTCGCGGAATGGAATGTCGGCGACACGCACCAGCCAGTCGGCCAGGTCGGTCGCGGTCGAGAAACCCGCCTCCGCCGCCGCGCGCATCCGCGCGGGCACGAAATCGGTCTTCTCGATCATCCCCGTCATCGCCGCGATCGACAGCGCCAGCAGATCATGCGCCTCGAACACCGGAGGTTTGTCGTCCTGCATATCCTTCGAATAAGCCAGCGGCAGGCCCTTCATCGTCATGACGAGCGCGGTCATGCAGCCCGCGATGCGCCCCGAATGGCCGCGCACCAGCTCCGCCGCGTCGGGATTACGCTTCTGCGGCATGATCGACGAGCCGGTCGAGTAAGCATCAGGCAGCCTGACGAAACCGAAGGGCTGGCTCGCCCACAGGATGAACTCCTCCGCCAGCCGCGAGAGGTGCAGCGCCGTCTGCGTCGCCGCCATCAGATAATCGAGCCCGAAATCGCGATCCGACACCGAATCGAGCGAATTCGCGGTCGGTGCGTCGAAGCCCAGCGCACTCGCCGTGGCTTTCCGATCGATCGGAAAGCCGGTGCCCGCCAGCGCGGCCGATCCCAGCGGGCATTGGTTCAGCCGCCGCCGCGCATCGGCGAAGCGCGAACGATCGCGACCGATCATCTCGAAATAGGCCATCAGATGATGGCCCAGCGTCACCGGCTGGGCGACCTGGAGGTGCGTGAAGCCGGGCATCACGCTTGCCGCATGTTCCTCAGCGCGGGTGACGAGCGCGATCTGGAGCGCCTTCAGCCCCGTCTCCACAGCATCGATCGCGTCGCGCACCCACAGCCGGAAATCGGTCGCTACCTGGTCGTTGCGCGAGCGCGCGGTGTGGAGCCGCCCGGCGGCGGGACCGATCAGCTCGGCCAGTCGCGCCTCGGTCGCCATGTGGATGTCTTCAAGCGCGAGATCCTCGGGAACGCCGTTTGCTTCATATTCCTCTGCGATCCGGCCCAGCCCCTCGTCGATCCGCGCCGCGTCCTCGTGCGTGACGATGCCCTGCGCCGCCAGCATGGCGACATGGGCGCGCGATCCGGCTATGTCCTGCTGCCAAAGACGCTTGTCGAAAGGTATGGAAGCGTTAATCTCGCGCATCACCGCGGCCGGGCCTTCAGCGAAGCGCCCTCCCCACATCTGATTGGAGTTTGTCGTGCGCCCGCTGATCGTCTTCGTCCTTCTGTCCATGCTTGCGGCTTGCGATAGGCAATCGCCCGATCAGCCGCAAGCGCAAGGCGCGAAGGAGCCGATCGGCGCGGTGGACGTGAGCCATGTCGGCCAGCCCGCGCCCGCCATTCCCTTCCTCGATCCCAAGGATTCGCCCGCGACGCTCGCCACCTTCCGGGGCAAGCCGCTGCTCGTCAATCTGTGGGCGACATGGTGCGCGCCCTGCGTCAGCGAGATGCCCACGCTCGATGCGCTGGCCGGCCGCGAGGCGGGGCGTTTCCGCACCATCGTCGTCAGCCAGGACATCAGCGGCCGCAAGGCGGTGAGCGATTTCTTCGCCAAGGAGAAATTCAAGAATCTGGAGCCTTTTCTCGACAGCCAGGGCGTGCTCGCGACCGCGATCGGCACGGGCACCCTGCCCACCACCATCTTCTACGACGCGAACGGCAAGGAATTATGGCGCGTGGTCGGTGCGATGGACTGGAATGGCGAGCGGGCGAAGAAGCTGATCGACGGGGCGCTCAATCCGCCGGGGAAAAGCTGATCAGTCGGCCGCCGGATCGGGCAACGGCGCTGGCTGCCGCCGCACGCCGTTCCAGGAGAGCGTGAGCCGATGGCCCACGCGATGCCGCTGCGCCAGCGCGGGATGCTCGATCCAATGCCAGGAGGCGATCGCGCAGGGTATCGTCACGCCCAGCGCCGCAACGATCAGCGCGCCCGGCGCTATGCCCGGAACCAGCGCGACGATCGACTGCTCGATCGGAAAGGCGAAGATGTACATGCCGTAGGAATAGTCGCCGAGCCGGTTATAGGATCGGAGCAGCGGCCATTCGAGATGCCCCACCCAGAAGACGGCATAAGCCAGCGCGAGAATGAACGCTTCCCGATAAAGCATCGTCTCGCGGAGGAGGAACGCCAGTCCGGCGAGCAAAGCCACGCCGCCGAGCGAGAGCGGCAGATAGCGGCCGAAGACGTAAAAGCAGGCGCCGGTCACGAACGGCAGGCTGAGTTCCATGATCGGCGCTGGCGGCAGACCCGGCTGACGCATACGCAACGCCGAATAGAGCAGCGCATAAGCGAGAAGGAAGAGGGGGAAGCGGCGGCGCCTCAGCAACCCCGCAAAGCCCAGCACGACCACCCCGCCATAGCAGGACACCTCATACCATAAGGTCCATAGGGAGCCGTTGATTGCCGGCCCGATCGGATTGGCGGTGAACGTCTCCGGCAGATCATATTGAAGCCGGAACAGCAAGAGATTGTGCGGCACATAGGTCCATGTCCGCCACGATCCAAAATAGTCCGACAGCGCCAGATGCGTGAAGGCCGGGCCCAACAGGAACAAGGTGAGCAGCAGGACGACGATAAGGCCGGGGAAAAGACGCAAGACTCGCGCCACGCCAAAGGCGATGAAGGATTCCCGGCGATCGAAGCTCTTCGTAATGAAGAAGCCCGACACGGCGAAGAACACCGCGACGGCAAGCCGCCCGAGATTGGTGGGCGCGATCGTCTCCAACGGCTCGACCACACCGGGGCCGAGGGCGATCGGCCAGGCATGCGAGACGAGGACGGCCGTGGCAGCGACAACCCGGATCAGGTTGAAATTATTGTCGCGGCCCTTGGCCAGAGATTCGATCGTCCGCATCGGCGGCTCCATGCGCCGCCCGCCGCGTTTCGCGACGCGGCGGGTTTCTTCGTTATGCCCCCCCGTGGCCTCAATCCCTCAACAGATCATTGATCGCGGTCTTGGCGCGGGTCTGCGCGTCGACGCGCTTGACGATCACCGCGCAGGCGAGATTGGGGCCGGGCGTGCCGTCGGGCAGCGGCTTGCCGGGGCGCGTGCCGGGCACGACCACCGAATAAGCCGGCACGCGACCGACGAATACCTCGCCCGTCGTGCGATCGATGATCTGGCTGGTGGAGGAGAGGAACACGCCCATGGCGAGCACCGCGCCTTCCTCGACGATCACGCCCTCGACCACTTCCGAACGCGCGCCGATGAAGCAATTATCCTCGATCACCACGGGGTTCGCCTGCAACGGTTCGAGCACGCCGCCGATGCCGACACCGCCCGACAGATGGACGTTGCGGCCGATCTGCGCGCAGGAGCCGACCGTCGCCCAGGTGTCAACCATCGTGCCCTCGCCCACATAGGCGCCGATATTGACGAAGCTCGGCATCAGCACGACGCCCTTGTCGACGAACGCGCCGGCGCGGACGATCGAGCCGGGCACCGCGCGGAAACCCGCCGCGCGAAAACGGTTCTCGCCCCAGCCGGCGAACTTGCTGGGCACCTTGTCCCACCATTGGGCAGCCCCGGGACCGTGATCGATCAGCGCATTGTCGTTGAGGCGGAACGAGAGCAGCACCGCCTTTTTCAGCCACTGGTTGACGACCCATTCGGCGCCTGCCTTCTCCGCGACGCGCACTTCGCCATTGTCGAGCAGCGCCAGCGCCGCGCCCACCGCTTCGCGCACCGGCCCGCGCGTGTCGAAACCGATCGTGTCGCGCGCGTCCCACGCCGCCTCGATCGTGCCCTGCAGGTCCTTGCTCATGTCATTCCCCTAAGATCGCGTGAAGCCATTCGCCGACATCGGCGATTTCGAAATCGATATAGTCCGGATGATGATCGTGCGCGCCGCGTTCGGAGCCGTTGTTCACCCACACCGTCGTCATGCCGAGCGCCTTGGCGGGCTTCAGGTTGCGCGCCATATCCTCGACGAACAGCGCGCTTTCGGGCGTGACGGCGAGCGCGTCGCACATCGCGCGATAGCTCGCCGGATCGGGCTTGGGCTGATAGGCGCAGGCGTGGATGTCGTGGATCGCCTCGAAACTATCGGAGAGGCCGAGCTTCGCCAGCACGCGCCGCGCATAGGGCGCATCGCCGTTGGTGAAGACCAGCTTGCGGCCCGGCAGCCGGGCCACCGCCTCGACCAGCCGGCGATCCTCGGCCAGTGCATCCATCTCGATATCGTGGACATAATCGAGGAAGTCGTTCGGATCGATATCATGCGTCCGCATCAGACCCGACAATGTCGTGCCATGCTCGACGAACAGCGCCTTCTGCACGCGCCGCGCCTCTGCCGGATCGACGCCCAGCAGGCGCTGGATATACTGCCCCATCCTGACGTCGATACGGCCGAACAGGTCTGCCGACGCCGGGTAAAGCGTATTGTCCAGATCGAAGATCCAGGTGTCGACATGGCGGAGCGGGGCAAGCATGGGCGTGGCTCTAGCCGGGCGTCCGTCACCGGGCAACCGCGCGTCGTTCGGCTCAGACCGTAAAGCTCTCGCCGCAGCCGCAGGCGCCTTTGGCGTTCGGATTCTGAAAGACGAAGCCGGCGGCGAAATCATCCTCCACCCAGTCCATCGTCGATCCGATCAGATAGAGGAGCGACCCCGCATCGACATAGAAATCGCCGCCCGGCGTCGCGATCTTCTCATCCATCGGATCGGCCTCGCCGATGATATAATCGACCGAATAGGCAAGGCCCGAGCAACCGCGACGCGGCGTCGACAGCTTGACGCCGACGGCGCCATCGGGCGCGTTCGCCATCAGCGCGGCGATCCGCGCCTCGGCCGAGGGGGTGAGGGTGAGCGCGGCGGGGCGCGCACGGGTGGTCGTCGCCATCAGAGCATCCCCAGTTCGAGTTTCGCTTCATCCGACATCTTGGCCGGATCCCATGGTGGATCCCAGACGAGATCGACATCGACGACGCCGACGCCGGGCACCGCGCCGATCTGCATCTCCACCTCGCCCGGCATCGATTCGGCAACGGGGCAATGCGGCGTCGTCAGCGTCATCGTCACGGTCACATGCGCATCGTCGCTGATCTCGACGCCGTAGACGAGGCCGAGGTCGTAGATGTTGACCGGGATTTCGGGATCGTAAATCTCGCGCAGCGCGGCGATGACGGCCTCATAGAGGTCGCCGCCCGGTTCGCCCGCCGGGTGTGGCGCGGGCGCCGTGTTCAGGAACCCTTCGAGATAGTCGGGCGCGCGCTGGACATCCTCCACCCGCGCCTTCGGCGGCGGGGCGACGCTCGTCACCTCTTCCATCTCGATCCGGTGCTGATCGCTCACATGCTCATCCATGGCTGAAAATTCTCGTCACCCGTTCGATGCCGCGCACCAGAGCGGCGACATCGGCCTCGCTATTGTAGACCCCGAAGCTCGCCCGCGCGGTCGCCGGCACGCCCAGATGCTCCATCAGCGGCTGCGCGCAATGGTGGCCGGCGCGGATCGCCACCTGCTCTTCGTCCAATATGGTGCCGATATCGTGCGGATGAACCCCCTCGATCGCGAAGCTGACGATTCCCGCCGATTCTTCGGGCCCGAACAGGGTGACGCTGTTGAGCGCCGACAGCGCCTCGCGCGTGCGATCGACCAGCGCCGTCTCATGCGCGTGGATCGCGGAGAGGCCGAGCGCGTCGACATAATCGATCGCGGCATGGAGGCCGAGCGCGCCGACGATATGCGGCGTCCCCGCCTCGAACCGCCCCGGCGGCGGCGCGTAGGTGGTGCGTTCGAAGGTGACGCGATCGATCATCGACCCGCCCCCCTGCCAGGGCGGCATCGCATCGAGCAGCTCGCCCCGCGCCCAGAGCACACCGATGCCGGTGGGGCCGTAGAGCTTGTGCCCCGAAAAGACGTAGAAGTCGCAATCGAGCGCGGTCACGTCGACGGGGAGCCGCGGCACCGCCTGACAGCCGTCGACCAGCAGCTTCGCACCCACTCCATGCGCCAGATCGGCGGCGCGGCGCACGTCGAGGATCGACCCCAGCACGTTCGATACATGAGCGAGCGCGACCAGCTTGTGCGCGGGGGTGAGCATCGCTTCCGCCGCGTCCAGATCGATCCGCCCATCGGGCGTCAGCGGCGCGACGTCGATCGCGACGCCGATGCGGTCGCGCAGCAACTGCCAGGGCACGATGTTCGAATGATGCTCCAGCGTGGAGAGCAGGATGCGGTCGCCCGCCTTCAGGCCCTGCCCCCATGTCTGGGCGACGAGGTTGATCCCCTCGGTCGCGCCGCGCACGAAGACGATCTCGTCCGCCGTCGCCGCGCCGATGAAGCGGGCGACGCGCGCGCGCGCGGCCTCATAGGCGATCGTCATGTCGGCGGAACGCGCATAGACGCCGCGATGGACGGTCGCGTAGGTTTCGCCATAAGCCTTGGCGATCGCGTCGATCACCGGCGTCGGCTTCTGCGCGGTGGCGGCGGTGTCGAGATAGGCCCAGCCTTCGGGGATCGCCGGAAAATCGGCCACCCTGTCGAGCGGGCGGGTCAGCAATGTCGCCATCAGCCTTCTTCTCCGGCAAGCCATCGGTCCGCATCGGCCGCGAACGCCTCGCGTGCCGCTTCGTCGCCGATCCGGTCGAGCGCATCGGCGACGAAGGCGTGGGTGAGCAGCGCGCGCGCCTCCACCGGCGGCACGCCCCGCGATTCGAGATAGAAGAGCGCGCGCGCATCCAGTTCGCCGACCGCCGCGCCATGCGCGCATTTCACGTCATCGGCGAAAATCTCCAGCTCGGGCTTCAGGTTCACCGTCGCCGAACGCTTGAGCAGCAGGCCGCGCAGCGATTGCTCGCCATCGGTTTTCTGCGCGTCGCGCGCTACCTCGACGCGCGAGGCGACGCTGGCGGTGGCAGCATCGTCGGCCACCGCGCGCCACACCTGCCGGCTGGTGCCGCCACCCGCGACATGGTCGATCACCGTCGCGACGTCATGCCGCTGCCCGTCACGCGCGAGCAGCGCGCCGCCCAGTTCGGCGAAAGCGCCCATGCCCGTCAGCCGCAGCGCCGCATCGATCCGCGTGCCCGCGCCGCCGGCGGCGAGCATGGTCGCGACATAGCTCGCGCCCTGCCCGACCTCCGCCTCATCGCGCAGCGAGGTGAAGCCCGATGCCTGCGCCAGCCGCACCGCGCGCATCAGCCGCGCCGAGCGGCCAAGCGTCACCTGCGTCAGCCGGTTCGCCCAGCCGTCGCCCACGAACGTCTCGACGATCGACGCCTGCGCGTCCTCCGCCAGCACGATCCGCGCGGGCAGATGGTTGGCGCCGCCGGTCGAGACATGGACGATCTCGATCGTCGCGGGCGGCGCATGTTCCGGCCCCAGGTCGAGCGTCCAGCCCTCGCCGCTCGCCAGCCGGGCAAGCGGATGTGCGCTCTCCGCCCCGACCGGGCCGAGACGGAGCAGCCCCGGCTCGCTCGACGCCGGATCGAGCCGCCCATCGATAAACAGCAGGCGCGGCCCTCCGCAGCCGAGCCACAGGCCGCCGACGTCGGGCGCGCCGCCCGCCGGGCTGTCCGCCGCAAGCGCGGGCAAGGCGGCGAGGTCCGACCAGCGCCACGCTTCCTCGCGCGTCGAGGGCAGAGCGAGGATCATGCGGCGATGTCCCCATAGCCCTCGCGTTCGAGTTCGAGCGCGAGTTCGGGACCGCCCGACCGCACGATCCGCCCGCCGGCCAGCACGTGGACGAAATCGGGCCGGACATAATCGAGCAGGCGCTGATAATGGGTGATGAGCAGAACCGCCTTGTCTGGCGCGCGCATGATCCGGTTGATCCCGTCACCGATCACCCGCAGCGCGTCGATGTCGAGGCCCGAATCGGTTTCGTCGAGGATCGCCATTTTCGGCGCGATGATCCCCATCTGCACCATCTCGTTGCGCTTCTTCTCGCCGCCCGAGAAACCGACATTCACCGGCCGCTTCAGCATCTCCAGGTCGAGGCCGAGATCGCTCGCCTGCGCGCGCGCGATCTTCAGGAACGCGCCGCCCGAAAGCTCCTCCTCGCCGCGCGCCTTGCGCTGCGCGTTGAGCGCGGTGCGCAGGAACTGGACGTTGGACACGCCCGGAATCTCCACCGGATACTGGAAACCGAGGAACAGCCCGGCCGCCGCGCGCTCATGCGGCGCGAGGGCCAGCAAATCCTGCCCGTCGAAGGTGACGCTGCCCCCCGTCACCTCATAGCCGGGCCGCCCGCCCAGCACATAGGAAAGCGTCGACTTGCCCGCCCCGTTCGGTCCCATGATCGCATGAATCTCGCCCGGATTGATGGCGAGCGTAAGCCCCTTGAGGATCGGCTTGCCGTCGATCTCGGCATGAAGATTGTCGATTTTCAGCATAGTCCCATCATTCTCGCTTCAAGCCCCTCCCCTTCAGGGGAGGGGTTGGGGTGGGGGCGTTCAATCTCACGCAATGCCTCAGCAATATGCCCCAACACCCCCTCCATATTTGTCATCACGTCCCGGTTCGCGACACGCACGACCCGATACCCCAGCCCCGCCAGCGCCGCATCGCGCGCCCGATCCGCTGCCTCGTCATGCGTGTCGCCGTCGACCTCGACGATCAGCCGCGCCGCCGGGCAGACGAAATCCGCGATGTAGCGCCCGATCGCCTGTTGGCGGCGGAACTTGAACCCTTCCAGCTGGCGGTTCGAGAGGTGCCGCCAGAGGCGCTTTTCCGGCTCGGTCGGCGCGTGGCGCATGGCGCGAGCGCGGCCTTGCAAGGTGGCGAGAGCGCCTGCTGATAGCCCCCACCCCCGGCCCCTCCCCTGAAGGGGAGGGGTGTCCGTGCGCGCGGCCGTCTCGCGACCACTCAAGCCCCTCCCCTTCAGGGGAGGGGTTGGGGTGGGGGCGACGTCACTCACCCCACACTCCCCTCAAGACTCACGCCCAGCAGCTTTTGCGCCTCGACCGCGAACTCCATCGGGAGTTGTTGCAGCACATCCTTCGCGAAGCCGTTGACAATCAGCGCCACCGCCTGTTCCTGATCCAGGCCGCGCTGCATCGCGTAGAAGAGCTGGTCGTCCGAAATCTTGCTCGTCGTCGCCTCATGCTCGATCTGGGCGCTGGGGTTGCGGACCTCGATATAGGGCACGGTGTGCGCGCCGCATTTGTCGCCCAGCAGCAACGAATCGCATTGGGTGAAGTTGCGCACCCCCTCCGCCGTCGGGCCGACGCGGACGAGGCCGCGATAGGTGTTGTTGCTCCGCCCCGCGCTGATCCCCTTCGACACGATCGTCGAGCGGCTGTTCCGCCCGAGGTGGATCATCTTTGTGCCGGTATCGGCCTGCTGGAAATTGTTGGTGACGGCGACCGAATAGAATTCGCCGACACTATTCTCCCCCGCCAGCACGCAGGAGGGATATTTCCAGGTGATCGCCGATCCCGTCTCCACCTGCGTCCAGCTCACCTTGCTGTTCCGCCCCTGACAAAGCGCCCGCTTGGTGACGAAATTGTAGATGCCGCCCTTGCCTTCCTCATCGCCGGGATACCAGTTCTGGACGGTCGAATATTTGATCTCGGCATCGTCGAGCGCGACCAGCTCGACCACTGCGGCATGCAGTTGGTTCTCGTCGCGCTGCGGCGCGGTGCAGCCTTCGAGATAGGAGACGTGGCTGCCCTTGTCGGCGACGATCAGCGTGCGTTCGAACTGCCCCGTATTTTCCGCATTGATGCGGAAGTAGGTGGAAAGCTCCATCGGGCAGCGCACCCCTTCGGGGATGTAGACGAAGGTGCCGTCCGAAAAGACCGCCGAATTGAGCGTCGCGAAATAATTGTCCTGCATCGGCACGACCTTGCCGAGCCACTTGCGAACCAGATCGGGATATTCGCGGATCGCTTCCGAGATCGACAGGAAGATGACGCCCGCCTTCTTCAATTCCTCGCGGAAGGTGGTCGCCACCGATACCGAGTCGAACACCGCGTCGACCGCCACCTTGCGCGCGCCCTCGACGCCGGCGAGCACCTTCTGCTCCTCGATCGGAATGCCGAGCTTCTCATAGGTGCGGCGGATTTCGGGATCGAGTTCGTCCAGCGAGGCGAGCGTCGGCTTCGCCTTGGGCGCGGCATAATAATAAGCGTCCTGATAATCGATCGGCGGGACGTCGAGCTTCGCCCAGTCGGGTGCCTCCATCGTCAGCCACAGGCGGAACGCCTTCAGCCGCCAGTCGAGCATCCAATCCGGCTCGTCCTTCTTCGCGGAGATGAAGCGGACAGTATCTTCATTGAGGCCCTTGGGCGCAAAATCCTGCTCGACATCGCTGGAGAAGCCCCACTCATAGGTGGACGCTCGCTGGGCAGCGTCGAACGCCTCGCGATTCCTGACTTCGCTCATGCCGTCACTCCATTGCCGCACTGGGGGATGGCGGCGAGGCTGGCGAGGCTGACCCCGCCGAGCACGCCACGCACCGCGACATTCACCGCGCCGATATGCGGCTTTACCTGACACCCCTCCTCCAGCGCGCAATCGTGCCGCCCTTCCTCCACGCAGGAGGCCATGGCGATCGGGCCTTCGAGCGCCTCGACGATATCGGCGAGGCTGATCGCCGACGGCGCGCGCGCGAGCGCGAAACCGCCGCCGGTGCCGCGCGCGGAGGTCAGCAGCCCCGCCGCCGCCAGCCGGCCCATCAGCTTCTGCGCGGTGGGCAGCGGCACGCCCGTCTCGTCCGCGAGCAAGGTCGCGGTGAGGCGCTCGTCGCTGCCCCGCCGCGCGGCGGCGGAGAGCATCACGATTGCGTAATCGGTAAGGTTCGACAGACGCATGTCATCCAATCGGATTGATTCGCTCCGATTGCATCTGGGGATATGAAGCCTCCGGGTCAAGCCCGAAAGCGGTCTCCGCCGAAAGACGTCAGCTCACCACCGCAATCTCGGGCGCGAGACCGGCCAGCGCGCGGCGCTGGCGGCTCAGCCGCGCGATCGGCGGCGGGCTGCGTTCGAGCTGGCCGGGGGTAAGACCGGTGAAACGCTTGAACTCGCGAATGAGGTGCGACTGATCGTAAAAGGGCTGGTTCAGCGGATCGGACCATGGCCGCTCGCCCGCGCCCAGCAACGAGGCGGCGCGCAACGCCCGATATTTGCGCGCCAGCAGTTTGGGCGGCGCGCCATAGAAACGCCGCGCCAGCCGCTCGACATGGCGCGCCGACAGCCCCGATTCGGCGACAAGCCAATCGACCGACGGGTTCGCCTGTCCTGTAAGCCATGAATCGGTGAGCTGGGTGAACCACAAGGGTGGCTCTCCCGCGCGCCGGCTTAGCCAGCGCATCGTGCGATCGGCGATATCGAACAGCTCGGGCTCGGTGCGCGCCTCGCGCATCCGGTTCAGCGCATCGGCCAGCGGCGGGCCGAACATCGCCACGGCATCCTCGACGCGATCGGCATGGCTCGCGGCATCGTCGCGCACCATCCGCGCCCAGCCAGCGGGGAGGATTCCCATGCCGAACACCAGCACCGGCCCCTCGACGGTGAAGCGGGTCGCCGCCGTCGTCGGCCCGACGAGGCAGACGTCGGGCGTCGGCAGCGTGAGCCCGTTTCCGAAGCTGTAATGGCCCTGCCCGCCAATCATGAAGCGAAGCTGCGCGACATCCGCCCGCATCACGTCGCTGATACGTGGCACATTGGCGCGGAACACGTAATAATAAGAGATATGACTACGCAGATCGGTCGCCGGCGGGAAATAGCCGAGCGAGATCGGTGAAAGCATCGGTCCAGCCTGCCCCCGCACCTGTCCGCTCCCCTGTCATTAACCGTCTGCAACGAGCGGATGCACGGAAATCACGGCCGGGTCACGCAAAAAGCGGCCCGGCGGGAAGATTTTCCTGCCGGGCCCGCAGGTAAAGGGCCCCAGCCGTGAGGCCGGAGTCCTTCGGGTCGCGGGAGGGCCTATAGCGGATCAACATATCGCCGGATTGGACAGAATCGCCAAACCTCGTCCAAAATGGACTTTTGCGGCGGGGCTGACGGGAACCCACGAAACGGCTATCGCGCAGGCAATGTCGCTCTATCCGCTCCTCCGCCCCCTGCTGTTCCGTGTCGATGCCGAAAGCGCGCATCATGCGACGATCGCCGCGCTCAAGCTGAAGCCCCGCACCGCGCCGCCGGCCGCCAATACGCGACTCGTGATGCGGGTGGCGGGAATCACCTTTCCCAATCCGGTGGGCCTCGCGGCGGGGTTCGACAAGGATGCGCGCGTGCCCGACGCGATGCTGGGATTGGGCTTCGGCTTCGTCGAGGTGGGGACGATCACCCCCTATGCGCAGGAAGGCAATCCGCGCCCCCGCCTGTTCCGGCTGACGGAGGACCGCGCGGTCATCAACCGGATGGGCTTCAACAATGGCGGGCAGGCGGCGGCCTTCGAACGGCTGCTCAAGCGCAAGGGCCGACCCGGCATCGTCGGCGTCAATATCGGCGCGAACAAGGACTCGCCCGATCGCATCGCCGATTATGCGAAGGGGGCGAAGGTGATGGCGCCCGTCGCCGATTATCTGACGGTCAACATCTCGTCGCCCAACACGCCGGGCTTGCGCGCGCTACAGTCGCGCGCCTCGCTCGACGAATTGCTCGCCGACGTGATCGAGGCGAGAGGACCGGACGGGCCGCCGGTCTTCCTCAAGGTCGCGCCCGATCTCACGCGCGCCGACATCGACGACATCGTCGCCGTCTCTGTCGATCGCAAGGTCGACGCACTGATCGTCGCCAACACGACGATTTCGCGCCCGCCGCTGCGATCGCAGCAGGCAGGCGAAACAGGCGGGCTTTCGGGCGCGCCGCTCCACGATCTCGCCCTCCAGCGGCTGCGCGACTTCCGGGTAGCGAGCGGCGGCGCGCTGCCGCTGATCGGGGCGGGCGGCATCGCGTCGGCCGAGCAGGCGTTCGCGCGCATCCGCGCGGGCGCGAGCCTGGTCCAGCTCTACAGCGCGCTCGTCTATGAAGGGCCGGGGCTGGCGCGCCGGATCACGCGGGGGCTTGCGACGCTGCTCGACGCGCATGGCTTCGCCACGCTGGCGGAGGCGGTGGGAAGCGATCGCGGATGAAGCGGGTTGCGACAGAGGCAAAGGCGGCTACTGTCCCGGCCATGAAATCCCGCCTCGCGCTGATCCTCGCCCTTTTCCTGTCCCTGCTTTCGCTTCCCGCGACGGCCGTTGCCGCAGGCGGCATGGTGTCGGCGGCCGATCCCCGCGCGGCGGAGGCGGGGCGAACGATCCTGCACGAAGGCGGCAACGCCGCCGACGCCGCGATGGCGATGCTGCTCGCGCTCACCGTGGTCGAGCCGCAAAGCTCGGGAATCGGTGGCGGCGGCTTCCTCATCCATCATGACGGCAAGAGCGGCAGGATATTGACGATCGACGGTCGCGAGACGGCCCCGGCGGTCGCCGGGCCGGGGCGTTTTCTCGGCCTCGACGGCAAGCCGCTGCCCTTCCGGCAGGCGGTGCCCGGCGGCCTCTCGGTCGGCGTGCCCGGCAATGTCCGGCTGATGGAGCAGGTGCATAAGCGGTGGGGCCGCCTGCCTTGGGCGAAGCTGTTCGAACCGGCGATCGCGTTGGCAGAAAAGGGCTATAAGGTGACACCGCGCATGGCGCAGATGATGGCGCTCGTTGCCCCCGTCTGGAAGGATTTTCCCGAAATCTCCGCCCTCTATGCGCCCGACGGCACGCCGCTGCCGGTGGGGGCGACCGTCCGCAATCCCGCGCTGGCCGCGACGCTGCAGCGGATCGCACAGCAGGGCCCCGACGCCTTCTATACGGGCGAAACCGCCGCCGCGATCGTCAAGGCGGTGGCGAACGCGCCGCGTAACCCGACGACGCTCAGCCCCGCCGACCTCGCCGCCTATCGGGCGAAGGCGCGGCCGGCGGTGTGTGGCGCCTATCGCCGCTATCGCATCTGCGGCATGGGGCCGCCCTCGTCGGGTGCGGTGACGATCCTCCAGATCCTCGGCATGCTCGAACGCTTCGACATGAAAGCGCTGGGGCCGAACGATCCGCGGTCCTGGCACCTGATCGCCGAGGCGATGCAACTCGCTTATGCCGATCGCGACGCCTATCTGGGCGATAGCGATTTCGTGAAGGTGCCGCTCGCCGGCCTGATCGACAAAAACTATCTGGCGAAGCGTTCGGCGCTGATCTCGATCGATAAGTCGCTGCCCGCTTATGAAGCGGGCATGCCGCCGGGCGCCGCGCCGCGCACCACCGTCCCATCGAGCGAGGTGCCCTCCACCACCAGCTTCATCGCCGCCGACGAATCGGGCGACATGATCGCCATGACCTCGACGGTCGAGGGACCGTTCGGCAGCCAATTGGTGGCCAACGGCTTCGTCCTCAATAATGAGCTGACGGACTTCAGCTTCGCGCCCGAGAAGAATGGCGCGCCCGTCGCCAACCGGGTGGAAGCGGGCAAGCGGCCGCTCTCCTCCATGTCTCCCACCATCGTCTATGGGCCAGAGGGCAAGGCGATCCTCGCGATCGGCTCGGCGGGCGGCAAGCAGATCATCATGCATGTGTTGCGCGCGCTGGTCGGGGTGCTCGACTGGGGGCTTACGGCCCAGCAGGCGATCGACCTGCCGAACATCTATTTCGGCGGCGGCGCGGTGCTGGTGGAGAAAGGCACGATGCTGGAGAAGATGGCCCCCCGGATCGAGGTGCTGGGCCAGACGGTGACGCCCGCGAGCCTGACCTCGAAGCTCAACGCGATCGAGCGCACGCCCGACGGCTGGCGCGGCGCCGCCGATCCGCGCAGCGAGGGCGTGGCGCTGGCGGAGTAGGACGATGCGCGTCCTCGAACATTTCCCCAATCTGGTGACGATGTTCTTCTCCCGCGCGCGGGAGAAGGGCGACGCGCCGTTCCTCTGGGCGAAACAGGACGGCCAATGGCGCGCAACGAGCTGGGCTGACGCGGCGGCGCAGGTTTCCTCGCTTGCCGCGGCGCTCGGTACGCTGGGACTGGGACGCGGCGACCGGGTGATGCTCGTCTCCGAAAACCGCCCAGAATGGTGTATCGCCGATCTGGCGATCATGGCGGCCGGCTGCGTCACCGTACCCACCTACACCACCAATACCGAGCGCGATCACCAGCATATATTGGAGAATAGCGGCGCGCGCGCGATCATCCTCTCGACGCAGAAACTCGCCAAGACAGCGATGCCGGCGGTGCTGCGCTCGACCGCTTGCGAAACGGTGATCGGGATCGAGCCGATGCGCGTCGGCCAGGGCGTCGCCTTCCACGATTGGGCGACATTGCTCGGCGCCCATGTGTCCGATGTCGAGCGCACGGCGGCGATGGCCGATTTCGCGCGCGAGGACCTCGCCTGCATCCTCTATACCAGCGGCACCGGCGGCGCGCCGCGTGGTGTGCGCCAGCATCATGGCGCGATCCTCCACAATGTCGAAGGCGCGTCCGCGCTCGTCGCGGAGGATTTCGGCTGGGACGATGAGATATTTCTCTCCTTCCTGCCCGTGAGCCACGCCTATGAACATACCGGCGGCCAGTTCCTGCCGATCGGGCTCGGCGCGCAAATCTATTATGCCGAGGGGCTGGAGAAGCTGGCCTCGAACATCGAGGAGGTGCGCCCGACAATCATGATCGTCGTGCCCCGCCTGTTCGAGGTACTGCGCGCCCGCATCCTGAAGTCGGTGGAGAAGCAGGGCCGACTGCCGCGCTATCTGATGGCGCGCGCGCTGGAGATCGGCGCGCGCGAGAAGCCGCGCCTCATCGACCTGCCTATGCGCCTCCTGCTCTCGCGGACCCTCCGCAAACAAGTCGCCCAGCGTTTCGGCGGACGGTTGAAGGCAATGGTGTCGGGCGGCGCGCCGCTCAATCCCGAGGTAGGGCATTTCTTCCAGGCGCTCGGCCTCACCTTCCTGCAAGGCTATGGGCAGACCGAGGCCGCGCCCGTCATCTCCTGCAACCGTCCGCGCGCGGGGCTGAAGATGGACACGGTCGGCCCGCCAATCGCCAATACCGAGGTCCGCATCGCCGAGGATGGCGAGATCCTGGTGCGCGGCGAGCTGGTGATGCACGGCTATTGGCGCAACGAGGAGGAAAGCGCGCGCGTGCTGCGCGATGGCTGGCTGCACACTGGCGATGTCGGCCATATCGACGAGAAGGGCCGGATCGTCATCACCGATCGCAAGAAGGACCTGATCGTCAACGACAAGGGCGACAATATCGCGCCCCAGCGCGTCGAGGGGATGCTGACGCTCGAGCCCGAAATTCTCCAGGCGATGGTTGCGGGCGATCGCCGGCCGCATCTGGTGGGGCTGGTCGTGCCCGATCCCGATTGGGCGCGCGGCTGGGCGGCGGCCAAGGGCCTGCCCTACGATCCGGCGGCGCTGCGCGACGATCCGCGCTTCTGCCATGCGCTGACGGCGGCGGTGGATCGGGTGAACGCCAATCTCTCTGTGATCGAGAAGGTGCGCCGCATCCTGATCGCCGACGAGCCCTTCACGATCGAGAACGGCCAGCTCACCCCCTCGCTCAAGATCCGCCGCCACGTCCTGCGCGACGTCTATGGCGACCGGCTGGACGCACTCTACCGGCGATAGGATCGCCCTTCCGACAGACATATATTGTTGACTTAGACAATCATATTGTCGCAAAGCCGGCGCTGTATCTCGCTAGGGATGGAAAGCAGATGTTGGCACAGGAACAGAATGACATGCTGACGCGCGTCGGCCCGGGCACGCCGATGGGCAATTTGCTGCGTCGTTACTGGCAACCAATCGCCGGCGTCAGCGAACTGGACGACAAATCCACGAAAAAGGTCCGCCTGATGGGCGAGGACCTCGTGCTCTACAAGGATCTGAGCGGCAATTTCGGCCTCGTCGACCGCCATTGCCCGCACCGCCGCGCCGACCTTTCCTATGGCTTCGTCGAGGAATGCGGGCTGCGCTGCAACTATCATGGCTGGCTGTTCGGCGCCGACGGAAGTTGTCTCGAACAACCTTATGAAGACACGGTAAGCACCGGCACGCAGCACCGCGACAAGGTCCGCGCGACGGCCTATCCGGTGAAGGCGCATGCCGGCCTCATCTGGGCCTATCTCGGCCCGGCGCCCGCCCCCGAACTGCCCGACTGGGAACCGTTCAACTGGAAGAACGGCTTCGTGCAGATCGTCATCTCCGAAATCCCGTGCAACTGGTTACAAGGCCAGGAGAATTCGATCGATCCCATCCATTTCGAATGGATGCACGCCAATTGGAGCATCCGCCTGCGCGGCAATCGCGGTCCCTATGCCGCCAGGCATCTGAAGATCGACTTCCGCGAATTCGAGCATGGCTACACCTACAATCGCATCCGCGAGGACACCGACGAGAACCATCCCCTCTGGACGGTCGGCCGCGTCTGCCTGTGGCCGAACGCGATCTTCACTGGCGATCATTTCGAATATCGCGTGCCGGTGGACGACACCAACATGCTGAGCGTCGGCTGGTTCTTCGCGCGCGTGGCACGCGACAACGAGCCCTTCGTACAGGAGAGCATCCCCACCTGGTACGGGCCGATCGCGCACCCGGAAACGGGGGAATGGATCACCAGCCATGTGATGAACCAGGATTTCGTCGCCTGGCTGGGGCAAGGCGCGATCTCGGATCGGACGAAGGAACATCTCGGCCGCTCCGACGTGGGCGTCGGCATGCTCCGCCGGCAATATTTCCGCGACATGCAGCGCATCGAACAGGGGCTGGACCCCAAGGGAGTGCTCCGCGATCCGGCGCGTGCGACCAATATCGAACTGCCGATCTTCGATCGCAAGGCGGTGATCGAAGGTCTCGACACCAAGGCGATCCGCGCGGGCAAGGAAATCCACCATTCGCGCTTCATTTTCCAGTTCGGCCAACCGCCCGAGGTACGCGCCGCCCAGGAAAAGGCGATGGGAATCGAACTCGAAGAGAAAGGCTATGTCGACCACTGACCGAAGGAATCGGACTTTTCGCCGGAGTGCAGCGGCTCAATTCTCAACCAGCACGCCTACCGATCACTCCTCGTCCGCGTCGGTCCCGCCGCCATAAGAGCGCTCCGTCTCCAAAAGCATGGTGGCGCGCGCGCTGATGAGGTTCATGGCCTCCATCACGCGATCGATTTCCTCCGGCGCGATATCCTGAACGAGGAAGCTATTCCGCGCGAACGCAAGCTCAGTCATCCGCGTATAGACGGTCTTGCCCTCTTCCGACAGGGTGATGACGATCGCGGGGCCGCCGGGCCGGCGCCTGCGGTCCAGCAGGCCGCGCGCCACCATCGCCTTGACGGCGCGGCTCAACTGACCGCGATCGAGAATCAGCAGATCGGCCAGCTCGTTGAGCGACAGCGGCGCATGATCGCCCACCTGCGTCATGATCCGCCATTCCATGCCCGACAGGCCGAATTCGCGGCGATGCGCCATCGTGCCGCTGCGCCGCAGCAGATCGAGCAGCGTGATGATCCGGCCGGTCAGCAGACCATGATAGGACGGCGCCGGAGGATCACTCTCGGCGATCTTCGCCTCCGCGGGCACAATGCTCGATTTTCCCAAGCGTTCCTCCTCGTTCCCGACTCGCCATCATACTTTTTGACATCATCAAAAAAGAGGCTAGGCTAAATGGCGCTTCTCTAAGCTGCCGCCGATCCAAAGGCAAAACAAGGCGCGAGAGAACGGCACGATGAAAGGTGGGGGAGCATGAAAGCAAAGGCATTGGCTTTGGGCGCGATCGCGCTGGCGATAGCCATGGGTGCGCCCGCGACAGCGCAGCAGGCGACGTCGGCGGCAAAGCCCTGGTACAAGCAGCCGTTCGATCCGGCGCGGGTGCAACCTTGCGACCGCGCCTGCCTGGTCGGGATCGCCGATCAGTTCCTGAAGGCGATGGAGACGCAGAACAAGAGCGGCCTGCCACTCGCCGAGGAGGTCTATGTCACCGAGAATTCGGGGCGAATGAGCCTGGGCGAAGGCCTGCTCTGGCACGCCTCGATCAAGCCCACCAATTTCCGGATAACGGTCGCCGATCCGGTGAGCGGGCAAGTCGCGGTGCAGATGGTCTATAGGATCGACGGCCATCCGGCGATGGTCGCGATCCGGCTCAAGGTCGAGCGGCGGATGATCACCGAGGTGGAGCAGCTTTACGACCGCAATGTCGCGCCGGAGGCGATGGAATTGCTGACCACGCCGCGCCCGACACTTCTGGCGGACGTGCCCAGGGCCGAGCGGTCTTCACGCGAATATCTGGTTTACGCCGCCAGCGCCTATTTCGATGCGCTGACCGGCGAGGACGGCCGGATCGCGCCGTTCGCCGAAGATTGCGTGCGGCACGAGCAGGGCTATCAGACAGTCAACAACAAGACGCCCGGCCGCGCCTCGCCAACGCCCAAGCTGCCCGACACGTCGACCGAGATGGGGCGCATCTTCTCCAAGCTCAGCACGATGACGTGCGAGCAGCAGATCAGCACCGGCATCTTCGTCGGCGTCAAGAAGATATGGCCGCGCCGCATGGTGGTGGACGAGCAGAAGGGCCTCGTCGCCGTCTTTCCGCTGTTCGTCCATGACGGCACCAAACGGCCGGCGCCGCCCCACAGCCTTGGGGCCGATCGTCCGGGCATCGGCATGGTCATCAATCTGGTGACGATGGAGACGTTCGGCATTCGCGGCGGCAAGATCCATGAGGTCGAGGCCTTCCCGTTCGTCACCCTGCCTTACGGGCTGGGCGACGGCTGGACGCCGGCGACGGGCCGCTAGGAGCGACGCGTGATCGAGATCGAAGGGAAGACCGCTTTTATCACCGGCGGCGCGAGCGGCATCGGGCTCGGCATGGCCAAGGTCTTTGCCGCCGCCGGCATGAATGTGATCGTCGCGGACCTGCGCCGCGACCATCTCGAACAGGCCGAGGCGGAACTGACCGAGGCAGGGCACAAGGCGCGGACCCGCTTCCTCCTCCTCGACGTGACCGACCGCGGCGCCTATGCCGCCGCGGCCGAGGAAGCGGAACGGGCCTTCGGCAAGATCCATGTGCTGTGCAACAATGCCGGCATCGGCATCCTGCGCAGCATCGGCACGGCAAGCTGGGAGGATTGGGACTGGGCGGTCGACGTGAATCTCACCGCCATCTTCAACGGGGTGAAGCTCCTCCTGCCGCGCATCCGCGAGCACGGGGAGGGCGGGCATATCGTCAATACCGCCTCGATGGCGGGCATCCTGCACTATAGCTCGGCGGGCCTTTATGTCGCGACCAAGTTCGGCGTGGTCGGCTTCTCCGAAGCTCTGCGCGCCGAGCTGGCCCCCGAGGGGATCGGGGTTTCCGCTTTCTGCCCCGGCGGCGTGCGCAGCAATATCCGCGACTATGAGAAGACGCGGCCCGAGCGCCTCGCGACCGAGGCGACGCCGGCGGCGGCGTCGCGCCCGCCCGCTTTCAATTTCAGCGACACTGATCGTGAGAGGCTGGGCAAGCTCACCCTGTCGCCCGAGGAAGCGGGCGAAATCGTGTTGCGCGGCATCCGCGACAATGCGCTCTACATCTTCACCGCGCCCGAATTCCGGCCTGGCATTCAGGATCGTTGCGACGCAATCCTGCGCGCGATCGGCCAGGACGAGGAGCGCGAACGCACCGCGCTCGAACTGCTGCCCCATCTCGTCGGCAGCCCCATCTATCGCGAAGCCTGACGCCGCACCGTGGAAGTGACAAAGGTCAAGGGGAGCAAAAGGAGCCCCCATCTTCAGGCGTCGTCGGTGTAGATCGGATTGCTCAGGAAGATCTGGAGGTCCTTCATAAGTTCCGGATCGTCCGGCGTAGTGGGCAACGAGCGGAGCTGCTTGTCGAACTTCTCCTGCATGCCCTGCCGGAACATGCCATGGGTGAAGATGTAGAGCTGGTTCTCCAGCACCCCCTTCACGACCATGTCGCCTACCACCTCCGGTTGCATCCAGCGCGGATCGGGATCGATGCGGCGGGGCGGTGGCGGCGGGGCGTCGTTGGCGAAGCGATCGGGCCGGGTGCGGCCGACCTTGAAGATATTAGAGATGACAGGGCCGGGAATCAGCGCCGAGATGCCGATATTGTCCTCAGCCAGATCGTAGCGCGCCATCTCGACGAGGCCGATCTGCGCCGCCTTACCCGTCGCATAGGTGATGCCGCCCTTCATGATCGGCTGGAGCACGCCCGCCATCGACGATGTGACGACGACATGCCCCCCCTCACCATGCGCGATCATCCGGGGCACGAAATTGACGAGGCCATTCACCGTGCCGCCGATCATCACGCCCAGCGCCCAGTCCCAATCCTTGTAGCTGGTGTCCTTGACGCGGCCGCCGGCGCCCAGCCCGGCGTTGCAGCAGAGCAGGTGGAGCTTGCCTAGACGGGCCTCGAACGCATCCGCCGCCGCGGCGAAGGCATCGCGATCGGAGACGTCGAGGACGATCGCCTCCACCTTATCGCGTTGCCCGCGCTCCTCGAACATCGCCAGTGCGGCATCGATATGCTCCTGCCAGATATCGGCGATCATCACCTTCATGCCGTTGCGCACGAAGGCCTGCGCCATGCCAAGGCCGATGCCGCTCGCACCGCCCGTGATGAAGGCGTTTTTGCCGTTGAGATCGGTGAGTGCCATTTTTCCGCCTTTCCTACCAACCCGGATCGCTGTGGTAGGGAACGCTGGCGCCCACCGCCTCCACCTGCCGGATCAGATTGCCTTTGATTTTGAAGCCTTCGGCCAGGAGGATGCTCGACGGGCGGCTGAAGAAGCCGGTCGAAACCTTCTTGCCCGACGGCATCGTCAGTTCCTTGATCGTGCCCGCATGATCGAACACGCCGAGCGCGAACACCGCGCCGCGCTCTTCATCGACCACGAGGAAGCGGCGGTGATGGACGCGAGTGACGACGCCGTAGAGGCCGGTCTGGAATTGCTGCTTGCAGCTCATGCCGCCGATATCGACATCGCCCATCTTGACGAGGCCGGGATTGTTGGTCGTGTAGACGCCGTTTTCCAACCGGTCGCAATCGTCGGTGAAGGGATAATAGCCCTTGCCGTCATTGCGCTGGATGCCGTCAAAATAGGAATTGGCGATCGCGACGAGCTGCTGCCGGCTGAGGCGGCTCCTGGCCGGCACCTCGGCCATCCAGAGATCCCTAGGCTTGCCCATCTTGTCGAGCGCGAGCACGCCCGCGTCGTTCCAGGCAGGGCCGGTGCCCGAGCGATAGAGCACCACCTCCATCTCGGTAATGCGACCAAGCTCGACCTTGAGGCGCGCGCCCATCACGAATGGATTGCCATTCTCCTTCATGGTGGCGAACAGGCCGATCTGCCCGACTTCCGGATCGGCGAAGACATGGCGATAGGTGCCGACGGCACTCGCCGTGCCCCAAAGGCCGTCGCCCAGCGCCAGCTCCTGCCCCATCTCGGTGTAACGGACGGTGCCCGCGAGCGGCAGGCTCTGCGGATCATGCGCGACGAGCGCCTTCATGAAGCGGTCGGCCAAATCTTCCATGCAGGCACGCGTGCAGGGCAGCGCCACCGGCGCCGTCGCGTTGGCGGGCTTGATATAGCTTGGCGATTGAGCGGCTGGCATCGCGACATCGCTGGTCGATGCCGGCGCCGCCAGCGCCGAAACGGAGGCCAACAGCAACGGCGCGGCGGCAAGCGCGATCTTTCTCATCCTCTCTCTCCCTGTCTCTTTTGCGGTTCAGGCCCTTTGTGGATCGATCGCCTTCAGGCGTCGCACCTCGTCGCGATAGGGCTTCCAGCCGAGCCAGGTGATGATCAGCGAGGCGGGCAGGAAGATGACGTGCAGCAGCATGATCGACCAGCGCAGGTCATCGGGCGAGGTGAAGACATAATCGGTGACGACCCCCGTCACGAAAGGCGAGAGGCCCGATCCGACCACGAAGAAGATGAAGAGATAGAGCGCCGTCACCTGCCCCCGTATCTCGTTCGGGCTGACGATCTGGAGCACAGCGTTCAGCGACGGGCCGCTCATGCCGAGCGTCAGCATACCGACGCCCGAAAAGGCCAGCGCGAGCCAGGGCGACGGCATCAAGGGCATCAGGATCGCGAAAGGCATCGCCGCCAGCCGGCAGTAGATGACGAGGCGCATCGGCGCGTCGTCATAGCCGCGCTTCTGCATGCTCTCGACAGCCTTCGTGCCGATATAGAGGCCGCTCAGCATCAGGATGATCGAGAGGATGCCCGAGGTGAAGCCATATTGCGCGGGCGACCATCCGTAGGTGCGCTCGAAGAAGGCGGCGCCCCAGGCCCGGCTGCCCTGATCGAGCGAGCCCACCGTCAGCCCGATGAACATCGGGCCGAACAGCGCGAAATTCGCCCACAGATAGCCCATCGCTTTCCAGAAGCCGACCTTCGGCCGATCCATGCGCAGTCCGTGGCGCGGCGGCTCCTTGACGGTCAGCATGAGCAGCGAGACGAGGATGCCGGGCAAGCCGACCGCGAGAAACACGACCTGCCAAGGCCGGAGCGTACCGACGATCGGCAGATCGGGATTGCCGACATTGGCAATGATCCAGATCATCGATCCGCCGATCAGCATCGACAGCCCGCCGCCCGCCACCGATCCGATCTGCGCGGTCGCGATGGCGCGGGGCAGTTTGTCGCGCGGGAAATAGTCCGAGATGATCGAGTAGCTGGCGGGCCCGTTAATCGATTCCCCCGCCCCCACCATGATCCGCGACAGGAAAAGCGCGATGAAGCTCGACGCGAGGCTGCACGCCGCGGTCGCGATGCTCCAGACGAAAATGCCGATCGACATGATGATCGTGCGGTTCGCCCGGTCCACATAACGCGAGAGCGGCAAACCGAGGAAAGCGTAAAAGATCACGAAGGCAGGGCCGAGAAGCAGGCCCGCCTCGGTATCGGTAAGCGCGAAATCGGTTTTGATCTGTTGGATCAGCAGGCCGATGATACCCTGGTCGAGCAAGGCGAAGGTGGTGACCACCGCGATCACCGAGACGGCGTACCAGCCCTGCCGTTCGGGCGGGAAGCCCGCCGCGTCGACGCCATCGGAGGCCGCCGATCGCGTACCGGAGGCGAGCGGCAGATCGTCCGAACCCGTCACCATCGTACCCATCTCATCCTCCCCCTGCGCCCCTTCTTGCGGCGTCTCCCATCCATCCCTTCCGGCCGCCGGCGGCGCCCTGCCGGCCGGAAGGGCTGCGGCGTCAGAAGTTGCGTCGCACAGTAACCATCACTTCACGGGGCCGGCCGATCGTGCCGCTGAGGAAGCCGAAGCTTTCCCGCTGATCGGTCAGCGTGGTGTAATAGAATTTGTCAAAAAGGTTGGTTGCGGCAAGCGAAATCGACCAGTCATTGTCCGCCGTCGCATAGGTCAACCGGGCATTGACCAGCGCATAGGGGTCCTGCTGGGCCGAGACATTGGCCCGCGAGGTGGAGAAGTAGATTCGCGAGCGGTAGCTCACGTCCACGCGCGGCGTGATCTTGCCCTTGCCGCCCAGATCGAAATCATATTGGACGCTGCCCGAGGCATTCCAGTCGGGCACGCGCTGGTTGGGGCTGTCCAGCGTCAGATTCTGCACGGCGGTGCTGAGACTGGTATATTTGAAGTGGGTGTAGCCCACATTCGCCGCGACTTGCAGCCCGTCGACCGGATAGGCGGTGAGTTCGGCCTCGAAGCCGCGGATTCGCGCATCGCCGATATTGTCATTGCAGAAGGGCGAATCCGGGCAGCGCGAGGCCGGATCGCCGAGGCCGCGCGTCGTGCCGACGATATCGTCGAAATTGGTCTGGTAAACCGCCGCGTTGAAGCGGGCGTGGCGATCGAAGAGCTGGCTCTTGAAGCCCAGTTCGTAGGCCTTCACATTCTCGGGCTTGAGCGCGAACACTGACGACGGGCCGAACGGACGCGCGTTGAAGCCCGCCGCCGTGAAGCCTGTCGCATAAGAGGCATAGATGCTGAGATTGTCGTTCAGCTCGTAATTGACCGCGAGCCGGGGATTGACGCGGGTATTGTGCGTCTTGCCCGTGAAGATGAAGTTGATCGCCGACAACCCCGAAGGCGAATAGTCGCGGTTGAACGTATAGGTCTTGCGCTCGTCTGAATAACGCAGGCCGCCCGACAGGGTCAGGCCGGGCAACGGGTGGAGATCGACCGCGCCGAACGCCGCCCAGGCGTTGAGCCTATTCTTGTCGTCGCCGAAGAAATCGAGCGCGTTGGTGAAGCCCTCGGTCTGCACGCGCGACGGGTTGGTGCCGTGCGTGTTGATGTAGAAGCCGCCCAGCGTGAAATCGAGGAAACCGTCGAACACCGTGCCGAGCAGGCGGACCTCCTGACTGATCTGCCGGCTGGAGACAGACTGGCGCACCTCTTCCGCCGGCAGCGCGAGCAGGCTCTGACCGAACACGCCCTCGACCTTGCGATAGGCGCTGATCGAGGTGAGGTGCAGCTTCTCGGCGATATCCCAATCGATGTTCAGCGATCCGCCATAGGCCTTGAAATTGCCGTTAGGCGGGTTGCGATAACCGACCCGGGGGTTGCCATAACTCGCATAAGTGCTGGTGCGCGTTGGCGACACGAAGCTGTTGGCGACCTCGGTCATCTTCTCGTGCGTCGAAACGTCGAAGCCGTAATAGGATGTGCCGAGGCCGCGCAGATAGCGCGCCAGGCCGTTGTCGAAATTGATGTCCTGCCCGGCGCCCAGCCGGCCACCCGATGCGCCCGTTTCGGGATTGATGAGGCTGAGGCTGGTCGCGAGGATTGCCTCGGGCGGGCTCTCGCTATTTTCCTTCATATAATCGCCCTGCAGCAGGACATCGATGGTGCTGGCGGGCTGCCAGCGCAACGAACCCCGGAAATTATAGTCCTTGCTGCCGCCGAGCGTGCCGCGCTTGCAGCTCCTGTTGACCGGCCCCTGGCCGAGACCGCCGACATTGTCGTTGCCCAGCGTCGGATTCTCGCACTTGTAATCGACCAGATCGACCCAGCCATCCTGACCCTTGACGCTGCCGGTCAGTCGCAACGCGAGCACGTCCTGGACAAGGCCGAGATCGACGGCGCCGCGAATCTGGTAATGATTGTCGGTGCCGCCAGTCGCCTCGATATAGCCGCTATTGTCGCCGCGCGGCTTCTTCGTGATGATGCGGATTGCGCCGCCCACCGAGTTGCGGCCGAAGAGCGTACCTTGCGGGCCGCGCAGCACCTCGACGCGCTCCAGATCGAGCGCGTCGAAAACCGCGCCGAAGGTCGTCGCGAAATAGACGTCGTCGATATAGAAGCCGACGCGCGGCTCGAACGTCGCCAGAAAGTCGACCTGGCCGAGGCCGCGAATATAGGCTTGGTTGGTGTTGCTGCCGTAGCCGGAATTGCCCTGCTGCATCTCGACATTCGGCACCGAACGGGCGACGTCGGTGAGGTTGGAGACGCTGCGGCGTTCAAGCTCGGCGCCGCTGACGGCGGAGATCGAAATCGGCACGTCCTGCAGATTTTGCTCGCGGAACTGCGCGGTGACCACGATTTCCTGAATGCCCTTCGAATCGGTCGATTGTGCCTGCGTTTGCGTAGACTGCGCATCGCTCGTCTGGGCGGCGACCGAAAACGGCAGCATGGCACAAGCGAGCGCCACGAGACTCGTCGTGGCGCGTGCATTAAAGATTCCCGAAGCCCTGTTTATAGAAAACATGGAACAACCCTCCCCGTAGACATTTCTACAGTCTATCAAATATAGAAGTAAACTGTTTACTATAGTAAATTAACAGTTGTTCTCAATACATAAGTAACAGAGTATTATTTGCGATCCTTTCTAGCCCCATCGCCCCTTTTCAGGACCCATGGTAACGAAAGATCTTCCTGGTCCTTGGCCGAGTGCTTCGCGCACACGCGGGCGGGCGCGCACCCGCTCCAGCCAGTCCTGCACCGCTGCGGGAACGTCGATGCCCGCCGCCGCGAGGCGCGCCGCATGCGGGAAGACGATGATATCGGCGAGGCTATAGGCGTCGCCGGCAAGCCAGGGCTGACCGACAAGGTCCTCGGCAATCCTGCCAACCGCCTTGGCAAGCGCAGCCCGCGCGGCCTCGACCTCGTCGCTGCCAAGCCCCGCCCCTGCTTTCGCCCAGAGCGCCCGGCGCTCGGGCGGCAGCCGGTCCAAGCCGGCAATCGCGCCGTCGGCCAACGTGCCTCGCATGGCCCACTCAACGAGCGCCAGATTGGGCGCGATATGCGTCTCGACATATTTGCCCCACTTCTGGACGGCGTAACGCGCCCGTGGGTCAGCGCCGCCCAGCGCGGGTTCGGGAAAGCGCTCGTCGAGATACAAGAGGATGAAGAACGTCTCGGTCAGCCGCCGGCCGTCGACCTCGAGCACCGGCACCTGGCCGGTGGGGTTGATGGCAAGAAACGCCTCACCATGCTGCTCGAAGGCCGCGAGATCGACCGGATGATCTTCATGCTCGATGCCTTTTTCGGCCAGCGCCATCAGCACCGACGCCGAGTGACCGCTGGGGCCGCCATGATAGAGCCGCATCATGCCGCCGTCTCCGCGTCGAGGCCGAGCACGGCGCGCACTTCGGCGACACGCTCGCCGATGAAGCCGTTCCCCAGCGCGAAGGCCGCCTGCAGCCCCGGGCGGGCGTGGCAGCGCCGCAGCCAACCCCAGAGATGCGGTGTCGCGGCCTCGTTCACCTGATCGGGATAGCTGGTCGGCAGCCCGTAGAAGGTTGCCATCACATTGATGTCGGCGAGCGAGAAATCCGCGCCGGCCAGATAAGGCGTCTCGGCAAGCAGCGCGTCGAATTCGCGGATCGCCTGCGCGATCCGGCGCGCCGATTCCTCGATATCCGCCGGCGGCGTCTTGTTGAACATCAGCTTTTCCCAGGCGGCACGGCGCTCGGGCAGCGGAATCTTGTCCAGTTCGCGCTTCAGTTCTTCGGGATCGGTATCCTGAAAGCGCGGCGCGGCCACCCGGTTGGAGGCGAGCATTGCCAGCGACGGCGCCACGACATTGTCCATGTAGCGCATCACCTGCCGCATCCGCCAACGCCAATAGGGATCGACCGGGCGCAGGCTGGGACCGTCGAAGCTGTCGTCGATATATTCCATGATCGGCGTCGATTCGGTCATCACGAAGCCGTCATGGGCGACGGCGGGAATCGTGCCGTCACGATTGATCTTCAGGAAGGCGGGCGAGAAATGCTGGCGCTTGCCCATGTCGATATAATGATAGGTGAAGGGGACCTGCTTTTCCTTGAGGCAGAGCAACGGCTTGCCCGAATTGGCATTCGGCTCCCAGGTGTAGACTTCGAGCATCCCTCCCCCTCCACCGGCTTTGGCCGTTTTGTTGTCATCAAGAACTAAAAGAGATATTTGACAGAGTCAATCAGGTTCGCGGAGCGATGGCGTTTCCGCGCTGCTTTTTTGATCAATCTACTATAAATTAAGATATTTTTCGTAGATTGCGGCCACCGCCCACCGGGAAGTTTTCGTTGCGGGTGCAAACCGCCTGCGCCAACCCCCACGACTCGCATCGCCGGTCAACGATTATATTCGCGCGCGCGCATCTGCTGGACGGCGGGTCGCGCCTCCATTCGGCGCAGCCAGGCGATGAGATGCGGTGACAAGGCCCCGTTGCACAGATCGGGCACGATCCGTTCGAGCCCCGCCGCCATCGAATAAAGCTTGATATCGGCCAGCGTATAATCGTCGCCGACGATCCACGCCCCCGTCTTGCCAAGGTGATCGTCCATCCGCCGGACGACGCGCTGCAGCTTGGCCCGCGCCTCTTCGAGCGCCTCGTCGCTATAGCCCGTCTGCGACACGATCGCCCATTTCTTGCGGACTTCGGGATTACCCATGCGCGATAAACGCTCGTCCATTTCGGCCTTGTCGATCTTCGATGCGAAGGGCGTCGCTCCATGCGCGCCGAGCACGGTCAAAGCAGGGCAGAAATATTCGTCGACATATTTGGTCCAGACGCGCATCCGCGCCCGCAGCCACGGGTCTTGCGGCCGCAGCGGCGTGTCGGGGAAAACATCCTCAAGATACTCGTTGATGACGGTCGACTCGGTGACGGTGCGGCCGTCATGGACCAGCACGGGGACCATCCCCTCAGGGTTCAGCGCGAGAAATTCGGGCGCATGATGTTCCCAGCGGCGCGAACTTAGAAACCGGTCCTCGAACGCCAGCGCCTTTTCAATCAGGCAAAGCAGCGGCGTGAGCGAGTTAGCAACAGGCCCGAAATGATAGAGTGTCAGCATTCAGATCTCCCCCCTGCGGGTTTTCCGGCCCTGTTGGCGTGAAGCAGGCTGATCGGCACGGAAGGTCGCTCGGAATGTGCCGGGCCAAGGTCTGGGAGAGAGTGAATAGCTATAATTTTGACTTAGTCAATATTGTGCGTGCAACACGGTAAGCGGACAGGACGGCACATAAGCGATGCGTGCCGCCAAGGCGGCTGCTCGGCGAATCCAATGGAAGAATAGGGGGAATAAGGCCGCCCGGCGAAGCGGGTGGTGGACAGGGCTGGATTCGAACCAGCGTACGCTCTCGCGGGCAGATTTACAGTCTGCTGCCATTAACCACTCGGCCACCTGTCCAGATGCCCGCTTTCGCCGAAGCGAGGCGGCTCAATGGCGAAGCCGGGCCGGCCTGTCAACGGCGCTGGCGCTCTTTGGGCGCGCAGCTTTCTCTGGCGCGGCGCGGAATTACGGCTAGGAAGGCGGCCATGCGCAAGGGCCATAGACCATCCAAGCCGTCCGGCGGGCGGCCACGTTTCTGGGGACGCCACGCCGTGACGGCGGCGCTCGCCAATCCAGAGCGCACCGTCCGCCAGATATGGGGCACGCGCGAGGCGCTTGGCGGCATAGACCTGCCAGCCTCGATTCCCCTCACCGTTGCCGACGTCGCCGATCTCGGCCGGCTCGTGCCGCGTGACGCGCCGCACCAGGGGCTAGTGATCGAGGTCGATCCGCTGCCCGACCTCTGGCTCGGCGAACTGTTCGATCGCGGGCGGGAGGACAAGCGGCCGCTCCTGATCCTCGATCAGGTAACCGATCCGCACAATGTCGGCGCGGTGCTGCGGTCTGCCGCTGCTTTCGATGCGCTGGGGCTGGTGACGCAGGACCGCCATGCTCCACCCGAATCGGGCGCGCTGGCGCGTGCGGCCTCGGGCGCGCTGGAGATCGTGCCCTGGGTGCGTGTCGTGAACCTGTCGCGCGCGCTGGGCGAGATGGCGGAGGCGGGCTTCTGGCGGGTCGGGCTCACCGGCCATGCCGATCGCCTGCTCGGCGACGTCATCGGCAGCCAGCGGCTCGCACTGGTGCTAGGGGCCGAGGGCGAGGGCATGCGCGCCAACACCGAGGCGCATTGCGACGAGCTGGCGAAGCTGCCGATCAGCGCGCGCGTCGAAAGCCTCAACGTCTCCAACGCGGCGGCGATCGCCCTTTATACGGTGGCGACGCGGAACGGCTGAGTCAGCGTTTCGCCGCCTTCTTGGTCCTCAGCGTCGGATCGGCGGCGGCGGGATCGTCGGGCCAGGGGTGGCGCGGATAGCGGCCGCGCATCTCCTTCGCCACCGCCGCCCAGCTTCCTTTCCAGAAGCCGGGCAGGTCGCGCGTCGTCTGGATCGGCCGGCCCGCGGGTGAGGTGAGACGCAGCACCAGCGGCACACGGCCGCCCGCCACGGCGGGATGCGCCGACAGCCCGAACAGGGCCTGCACGCGCACCTCGATCGCCGGGCCGCCCTCGGCCGCATAGTCGATCGCGTGGCTGCTGCCGGCGGGCGTGGCGAAACGCGGCGGCGCGATCCGGTCGAGCGCCTGCCGCCCCTCCCAGCCGAGCAGCCCCTCGACCGCGCCGAGCAGCGCGTCGGGCGCGATGTCGCCCAGCCGCCGGCGGCCCGCGAGCAGCGGGGGGAGCCATTCGTCGAGCGCGTCGATCAATGCGCTATCGCTTAAATCGGACACGTCCGCGCCGTGTTGCGCGGCGAAGGCGGCGCGATCCTGCAGGGCGCGCGCAGCATCAGGCCAGGGCAGGAGCGCCAACCCGCCGCGCCGCACGCCCGCCAGCAGCGCGGCCGCCACTGCCTGCGGATCGGGCGCATCGTCCGGCCCGCCCGAGAGGCGCACCGCGCCCAGCCGCCGCTCGCGCCGGGCGATGACTCCGCCCGTCCCGACGTCGAAGGCTACCTCGCGCACCGCCGTCACGCGATCGGCGAACAGCGCCTCGATCGTCGCCAGGTCGATCGGCGCGGCGGACAGGATACGCGCCCCCGCCGCCGACCCCTGCGTCTCGGCCACCGCCAGCCAGTCTTCGCGCGCGAGCGGGGAGGCGGGATCGAGGCGGAAGCCGCGCCCGCCCACCGCCAGCCAGTCCATGCCGTCGGCACCCCGCCGCCGCGCGACCCGATCGGGAAAGGCCAGCGCGACGCACGCGCCCAGATGCGCGTCATCGCCGCCCGCCTCCACACCGGCCAAAGCGCGCCAGCGTCTGGCAAGGCCGCGCGCCGCCTCGGCCCGCTTGCCGCGCTCACCCCGCCAGCGGCGCAGGCGCATTTCCAGATCGGCGTCGTTGCCGCCCAGCCCACGTTCGGACAGCAACACCGCCGCCTCCGCCGCGATGCCGCCCCAGCCATGCGCTCCGGCGGCGATCAGCATATGGGCAAGGCGCGGCGGCAGCGGCAGGCGCGCGATTGCCTTGCCGTGCGCGGTCGGCCGTCGGTCGCCATTGATCGCGCCCAGCGATGTCAGCCGGGCGTGCGCCTCGGCCAGCGCGGCGGCGGGCGGCGGATCGAGCCAGCCGAGCGCGGCCGGATCGGCGACGCCCCATAAGGCACAATCCAGCAGCAGCGCCGACAGGTCCGCCTCCAGGATTTCGGGTGGATCATAAGGCGGCAGCCCCACCGTCGCCGCCTCTTCCCACAGGCGATAGACGGCGCCCGGCCCCTGCCGACCGGCGCGGCCCGCACGTTGCGCGGCGGCGGCCTGGCTCACCCGTTCGGTGACGAGCCGCGTCATGCCTGCGGCGCGGTCGTAGCGGGGGCGGCGCGCCAGCCCCGAATCGACGACGATGCGTACCCCGTCGAGCGTCAGGCTCGTCTCCGCGATGCTGGTGGCGAGCACGACCTTGCGCGTCCCCGGCGGTGCAGGGGCGATCGCGGTGCGTTGCGCGGCGGGATCGAGCGTGCCGTGGAGGCGATGGAGTTGCGTGCCTGTCGGTAAATCAGACAGCCGCTCGGCCGTACGCTCGATCTCGGCGACGCCCGGCAGGAAGGCGAGCAGGCTGCCTTCCTCGCGCGTCAGCGCCTCGCGGATGGTCGCGGCCATCGCATCCTCGATCCGCGTCTCCGCCCGGCGACCGACGTGGCGGAGGGTGAGCGGATAGGCACGGCCCTCGCTCTCGATCACCGGCGCGCCGCCCATCAGGGTGGCGAAGCGCGCGCCGTCCACGGTCGCGGACATCGCGACAAGGCGCAGGTCCGGCCGCAGCGCGCCCTGTGCGTCTAGTGCGAGCGCGAGGCCGAAATCGCTGTCGAGGCTGCGCTCATGCACCTCGTCGAACAGCACGGCGGAAACACCGGTCAGCTCGGGATCGGCCTGGATGCGGTTGCGGAATATGCCTTCTGTGAGGACAAGGATGCGCGTCTCCGCCGACTGTTTGCTGTCGAGCCGGGTCGCATAGCCAATCGTCCGTCCCACCGGCCGCCCCGCCAGTGCCGCCATCCGCTCCGCCGCCGCACGCGCCGCCAGCCGTCGCGGCGAGAGCAGCAGGATCGTCCCCGTGCACCAGCACTCCCCCAGCAAAGCGGGAGCGACCGCCGTCGTCTTGCCCGCCCCCGGCGGCGCGACAAGCACCGCATTCGGTCGCGTCCGCAGCGCGGCGAGCAGCTCGGGCAGGACGGCATGGATCGGAAGCACGGACATCGGGCGCGGTGTAGCCGCAGGCGAGCGGCGGGCCAATCGGATTGCGGGAGTCGGAAAAGCTTACAATCGGACGTGATATCGGCTGACATTAACCTTCTATGATATTGAAAATACGCCGTTGAAAAATGTTGGCATGAAACATGCTACGTCACGGGATAGTAGATAATCGTCACGCCGGGAGTTTGGCATCATGATCAGAAGCATGAAAGTTGCGGCAGCGCTGGCAGTCGGGCTGGGGACGGCCATGCCTGCTTCGGCCGCCCTCATCGTCTGCGCCGATCAAAGCTGCAGCGGCACCACCACCAACGTGCTGTTCGACAATAACGACAGCGGCACGACGATCACGGGCACGGTGAACGGCACCGACGTCTATTTCAAGAATACTGGTAATCTGACGATGACGACGCAGGGGAGCGGCCAGGCTTCGCTGCGGGGCGCAAGCAACGGCCCGCTGACGGGGACGGTCGCGATTTCGATCAAGAACTCCACCTTCACCAGCTTCGAATTCAACCTGCCGGGCATTCCGGGCAATGCCCAGAATGAGGCCAGCAGCGTGACCTTCACCATCGTCGATGGCGCGGGCAATGAATATTCGATCGCGAGCCCCTATCCGACCTACAGCCTCAGCGGCAATGGGCAGAACTGGTTCAGCGGCCACACCACCGATGGCGACGTGATCAAATCGATCACGCTGGCGCTTGGCCCCACCGGCGCGGGCGTCGACGCGCTGACGCAGCCGCGTTTCGGCGGCATCGCCCCGGCGGCGGTGCCGGAACCGGCGACGTGGGGCATGCTGATCGTCGGCTTCGGCCTGATCGGCGCCGCGATGCGCCGCCGCGCGGCACGACCGGCGGTGACGCTGGCCTGAACGGCAAAAAAAGAGAGTTGCAATGAAGGGCGGCCGACTGCGGTCGCCCTTTTTTAGTGACGTCGAGGTGGCAGGAGCCGCTGGCCCGTGTCGGGTTCAATCGACCCGTGCCCCAGCCAGGACCGATCGGCATCCGCTGACGAGGCCGTCATAATGACGACTCCCTATCTCGTCATTCCCACGCAGGCGGGAATGACGATGGGACGGATGCAGCAGAAAGAGCACATGGACCGGCGGATCGGCCCGATGTCGACCGAGGCTTAATAAGCCCGAGCGATCGCGAACTCGACGGCCTCGACGAGCGCCACCTTTGCCTGGCCGCCGCCAATGCCGCCCAGAGCATCGATCGCGCGGCGGCCGAAATGGCGGGCACGACCCAGCGTATCCTCGATCGCGCCAGTATCGCGCAGCAACTGCGTCGCATGGGCAAGGTCGGCATCGCTGACACGGCGGCCCTCGATCGCGTCACGCCAGAACGCCTTGTCGGCATCGCTGCCACGCGCATAAGCGAGGATGACGGGCAGAGTCACCTTGCCGTCGCGGAAATCGTCGCCGCGATCCTTGCCCATGGTGGCGTCGTCGCTGGCATAATCGATCGCGTCGTCGACAAGCTGGAAGGCGATACCGAGATTGCGGCCATAGGCGTCCAGCGCCTCCTCCACCGCCTCGTCACGCTCCGCCACCACGGCGGCAATGCGGCAGGCGGCGGCGAACAGCGCGGCCGTCTTCGCGCCGATGATGTCGAGATAGCGTTCCTCGCCCGTGTCGATCCGGCGCTGCGCGCTCAACTGGTTCACCTCGCCCTCGGCGATCACCGCGCTGGCGTTGGACAGGATGCGCAGCACGCGCAGTGAGCCGTCCTCCACCATCAGCTCGAACGCGCGGCTGAACAGGAAATCGCCGACCAGCACGCTCGCCGGATTGCCCCAGATGATATTGGCGGTTCGCCGTCCGCGCCGGAGCCCTGAACCATCGACGACATCGTCGTGGAGCAGCGTGGCGGTATGGATGAACTCGACCGAGGCGGCGAGCTTGTGATGGCGCGTGCCCGCATAATCGAGCAGCCGTGCGCAGGCCAGCGTCAGCATCGGGCGCATCCGCTTGCCGCCGCCGGCGATCAGATGGCCCGCCAGTTCGGGTATCAGCGGCACGTCGCTCTGCATGCGCGCGAGGATGACGGCGTTGACCTGATTGAGGTCGGCCGCGACCATGGCAATCATGGGATCGAGCGACGGGGCGCGATGTTCGCGCAGCGGATGGATTGTTGCGGACATAAGCGAGCCGCATGTGGCGTGGCGCGCGGCCAAAGGCAAGCGGCGGGGCTTGCCTTCGCGTCTTTCAGCCAACAAAAGGCAGGGCGAATAAGCAGATGGATAGGCCCATGACCGACGAGACGCTGCATTCCTATCGCGAAAGCATCGACAATATCGATGCCGCGCTCGTCTTCCTGCTCGCCGAACGCTTCAAGGTGACGCAGGCGGTGGGGCGCTACAAGGCGACGGCCGGCCTGCCCCCCGCCGACCCCGGCCGCGAGGCGCGCCAGATCGAGCGGCTGCGCACGCTCGCCCGCTCGGCCAATCTCGATCCCGATTTTTCGGAAAAATTCCTGCGCTTCATCATCGACGAGGTGATCCGCCACCACGAAAGCGCGCGCAACGGGGCAATGGATTAGACAGCTACTCCCGTCATTCCGACGAAAGTCGGAATCCATGGAAGCGAGCCGATCGGCAAGGAAGCGAGGCGAGTCCATGGGGCCCCGGCTTTCGCCGGGGTGACGGTCGTCCAAATTTTGCACCTTTCGAAGGTTTCTGCCCGTCACCCGCACATGCTGGACGGAGACATGGCGTAACCGTTGGCGCCCGCTAGAATGGGAAGAACCAGTGGATCGTGACGATCGCGGTCGCCCAGCTCAGCAGGTTGAGGGGGAGGCCGACCTTTACGAAATCCATGTAGCGATAGCCGCCCATCTGATAGACGAGCACATTGGTCTGATAGCCGAATGGGGTCGCGAAGGCGGCGCTGCCCGCGATCATCACCGCGACGAGGAAGGGGCGCGGGCTCACCCCCATGCTTTCGGCCAGCGCCACCGCGATCGGCGTCACCAGCACGGCGACCGTGGCGTTCGACAAAAGCTCGGTCAGCGCCATCGTCGCGCCGTAGAGCAGGATCAGCGCCGTCAGCGGGCCGAACGTCTCGATCGGCTTGATGAGCGCGTCGGTCGCCGCGGTGGCGAGGCCGGTCTGCTCAAGCGCGATACCGATCACCACCATGCCGGCGATCAGCAACAGGATTTCGGGCTTGAGGCCGCTATAGGCTTCGTCGGGTTTGACGCCGCGCAGGAGGATCAGGAGTACGGCACCGGCAAAGGCGGCGGCGGCGATCGGCGCCAGATCGAGCGCGGCGATCAGTACGACGCCGACGAACACCGAGACGGAGAGCAAAGCCTTCAGCGGCACGAGCGGCCGATGCTCGGCAAATTCGCGCATGTCGCCCACCGAATCGGCGGCGGCGATATCGACATGGCTGACATGGCGGCGCTCGATCCCGGCGTCGGCGACGTCCGCGGGCCTGGGCGGCCGTTTCAGGAAGAAGGACGACACCAACAGCAGATAGAGCCCGCCCATCAGCGCCACGCAGACTCCTACAGGGGTGATCTCGAAAATGGTGAAGGGCGGCTGGCCGGAGCTGCGCGCCATATCATCGACCAGCAGGTTGGTGGACGTGCCGATCAGGGTGCAGCAGCCGCCCAGCACCGCGACATAGGAGAGCGGCATCAGGAAACGACGCGGATCGAGCCCCAGAGAATTGGCGACATCGCGGATCACCGGCGCGCCCAAAACCACGATCGGCGTGTTGTTGAGAAAACCCGACGCCGCGCCGCACAGACCGATCAGCATCCAGACGCCGATCGTTCCGGTGCGGCGGCACAGGTTCACCGCACGGCGGATCGCAAGATCGAGCAGGCCCGACAATTCCATCGCGTAGGCGATGACGAACAGCGAAGCGAGCGTGACGATCGCGGGACTGCCGAACGCGCTCTGCACCTCGCTGGGCCGGACGGCGCCGGTGATCAGCAGGATCGCCGCGCCCGCCAGCGCGACGACGTCGGCGCGAACCTGATCCCAGATCATGACCGCAACCACGCCGACAAGCACCAGCAGGGTGATGATCTGTTCGAAACTCATATCTGGGTAAATAGCTGGGAAATTGGCAGAACGGGAGTTAGTTTAGCAAAGGGCCGGTCAATATGCGGCACAAGGCCGGGGGCACGGCGCGCGAAAATCGGTTAGGGATCGGCATGGCGAAAGGGCAAGGCGGCTCCGCAAGGCTGGGGTGGATCGTGGCAACGGCGGCGCTGGTGGCGCTCGTGATATCACTTGCCATGCAGTTCCGCACCAAGCCGGCGCCGGCGCCCGCCGCCCCGGTCGCGCCGAAGGCCAAGGCGCCGCCGCCGCCTCTGATTCCGGCCCCCTTGCCTCCGCTCGGTCGCAAGGAATTGCTGGCGCTCGCCGGTGCCGCCGCGGACGCCTATGCCGCCGGCGCGCCACCGCCGTCGGATGCGGTGTCGCTGATCGGCAGGACGTTCGTGATCGCAATGCCGATCGGCTGCGAGGGGCCGGCGCAACCGGGAACGACCGCCTGGGCCGAGTGGAGCTATGACGCCAAGCGCCGCGCGCTGAAGCTGAGCGCCGCGCCCGAGCAATGGGGCAAGGCCGTCTGGGCCAAGGCCATCACCAAAGACGCGCCTTTCGATGCGATCGAAGGTTTCTGGGTGCGGCGGCCCTGGACCAGCGCCGAAAGCTGCCCGCCGCAGCCAGCCGCGCCGCCGCCTGCGGAAACGCCACCCGCCGCCGGGCCGGCCCAAGCGCCGGTCGCCAGCGCCCCGCCGGCGCCTGTGCCCCCGCCGCCGGCCACGCCACAGACGCTGGGCCTCGCGCAGATCTTCGCACCGGGCACGCCGCGCACGCTGCAACGCGGCGGCCGCCCCTATCGCGTGACGAAGAAGATCGACGCCAGCGCTCCGTCGGCCGCCCATCCCTATCGCCTCTCGGTAAGCGGCCGCCTTTCCGGCTTCGCCGACGGCCAGCCCGTGCATTGCTGGAGCGAAGCGAGCAACGTGCGCCCGACCTGCATCATCGCCATCGAATTCAGCCGCGTCGCCTTCGAGGACCCCACCAATGGCGCGACCGTCTCCGAATGGACGCGCTAGGCACGATCACCCGGCGCGCCTTTCGGAACCGTACGCCCCATCGTCATTCCGGCGAAAGCCGGAATCCACGGACGGTGGGTCGATCGACAAGTACGCAAGCCGAGTCCATGGACCCCGGCTTTCGCCGGGGTGACGGGACGGTGTCGCGCCCCGGCCGGGACGTTGGCATCTTTCTTCCTTCCGGGCGGGGAAAAAAACGCCCGGAGATTCCAGCCTTCACCGAAATGGCAAGCGAATTTGACCTGAACAGAAGAGAGCCTAGAAACCGGGCATGACGGGGGACGAGACGGAGATTCTGACCGAGCAGACCGAGCGCATCCGCGCGAGCGGGGCGCTGGGCCGGTCCTCGGTGCTCGCGCAGCTCTTCGATTTCCTGTTGCAGCGGACGCTGGCCGGGCAGCCGCCGAAGGAAGTGGAGATCGCGCATGCCCTCTTCTCGCCCACGGCCGAGCAGGAAGCGCCGGACGCATCGGTGCGCGTCTATATCCACCGCCTGCGCCGCAAGCTCGCCGATTATTATCTGCATGAGGACCCTCTCTCGGCGCATGTGGTGACGATCCCCAAGGGCGATTATCGGCTGCATATCGCGCCGCGTGTCACAAAGGCCGTCCCGCCGGACGCGCCGGCGTCGGTTCCCCCACCACATGACGGGCACCGGCCGCTCGCCTCGCTGCGGCGTTGGATCGGGCCGGCGGGATGGGGACTGCTGGCGCTCGCGATCATCTTCTGGGCGATCTCGCCTCCGCCGATGAACGCAAGCCAGCTTGCCGCGGCGAAGGCGCATGATGTCGCGCCCTGGCGCGGCCTTGGCGAACATGGGCGGCCGGTGCTGATCGTCGTCGGCGACTATTACATCTTCGGCGGCTCGCATAACGGGATGGATATCGATCATCTGATCCGCGAGTTCGACGTGAACACCCCCGCCGATCTCAACCGCTATATCGCGATGGACCCGGACAATCGCAGCCAGTTTCAGGATGTCGGCCTCTATTATCTGCCGGTCGGCGCGGCGGAGGCGATACGGCGGGTCGCACCCCTGCTCGATGCCGGGGCGGGCCGGCCGACGCGGACGGTGCCGATGTCCGAACTGATGCCCGATCAGCTCAAATCCACCGATATCGTCTATGTCGGCTATCTGAGCGGGCTCGGCCTGCTGCGCGACGCGGTCTTTCGCGCCTCGCGCCTTTCGGTGGGGCAAAGCTATGACGAGTTGATCGATCGCAAGACGGGCAAGCGCTACACCGCCGAGGCGCTGTCTTTCGGCAATCTGGGCGGGCCGCGCCGCGATTACAGCTATATCGCCGCGATGCCGGGGCCGAACGGCAATCGCATCGTCGTGATCGCCGGCACGCGCGACGTCGCGCTCCAGCAGGCCGCCGAACTCGCCACCGACAGCAAGGTGCTGGAGGGGCTGCGCCGCCGCGTCGGCGATGCCGCCAGTTTCGAAGCGCTGTACGAGGTGCAGGGGATCGGTAACACCAATGTCGGCGGGCATCTCGTCTTCGCAGGCGCGACCAAGGCCGGCAGGGTCTGGCGCAGCGAGCCGGCGGTGCCCGAAACCTTTCCCGACCAGATGCCGAAATAGGAAGGCCCTAGGCGAAGCTGCGGCCGATGAACCAGTAAGTGCCCACGGCGACGAGCAGCGAGGCGATGACGTCGACGACGATCGGCCGCGGCAGCGTCAGCCGCACGCGCGCAAGGAGCGCGACGAGGCCGGTAATCACCAGCACCACGGTCAACTGCCCGATCTCGACGCCCATGTTGAAGCCGAACAATATCTCGGCCAGCTTTTCGGGGGGCAAGCGGCTTTCCAGCAGGTCCGCCGCGAAGCCGAAGCCGTGGATCAGGCCGAAGACGAGGGTGACGAGCAGGCGCAGCCGCCCCGCATCACGCAAATGGCCCGACACCATCAGATAATTGGCGGCGAAGATCGCCGCGCCGATCAGCAGCAGCGGCGGCAGCAGGCCGATCCCCATCAGCCGGAGCGCCGCCATCAGCGCCAGCGCGCCGCCTGTCCAGAGCGCGACGATCGTCGGCCGCCGTGTCGCCACCGCGATATTTTCCGCGCCCACCAGCGCGATGGTAAGCGCGACGAGCGCGTCGATGAACTCGGCATGCGGACGGATGATGCCGGTGACGGCCAGCGCGAGCGTCAGGCTGTGCCCGATGGTGAAGCCGGTGACGACGAAGATGAGATCGCGCAGCCGCCGCGAGATCAGCACCAGCCCGAGCAGGAACGCCATATGATCGACGCCGGTAAAGATGTGCATGATGCCCATCTCGATGAATTGCAGGAAGCCGGCGCTGCGCAGCCCCTCACCGCCCGCGCCGGCGACCTCGACGGTGGGGTTGTCCGCGCTCAGCAACTGCTCGACGAACTCGCCGTCGGGGCGCTGGATCTGCGCGAAATGGATATGCGTCGGCACCAGATCGAAAAAGGCCCGGCTGGCGAGGCGCATGCCGTCGGCCGTGGGGCATTCATATTGAAACTCGACCCGCCGGAAACCCGCCGCCGCGCCCAGCATATGTGGCGGCGCGACACTGGAGCAGGGCTTGTCCGCCGCCGTCACCCCGACGCGGGGGGCGAGATAGGCGATCAACGCCTTGTCGTCCGGCCGGCCGCCGTCGCGCGTGATCCGCGCCGCCTCCCGATCGGCAATGCTGAAATTCATGTGGACGAGGCGGCCGTCGATCGTCCAGGCGCTGTGCGATTCGCTGCGCGTATGCGCCCCGGCCGGCGCGCCGAGGAACGTTGCGAGCGCCAGCAGCAGGGCCGCGAGCGCGCGCCTCATTCGAAGCCCTTCGCGATCAATATGTCGGCGCGCTTGCGCAGGAAACGATCATTGCCGGCAAGCAGGCGCTTCGCCTGCTCGGCGGTATAGTCGGTGAGCACCTTGGGGCGCACATCCTCATAAGCCTGCGGGATCGGCCGATGGTTGACCTGCATGACAAGGATGTGCGTGCCGTCGGCCTGCGGGACCGGCGGCGACACCGCGCCATCGTCGAGCCCCTTCGCCACCGCGAACAGCCGGTCGCCGAGATGGATGCGCGCGGCGAAATAGAATTCCTCGTCATCGTCCACCTTGCCCGACGATCTGAGGCCAAAGCGCGCCAGCGTCGCAGGCGTTGCCCCCTTCGCGCGCAAGGCCGCCGCCGCCGCCTCGCCCGATCCGCCGGGGGGAAGGATATAGTCGCGCAGCGTCATCCGCCCTTCGAGCGCGTAATTCGCCTGGCGCGCCTCGAACCAGCGGCGCAATTCGGGCTCCGAAGGCTGCGCCATCGCCGCGTCGGCGCTCGCCTGCGCCTCGACCGCCCCGACCAGCGCGTTGCGGACCTCGGTCGTGTCCGATTGCATGCCCAGCTCGACGCCGCGCTGGACGTACAGCTCCTCGCGGATCATGTCGTCGAGCACTTTCTTCTTCTGTTCGGCGGTCGCCTCGCTCAGCGGCACGTCATAGAGAGCGCGGAGCTGGCTGATATAATCGCTCATCAGCAGCGGCGTCTGGTTGACCAGCGCGACATCCTCCGCCGGGACATGCGAGGTGCGCGTGCCGTGCGCGGTGAACAGGCCGAAGCCGGCGATGCCGAGCCCCGCCAACGCGCCGAGCGCGCACAGGATCAGCGAGCGTCGTCCGCTCGGCTTGTCGAAGGACCAGGGAGCGTCGTCGGTCATCGAGCGGCCTTCTTCCGGTTAAAGGCGTTGAGCGAGCCGGCATAAACGGCAACGGCGCGCGCCTCGACAGGACTGAGCACATGGGCGAAGGCAGGGCTTACCCCCGCCCGCCCCATGGCGATCGATCGGTACAGAGCGGCGGCCGAGCCATCGCCATAGAGGGTGATGCGATCGGACAGGTTGGGCGCGCCGATCGCCGAATCGCCATAGCGGTCCTGCCCGTGACAGTCGTAACAGCCGCCCTTGCCGACATAGAGCGCCCTGCCGCGTCGCGCCGCCCCGGCATCGGCGGCGCGCCCCTGCCCCGCCAGCAGATATTGCACGACATCGCGAATCTCGCCGGGCCGGAGCGGCTTTATCGGCTCGGACCTGTAGGGATGCGGCGTTCCATAAGCGGGCATGGCGGCGAGGTTCCAGCCCTTGTCATCGCCGCCGCGAATGCCGTGAAGGACGATCCCCTCAATCTCCGACACCCGGCCGACGCCATAGAGATAATCGCCGTCGCGAAGATCGGGCACGCCCTTCACCCGATCGGCCTCCCCCTCGGGCCCATGACAGCCCGCGCAATGTATTGCGAACAGCGATCGGCCGAGCGGCAGCGCGATCCGCGCCAGGGCGGGATCGGCCAGAATCCGATCGGGATCGGCGCGCATCAGCCTGTCGAGTTGCCGATGCCGCCAGCCCCATTGGAGAAGCGCGCCCAGCAGGATGAGCGCGAGAAATGCCGCCGACAGAGGAAGCGCCCATCGGCACGCGCGTGGCATCATCTTTTTCTTTCGACTCTCGCCGGGCGGCCGCGCGGCGCGGGACGTGCCGACGCGGCATCGTTTTCATTGTCAACTTCGCCAATGAGAGCGGGCCGGCATGACGCGCAAGCAGATTACGGTTTTGCCGAGGTTCGATAACGTTCTGTAACGCCCTTTTGGAGCGCTTCGTTTCGGATCGTGAAACGGCGTTTCGCCCGGATGGACTTGGCGCGCCGGCGCTGGCTTGCTGCCGCCAAAGGGGCAGGAGCCGGCCAACGCCGGCTCCTGAAAGCAGGGCCGGCCTTATGTGCCCTTTGCAAGGGCCCGGCAGAACAGGGGAGAGCCCATGTCCAATCCGAAAGCGCCGTACGCCTATCCCGCCGATGCCGCGCGCGGGCCTCGCCCGCTGTGGCGCGCGCTGCTGCTGTCGCTGGGGGCAAGCAGCGCGATCGTGCCGGCGGGGATTGCCCTCGCGCAGAATGCCTCGCCCGCCGCGACGGCGCAGGTGGCCGCCGCCAGCGCGGCGGACGATATCATCGTCACCGGATCGCGCATCGCGCGTCAGGGGTTCGAAGCGCCCAATCCCGTCACCGTGCTCAATTCGCAGGATGTCGAGAAGCTGGGCCTCACCAACGTCGCCTCGGTCGTCAGCCAGTTGCCGCAGAACGCGCAGTTCACCGCGCCGACCAATGTCGGCCTCGGCAATTTCAATATCGGCGCGTCGCTCGCCAACCTGCGGGGCCTCAATCCCTTCTTCGGCACGCGCACGCTGACGCTGGTGAACAGCAAGCGCTTCGTGCCGACGACCGACACCGGCGCGATCGATCTCAACGTCGTGCCGTCGGTGCTGGTGTCGCGGGTCGAGACGGTGACGGGCGGCGCATCGGCCGTCTACGGTTCGGACGCGGTGGCCGGCGTGGTCAATATCCTGCTCGACACCACGCTCGAAGGATTCAAGGGCCAGCTCGATTACGGGCTCACCTTCCGGGGCGACGGCCGCAGCGTCCACGGATCGGCCGCCTATGGCACAGCCTTCGCCGGCGGGCGGGGCCATATCGTCCTCGGCGGCGAATATGAAAAGACCGCCGCGATCGGCGGCTGCGCCCAGGTGCGCGACTGGTGCCGCGACGGCGCGGGGATGTTCACCAACGGCGCTTATCTCGCCAACGGCCAGCCGCATTATATCATCGGCCCGAATGCCCGGAACGTCAGCTCGCGAACCGGGCTCTTTCCCTTCCTCAACATGCAGTTCAACGACGCGGGGACGGCGCTCATCCCCTACAATGCCGGGCAGTATGAGAATATCTTCGGCTTTCCCGCGCTGATTCAGGGCGGGGCGGACGAGACGCAGGGCACCTATGTGAACAATGCGCTACGCCCGCGCGTGAAGCATTATTCGCTCTACGGCCACGCCGAATATGACCTGACCGACAGCGTGAACGTCTATGTCGAAGGCTCCTATTACAAGAATGACGCCACCAACGTGCAGCCCGAGGCGGGGGCGAGCGTCTTCAGCAACGTCATCATGCCCGACAATGTCTTCCTGCCCGATGGCGTGACGCTGCCCGGTCCCCAGCCGTTCATCAGCGACGGATCGCTGCTGCCCGAGGTCGTCAATCATACGACCACCAAGACCTATCGCGGCGTGCTCGGCCTCAAGGCCGATCTCTTCGCCGATTGGGGGCTCGACGCCTATTACACCTACGGCCGCAGCGAGGTGCACGAGAATGTGGCGAACAGCCAGGTCAACAGCCTGTTCGCCAATGCGCTCGACGCGGTGGCAGGGCCCGACGGCACCCCGATCTGCCGGATCAACGCGACGCCGGGGCCGCTCAACGACCCAGCCTGCTCGCCGCTCAACCTGTTCGGCCTCAACGGCGGCAATGGCTGGGATAATAGCGCGGGCGCGGCTTATGCCTATCGCCTGCTCCATCAGGACGAAATCTATCAGCAACACGTCGTGTCCGCGAGCGTGCACGGCGATCTGTTCCAGGGCTGGGGCGCGGGGCCGATCGGCTTCGCGGCGGGCGGCGAATATCGGCACGAGAAGATCGTCACCACGCACAATATCGAAAACCAGCCATATTATTACGATTTCGCGCGCAATTTCGGCGCGCCCTATCACGGCAAGATGGACATTCTGGAGGGTTTCGCGGAAATCAGCGTACCGATCCTGAAGGACGTGCCTTTCTTCAAAAGCCTGTCCTTCGACGGCGCGATCCGCGAGACGCGCAACCGCATCGACGGCACCTCGGGCGACATCTATACGGGCATCTTCCCCGAATCGGAGGCCAACACTGTCGAATTCACGACCTGGAAGCTCAACGGCATCTGGGACGTGAACGACTGGATACGCTTCCGCGCCACCCGCTCGCGCGACGTGCGCGCGCCGAGCTTCTATGAGCTTTATTCGCAGAACATCGCCAATGGCGGCGGCTTCGGCACCGTCAACAATCCGGTGAAGGGCAGCGATCCGACGACGAACACCGATTCGATCCTCAGCCGCCACGGCGGCAGCAATGCCGGCTTGCGGCCCGAAAAGGCCGATACCTGGACGGTGGGCGCGGTGCTCACGGGCCACGACGCGCTGTCGGGCTTCCAGGCGTCGGTGGACTGGTATCAGGTGAAGCTGAAGGGCCCGATCTCGACGCTGGGCACGCAGAATGTCGTCAACGCCTGCTACAATGAGGGCGCCTATTGCGATCTGCTGCTCGGCACCGGCCTCGTCACCGGCGTCGGCCCGAACGGCACCGGCAGCGGCTATGCCGACATCACCGAGGTCGATGATTTCAACCAGAATCTCGGCACATACACGACGCGCGGCCTCGATCTGGAGGCCGATTACATCCTGCGGCTGCGCGGCGACGCGTCCGTCAGCCTGCGGGTGATCGGCTCCTACCTCTATGATCTGGTGATCGATACCGGGACGGGCGGGCCGGTCTACAATTATGCCGGGGTCAGCGGCCCGACGCCCGCCTTCGGCTATTACAACACTTCGCCCAAATGGCAGGGCAACGCCTTCCTCAGCTATTCGGACAAGGCGTTCACCGGTACGATCCAGGCGCGCTATGTCGGCCCGGGCAAGTTCGCCTTCCTCGACACCACCGACGGCGGCATCCCCTATGTCGCGCCGGGCGACCCGGGTTACGACCCCAGCCTGCCCAACAGCATCAACAACAATCATGTGAAGTCGGCGATCTATTTCAACCTGTCGGCCAGCTATCGCATCCCCTATGGCGGCGATGACGGCCACACGTTCGAGCTGTTCGGCCTCATCAACAACATCTTCGACAAGAAGCCGCCGGTCGCGCCGGGCGGGAACGGCTTCCCAACCAATCCCGTCTTCTTCGACACGATCGGCGCATCGTTCAAGGTCGGCGTGCGCGTCCGCTACTGATCCACAGCGCCCGGGGGAGGCGCTATGCCTCCTCCGCCTGCGGCCGGGCGGTGGCGATCAGCTTGTCAATCTTGCGGCCGTCCATGTCGGCGATCTCGAAGCGCCAGCCGTCGGCATCGAAGCTCTCGCCCGTTTCGGGCAGGTGGCGCAGCACCGCCAGCGCGAAGCCGGCGACGGTCGCATAGTCGCGATCCTCGGGCAGCGGAATGCCGAGCCGCTCGGCCATCGCATCGGCGGGGTAGGAGCCGGAAATCAGATAGCTGCCGTCCTCGCGCTCCACGAAGGGCGGATCATTGCCCTCGAGGTCCGACGCGAAGGAGCCTGCGATCGCCGAGAGCAGGTCCGCCGGCGAGACGATGCCTTCGAAATGGCCATATTCGTCGTGGACAAGCGCCATCGGCACCGCCGAATCGCGCAACGTCTCCAGCGCGTCCATCGCGTCCATCTGGTCGGGCACCACCGGCGCGGGGCGCATCAGCGCGAGCAGATCGTAGGGCTTGCCCTCGATCAGCAGCGGCAGCACGTCGCGCGTCTGGATGACGCCCAATATCTCGTCCACCGATCCGCGCGCGACGGGCATGCGGTTGTGCGGCATCGCGATCAGCATGGCGCGAATCGCCTCGGGCGTATCGTCGAGGTCGATCCACTCCACCTCGGTACGCGGCGTCATCACCTCGCGCACCGGCCGGTCGGCGAGCCGCACGACACCGGAGATGATCGCGCGTTCGCTCTCCTCGATCACGCCGGCGTGCGAGGCTTCGGCGACGATCAGGTGCAGCTCCTCGGCGGTCAGATGCTTGTCGGTTTCGCGATTGAGCCCGATGAGGCGGAAGATGAGCAGGCTCGACCGGTCGAGCAGCCAGACCACCGGCGCGGTGGCGCGCGACAGCCAGTACATCGGGGGGGCCATGATCGCGGCGATCTGTTCGGGCGCGCGCAGCGCGAACTGCTTGGGCACCAGCTCGCCGATGATGAGCGAAACATAGGTGGTGAGCGCGATGACGAGCGCGAAGCCCGCCTCGCGCGCCAGCGGCGCGGGAACACCGAGCCAGGCGAGCCGCTCGGCCACCGGCTCGCCTAGGCTCGCGCCCGAATAGGCGCCCGCGAGGATGCCGATCAGCGTGATGCCGATCTGGACGGTGGAAAGGAACTTGCCCGGATTGGAGGCGAGCTGGATCGCCGTCCGCGCGCCCTTGCGGCCCTTGTGCGCCATCGCCTGCAGGCGCGGCTTGCGCGCGGAGACGATCGCCAGCTCGGACATGGCGAACAGGCCGTTGAGCGCGATCAGCGCGGCGATCAACGCGACGTCGAGCCAGGGGAAGGGGTGCGGAGCGGGCGGCATGGCGCAGCGCCTTATTGACCGGTTTCTGTCGTGTCGACAACATCGCGATCATTCCGGGTTCAGCATGGATCGCGGAACTATCGCGGCGAGGAAGCGTCTTTCGGGCAATCCTCGGCAACAATAACGCCATAGAAAAGGGACAAATCCATGATCCTCTCGCACAGGCTCACCGGCACAGCGGCCGCGATCGCGCTGCTCGCCGCCACCGGCTGCACCACCGATCCGCAGACCGGCCAGCGTCATCTGTCGAAGGCGGCGATCGGCGCGCTCGCGGGCGCGGCGCTCGGCACCGGCACCGGCGCGCTCGTCGGCGGGCGGCATAACCGGACCGAGATGATCGTCGGCGCCGGCATCGGCGCGATCGCGGGCGGCGCGATCGGCGGCTATATGGACCGGCAGGAGCAGGAACTGCGCGCCAAGACAGCCGGCACCGATATCGACGTGATCCGCCAGGGCGACGATATCGTCCTCAACATGCCCGCCGGCATCACCTTCGCCACCAACAGCTACGAAATCCAGCCGCGTTTCAAGCAGACGCTCGACAAGGTGGCCGACACGCTGGCCCAATATAACCAGACCTATATCGACGTGTATGGCCACACCGATTCGACGGGCAATGACGCGATCAACCAGCCGCTGTCCGAAAATCGCGCGGCGGCGGTCGCCACCTATCTCGAAAGCCGCGGCGTCCAGCGCGCGCGCGTCGGCACGCAGGGCTTCGGCTCGACGAGGCCGATCGCCTCCAACGACACCGCCGAGGGCCGCCAGGCCAATCGCCGCGTCGAGATCAAGATCGTTCCCGTCACTGATACCGGGGCGTAAGCGGAAAGGGGACAATCCCTCGATCCTGCACGGAAGGAAAAGGCCGGGGGGCGATCCTCCGGCCTTTCCTTGGGTGATGTGGGGGCCGCATTCGGGCGTCGATCATGGGGGACGCCCCCACCCCAACCCCTCCCCTGAAGGGGAGGGGCCTCCGGTGCGTGCTTAGCTTGCCGCCGGGAGACGGAGGCGGACCTGGAGGCCGCCCAGATCCTCGCTCTCCTCAAGCGACACCGCGCCCTCGTAAATCTCCGCCACGTCGCGCACGATCGCGAGGCCGAGGCCGGTGCCGGGCTTGCCGGTATCGAGCCGCGCGCCGCGCTGGAAGAGCTTGTCGCGCTGCTCCGCCGGGATGCCCGGCCCGTCATCCTCGATGACGATGTCGATATGATCGGGATCGCGCTCGACCGTCACAAACACGCGGCTGCCGCCATATTTGGCGGCATTCTCGATCAGATTGCCGAGCATCTCCTCCAGATCCTGATGCTCGACATGGACCACCGCTTCCTTGTCGCCGGCCAGATCGATCGTGACGTGGCGGTGCAGGCGCGACACCGCGCGCTCGACCGCCTTCAGCGCCGGCCACACTTTCGAGCGGCTCTGCGCGCTGCCGCGCCGGCCGACGGCGCGCGCGCGGGCGAGGTGGTGGTCGACCTGCCGGCGCATCGTCGTCGCCTCGCGGATCACCGTATCGACGAGATCGGGGCTCTTGGCGGTCGCCTCGTTCATGATGACGGTGAGCGGCGTCTTGAGCGCATGGGCGAGGTTGCCCGCATGGCGCCGCGCTTCCTCCGCCTGCTTTTCATTGTGGCTGAGCAGCCCGTTCAGTTCCTCGACCATCGGCGCGATCTCGATCGGCATTCGCTCGTCGACGCGGCTGGCATGGCCGGTGCGCACCGCATTGATCTCGCGCCGTATCTTGCGCAGCGGCCACAGGCCATAGACCGCCTGCAAGGCCGACAGGATGACAAGCCCGAGGCCGAGCATCGCGAAGGAACGCACCAGCGTGCGGCGCAGGGCGGCGATCTGCTCGTCGAGCGCGGCGCGGCTCTGCGCGACCTGGAAGCGCCAGATGGTCTTCGACCCGGGCAGTCTTATGTCGCGCTCGACGACGCGCAGCGGCTCGTTGGGAAATTCGGTGCTGTCATAGACGTGGATGTCCCAGTCATGATGCGACAGCTTCACGTCGAGGAGGCGATCCCAGAGCGAGCGCGATCGGAACGGTTCGAATCCCGCGCCACTGATCTGATAGTAAAGGCCCGAATAGGGTTCGAGGAAGCGCTGGTCGGCGAGCGGGCGGTTGAAGCGCACCTCGCCCACCGGCCCGATTTCCGACGAGGCCGCCATAGCCGTCAGCACATATTCGAGCTGCGCATCGAAATTGCGCGTGATCGCCGACGTCAGCACCCTGTCCAGCGCCAGCCCGCCGCCGACCAGCAGGACGAGAATCCAGACCGTCGCCACCACGATCATCCGCCGGGTGAGCGATCCGGTGCTGCCCGGCAGGCGTCGCTTGCGGCGGCGGCTGTCGATCAGGATGACGACGCCGTCCCGCAGCCGCCAACGCATCTGGCGCATGAGCAGCGCGAGGCGCGGCAGCCGGAGAGTCATACGCCTATCCGTCAGGCCGCGGCCCCGTCCTCGGGATCTTCAAGGCTATAGCCGAGGCCGCGGATGGTGGTGATGACGTCGGGGCCGAGCTTCTTGCGGATGCGCGTGACGAACACCTCGATCGTGTTCGAATCGCGATCGAAATCCTGATCGTAAATATGCTCGATCAACTCGGTGCGGCTCACCACCTTGCCCTTGTGGTGGAGCAGGTAGGAGAGCAATTTATATTCCTGCGCGGTGAGCTTCACCGGCTCGCCAGCGAGCGTCACCTTGCCCGATCGCGTGTCGAGGCGCACGTCGCCGGCGGTCAGCTCCGACGAGGCATTGCCCGAGGCGCGGCGGATCAGCGCGCGCAAACGGGCGATCAGCTCCTCGGTCTGGAACGGCTTGGCGAGATAATCGTCGGCGCCCGCGTCCAGCCCCGCCACCTTGTCCGACCAGCTGTCGCGCGCGGTGAGGACGAGGACGGGCGTTTCCTTCCCCTCCTTGCGCCAGCGGTCGAGCACCGTCAGCCCGTCTATTTCGGGCAGGCCGAGATCGAGGACGATCGCGTCATAATTCTCGGTGGAGCCCAGAAAATGGCCGTCCTCGCCATCGGTCGCGAGGTCGATCGCATAGCCCGCCCCTTCCAGCGTCGCGCGAAGCTGGCGGCCGAGATTGGGTTCGTCCTCGACGATCAAAACGCGCATTCCTTCGTCTCCCCTGTCAGACGGCGCCGCGAACGGCCGCCAATGGCCGCATCATTCGCCCGAGCGGCGGATTATGCGGCCCGTGCGCCCATCCACGTCGATCCAGATCATGGTGCCCGCCCGCATGAACTTCATCCGATAGACGTTCGCGTCGGGATCATATTCCGGCCGGCCCAGATAGTCGCCCTGCACCTGCGACACCACATGTCGTTCGAGCTGCGGCAGCGGCTGGCTGCGCCCGCTGCGCACCGCATCGAGCGCGGCGTCCTGGTCGCGCCGATGGCCTTGCCCCGCCGCGACATCGGCACCCGCCACCATGACCACGCCCAGCGCGCAGCAGACCAACATGTGCTTCATCGACATGGGCTTGTGGCATAGGCAGGGGGGATTGAATAGGCCATGAATATAGGGGCGCCCCCTGCTCGGTTGAGCGCAACGCGCTTCGCCCTTATGGGACCGCGATGGCTGCCCCGATCCTCGCTTATGAATCGCTCGGTCTGATCCAGGGATCGGGCTGGCTGTTCCGCAACCTCGACATACAGGTGCAGCCGCGCGACCGGCTGGCGCTGATCGGCCGCAACGGCGCGGGCAAGACGACCCTGCTCAAGCTGCTCGCCGGCCGGATCGACCCTGATGAGGGACGGCGGACGATCGTGCCGGGCACGCGCGTCGTCCTGCTGGAACAGGAACCGTCGATGGCGGGTCATGCGACTTTGCGCGACTTCGCGCTCGCCGGTCCCGATGCGCCGCCCGCGCATGAGGTGGAAGCGATCGCCGACCGGATCGGGATCGACCTGGGCCGCGAGGCGGAAACCGCCTCGGGCGGCGAGCGGCGCCGGGCCGCGATCGCGCGCGCGCTGGCGCAGGACCCTGAGGTGCTTCTCCTCGACGAGCCGACCAACCATCTCGACATCGCCGCGATCGACTGGCTGGAGCAATGGCTGGAGCGCTTCACCGGCGCGTTCGTCGTCATCAGCCATGACCGCACCTTCCTCACCCGCCTCACCCGCCAGACGCTGTGGCTCGATCGCGGCGCGATCCGCCGGGCGGAGATCGGCTTCGGCGGCTTCGAGGCCTGGACCGAGAAGGTCTATGAGGAGGAGGCGCGCGCGGCCGAGAAGCTGGATGCCAAGCTGAAGCTCGAACTCCACTGGCTCCAGCGCGGCGTCACCGCGCGGCGGCGGCGCAATCAGGGTCGTCTCGCCAAGCTGAACGAAATGCGCGCGCAACGCGCCGCGATGATCGGGCCGCAAGGCGTCGCCAATCTGAAGACCGGCACCGACGACGTGCGCACCAAGACGGTAATCGACGCCGAGAATGTGGCGAAGCGGTTCGGCGATCGCACCGTGATCCGCGATTTCACGCTGCGCATCCAGCGCGGCGACCGGATCGGCATCGTCGGCGCGAACGGTGCGGGCAAGACCACCTTACTGCGCCTGCTGACCGGCGAATTGCCGCCCGACGAGGGGAGCGTCCGTCTCGCGAAGACGCTGGATGGCGTCATCATCGATCAGCAGCGCAAGCTGATGGCCCCCGACAAGCGCGTGCGCGATATCCTCGCCGACGGGGGCGACTGGATCGAGGTGCTGGGCGAGAAGAAGCACATCCAGGGCTATCTGAAGGATTTCCTGTTCGAGCCGGGGCTGGTCGATGCCCGTGTGAGCACGCTCTCGGGCGGCGAGCGTTCGCGCCTCCTGCTCGCGCGCGAGTTCGCGCGGCGCTCCAATCTTCTCGTCCTCGACGAGCCGACCAACGATCTCGACCTCGAAACGCTCGACCTGCTGCAGGAGGTGATCGCCGATTATGACGGCACCGTCCTGATCGTCAGCCACGATCGCGATTTCCTCGATCGCACGGTGACGGTGACGCTGGGGCTCGACGGTTCGGGCAAGGTCGATGTGGTCGCGGGCGGCTATGCCGATTGGGAGCGCAAGCGCGAGGTGGCGGCGCCCCGGCCGAAGAAGGCGTCTGCGGCACCCGTAAAGCCCGCCGCCGCCGCGCCGCGCACCAAGCTCAGCTACAAGGACCAGCGCGATCTCGATCGGCTGCCGGGCGAGATCGAGGCGCTGGAAGCGGCGATCGCGCGAGACGAGGCGGCGCTGGCCGATCCCGATCTCTATGCGCGCGATCCGGCGCGCTTCACCGCATTGACGGACGCGATCGACGACGCGCGCCGCCGCAAGGACGAGGCCGAGACGCGCTGGCTGGAGCTGGCGGAGAAAGCCGAAGCGCTGCGGTGAAACTTTGCCGGCACAGGTGAAACGACCCGCGCATTCGTGCGTTGTGGCCGCATGGCAGAGCTTCCCTATCCCGTGCTGCTCTTCTTCTTCGCGATGATCATCGTGTCGGTGGCGCTTGTCGTGATCGGCCTGAAGTTGCGCGGCAGTTTCTTCTTCGCGTCGCGGTGGAGCGCGCTGGGCTGGGCTATATTATGCGCCCTGCCCTTTTTCGCGAGCTACACCTACACGCACAGCTTCGAGCACAAGTCGCCCGAAGTGAGCGGGCCCGCGCCGCCGACGCCGCTACAGGCGCCACAGCGGCCAACAGGTTGAGGCGTCAGAAGCGCATCTCCTCATAGACGCGGGCGACATCGCCCCGCCACTCGCCATGATAACGGTCGAGCAGGCGTTGCGCCGGCGGCTTGCCCGTCGCCAGCACCTCGCGCAGCGGATCGAGGAAGCCTGATTCGGTGTCGCCTATCTCATTGCGCCGATCGCGCGCGGCAAGCCCTGCGCCCGCGATCTCGACGATCTGCTTACCCAGTTCCTGAAAGCTGCGCCCGCGCGGGCCGCGCGCCGCGAGGCCAAGGCGAGGCACCTCGTCGCGGATGCGGTGATGGTCCTCGATCGTCCAGTGCTTCACCTCGTCCCACGCCGCATCGAGCGCGGTTTCGTCGTAGAGCAGCCCCACCCAGAAGGCCGGCAGCGCGCAGATCGTGCTCCACGGCCCGCCGTCCGCGCCGCGCATTTCGAGGAAGCTTTTCAGCCGCACCTCGGGGAAGGCGGTGGACAGATGGTCAGCCCAGTCGCCCCGCGTCGGCTTCTCGCCCGGCAATACCGTCAGATCGCCCTTCAGGAAGTCGCGGAACGAATGCCCCGCCGCATTGATGTACCCTCCGTCGCGGAAGACGAAATACATCGGCACGTCGAGCATATAGTCGGCATAGCGTTCGTAGCCGAAGCCCTCCTCGAACACGAAGGGCAGCATGCCGGTGCGGTGCGGATCGGTGTCGGTCCAGATATGGCTGCGATAGGAGAGATAGCCATTGGGCTTGCCCTCCAGGAAAGGCGAATTGGCGAACAGCGCGGTGGCGAGCGGCTGAAGCGCGAGGCTGACGCGGAACTTCTTCACCATGTCCGCCTCGCTCGCATAATCGAGGTTGGTCTGGATGGTGCAGGTCCGCAGCATCATGTCGAGGCCGAGGCTGCCGACTTTCGGCATGTGATCGAGCATGATCGCATAGCGGCCCTTGGGCATGATCGGCAGTTCGTCGCGCCTCTTGTCGGGCCACATGCCAAGGCCGAGGAAGCCGAGGCCGAGCGTTTCGCCCACCGCCTTCACCTGATTGAGGTGCCGCCCCGTCTCGGCGCAGGTCTGGTGCAGATTTTCGAGCGGCGCGCCCGAAAGCTCAAGCTGCCCCGCCGGCTCCAGGCTGACATTGCCGTCGGGGCCGGCGAGCGCGATGACGTTGTCGCCCTCGTAAATCGGCTCCCAGCCAAACTGGGTCAGGCCACGCAGAAGATCGCGGATGCCACCTTCCTCGGCATAGGAAGGCGCACGATGATCGGCGATCCGATAGACGAACTTCTCATGCTCGGTGCCGATCCGCCAGCGTTCCTTCGGCTTTTCACCGCCCGAAAAGATCGCGATCAGATCGTCGCGCGTTTCGATCGGCGGGTCCGCCTCGGCGCTGATAGTGCGTGTGCTCATGGGCTGCGCCCATAATCGCAGATCGCCACCCCCGCCAGCCGCTAAGTTGCGAAAGTCGCGTCGCTCAGCCGCCCTTCCAGTCGCCCGCCGCCGCCATCCACAGTGTCACCGCCGCCACCGCCGCCGTATCGGCGCGCAGGATGCGCGGGCCGAGCGACAGACCGCGCGCCTGCGGCAGCGCCCGGATGGCCGCGCGCTCCTCTTCGGTGAAGCCGCCTTCGGGGCCGATCAGGATCGCCGCCGGCCCTGCCCGCGCGGCTTCGGCAAAGGGCGCGCCGCCTGCCTCGTCGGCGAAGAGCAGCACCCGGTCGGCGGGAAAGGCGCCCAGCAGCGCGTCGAGCTTTACCGGTTCGCCCAACGCGGGAAGCGCGGTACGGCCGCATTGCTCGGCCGCCTCGATCATATGCGCGCGCAGCCGGTCGAGATTGAGCCGATCGACGATCGTGCGCCGGGTGAGGACCGGCACGATGCGCGCGGCGCCCAGCTCGCACGCTTTCTCGAACACCCAGTCGATCCGGCCCTTCCTGATCGGCGCGACGAGCAGCCAGAGATCGGGCACCGCCTCGCGATCGGCCATTTTAGCCACGATCCGCACGAGCATGTCGCGCTTGCCGACATGCATTACCTCGGCCAGCCACTCGCCGGTGCGATCGTCGAACAGCCGCACCGGATCGCCCGCCTTTAGCCGCATCACCTTCGCCAGATAATGCGCCGCCGCGCCGTCCAGCGGCACCTCCGCCCCATCGGACAGCGGTGCGTCGATAAACAGGCGCGGCGTGCTGGCGGGCGGCCAGGCGGGGACGGCAGGCATGGACTGGCTCAGGTGGCGGGGCGCCAGGTCGATTCGAAACGGATCGGCTTGCCTTCGGCGCGATCGGCGAGGGTGTTTTCCCACATCACGCGCCGGCCGCGAATGATCGTGCCGATCGGCCGGCCGGTGAGCGTCATCCCCGTGAAGGGCGACCAGCCGCATTTGGAGGCGATCCAGCTTTCCTCGATCGCCCAGCGCGCCTTCAGGTCGACGATCGAGAAGTCGGCATCATAACCCGCCGCGATTCGCCCCTTGCCGACCAGCCCGAACACCCGCTGCGGCCCGGCCGAGGTCAGCTCGATCAACCGCTGGAGCGTCAGCCGCCCCGCCGCGACATGATCGAGCATCAGCGGCAACAGCGTCTGCACGCCCGGCATGCCGGAGGGCGAGGCGGGATAGGGTTTCGCCTTCTCCTCGCGGGTATGCGGCGCATGGTCCGATCCCATGACGTCGGGCACGCCCTGATTCAGCCCCGCCCACAGCCCCGCGCGATGCGCGCCCGATCGGATCGGCGGGTTCATCTGCGCGAAGGTGCCGAGGCGCGGATACGCCTCCTCGCCGGCGAGCGTCAGATGTTGCGGCGTCACCTCGCAAGTGGCGATATCCTTGTGGCCGGCGATATAATCGAACTCCGCCGGATTGCTGATGTGGAGGATATGGATGCGCCGCCCCGTCCTGCGGGCAAGCGCGATGATCCGACGTGTCGCGAGCAGGGCGCTCTCATCGTCGCGCCAGACGGGATGCGAGGCGGGATCGCCCTCGATCCGCTCGCCCACCCGCGCGTTCATCCGCGGCTCGTCCTCGGCATGGATCGCGACGCGGCGGCGGCCCGAGCGCAGCACGCGCTCCAGTTCCTTGTCGTCGGATACCAGCAGGTCGCCGGTGGACGCGCCCATGAAGATTTTCACCCCCGCCGTGCCGGGCAGCATTTCCAGCTCGGCAAGCTGGGGGGCGTTGGCGGCGGTCGCGCCGACATAGAAGGCATGATCGCACCACATCCGCCCTTCGGCGCGGCGGAGCTTGTCGGCGATCGCCTCGGCCGAATCGGTATTGGGTTTGGTGTTCGGCATCTCGAACACGGCGGTGACGCCGCCCAGCACGGCCGATCGGCTGCCCGATTCGAGATCCTCCTTCATCTCCAGCCCCGGCTCGCGGAAATGAACCTGGCTGTCGATCACGCCGGGCAGGATATCGAGGCCAGTGCAATCGATCGTCTCGCCCGCATCGCCCGTGATGCCGATCCCTGCGATCCGGCCGTCGCGCACGCCGACATCGGCCCGCGCCGGGCCGCCGGGCGTATGGACGGTGCCGCCCCGCAGGATGAGGTCGAATGTCGCGGGCATGGGGTTCTCCTTCACGTCGAAGCCGTTCCCCCGCCTTCGACCCGTGGAGGCGTCTAGTCAAATGCCGGTTTGCAAAGCGCGTATCGCGCGCTTACCTCCTGGCCATGGCCGCTACCACCCTTGCCGATCGTGCCGTCCTGCGCCTCTCGGGCGAAGATGTGCGCGGTTTTCTGCAAGGACTCGTCACTGCCGACGTCACCGCGATCACGCCCGAGGCACCGGGCTGGGGCGGGCTGCTGACGCCGCAGGGCAAGGTCTTGTTCGATTTCCTGCTCTGGGCCGAGGGGGACGATATCCTCCTCGATTGCGAAGCGGCGGAGGCCGAGGCGCTTCTCCGGCGCCTGTCGCTCTATCGCCTGCGCCGCCGGATCACCATCGTGCGCGATCTGGCGCGCGCGGTGCATTGGGCGCCGGCGGGCGACTCGGGCGTTCCCGATCCGCGGCTTGCCGCGCTCGGCCGGCGCTGGATCGACGCGCCGGGCGAGGCGGCGGAGGGCTGGCGCGAGCTGCGCCTGCTCCACGGCATCGCCGAAGGCGTGGCCGAACTTGGCAGCGACAAGACGCTCTGGCTGGAGGCGAATGCGCGCGAGCTGAACGGCGTCAGCTTCACGAAGGGCTGCTATGTCGGGCAGGAGAATACCGCCCGCATGCATCATCGCAGCAAGGTGAACCGCCGCCTGCTCGTTTTCCATGCCGACGGCGATCCGGGCGATGCGGCGCGCATCTATTATCCCGACCTCGGCCTCGCCGTGGCGCAGGTGCGCGTGGAGGCGATCGCACCACAAATGGTGTTGGGCGGCGTCGCGGCGCGCCCGATCGTCCCCCCCTGGCTGGCTGAGGCTCTGGCGGTCCCTTCCGAACAAACGCAATAAAACTTTCTGGTTGCTGACGGACGAGTTCAGCCTTCACTCAGTTGTCCTGCCCTATTCAGGCGGCGAAGGTGGCATCGGCCGCCTCGACGCCAAGGAGTTGGCCGACATGCGTAGTAAACGGAACAAGATCGCCCTGATCCTGCTCGCCGCGTCCGTTGCTTTTCCCGCCGCCGCGCAGAACAGGCAGGACGAGGGCCGACATGGCCATCAGCAATATCGCGAGCAGCAGCAGCGCCAGCCGCAGCAGCGCCAGCCGCACTATCAGCGCCAGCCCGGCCTACGCGAGGCGCCGGTCCGCGCCATGCCCCAAAGCCGCCCCGACCGGAGCAACTGGCAGGCGCAGCGTCAGGCCGAGCCCCAGCGTCGCGACTGGAACGATCATAGCAATCGCGGCCCGGACCGCCGCGACTGGAACAATGGCCGCAACGATCGCGGACAGGACCGCCGCGGCTGGGATGGACGCGACAATAACCGCCCTGTTTATGGCAGCCGCCCCGATAACCGGAACTGGGATCGCGGCAGGAATGACGGCCGCCGCTGGGACAATGGCTGGCGGAACGATCGCCGCTATGATTGGCGAAGCTACCGGTCGGCGCATCGCGATCATTACCGCCTGCCCCGCTATAGCGCTCCGCGCGGCTACCGGTATCGCGTCTGGTCGCCCGGCTATAGGCTGGAGCCCTTCTTCTACGGCAGCAACTACTGGATCTCCGATCCGTGGGCCTATCGCCTGCCCCCGGCTTATGGCCCTTACCGCTGGGTGCGCTATTATGACGACGTGCTGCTCGTCGATGTCACCAACGGCATGATCGTCGACGTCATCCGCGACTTCTTCTGGTAAGTCCGCGCGAGGCGGGCTCCCACTGGCCCGGGGCGGAAACGCTCCGGGCTTTCTTTATGTCGGAATGCACAAGGCTTTCATTTTGCTGACGAATATATTTCCGCACGGTTCAGCATGGCGGGCGGATAAACGGGCCCTCAACGACAAGTCGGGCGTTGGAACGCCTGCCGATTTGAGGAGGTGCAACAATGCATAAGATATTCATAACCGCGCTGGCCGCCGTAGTGGCCGTTCCCACGATCGCATCGGCGCAAACGGGCGAGCTTCGGCGCGATCGTCAGGAACTTCGTGAGCAGCAGCGCGATCTGCGCGACGCCCAGCGGCACGGCACCCGCCACGACGTGCGCAACGAACGGCGCGACGTTCGCGAGGCGCGGCGCGAATATCGCGAGGACTGGCGCGACTATCGCAACAAACATCGGCAGATATATCGTCGCCCCGCTTATGTCGGGCCACGCGGCTATCGCTATCGCGTGCTGACCCCAGGCTATCGTCTGCCGCCGGCTTATTACGGCTCGCGCTACGTGATCGTCGATCCGCACCATTATCGCCTGCCGCGGGTGAGCGGGCATGAGCGGTGGATCCGCTACGGCAATGACGTCGTGCGCGTCGACACCCGCACCGGTCGGGTGCTGGAGGTGCATCAGCGCTTCTTCTTCTGATCCGCCTCACCGGATCGTCCGACGGCCCGCGAGGTTTCCGCCTCGCGGGCCGTTTGCGTTTCAGGCGCCGATCGCTTCAGCGATCAGCCGCCGCGAGTTGGGGATGCCGTAGAGGCGGATGAAGCTGCCCATGCGCGGCCCCTGGCTCGACCCCAGCAGCGTTTCGTAGAGCGCCTTGAACCAGTCTCGCAGCGGATCGAACCCGGCCGCCTTGCCTGCCTCATAGACCTCATACTGGATCGTCTCGGCGTCGGCGTCGGCGGGCAAAGCCGCCAGCCGCACGTCAAGATCGGCGAGCGCCGCCGCCTCCCGTGCGTCGGGCTTGCGCCGCACCAGCGTCGGCGCGACGAAATCGCGATGATAGGCCAGCGCGTGGCCGATCAGCCGATCCAGCTCGGGCCATGATTCGGGGGTCGCATCGGGCACATAATTGCCGAGATAGGCCCAGACCCGCCGCGCATCGGCCTCGCCCAGCACGCCGACAAGGTTGAGCAGCAGACCGAAGCTCACCGGCAACCCCGCGTCGGGCACCGCGCCATTATGGATATGGTGCACCGGATTGCCGAGTTGCTGGGGCAGTTCCTGCGTCGGCCAGAGCGCGCGTGACTGCCAATAATCGTCCACCGCGCGCGGGATCACGCCCATGTGAAGCGACTTCGCCTTCTTCGGCTCGCGATAGATATAATAAGCGAGGCTCTCCTCCGGCCCATAGGTCAGCCATTGTTCGATGCTGAGGCCGTTGCCGCGAGACTTGGAGATCTTCTCGCCCTTCTCATCGAGGAACATCTCGTAATTGAAGCCCTCCGGCGGCCGCGCGCCCAGCACGCGCGCGATCTTGGACGATTGCGTGACCGAGTCGATCAGGTCCTTGCCCGCCATCTCATAATCGACGCCCAGCGCCATCCAGCGCATCGCCCAGTCGACCTTCCATTGCAGCTTGGCCTTTCCGCCCAGGATCGATTGCTCGATCAGGTCGCCGTCATCCTCGAAGCGGACAATGCCCGCCCCGGCATCGACCACCTCGACCGGCACTTGCAGGACGATCCCGCTCTTTGGGCTGATCGGCAACACGGGCGAATAGGTCGCCCGCCGCTCGGCGCGCAGCGTCGGCAGCATCACGTCCATGATCGCGTCGAACCGCTGGAGGACGAGCTTCAGCGCCTCGTCGAACCGGCCGCTCGTGTAGCAATCGGTGGCCGAGAGGAATTCATATTCGAAGCCGTAGCGATCGAGGAAATCGCGCAGCATCGCATTATTGTGGTGCGCGAAACTCTCATATTTGCCGAACGGATCGGGAATGCGCGTCAGCGGCTCGCCGATATGCTCGGCCAGCATCGCCTGATTGGGCACATTGTCGGGCACCTTGCGCAGCCCGTCCATATCGTCGGAAAAGGCGATCAGCCGGGTCGGCACGTCGGACAGCGCCTCATAAGCGCGGCGCACCATCGTCGTGCGCAGCACCTCGTTGAACGTGCCGATATGCGGCAGGCCCGATGGGCCGTAGCCCGTCTCGAACAGGACATAACCCTTTTCCGGGACGCCGCCATTCTTGTTGGCCGGATAGCGTTTCAGCAGCTTGCGCGCTTCCTCATAGGGCCAGGCCTTGCTCGCGAGAGCGGCGACGCGCAGTTCGTTTGCCATCTGTTCCTGTATTCTGTAGTCCATGAGGAGAAGGTTGCCTTAGTGCATGCTCGCCAAGCGTGGAAAGCGCTTTCCGGGCGCTGCGCCGGGGCACGATGCCGGCGGTCCCACGCGAAGGCGCTTATGTCGCACACTGCCCCTCTCCTCCCGGCGCTTCGCGTCAGGCGACTCGATCCTTTGTTCGAGCGGCAGCTCTACGTCGCCCGGCCGGGGCTTGCGGCGCTTCCCCCGGGCACGCTCGCGGTCCTCGCGGTGGTGGGGGCGCAGGCCTGCTCGATCGCGCTGCTGCTCTGGGCCTTATGGTGGCCGACGCCGGGCACGAACGCGCAGCTCATCTTCGCGCTCTCGGGAACGGCGGTACTTGCGGGGATCGTCGGCGGCATCGGCTGGCTGCTCCTCCGCCGCTATCCCGGCGTTGCACTCGGCCTGCTTCGCGCGCCCTTCATCCGGCTGACCGTCACCGACCAGCGGCTGATCTGGAGCCTTCCCGGCAATGGCGACCCGCTGATCGAGATCGCGCGCGAGCGGGTGGTGGGCGCGATACTCGGCACGGTGGACCGGCGCGGCCGGGGTAGCGCGGCGTTGATCCTCGTACCCGGCGATCCCTCCGCCGATGTCGACGGCAATATCCATTTCGATTGCCTGCCCGACGTTCTCCGCTTCGTCGCCGCCTTCGATCGGTGAACCCTTTCCCGCCCGAGTCGGCCGGTCTGCTCTGGCCCGCGCTGCACGCCACCCATGGCGGCATCTGGCTCGCCTCGCCCTCGGGCGAGGTGCGCGCGATCGGGCGGGGGGAGGCGATCGCGCGCGCCGCCGAAACGCCGACGATCCTGCTCAACGCGCCGGTGGTCGGCAGCCGACTCGGCAATGGCGAATTGTCAGGGCTGGACTTGCTGGAACTGTTCGCCTTCGTTCATCCCGCGCGCTTCGCGGTGCCGACGCCTGCCGGTATGGCGCGCGCGCTGGGGCTGGAGCCACCCGCCTCGGATGCAGAGGCGGCTCCTTTCCTGCTCCGCGCCGCCGCCACTTTGCTGTCGCGACTCGACGATCCCGACTGGCCGGAGCGGGAGGGCGCCTGGTCGGCGGCGCAGGCGCTGCTCCGGCTGCGCTGGCCTTGGGCGGTCGCGCTGACCGACCGGATCGCCCGGCCCGAGCGGGGCGAGCGCTGGCTCTTCTCGCGCCTGCCCGAATGGGAGGAGGCGCCGCCGCGTCCGCAGCCCCGCTCCGTTATGCTGGAGGAGGAGGAGACGCTCGCCCGTCTCGCGCGCCTCGTCGGCGAAGGCGCCGAAACACGCGAAGGGCAACGCGCTTATGCCGCCGCCGCCGCGCGCGCCTTCGATCCGCGCGAGCGCGAAGGCCGCCCGCATCTTTTGCTAGCCGAGGCAGGGACGGGAATCGGCAAGACGCTGGGCTATCTCGCCCCCGCCGCGCTCTGGGCCGAGCAGGCAGGCGGCGCGGTCTGGCTCAGCACCTATACCAAGGCGCTCCAGCGCCAGCTCGACGGCGAGACGGCGCGCCTCTTTGCCGATCCCGCCGAGCGGCGCGCGAAGGTCGTCGTGCGCAAGGGGCGCGAAAATTATCTCTGCCTCCTAAATCTGGAAGATGCGCTGCAAGGCGGTTTTCAGGGTCGCGCGGCGATCCTCGCGCAGCTTGTCGCGCGCTGGGCCGCCTATAGCCGCGACGGCGACATGGTGGGCGGCGACCTGCCCGGCTGGCTTCCCACCCTGTTCCGCCGCGCGGGCGCGACCGCGCTGACCGACCGGCGCGGCGAGTGCGTCTATGCGGGCTGTCCGCACTACCGCAAATGCTTCATCGAACGCTCCGCTCGCGCCGCCGAGGGGGCCGATCTCGTCATCGCCAATCATGCGCTGGTCATGCTGCTCGCCGAACGGCGGCAGGGCGAGGGCGCGCCGCTTGCCCGACTGGTGTTCGACGAGGGGCATCATCTGTTCGACGCCGCCGATTCCACCTTCTCCGCCGCGCTGACCGGGCAGGAGGCGATAGAGCTTCGCCGCTGGATCATCGGCCCCGAATCGCGTGCGCGCGGCCGCCGCCGGGGCCTGTCGGCGCGTCTTTCCGATGTCGCTTCCTATGACGAGGAAGGGGCGCTGGCGATCGAGGACGCCTGCGCCGCCGCCAGGGCGCTGCCAGCCGACAGCTGGCTCGGCCGTCTTGCCGAGGGCCTGCCGCTCGGGCCGATCGAGCGCCTGCTCGATGCGGTGCGCGCGACCGTTTATGCGCGCGCCTCGGCGCAGGACGCCGGCTACGGGCTGGAAACCGAGGCCGCGATTCCCGACGCGCCGCTGATCGAAGCCGCCGCGCCGGCAATCGAGGCGCTGGAGGCACTCGTCCGGCCGCTCTCCCGGCTGGCGCGGCGGCTACAGGCGCTGGTCGAGGACGGGCCGGACTGGCTCGACGGCCCCGCCCGCGCGCGGATCGAGGGGGCATTGGCGGGGATCAGCCGGCGCACGCAATTGCTGGCCGCGTGGATAGCGCTGCTCGGACGGCTCGGCGGGCCGGCCGATCCCGATTTCGTCGATTGGCTGGCGGTCGATCGGATCGAGGGGCGCGAATATGATATCGGCCTCCATCGCCACTGGCTCGATCCCACCCGCCCGCTGGCGGAGGTGGTGCTGAAGCCGGCCCATGGCGCGATCGTCACCTCGGCCACGCTGCGCGGCGGCGGCGCGGCGGGCTGGGACATCGCCGAGGCGTGCACCGGCGCGCTTCACCTCGAAAGCCCCGCGCGCCATTTCGAGGCGGCCAGCCCTTTCGATTATGCCGAACGCTCCGAAGTGCTGATCGTCACCGATATCAAGCGCGGCGACCTGCCCGCGCTGGGGCAGGCCTATGCCCGGCTGATCGAGGCGGCGGGCGGCGGCACGCTGGGCCTGTTCACCGCGATCCAGCGGCTGCGCGCCGTCCATGCGCGCATCGCCGATCGGCTGGCGCATCAGGGCCTGCCGCTTTACGCCCAGCATGTCGATCCGATCGATACGGGTACGCTGGTCGATATCTTCCGCGACGATCCGCGCGCCAGCCTGCTCGGCACCGACGCACTGCGCGACGGGGTGGACGTGCCCGGCCGATCGCTGCGGCTGGTGGTGATGGAGGGGGTGCCCTGGCCGCGCCCCACCGTGCTCCACGCCGCGCGCCGCGCCGCCAATGGCGGCACCGCTTATGACGACCGGGTGGTGCGCGCGCGCTTGGCGCAGGGGTTCGGCCGGCTGCTGCGCCGCGTCGACGACAAGGGGCTGTTCGTACTGCTGTCGGCGGCGACGCCGTCGCGCTTGCTGGATGCGTTTCCGCCGGGCGTTCCGATTACGCGGCTGCCGCTCGACGATGCTATCGCGCGCGTCGCATCGCGCCTATCTTTTGAAACACGCTTGCGGCATCAGGCGCCGGAGGATCGGATTTCGGGATAAAGATGAAACGGCTGAGCCTGCTCCGTCATGCCAAATCGGGTTGGGACGCGCCCGCCACGCGGGACTTCGATCGCGGCCTGAACGCGCGGGGCCGGCGCGGCGCGCGGACGATGGGGCGTTATTTGCGCGACGAAGGGCTGGCCTTCGACCGCGTCGTCGCCTCTCCCGCGGTCCGCGTCACCGAGACGCTCGACGCGCTGGAGGAAGGCTATGGCGACGCGCTCGTCCCGCATTTCGAGCCGCGCCTCTATCTCGCCTCGGCGGCCACGCTCATCGACCAGATCCACGAGACGCCCGACGAAGTCGAAAGCCTCCTGCTCTCGGGTCACAATCCGGGCATGGAGGAGGTGATCCTGCTGCTTGCGCCCGACGGGGACGAAAGCGGCCTGCGCGATTCGGTGGAGGAGAAATTCCCGACCGCCGCCTTCGTCGAACTGCAATTCGACGTCGAGCATTGGGCCGACGTAACGCCGGGAAGCGGCCGCCTCTCCCGCTTCATGCGGCCCCGCGACCTCGATGCGGCGCTGGGGCCGGAAGCACGGGATTAGGGCCGCCCGCCTCCTCTTTCCGTCATTCCGGCTTTCGCCGCGTGACGGGAGGGAGCACTTCATGTCCTGATCGTTTCCGGCGGCGTTTCGTTACGCGAACGCAGCGCCCCCCGATCGTCAGCCTGCCTGCCGGTCTTCGTCCAGTGCCCGGACGAGTGTATCGCGGATCGTGCGAATCCGGGGGAGCAACGCGGCGTCCGGCGTGGGCCGGGGCGGAGACGCCTCGACAGGCGCGCCGTTTTTCGCGGCCAGCACCTGCTGCACCCCCTTTATCGTATAGCCTTCGTGGTGGAGGAGCTGATGGATGCGGCGTACCAGCGCGACGTCCGACGGGCGATAATAACGCCGGTTTCCGGCGCGCTGGAGCGGGCGCAACTGCGGAAAGCGCGTTTCCCAATAGCGCAGGATATGCTGGGCGATGCCCAATTCCTGCGACAACTCACCGATAGTCCGGAATGCCTCGTCGGCCTTGTCCAATATCGCTCCGCCTTTCCACTCGTCAGCCGGCGGCGACGATGCGATCGCGCATCATCTGGCTGGCACGGAAGGTCAGCACGCGTCGCGGCGCGATCGGCACTTCCACGCCGGTCTTGGGGTTGCGCCCCATCCGCTCGCCCTTGTCACGCAGGACGAAGCTGCCGAAGCCCGATATCTTGACGTTTTCGCCACGCGCCAGCGCATCGGCCATATGGCCTAATATTTGTTCGACGAGGGCGGCGGATTCCGCGCGCGACAGGCCGATCTCGCGATAGACGATCTCGGCCAGCTCGGCTCTCGTCAACGTTCCGGTTTCCGCCATGAAGCTCCACCTCCGGTCCGGCTCCCAGCTTTTCAGTGTACTGCCTTAACTGCTCCGCGCAAAGGGCTGAATCGGCGGGAATGCTCTCAATATCGGACAGTCGCCGCGCCCCAGGTGAAGCCGCCGCCCATCGCTTCGAAGACGATGATGTCGCCACGCCTGATTCGCCCGTCGCGCACGGCGGCGTCGAACGCCAGCGGCACGGAGGCGGCGGAGGTGTTGGCATGCTGGTCCACCGTCACCACCACCTTCTCCGGCGCGAGCCCCAGTTTGCGCGCCGTCGCGTCAAGGATGCGGCGGTTCGCCTGATGCGGCACCACCCAGTCGACATCGGCGACGCCAAGCCCCGCGCGCTCCAGCGCCTCGCCCAGCACCTGCGCCAGCTTCACCACCGCATGCTTGAACACCTCGGGCCCGCGCATCCTGACCTTGCCGACCGTGCCCGTCGTCGACGGGCCGCCATCGACATAGAGCAACTGGTTATGCCGCCCGTCGGCATGGAGCGCGACGGAGAGAACGCCACGATCGCCGCCCTCCTCGGCCTTCAGCACCACCGCCCCGGCGCCGTCGCCGAACAGGACGCAGGTACTCCGGTCTTCCCAGTCGAGGATGCGGCTGAAGGTTTCGGCGCCGATCACCAGTGCGGTGTCGGCGGTGCCGCCGCGGATCATGCTCTCGGCGACCGAAAGCGCGTAGAGAAAGCCCGAGCAGACGGCGCCCACGTCGAACGCGACGCAATCGTCGATACCCAGCGCCGCCTGGACGAGCGTCGCGGTGGCGGGAAAGGTCTGGTTGGGGGTCGCGGTGGCGAGGACGATCAGCCCCACCTCGCGCGCATCGATCCCGGCGGCGGCGAGCGCCTGGCGCGCCGCATCGGTGGCGAGCGAGGCGGTCGTCTCGCCCTCGCCGGCGATATGGCGATAACGGATGCCCGTCCGCTCGACGATCCACGCGTCCGACGTGTCGACCGTCTCGGCCAGCTCGTCGTTCGACACGCGGCGGACGGGCAGCGCCGATCCCGTCCCGGCGATCACCGCGCGGCGACCGGTGAAGGCTGCGTTCATGCCGCGACGCCGTCCGCATGCGCGCGAACGCGGTCGAGATCCTCGGTGATGCGGCGCGTGATGTCGTGGGTGGCGAGCCGCGTCGCGACACCGATCGCATTGGCGATGCCGTTGGCGGTCGCGCCGCCATGGCTCTTCACGACGATGCCGTTCAGACCGAGGAAGACCGCGCCATTATGGTTGTTGGGATCGAGATGGTGGCGCAGCAGGTCGGTCGCCGGGCGCGAGATCAGGAAGCCCAGCTTCGAACGCAGCGAGCTGGTGAAGGCGCGGCGCAGCAGATCGGTCACGAAGCGGGCGGTGCCTTCGATCGATTTCAGCGCGATATTGCCCGAAAAACCGTCGGTCACGACGACGTCGACCTCGCCGCGCTCCAACCGGTCGCCCTCGATGAAGCCTTCGAAACGCAGGTGCGGCAGGTTCGCGGCGCGTAGCTGCGCGGCGGCGTCCTTCAGCTCATCGGTGCCCTTCATCTCCTCGGTGCCGATGTTGAGAAGGCGGACACGCGGGCTTTCGACGCCCAGCGCCGCGCGCGAATAGGCCGCGCCCATCACCGCGAACTGGACGAGGTTGCGCGCATCGCATTCGGTGTTCGCACCGAGATCGAGCATCACCAGATCATGTTCGCCAAGGGTAGGCAGGCGCGCGGCGAGCGCGGGCCGATCGATGCCGTGCATCGTGCGGAGCGCCAGCTTGGCCATCGCCATCAGCGCGCCGGTATTGCCGGCGGAAACCGCCGCATCCGCCTCGCCCGCCTTTACCGCGGCGATGGCAAGGCCCATCGAGGTCTTGTGCGCGCGCCGGATCGCCTGGCTGGGCTTGTCCTCGCCCGACACCGCCTCGGGCGCCGGTGCGATCTCGCTCGCCTCCTGCAAGGCGGGATGGCGCGCCATCTCGGCACGCAACCGCTCTTCATCGCCGACAAGGCGGAACCGCAGGCGCGAATCAGCCGCGAGGGCGATTGCCGCCCCCTCGATCATCGTAACGGGCCCGCCATCGCCGCCCATCGCGTCGATCGCGATTCTCGGCCCCTCTTGCACCTGGCAGGTCCCTCCAGTGAGCCGCTGGCTCAGGCTTCGACGGCTATGATCTCGCGGCCATTATAATGACCACAGGCATTGCACAGATTATGCGGGCGCTTCAGCTCGCCGCAATTGGGGCATTCCTGGAACGCCTCGACGCTCAGCGCGTCGTGGCTGCGCCGCATGTTGCGCCGGGACGGCGAAGTCTTTCTCTTAGGGACGGCCATATCGGCACCTGTTCCAATGTTTGACGGTCAAAAAAATAGTGCGACGAGCTTTACCGGGAGCGCACCGCGAGCCATGAGGCTTGCGGACGCGGGCGGCCAGGCTCGTCGCGGACGTGACGCCCTATAGCGATTCCGCCCCGGGTTGCAAGGGCGCGTGCCGACGGGCGCATCCGGTGGGAGAATGCAATCGATGATTTTGCCGATCACCCTGACCATCGCGGCGGCGGCCACGCTCATCAATATCTGGCTCGCGCTGCGCTCGGGCCGGGTGCGCCGGCCGCCCGCACCCGAAGGAGAAGGCCGCGTCGATCCGAAGCTCGCCGCGCGGCTGCGCGCGCAGGCCAATCGCGCGCAGAGCAATTTCACCGAATATACGCCCTTCTTCCTGATCCTGCTCGGCCTGGTCGAGCTGGCGCGCGGATCGGCGCTGTGGCTGTGGGGCGTGTCGATCGTCTACATCCTCGCGCGGCTGATCCACGCCTTCGGCATGGACCGTCCCGCCCCGAACCGGCTGCGCTCCACCGGCCTGTGGCTTACTTATATCGTGCTCGTCGGCCTCGCCGCCTATGCTCTGTCGATCCCCTATCTCGAAGGGCCTGTCCACAGCCTCTGATCATCACCCCGGCGGAAGCCGGGGGCCTATGGACCCGGCTCGCGCAATGACGGATCGATTCGCCATCCGTGGATTCCGACTTTCGTCGGAATGACGGCGGGGCAGTGGTTACGCCAGCGCCGAATCGCCGACGAAGGGGTTGCCCGCGCGCTCATGCGCGAAGGTGGACATCGGCCCGTGCCCCGGCACGAAGGCGGTGTCCCCGCCCAGCGGCCAGAGCTTGCCGGTGATTGCCGCGATCAGATCGGCATGATTGCCCATCGGGAAATCGGTGCGCCCGATCGATCCCTGAAACAGCACGTCGCCCACCAGCGCCAGCCGCGAGTCGGGATGATGGAAGACGACATGGCCCGGCGTATGGCCGGGGCAGTGGAGCACATCGAGCACGAGTTCGCCCACCGTCACCCGGTCGCCGTCCACCAGCCAGCGATCGGGCTCGAAGGGTTGGCCCTCGATCCCGAAGACACGCCCATCATCGCCGAGCCGCGCGATCCAGAAGCGATCGGCCTCATGCGGCCCTTCGATCGGCACGCCCAGTTCCTTGGCCAATATGCCGGTGCCGCCGCAATGATCGATATGGCCATGGGTGACGAGCAATTTTTCGATCGTCACGCCGCGCGCCGTCGCCGTCGCCTTCAGCCGGTCGAGATCGCCGCCGGCGTCGACGAAGGCCCCGCGCATCGTCTTCGTGCACCAGATCAGCGAGCAATTCTGCTGAAAGGCGGTGACAGGAATGATGACGGCCTGAAGCGGCGGCGGGGCGGTCTGGATCATGCTTTTCTAGATGCCGATTCGCGCGGCGAACACAAGCATTGCGCGCCCGAGGGCAGACGGGGCTTGCGTCAGGCCCCTTTTGCGCGGCAACGGGACGGCCGATGATCGACACGGCCACCCCTTTCGTCCTGATTGACGACGCCAGCGACGGCGGCAGCGCGCGCCTCTATCGCGCGCCGCGCGAGATCGTCGTCGCGCACGAGCCGGCGGAGGTGGCCCCCGCTTTGGCCCGTCTGCGCGCCGCCCAGGCCAAAGGACGGCATGCCGCCGGGTGGATCGGCTATGAGGCCGGCCACGCGCTTGAGCCGCGCCTCGCAAGGCTCGCGCGCGGCGATGCGGCGATGCCGCTGCTGTGGTTCGGCCTGTTCGATGATATCGCGCGGCTTTCGGCCGAAGACGTGGCGGCGCTGCTTCCCGATCCGGCGGGCGCCTGGGCCGGGGCGATCCGGCCGCGCATCACCCGCGAGGCCTATGAGGCGGCGGTGGCGCGCGTCCTTGCCTATATCGCAGCAGGCGACATCTATCAGGCCAATCTGAGCTTCCGGTCCGACGTGGCGGTGCTCGGCCACCCGCTCGCCCTCTATGCCGGCTGGCGTGCCGCGAGCCGCGCGGCGTGGGGCGGCGTGGTGTGGAGCGGGCGGCACTGGCTGCTGTCCGCCTCGCCCGAGCTGTTCTTCACGCTGGAGAAGGGGCGGCTCACCGCGCGGCCGATGAAGGGCACCACGCCGCGCGGCGCCGATGCCGCCGCCGATGCCGAGGCCGCGCGTCGCCTTGCCGCCCATCCGAAGGAACGGGCGGAAAATCTGATGATCGTCGATCTGCTGCGTAACGATCTTTCGCGCGTCGCGACCCCCGGCAGCGTCGCGGTGCCGGCGCTGTTCACGGTCGAAACCTATCCCACGCTCCACACGCTCACCTCCACCGTCACCGCCACGCTGGCGCCGGGCCGCGACGCGGTGGACGTGATCGAGGCGATCTTCCCCTGCGGATCGGTGACGGGCGCGCCCAAGATCCGCGCGATGGAGATCATCGACGAGGTGGAGGCCGACGCGCGCGGCCCTTATACTGGATCGATTGGATGGCTTGATCCGGCAGGAGATGCGGCGTTCAATGTCGCGATCCGCACGCTTGCGATGGAGGAAGGGGATGCCCATGCGGCCATCGGCCTGGGCTCGGCGGTGGTTGCCGACTCGACGGCGCCGGCCGAATGGCGCGAATGCCTCGCCAAGGGGGCGTTCGTGAACGCCGGGCGACGCGCGTTCGACCTGATCGAGACGATGCGTTTCGACGCGGCCGACGGGATCGCCGATCTCGACCGGCATCTGACCCGGCTCAAAGCCTCGGCCGATGCGTTCGGCTTCACCTTCGATCGCCATCATGCCCGCAACGAGCTGCAGGCGGCCACCTTCCGCCTGCGCGCCGACAGCCGTGTGCGCCTGCGCCTCTCGCCCAGCGGCGTGCTGGCGATCGAGGTGCGGCCGCTGCCGCCGCTGCCGCCCACGCCGGTGACGGTGGCGGTGCGGCCGCGCCCCCTCGCGTCCCACGACATCCGCCTCCTCCACAAGACGAGCGAGCGCGCCTTTCACGACGACAGCCGGCGGGTGGCAGGCATGTTCGAAGTGGTCTACACCGATGCCGGGGGCTTCCTCACCGAAGGCAGCTTCACCAATGTGTTCGTGGAGCGCGGCGGTCGCCTTCTCACGCCGCCGCTCGCGCGCGGGCTGCTGCCCGGCGTGCTGCGCGCGCGCCTGCTCGACGAGGGACGCGCGGTGGAGGCGGACCTGACGCCCGCCGATCTCGCTGGCGGTTTCCTGATCGGCAATGCACTGCGCGGGCTGATCCCGGCGCGTCTTGCCGCCGCATAGAAGCCGTTGCGGCAGTGCACCAGAGAAGGCTATAGCGCCCCCGCTCTTTGCCAGATGGGGATTCCCGATGACCTTCACGTCGGCCGCGCTCGGCCGCATCAAGCCTTCGGCCACGCTCGCCATGACGACGCGGACGCTCGAACTCAAGGCGCAGGGAGTCGACGTGATCGGCCTCGGCGCGGGCGAACCCGATTTCGACACGCCTGATTTCGTCAAGCAGGCCGCGATCGCCGCGATCGAAGGGGGCAAGACCAAATATACCAATGTCGACGGCACGGCGGAGTTGAAGGCCGCGATCGCCGCCAAGTTCAAGCGCGACAACGGGCTAGACTATGCGCCGGCGCAGATCAGCGTCAATGTCGGCGGCAAGCACACGCTCTTCAACGCGCTCGTCGCCACCGTCGATCCGGGCGACGAGGTCATCATTCCCGCGCCTTATTGGGTGAGCTATCCCGATATCGTCAATTTCGCGGGCGGCACGCCGGTCGCGGTGAAGGCGGGCGCGAGCCAGAATTACAAGATCCGGCCCGAACAACTCGACGCCGCGATCACGCCGAGGACGAAGTGGTTCCTGCTCAACTCGCCGTCCAACCCGACGGGCGCGGCCTATACGCGCGCCGAGCTGGAGGCGCTGGCCGAGGTGCTGCGCCGCCATCCGCACGTCTGGATCATGGCCGACGATATGTACGAGCATATCGTCTATGACGATTTCAAGTTCACGACGATCGCTGAAGTAGCGCCCGACCTGTACGAGCGGACGCTGACCGTGAACGGCTGTTCGAAGGCCTATGCGATGACCGGCTGGCGCATCGGCTTCGCCGGCGGCCCCGCGCCGCTCATCAAGGCGATGGCGAAACTCCAGTCGCAATCGACGTCGAACCCCAGCTCGATCGCGCAGGCGGCGGCGACAGCGGCGCTGAACGGGCCGCAGGACTTCCTGATCGAGCGCAACGCCGCCTTCAAGCGCCGCCGCGATCTCGTCGTCTCGATGCTCAACCAGGTGAACGGCATCAGCTGCCCGCGCCCTGAGGGCGCCTTCTACGTCTATCCCGACGTGTCGGGCCTGATCGGCAAGACGACGCCCGGCGGCGTCAGGATCGAGAATGACGAGGCGCTTGTCACCTATTTCCTCGACGAGGCCCGGGTGGCGGCGGTCCATGGCGGCGCGTTCGGGCTCGAGCCGGCCTTCCGCGTGAGCTACGCCACCTCCGAAGCGCTGCTGACCGAGGCGTGCCAGCGTATCCAGGCGGCCTGCGCGGCGCTGCGCTGACAGGGCAACCTTTTCAGAGGCCGGTCTTTTCCTACATAAGGGGAGGGCCGGCCCTCTTCTGAAAGGAAATGCCATGTCTGGTCTTCGCATCCGCCTGGCGCTGGCCGCGGGGGCGACGGTCCTCGCCGCCGGCCTGCTGACGCCCGTCTGGAACACGCCGGTGGCGGTCGCCGCCGCGCAGGCGGTGCCGGTGCCAGCGCCGGTCTATGATCCCCATTCCAACGCCTCCAACGAGACGGCGGTTTTCGCCGGCGGCTGCTTCTGGGGCGTGCAGGGCGTCTTCCAGCATGTGAAAGGCGTGAAGAGCGCGGTATCGGGCTATAGCGGCGGCAGCCGCGCGACCGCGAATTACGAGACGGTCAGCACCGGGACGACCGGCCATGCCGAATCGGTGAAGGTGACGTTCGACCCGCGCGTCGTCAGCTACGGCACCCTGCTGCGCATCTATTTCGCGACGGTCGCCGATCCGACGACGCTCAATCGGCAAGGGCCCGACCACGGCACCCAATATCGCACCGCCTTCTTCCCCACCAATTCGATGCAGGCGAAGGTGGCGAAGGCCTATATCGCCCAGCTCGGCAAGGCGGGCGTATGGAACAAGCCGATCGTCACGCGCGTCGAGCCGTTCAAGGGCTTCTATCCGGCCGAAGGCTATCATCAGGATTATCTGACGCGCCATCCCGACGCGGCCTATATCCGGATCAACGACCTGCCCAAGGTCGCCGCGCTGAAGGCCGCCTTCCCCGCCCGTTACCGCGCCGACCCCGTGCTGGTGAATGCGGACGCGAAGGGCGCGGCGCACGCGGGCTGACGGCTTCCCGTCAGTCGGGCACCACCGGCAGATTGTCGATCAGGCGCGCGCGGCCCATGCGGGCGGCGGCGAGCAGGCGGGCTTCGCGGGTGAGCACCGTCACCGGCTCCAGCGTCTCGGCATCGCAGAGCGTGACATAATCGATCGGATCGAAACCCGCCTCCGCCAGCCGCCGATGCGCAAGCGCCAGCGCGGCGGCAACCGGCTCGCCACGCGCGATCGCGGTCGCTGCCTCGCCCAGCGCGCGCGGCAGCGACCGCGCGGCGACGCGCTCCTCCTCGGCCAGATAGGCGTTGCGTGAAGAGAGGGCGAGGCCGTCATCGTCGCGCTGCGTCGGCACGCCGACGATCGTGATGCCGAAATCGAGATCGGCCACCAGCCGGCGGATCATCGCAAGCTGCTGATAATCCTTCTCCCCGAACAGGGCGATATCGGGGCGGACCTGGTTGAACAGCTTGGCGACCACTGTCGCAACGCCATCGAAATGGCCGGGGCGCGCCGCGCCGTCGAGCCCTTCGGTCACGCCGCCCACCGTGATCGAGGTGGCGAAGCCGGCGGGATACATTTCGGCGACGTCGGGCGCCCAGAGCAGGCGACAGCCCGCCGCCTCCAGCATGCGGATATCGTTCGCCTCGCGGCGGGGATAGGCGTCGAGATCCTCGCCCGCGCCGAACTGTGTGGGATTGACGAAGATCGAGGCGACGACCGCGCCGGCGCGCGTCTTCGCCTCCTCCACCAGCGCGATATGGCCCGCGTGGAGCGCGCCCATCGTCGGCACCAGCGCGATTGCATGGCCCTCGGCGCGCAAACCCGTCACCGCGTCGCGAAGCGCCCTCACATCACGAACAATTTGCACGAACAAGGCACCTCCGATAAGCGCGGGCCAGCGTCTTTGGGGGGCGTGGCAGCCGGAATCAAGGGGCAGACGCCAGATGGCGGCAACACCGCATATCATCACCTTCGCCAACGAGAAGGGCGGATCGGGCAAATCGACCAGCGCGGTGCATGTCGCGATCGCGCTGGCGGTCGGCGGCAGGCGAGTCGCCGCGCTGGACCTCGATCCACGCCAGCGCACGATGACGCGCTATCTGGAAAATCGGGTGGCGACGACGAAGCGGATCGGCGTCAGTCTCGCCACGCCGCGCTTCGAAACGATCGGCAGCGACTCGGCGGCTGAGTTCGAGGACCGGATCGCCGGCTTGAGCGAAGGCACGGACGTCATCCTGATCGACACGCCGGGGCGCGACGACCCGCTCGCCCGCCTCGCCGCGACACGCGCCGACACGCTGGTGACACCGATCAACGACAGCTTCATCGACCTCGACCTGATCGGCCAGGTCGATCCCGAAACCTATCGGATCAAGCGGCCGAGCTTCTATGCCGAGCTGATCTGGGACGCGCGAAAGGTGCGCGCGAAGGCCGACGGCGCAACGGTGGACTGGGTGGTGCTGCGCAACCGCCTGCAACAGCTCGCCGCGCGCAACATGCACCGCGTCGGCGCCGCGCTCGACGAGCTTTCGAAGCGGATCGGCTATCGCGTGATCCCGGGCCTCTCCGAACGCGTCATCTATCGCGAGCTGTTTCCCAAGGGGCTGACCTTGCTCGACGTGTCGCATCTCGAAGGCGTCGGCATCAGCCATATCGCCGCGCGGCAGGAACTGCGCGAGATGGTGGCGGGCCTCGCTTTGCCCGACTGGCCGACAAGCCGCCCCGCCACCGCCGAGGCCGAAACGCCCGAGCCCAGCCTGTTGTGACCGTGCTGCTGCTGATCGCCGCCGGAGCGCTCTTCTGGGCGTGGCGCGGTGGCCGGCTCGGGGCCTTCCATCAGGCCGACATGGTGACGGCGATCCTCGGCCTGGTCGCGCTCGAAATGGCTTTGAAGGGCAGGATCGCCGTCGCCTGCGCGCTCGCCGCGGGGGCTGCCACTAGCCTGCTGTGGCGCAGGGTGGGAAAACAGCGCATAATGCCGGCCAAGCCAATGCCGGCCGAAGTGGCGCGCGAGCTGCTCGACCTGCCCGCCAATGCCGACGAGGCGGCGATTCGCGCCGCCCACCGCCGCCTGATCGCCCGTGTTCACCCCGATGCCGGCGGCTCGCCCGCGCTTGCGGCACGGGTCAACGCGGCGCGCGATACTTTGCTTGCCCGATTGAACCCGGACGGACGACAAGCGTCTTGAACCGGCACAGCATCAACAAAGGGAAAAGCCCCATATGAGCCACCACTTCGATCCGACCGCGCTGCGGGAATATGATATTCGCGGAATCGTCGGGAAGACGCTCGGCACCGCGGACGCGCAGGCAATCGGGCGCGGCTTCGCCACCCGCGTGCGTCGCGCCGGCGGCACCCGTGTCGCGGTAGGCTATGACGGGCGCGAATCGTCCCCTGTATTGGAAGCCGCGCTGATCGAAGGGTTGACGAAAAGCGGCGTCGACGTTGTCCGCATCGGCCTCGGCCCCACGCCGATGCTCTATTATGCCGAGGCGACGCTGGAGGTGGATGGCGGCATCCAGATCACCGGCAGCCATAACCCGGCCGAATATAACGGCTTCAAGATGGTGCTTCAGCATCGGCCCTTCTTCGGCGATGACATCCAGAATCTGGGCGCGCTCGCCGCCTCGGGCGATTGGGAGGAGGGCCAGGGCCAGGTCGGCAATGCCGAGATCATGGACGCCTATGTCGGCCGCCTGCTCGCGGGCTATGCCGGCGGTGCGTTCCGCATCGGCTGGGACGCCGGCAACGGCGCCGCCGGGCCGGCAATCGAAAAGCTGGTGAAGCAACTGCCGGGTGAGCACCACCTGCTCTATATCGATGTCGACGGCCGCTTCCCGAACCATCATCCCGATCCCACCGAGGAAAAGAACCTCGCCGACCTGAAGAAGCTCGTGCTCGACAAGGGGCTCGATTTCGGCGTCGCCTTCGACGGCGACGGCGATCGGCTGGGCGCTGTCGACGGCAAGGGCCGTGTCGTCTGGGGCGACCAGCTTCTCGCCATCCTCGCCGAGCCGGTGCTGCGCGCCGAGCCGGGGGCGACGATCATCGGCGACGTCAAGGCCAGTCAGGCGCTCTACGATCGCATCGCCGAGCTGGGCGGCAAGCCGCTGATGTGGAAGACCGGCCACTCGCTCATCAAGACCAAGATGAAGGAAACGAACGCGCCGCTCGCCGGCGAAATGAGCGGCCACATCTTCTTCGCGCAGGATTATTACGGCTTCGACGACGCGCAATATGCCGCCGTTCGCCTGATGGGCGCGGTGCGGCTGATGGGCGGATCGCTCACCGCGATCAAGGATGCGATGCCGGTGATGGTCAACACGCCCGAGCTGCGCTTTCAGTCGTCCGAGGATCGCAAGTTCAAGGTGGTGGAAGAAGTGCTCGATCGGCTCGCCGCCGAAGGGGCGGAGGTCAACCGGACCGATGGCGCGCGGGTCAATACGCCCGACGGCTGGTGGCTGCTGCGCGCCTCGAACACGCAGGACGTACTCGTCGCCCGCGCCGAAGCGAAGGATCAGGCGGGCCTCGACCGGCTGATGGCGCAGATCAATGCGCAACTCGCGAAGAGCGGGGTGGAGCCGGTGCTGGCGGCGGGGCATTAGGATCGGGTGTTGGTGGGGGGTATCCGGGCAGTTTGGACAAAACCCCTTTGCCGTCACCCCGGCGAAAGCCGGGGCCTATGGACTCGGCTCGCTTCCTTGTTGAGTGCGCCCCCGTCCATGGATTCCGGCTTTCGCCGGAATGACGGGAGAGGGAGGCGATTTATCGCCCCCTCCCCCTGAACGGGCGATAAATCGCTTATTCTCGCGCCGTTCAGCGCGTGGCGTTACACTCGGATGGGCTGAAACTCACCGGAGTCGTTCGTGATGCGCAAGTCGATCAAGGCCGCGGGTGCCGCGCTCGCCCTCGCCGCCGCTGGGCTGACCACCGCCGCGCCGGCCGAGGCGCGGCCATGGCATGGGCATCGTTATCATCATTATTATCATGGCGGCGATCGCGCCGGCCTCGCGATCGGCGCGGGTATCGTCGGGCTGGCGCTGGGCGCGGCGATCGCGTCGCAACCGGGTCCCGCTTATTATGACGATTATGGCTATGGCTATTATCCGCCGCCGCCGCCCCCGCCGCCGGCTTATTATTACGGGCCGCCGCCGGGCTATGGCTATTATGGCTATTGGCGCTGCCGGGGCCTGCGCTGCTATTGATCCGGATAGGCGAGGCGGAGCGCGTGCGCACGCACATCCGCCGGCCATTCGGCGATACGCCGCTCGAACCCCGGCCGATCGTTCGCGAACAGCGCGCGCATCGCTTCCTCATAGCCGGGCCGGTCGCCGGCCATGGCGGTGAGAAAGCGATAGGCCGCCTCCTGCCGCGCCCGGATATCGCTCCCCTCCTGCTTGCGCGCCGTCTCCACCAGCCGGCGTAGCGCGGCCGAGGCACCGCCCGGCTGCGCAGCCAGCCACTCCCAATGGCGCGGCAGCAATGTCACCTCGCGCGCAACGACGCCCAGACTGGGCCGCCCCCGCGGACGCGCCGGCTCCCCCTCCGGCAGCGTCCGCAGGTCGAGATCGATCTGCCGGCCCGCTTCATCCTCGAAAACCAGCACCGTCGCCCCATCGTCGGGCCGGGCGCGCAGCGCATCGATCACTTCACGCTGACCGCCGGCGGCGATCAGGCGCGTATCGGCGAAAGCCGTATAGCTCGTCATGGCAATCTCCCTTTCGGGAGATCACATAATTACCCGGGGATAAATGTGCAATATGATCCGGGTAAATTATCCTGCCGCCTTTAATCGTCCTCATCCTCATAGCCGACGAGGTCCAGCGCGCGGGCGCGGATCTGGCGTGTGTCGCACCAGTGGACCAGCGCATCCTCGCGGCCGTGCGTCACCCACACCTCACTGGGCGCCAGCTCGATCAGCGTATCGGTCAGCTCGTCCCAGTCGGCATGGTCGGAAATGACGAGCGGCAGCTCGACATTGCGCTGACGGGCGCGCTGGCGGACACGCATCCATCCCGACGCCATCGCCGTGATCGGATCGGGCAGTCGGCGCGACCAGCGATCGTTGAGCGCGCCCGGCGGCGCGATGACGATCCGCCCGCGCATGTCCGCCGCCTTGAGACCTGTCGCCAACTGAAGCGGGCCGAGGGCGACGCCGAAATCGGCGTAGAGCGCACATAGCCGCTCAAGCGCCCCATGCAGCAGGATCGGCTCGTCATAGCCGTGCGCGCGCAGCCCGACGATCAGCCGCTGCGCCTTGCCGAGCGCATAGGCGCCGAGCAGCACCGCGCGATCTGGATTGGCGTGAAGCGCGCCGAGCAGCCGATCTATCTCCGCGCCCGTATCGGGATGGCGGAACACCGGCAGGGCGAAGGTCGCCTCGGTGATGAAGATATCGCAGGGCACCGGCTCGAACGGCGCGCAGGTCGGATCGGGACGGCGCTTGTAATCGCCGGAGACGACGATGCGCTCCGCTCCTTTTTCCAGCACGATCTGCGCCGAGCCCAGCACATGGCCGGCGGGCACGAATCGTGCGGTGATATCACCCAGCCGCACCGCCTCGCCATAAGCGACGGGCTGGCCGTTCTGCGGCCCGTAGCGGGCCGCCATGATCGCCAGCGTCTCCGCCGTCGCCAGCACGGCGCCATGGCCGCCGCGCGCATGATCGGCATGGCCGTGCGTGACGAGCGCGCGCGGCTTCGGGGTCGCCGGATCGATCCAGGCGTCGGCCTCGGGAATATAGAGCCCGTCGCGCTGCGGCTCGACCCAGGTGCCGGGGCGCGCCACGCCTAGTGCGGCTTACCCTTCGTCGAGGGTGCGGCGGCAGCTGTCTTGGCTTTCGCCTTCTTCGGCTTGCGGGCTTCCTTGTTGCCCCGGATTTGACCTTTGGCCATGTCATCCTCCTTTGGGAGAGCGCGATCCTACATCCGTTCGCGCGCTGGCGAAACGCCCGAAGCGGCGCGCCCATGCACGGCGACTTTGTCCGCCAGCGCAATTTCTTGTTTGCATCCGCTGGCGTCGAGGCCACATCATATCATTGTGTTGAGACAATATGAGCTGGTGGACCGGGTTCTGGGCTACGATCCCGACGCCGACGAGGCGTTGCTGAATCGTGCCTATGTGTTTTCGATGCAGGCGCACGGCAGCCAGAAACGGGCGAGCGGCGATCCCTATTTCAGCCACCCGATCGAGGTGGCCGGCATCCTGACCGACCTGCATCTCGACGACGAGACGATCGCCACCGCGATCCTGCACGACACGATCGAGGATACGGTCGCCACGCGCGAGCAGATCGAGAAGACGTTCGGCGCCAACGTCGCCCGCCTCGTCGACGGCGTCACCAAGCTGTCGAAGATCGAGGCACAGACCGAGAATGAGCGCGCGGCGGAGAATCTGCGCAAGTTCCTGCTCGCCATGTCGGACGACATCCGCGTCCTGCTGGTGAAGCTGGCCGACCGGCTGCACAACATGCGCACGCTGCACTTCATCCCGTCGGAGGAGAAGCGCCGCCGCATCGCGCGCGAGACGATGGACATCTATGCCCCCCTCGCCGAGCGGATCGGCATGTACGAGTTCATGAAGGAGATGCAGACGCTGGCCTTCCGCGAGCTGGAGCCCGATGCCTACGCCTCGATCACCCGGCGGCTGGAGCAATTGAAGACCGGCGGCGGCGACCAGATCGCGCGGATCGGCGCCGATATCGCCGAGCTGCTGAGCCGGCAGGGTATCGACGCCGAGGTGACGGGGCGCGAGAAGCATCCCTATTCGATCTGGCGCAAGATGGCCGAGCGCCATATCAGCTTCGAGCAATTGTCCGACGTCATGGCGTTTCGCGCGATCGTGAAGGATGTCGAGCAATGCTATCGCGCGCTGGGCCTGATCCACCGGCGCTGGCCGATGGTCCCCGGCCGCTTCAAGGATTATATCTCGACGCCCAAGCGCAACGGCTATCGGTCGCTCCACACTTCGGTCATCCATTCGGAAAAGGCCCGGATCGAGATACAGATCCGCAGCGAGGAGATGCACGCGCAGGCCGAATATGGGCTGGCGGCGCATTGGGCCTATAAGCAGGGCGGCGGCGTCCGCCCCGATGGGCAGACGAGCTGGATCCGCGATCTCGTCGAGATACTCGACCATGCCGACAGCGCCGAGGAGATACTCGAGCATACAAGGCTCGCAATGTATCAGGATCGGATTTTCGCCTTCACGCCGACGGGCGAGCTGATCCAGCTCCCCAAGGGGGCGACGCCGGTCGATTTCGCTTATGCCGTCCACACCGATCTGGGCGATCAGACGGTGGGCGCGAAGATCAACGGCCGCGTCATGCCGCTGCGCACGACGCTGGAAAATGGCGATCAGGTGGAAATATTGCGCTCGAAGGCGCAGGAGCCGCAGCCCGGCTGGCTGAACTTCGTCATTACCGGCAAGGCGCGCGCGGCGATCCGCCGTTTCGTGCGCAACAAGGAACATGGCGAGACGGTTGCGCTGGGCCAGAAATTCTATGACGAGATCGTCCGCCGCCTGCCCGCGCAGCTCGCCCCCGACGCGCTGACCGAGGCGCTGAAGCGGCTGATGCTGCCCGATCAGGAATCGCTGATGGTCGCGATCGCGCGCCAGACGATCTCCGATGCGGAGGTGATGGAGGCGCTAATGCCCGGCGCGGCGGGCGGCGATGTCGCCGGCGCGCCGGCGCGGCCCGTGCCGCAACAGCGCGAGGCCATATCGATCAAGGGCCTCACCCCCGGCGTCGCCTATACGCTGGCCGAATGCTGCCATCCGGTGCCGGGCGACCGCATCGTCGGCCTGCGCCGCGCGGGCGAGGCGGTGGAAGTACATGCGATCGGCTGTCACACACTCGCCGATGGCGTCGACGCGGATTGGGTGGACCTCGCCTGGGGCGACAAGTCCGAAGGGGGCACCGCGCAACTGGCGGTGATCGTGCGCAACGAGGCCGGCGCGCTGGGCGTGATGGCGAGCATATTGGGCGCGCATCAGGCGAACATCGTCAACCTGACGCTCGTCCACCGCGATCCAAGCTTCCACACGTTCCACCTTGCGATCGAGGTGCATGACGTGACTCACCTCATGCGCGTCATCGCCGCACTGCGCGCCACCGATGCGGTGACGTCGGCCGAGCGGCTGTAAGCGGATCGATATTCAGCGACCTGCCAGCGCCCCGCCTTTTGTCACCCCGACGAAAGTCGCGGCCCATGGACTCGGGGCCCCTTCAATTTTCTCCCGTCATTTCCGCGCAGGTGGGAAGCCATAAGCGCTGCCGGCACAGAAAGGGCGCAACATAGTGCCTATGGATTCGTGCCTTTGCGGCAATAACGGCTTTCCTACGCCGCGAGCGGAAAGCGAAGCAGCCGGTCCGCCAGCGGCACCAGCGCCTCCGCCCCGCCGCCGACCGCGCGCGCAATCGCGGGATGGCGCGCATCGAGGCCGCCGGTCAGCGCCCCGAAAGCGGGCAGGATCAGCTTGGTGGGCGCGGCGATGAAGCAGCGCCGCGCGATGCTGCGGCCCCGCAGGCTGATTCGCACCTTGGGGTGGAAATGGCCCGACAGTTCAGGCCGCCGGTCGGCCGGATCGGCCTCGTGACGGAGCAACAGCCCGTCCACCTGGGCCTCCTCCGCCGGATATCCGCCGCACAAATCGACCACCGCCGCGCCGGCGTCGTGATTGCCCATGATCCAGGTCCAGCGCGTCGCCCCTGTGAGCGCGCGCAACTTGTCGCGCGCCGCGCTGGCCAGGCGTTCGCAGCCGTCGCGATCATGGAAACTGTCGCCCAGGCACCAGATTTCCACGGCGCCGCTGCGCGCGACAAGCGCCTCGATCTCGGTCAACGTCGCCAGTGAATCATAGGGAGGTAGCATCTGCCCCCCCTTTGCGAACCAGCTTGCCTTTTCGAAATGGAGGTCGGCGATCAGCAGCGCGCGCCGCGCCGGCCAGAACAGCGCGCCTTCGGGCAGCGCGGCCAGCTCGACATGACAGAACGAAAAGCGAACCATGGCGTCGCTATGCCTCGCCCCACCGGGCATGGCAACGGCAGGCTCGCAACCCCGCCTGCGGAAGGATCAGTGGCCCGGAACGCCCTCGGGCGCGCCAGCGCCGGCACCGCCCATGCCTTGCATCTGCATCTGCTGCTGGAGCACCGCGGCGGGAATGAAGTCGATCAGTTCGACATCGAATTCGAGCACCGAATGGGGCGGGATGACGCCATTGCCCGCGCCCTGTTCGCCATAGCCGAGCGCCGGCGGGATCCAGAAACGATATTTCGCGCCGCGATTCATGAGTTGGAGGCCCTCGGTCCAGCCGGGGATCACCTTCGACAACTCGATCGGCGCGCGCTGCTGCTGGTCGAACACCGTGCCGTCGCGCAGCTTGCCGACATAGTTGACGAGCGCCACGTCACTGGACGACGGATGATCGCCCTCGCCTTGCTTGAGCACCTGATATTGCAGCCCCGACTCGGTCGTCTGGACGCCTGAGCGGCCGCCATTCCACGCCATATATTGCTCGGCCGTGCCGTGGAGCGCGGCGGTCTTCGCCGTGCCGCGCCAGCCGAGATACAGGGCAAGCGCCAGGACGACGGCCACGCCAATCCACAACTTCGCCAGCGAGCCCTTTGCGATCGGACGCAACGGAACGGCGGTCACGGACGACATGGGGGCGGCCTCACGCTTGGAAGGAACAGGAAATCATCCGCCCCGAGAGGGGCAGGCGGCACGCCGATCAGCGCGCCCCGTCGCGCTCCATCCGCTTGCGCTCCAGCTTGCGGGCGCGGCGGATCGCGGCGGCACGCTCGCGCGCGCGCTTTTCGGACGGCTTCTCGTAATGACGGCGCAGCTTCATCTCGCGATAGACGCCCTCACGCTGCAGCTTTTTCTTGAGCGCGCGCAGCGCCTGGTCGACATTGTTGTCGCGAACGATAATTTGCATAAGGCCGTCAGTCTCCAATCGATCGATGCAAACGCCCGGCCACTCTTCGGCCTCGCGAATGGTCATGCACGCAAAAAAGCTTCGCCAGGGACATGGTTCCGAGGCGACAAGGGGTGCGCCCTATCAGCAGGCCGCCGATTCTTCAATGGAAAAAGGCTTTGCGCCGAATCCTGCCGCTCACGCGCGCGGTCTATGCCGCCTGACATTCAGCGCATCGCCCTCCACCACCCGATCCGTCATTCCGGCGAAAGCCGGAATCCACGGACGGCGAATCGATTGATAAAGAAGCGAACCGCATCCATGGCCCCCGGCTTTCGCCGGGGCGACGGGGCAGAGAGATCAGGCTTCGGCGGGGGCGGTATCCGCGGACGCCGCGCGGGTCGTAGTCCGCCGCGTCCGGCGACGGGGCTTTTCCTCGTCGCTCTTGTCCGCGCCATTGGCTTCCTCGGCGGCAGGCGCCGCCGGCTCGGCCGCGAGCGCGGGGGGCAGGCGATCGATCTCGATCCGCTCTTCCTTGGGCGCGCTGTCCTCGCTCGCACGGGGGCGACGGCCGCGCGGACGGCGCGGTTCCGCGACATCACCCAGCGGCAGTTCCTCGGCCGCCTTTTCCTCGCGACCCTCGCGTGCCGCCTCGCGGGGTGCGCGCTCCTGGTCGCGGCGATTGTCCCGCTCCTGGCGCGGCTGACGCTCGCGGCGGTCCTCGCGGTCGCTGTCCTGCGCCCGCTCCTCGGCGGTTTCGCGCTCGTTCTCGCCGTCTTCCTCTTCGAAATCGGCATTGTCATAGCGTTCGCGGCGCTGCTGCTGCTCTTCGAAGCGCGATCGGTTCTCGCTCAGCACGCGGAAATAATGATCCGCGAACTGGAGATAATATTCGGTCATCACCCGATCGCCCTGCATTTGGGCGTCGCGTGCGAGCGTCTTGTATTTCTCGTGAAGCTGGCTGGCATTGCCGCGGGCGCGATTGTCGAGGCGGCTTCCCCGTTCCAGATTGTTCGCACCATTTTGCGGCCGGGCGCCGCCGCGGCCGCGCCGGCGGCCGTTCTGACGATTGTTGATCAACTTTTCGCTGCCTTCGTCACTGGTGGTATGGCACCACTCCTCAACCCGGTCCAGCCGGGCAATTCCCCACCGCTCGGGCTCGTCCCGGACGATGTCCTGACCGTCAGGCCCGATAGCGACCTACGGAAATGCAAGCCCCCTTACAGGCGCGGCCCCGCCATCGCGGAACCGGCATCCTCCTATCGCGGAATCATGGGCCAGCTTTCCACCGGCGCATGATGCGGCCATTGGGGGTCGGCACGGGAAGATCACAGCCTTGACGCTTTGCGAAAGCCCCGTCCCTATCGCCCATGTAAGGGCATCAAGGGCCAAATCCAAGTAAAAATATCCATGAAATGGGCAGGCCGCCTTCCATTCAGCCCATTATGACAAGGCACCGCGCATGCCCCGCCAGATCGTGCCGGACGGTGGCGGCAAGCCCCTGTTCGGCCAGAAGCGCCGTCACCGCCCCCGCCTGCCCCGCCCCGATTTCGAGCGCGGCGAGCCCGCCTGCACCCAGCAACGGCCCGATTTGTGGCACGATCCGGCGATAGGCGTCGAGGCCGTCATCCCCCGCCCGCAGCGCCGCCTCGGGTTCATGATCGGCGACGTCGCGCGGCAGGATCGCGCCATGCTCGATATAGGGCGGGTTGCACAGGATCAGGTCGAACGGCCCCTCGACGCCCGCCGCCCAGTCGCCCCGGCGGAAGCACGCCCGCGTTTCGAGCCCGAGCCGCCCGGCATTAACCCGCGCGCGATCAACCGCGACGTCCGACGCGTCCACGCCCAACCCCCGCGCCTCGGGCCATTGGGTGAGCGCCGCGAGCAGCAAGGTCCCCGGCCCGGTGCCGAGATCGAGCACGCGGCGCGGCCCCCTGTCACCGAAATGAGCAACCGCCGCCTCGATCAGCGTCTCGCTGTCAGGCCGCGGGATCAGCACACCCGGCCCAACCTCAAGCGTGATCGTCCAGAAATCGCGCCGCCCCGTAATATAGGCGATCGGCTCGCCCGCCGCGCGCCGCGCGAGCAAGGCCGCGAACGCCTCCGGCGCCGCCTCCTCAAGTCGGCCGAGCAGCAGCGCCTCGCGATCGCAGCCCAGCGCCTCGGCCATCAACAGTTCGGCATCGAGGCGCGGCGTCTCGCTCGATGCCGCAAGCGCGGCCGCCGCCTCGCGAATCGCCTGGCGAATCGTGGGCATCAGTCGCCGATATTGGCGAGCCGCGCGGCCTCGTCCTCGGCGATCAGCGCGGCGACAAGCTCCTCCAGCCCCGGCCCTTCCAAGATTTCGGGCAGGCGGTGGAGGGTGAGGCCGATGCGGTGATCGGTGACGCGGCCCTGCGGGAAATTATAGGTGCGGATGCGTTCCGAACGGTCGCCCGATCCGACCATCGACTTGCGCGCGCCCGCCCGCTCGCTGGCCAGCTTCTCGCGCTCCAGCTCATAGAGGCGCGCGCGCAGCACCTTCAGCGCCTTCGCCTTGTTCTTGTGCTGCGATTTCTCGTCCTGCTGGGTGACGACGAGGCCGGTCGGGACATGCGTGATCCTCACCGCGCTGTCGGTGGTGTTCACATGCTGCCCGCCCGCGCCGGAGGAACGGAAGACGTCGATGCGAAGGTCTTTCTCGTCGATCTGCACGTCGACGTCCTCGGGCTCGGGCAGCACCGCCACCGTTGCCGCCGAGGTATGGATGCGCCCGCCGCTTTCGGTGACGGGCACGCGCTGGACGCGGTGGACGCCGCTTTCGAATTTCAGCCGCGCGAACACGCCCGTGCCCGAGACGGAGGCGACGACCTCCTTGAAGCCGCCCAGTTCGGCCGGGCTCGCCGAGATCAACTCGACGCGCCAGCCGCGTTCCTCGGCATAACGCTGGTACATGCGAAAGAGGTCGCCCGCGAACAGGGCCGCCTCGTCGCCGCCGGTGCCCGCGCGGATTTCGAGCATCGCCGGCAGGTCGTCCGCCGCATCGCGCGGCAGCAGGCGGAGCGCCAGCGTGCGTTCGGCCTCGGGCAGGCGGCCCCTTATGTCGGCCAGCTCCTCCGCCGCCATCGCGCGCAGTTCCGCTTCGCTGCCGGCATCCTCGGCCATCGCCGCCAGCATCTCCGCTTCGTCGCGCAGCCGGCGCACCTCGCCCGCCGCCGCCGCGACCGGCTCGACCTCGGCATATTCTTTCGAAAGCGCGACGAAGCGCTCGGCCGAAAGGTCGCCACGCGCCATCGCGGCCTGCAATTCGTCGCGCCGCGCCTCGATCTGCGCGATCCGCTCCGCCGGGATCGACACCATCAGGCCGAAACCGCCGCGATGAGACGATCGAGCGCGACTTCGGCCTGCGTACCCGCCGCCAGATCCTTCACCGCGACGACGCCACGGCCCAGTTCCTCATCGCCCAGGATCACCGCGAAGCGCGCGCCCCAGGCGTCGGCCTTCTGCATCCGCCGCTTCATATTGCCCTTATAGGCCATGTCTGCGGAAATTCCGGCACCGCGCAGTGTCGCCAACAGCCCGATAGCCGCCGCCTCAGCCGCTTCGCCCAGCGGCACCAGCGCGACGCGCACGCTCTCGGGCGTCGGCGCGTCGATCAGCATCGCCAGCCGCTCGATCCCCGCCGCCCAGCCGACCGCCGGCGTATGCGGGCCGCCCAGTGCCTCGATCAGCCCGTCATAGCGGCCGCCGCCCAGCACCGTACCCTGCGAGCCCAGCCGATCGGTGACGAACTCGAACGCGGTATGGCGGTAATAATCGAGCCCGCGCACCAGCCGCGCATTGCGCGTCCATTTGACGCCGGCCGCGTCCAGCCCCTTCGTCACCTTCTCGAAGAAGGCGCCCGCCTCAGCCGACATATGCGCGTCGATTTCGGGCGCGGCCTCGGCCACCGGCCGATCGCGCGGGTCCTTCGAATCGAGAATGCGCAGCGGATTGCGCTCCAGCCGCTCAAGGCTTTCCGGCGACAAGGCGTCGCGCGCCTCGTCGAAATGGCGGATCAGCGCCTGCCGCCACGCCTCGCGCGTCTCCGAATCGCCCAGCGTGTTGAGCGTCAGCGTAACGCCATCGGCGACGCCCAGCTCACGCAGCAGCTGATCGGCGAAGACCAGCAGCTCGACATCCGCCGCCGGCTCGGCCGCGCCGATGATCTCCGCATCAAGCTGATGAAACTGGCGGAAGCGCCCTTTCTGCGGCCGCTCATAGCGAAAGAGAGGCCCGTGCGTCGCCGCCTTGAGCGGCGCGTGCTGCTGCCACCCCTCGGTCAGATAGGCGCGCGCGATCCCGGCGGTGAATTCGGGCCTGAGCGTCAGCGAATCGCCACCGCGATCCTCGAACGTGTACATTTCCTTCGACACGACGTCGGTCGTCTCGCCCAGCGAGCGCGCGAACACCGCCGTCGCCTCGAACACCGGCACCTCGACGCGGCCGAAGCCGTACAATCGCCGCACCTCCTCGAAGATACCGATCACCTTATGGAATCGCGCCGCCTGCTCACCCAGCATGTCCTGGGTGCCGCGCACCGCTCTCGGGGTTTCAATCCTGCTCATCGTGCGCGCGCTCTAAAGCAGGACGCCGCTTTGGAGAAGCGTCTTGAGATCGTCGCGAACCGCGCCTATTGCGCCGCAACATGAACATCGATCTCATCCCCGTCGGCGATAATCCGCCCGAGAGCCTGAACGTCATCATCGAAGTGCCCACCGGCGGCGAACCGGTGAAGTACGAGTTCGACAAGAAATCGGGGGCGCTGTTCGTTGATCGAATCCTGCATACGCCGATGCGCTATCCGGCCAATTACGGCTTCGTGCCGCACACCTTATCGCCAGACGGCGATCCGCTCGACGCGCTGGTGGTCGCACGCAGCCCGTTCATGCCCGGCTGCGTCGTGCGCGCGCGGCCGATCGCGGTGCTGATGCTGGAGGATGAGGCCGGCGGCGACGAGAAGCTGCTCACCGTGCCGGTCGACGCGACCTTCCCTTATTACACCAAGGTCGGCGAGAAGGACGATCTGCCCGAGATCGTGATGCAGCAGATCGAGCATTTCTTCACCCACTATAAGGACCTTGAGGCGAAGAAGTGGGTCCGCGTCGGCACCTGGGGCGACGCCTGCGCCGCCCGCCAGATCATCATCGAGGCGATCGCGCGCGCCAAAGCCGCCAAGGCCTGACGCTACCGGGAGCCGCGCCATCGGTTGGCTCCCGAACAACGGCCCGTTCCCCACCCTCCGTCATTCCCGAAGGCGGGAATCCATAATCGGCAGCGTTCGCCTTCAAGGCAACGCCGCGGAAGCATCCGTCACCCCGGCGAAAGCCGGGGCTCACGGACTCGGCTCGTCTCCTCATGGAGCGACCGCATCCGTGGATTCCGGCTTTCGCCGGAATGACGAATGACGGGAATGGAAGCGAGCCCCGCACCAGTGCTGCGGTAATACCCCACCAAAAAGAAAGGCCGCCGCTCCCGACAGGAGCGACGGCCTTTTCTCTTGGCAGGCCCGGCGGGCGAGGGGTTTATTCCTCGCCGTTGCCGCTTACCGCCATCGCGGCGAGCGGATCATCGCCGGTGTCGTCCTCGACGGGGCGTTGCAGTTCCGCCTCGCGCTCCTCCTGGGCCGAGTCGGGCGCGACCAGCGAGGCCTGGAAGGCACGCTGGCTCGCGCGCAGCGCCGCATCACGGCTCGACGCCGCGACCCGCAGGCGGTTGACGCCCGCACCGGTGCCCGCCGGAATCAACCGGCCGACGATCACATTCTCCTTCAGCCCATTCAACGTATCGACCTTGCCCTGCACCGAAGCCTCGGTGAGGACGCGCGTCGTCTCCTGGAAGGAGGCCGCCGAGATGAAGCTGCGCGTCTGGAGCGACGCCTTGGTGATGCCGAGTAGCACCGGCTTGCCGTCGGCAGGCGCGCGGCCCGCCGCGACCAGCTTCTTGTTCGCCTCGTCCATCTCCTCGCGATCGACCTGCTCGCCCGGCAGGAAGGTGCTGTCGCCCGCAACGGTGATCTCGACCTTCTGCAGCATCTGACGAACGATCGTCTCGATGTGCTTGTCGTTGATCTTCACGCCCTGCAGTCGATAGACTTCCTGGATTTCCGACACGAGATATTCGGCAAGCGGCTCGATGCCGAGCACTTCCAGAATATCGTGCGGGTCGGGGCTGCCGCCGATCAAATTGTCGCCGCGCTTAACATAGTCGCCTTCCTGAACGTCGATCACCTTGCTCTTGGGAACCAGATAATCGATCGGTTCGCCGCCATCCTCCGGGCGGATCGAGATCTTGCGCTTGGCCTTATAGTCCTTGCCGAATTCGACACGGCCCGAGACCTTGGCGATGATCGCGTTCTCCTTGGGCTTGCGCGCCTCGAACAGCTCGGCCACCCGCGGCAGACCGCCGGTGATGTCGCGCGTCTTGGCGGCCTCGCGCGGCACGCGGGCGAGCACTTCGCCGGCCTCGACTTCCTGCCCGTCCTCGACCGCGATGATCGTGCCGGGGACCAGACGATAGACCGCCGCCTCGCCGCTGCTGTCGTCGAGCAGGGTGATGCGCGGACGGAAATCGTCCTTCTTCGACTTGATATGGTCCTCGGTAATCACGCGCTGCGAGATGCCCGTCGCTTCGTCGGTCTGCTCGGTCACCGTGCGGTTCTCGACCATGTCCTGGAAGCGGATCGTGCCCTTCTTCTCGGTGATGACCGGGGAGAAGCTTGGGTCCCACTCGGCGATGCGCTCACCCTTCGTCACCGTGGCGCCATCCTCCTTCAGGAGGTGCGCGCCGTGCGGCAGGCGATGCGTCGCGCGCTCGCGGCCCTCGGCGTCGAGAAGCGCGATCTCGCCGTTACGGGCGAGCGTGATCCGCCGGCCGCGCGGGTCGACGATCGTCGGCAGGTCGCGATATTCGAGCGTGCCGTCGATGACCGCCTCAAGGTTCGACTGCTCGTTGAGCTGCGCCGCGCCGCCGATGTGGAAGGTCCGCATCGTCAGCTGCGTGCCCGGCTCACCGATCGACTGCGCCGCGATGACGCCGACGGCCTCGCCGATGTTCACCGGCGTGCCGCGCGCCAGATCGCGCCCGTAGCAGGCCGCGCAGACGCCGCCCGTCGATTCGCAGACCAGCGGCGAGCGGATTTTCACCGCCTGCGTGCCGATCTCCTCGATCCGGGCGATCATCGCCTCGTCGAGCAGGGTGCCCTTGGCGACGATAACCTCACCGCTCTTCGAATCGACGACGTCCTCCGCCGTGGTCCGGCCAAGAATGCGCTCGCCGAGCGAGGCGATGGTCGAGCCGCCCTGAACGATCGCCTTCATCTCCAGCGCGCGCTCGGTGCCGCAATCCAGCTCGACGACGACGCAGTCCTGGCTGACGTCGACGAGACGACGGGTGAGATAGCCCGAGTTCGCCGTCTTCAACGCGGTGTCGGCAAGACCTTTGCGGGCGCCGTGGGTCGAGTTGAAATATTCAAGGACGGTCAGGCCTTCCTTGAAGTTCGAGATGATCGGCGTCTCGATGATCTCACCGCTAGGCTTGGCCATCAGGCCGCGCATGCCCGCGAGCTGCTTGATCTGGGCGGCCGAACCGCGGGCGCCCGAATGCGCCATCATGTAGATGGCGTTGATCGGCTTCTCGCGCCCGGTATCGGCGTCCTTCTTGACCGCCTGTATCTCCTTCATCATCTCGGCCGCCACGCGATCGCCGCAGCGCGACCAGGCGTCGATCACCTTATTATATTTTTCCTGCTGGGTGATGAGGCCGTCCTGATATTGCTGCTCATAATCCTTGACGAGCAGGCGCGTCTCCTCGACCAGCGGGTCCTTCGCCGCCGGGATCACCATATCGTCCTTGCCGAACGAGATGCCCGCCTGGAAGGCGTGGCGGAAGCCCAGCGACATGATCGCGTCGGCGAACAGAACCGTCTCCTTCTGGCCGGTGTGGCGATAGACGATGTCGATGACGTCGCCGATCTCCTTCTTGGTCAGCAGGCGGTTGACCGTCTCGTAAGGCACCTTGTGGCTCTGCGGCAGCGTCTCGGCGAGGAGCATGCGGCCCGGCGTCGTCTCGACGCGCTTCAGATAGGTGTTGCCGTCCTCGTCGGTTTGCGGAACGCGGCTGACGATCTTCGAATGCAGCGTCACCGCGCCGGCGTGAAGCGCCTGATGCACCTCGGCCATGTCGGCCAGCATCATGCCCTCGCCCGGCTCGCCGGACTTCTCCATCGACAGATAATAGAGGCCCAGAACCATGTCCTGCGACGGCACGATGATCGGCTTGCCGTTCGCGGGCGACAGGATGTTGTTGGTCGACATCATCAGCACGCGCGCCTCGAGCTGGGCTTCCAGCGAGAGGGGCACGTGGACGGCCATCTGGTCGCCGTCGAAGTCGGCGTTGAAGGCCGAGCAGACCAGCGGGTGAAGCTGGATCGCCTTGCCCTCGATCAGCACCGGCTCGAACGCCTGGATGCCGAGGCGGTGGAGCGTCGGCGCGCGGTTCAGCAGCACCGGATGCTCGCGGATCACCTCATCGAGGATGTCCCAGACTTCCTTGCGCTCCTTCTCGACCCACTTCTTGGCCTGCTTGAGCGTCATCGACAGGCCCTTGGCGTCAAGCCGCGCGTAGATGAACGGCTTGAACAGCTCCAAAGCCATCTTCTTCGGCAGGCCGCACTGGTGCAGCTTGAGTTCCGGGCCGGTGACGATCACCGAACGGCCCGAATAGTCGACGCGCTTGCCGAGCAGGTTCTGGCGGAAGCGGCCCTGCTTGCCCTTGAGCATGTCGCTCAGGGATTTCAGCGGCCGCTTGTTGGCGCCCGTGATCGTCCGGCCGCGACGGCCGTTGTCGAACAGCGCGTCAACCGACTCCTGCAACATGCGCTTTTCGTTGCGCACGATGATGTCGGGCGCGCGCAGCTCCATCAGCCGCTTCAGACGATTGTTGCGGTTGATGACGCGGCGATAGAGATCGTTGAGGTCCGACGTCGCGAACCGGCCGCCGTCGAGCGGGACGAGCGGGCGCAGTTCCGGCGGAATGACCGGCACCACCTCGAGGATCATCCATTCGGGACGGTTGCCCGATTCGAGGAAGCTCTCGACGACCTTCAGCCGCTTGATGATCTTCTTCGGCTTCAGCTCGGATTTCGTCTCGGCCAGTTCCTTGAGGAGCTGTTCCTTCTCACCCTCGAGGTCGAGATTCTCGAGCATGTGGCGCACGGCTTCCGCGCCGATGCCGGCGGAGAAGGCGTCCTCGCCATATTCGTCCTGCGCCTCGAGCAGTTCGTCCTCGGTGAGGAGCTGATATTTCTCCAGCGGGGTCAGGCCCGGTTCGGTGACGATATAGGCTTCGAAATAGAGAACGCGCTCAAGCTGCTTCAGCTGCATGTCGAGCAGCAGACCGATGCGGCTCGGCAGCGATTTCAGGAACCAGATGTGCGCGACCGGCGCGGCCAGCTCGATATGGCCCATCCGCTCGCGGCGGACCTTCGACACCGTGACCTCGACACCGCACTTCTCGCAGACGATGCCCTTATATTTCATGCGCTTATACTTGCCGCACAAGCACTCATAGTCCTTGATCGGGCCGAAGATGCGCGCGCAGAACAGGCCGTCACGCTCGGGCTTGAACGTGCGGTAGTTGATCGTCTCGGGCTTCTTGATCTCGCCGAACGACCAGGAACGGATGCGCTCGGGCGAGGCAATGCCGATCTGGATCTGGTCGAAGGTTTCCGGCTTCGCGATCGAATTGGCGAAATTGGTCAGTTCGTTCATCTTGAACTCCTTGGCCCCTCCCCTTGAAGGGGAGGGGTTGGGGTGGGGGCCTGTCCTCCAGACACCCACCGGAATTACCTGGGGCGAGGCCCCACCCCAATCCCCCCCCTGAAGGGGAGAGGCTTGAGGCGTTTACTCCGCCGCCTCGGCCAGCCCGTCCTCATCCTCGATGGACTTCAGCTCGACGTTGAGGCCGAGGCTGCGCATCTCCTTGACGAGCACGTTGAAGCTTTCGGGGATGCCGGCTTCGAACGTGTCGTCACCCTTGACGATCGCCTCATAGACCTTGGTACGGCCGACCACGTCGTCGGACTTCACCGTCAGCATCTCCTGGAGCGTGTAGGCCGCGCCATAGGCCTGGAGTGCCCACACCTCCATCTCGCCGAAGCGCTGGCCGCCGAACTGCGCCTTGCCGCCCAGCGGCTGCTGGGTGACGAGGCTGTACGGCCCGATCGAACGCGCGTGGATCTTGTCGTCGACAAGGTGATGCAGCTTCAGCATGTAGATGAAGCCCACCGTCACCTTGCGGTCGAACTGATCGCCCGTCCGCCCGTCGAACAGCTCGACCTGACCCGACGCATCGAGCCCGGCCAGACTGAGCATGTTCGACACGTCGGCCTCGCGGGCGCCGTCGAACACCGGCGTCGCCATAGGCACGCCGTTGGTCAGGTTGGACGCGAGTTCGACCACCTGCTCGGGCGTGCGCGCGTCGATCTCGTCGGCATAACGCTCGCCATAGATCGTCTTAAGCCGATCCTTGACGACTTCGGGGGCCTGTCCCGCCTGGCCGTCCGGATTGGCCTCGCGCCACGCTTCGAGCGCTTCGGACACCTGCCGCCCAAGGCCGCGCGCGGCCCAGCCGAGATGCGTCTCGAAGATCTGGCCGACGTTCATGCGGCTCGGCACGCCCAGCGGGTTGAGCACGATGTCCACCGGCGTCCCGTCGGCGAGGAACGGCATGTCCTCGTTCGGCAGGATGCGGCTGATGACGCCCTTGTTGCCGTGGCGGCCGGCCATCTTGTCACCCGGCTGCAGCTTGCGCTTCACCGCGACGAACACCTTGACCATCTTGAGCACGCCCGGCGGCAGCTCGTCGCCGCGCTGCAGCTTCTCGACACGATCGTCGAAGCGCGCCTTGATGACGCCGGCGGCGTCGTCATACTGCGCCTTGATCGCCTCGAGGTCGCCCTGCCGCGCATCGTCCTGCACGCCGAACTTCCACCAGTCGTGGCGCTCGACCGAATCGAGCATTTCCGCGTCGATCGCCGCCCCCTTCTTGACGCCCTTCGGCGCCGCGGTGGCGACCTGGCCGAGCAGCATCTCCTTGAGCCGCGCGAAGGTGGCGCGGTTCAGGATGGCGCGCTCGTCCTCGGCGTCCTTGCGGAGGCGATCGATCTCCTCGCGCTCGATCGCCATCGCGCGCTCGTCCTTGTCGATGCCGTGACGGTTGAACACCCGCACCTCGACGACCGTGCCCGCGACGCCCGGCGGCAGGCGCAGCGACGTGTCGCGCACGTCCGATGCCTTTTCGCCGAAGATCGCGCGGAGCAGCTTCTCTTCGGGCGTCATCGGGCTTTCGCCCTTCGGCGTGATCTTGCCGACCAGAATGTCGCCCGGCTCCACCTCGGCGCCGATATAGACGATGCCCGCCTCGTCGAGGTTGCGCAGCGCCTCCTCGCCGACGTTCGGGATGTCGCGGGTGATGTCTTCCGGCCCCAGCTTGGTGTCGCGGGCCATCACCTCGAACTCCTCGATGTGGATCGAGGTGAAGACGTCGTCCATCACGATCCGTTCGGAGATCAGGATCGAATCCTCATAATTATAGCCGTTCCACGGCATGAACGCGACGAGCACGTTCCGGCCGAGCGCCAGCTCGCCCAGTTCGGTCGAGGGACCATCGGCGATGATATCGCCGGCGTTCACCACATCCCCCACCTGCACCAGTGGCCGCTGGTTGATGCAGGTATTCTGGTTCGAACGCTGGAACTTCATCAGCGTGTAGATATCGACGCCCGACTCGCCGGCCTTGATCTCGCCGGTCGCGCGGATGACGATACGCGTCGCATCCACCTGATCGACGATGCCCTGTCGCCGCGCCGCGATCGCCGCGCCCGAATCGCGCGCCACCGTCTCTTCCATGCCGGTGCCGACGAACGGCGCCTCGGCACGGACGAGCGGCACCGCCTGCCGCTGCATGTTCGATCCCATCAGCGCGCGGTTGGCATCGTCATTCTCCAGGAAGGGAATGAGCGAGGCCGCGACCGACACGAGCTGCTTGGGGCTCACGTCCATCAGCGTGATGTGATCGCGCGGCGCGATCAGGAATTCGCCGGCCTCGCGCGAGGAAACCAACTCCTCGACGAAGCGCCCTTCGGCGTCCAGCTCGGCATTGGCCTGCGCGATCGTATGGCGCGCTTCTTCCATCGCCGAAAGATAGACGACTTCCTGCGTCACCTTGCCGTCGACGACACGCCGGTACGGCGTCTCGATGAAGCCATACTTGTTGACCCGGCTGAACGAGGCGAGGCTGTTGATGAGGCCAATGTTCGGGCCTTCGGGCGTCTCGATCGGGCAGATGCGGCCATAATGCGTCGGATGGACGTCGCGCACCTCGAAGCCCGCGCGCTCGCGGGTGAGGCCGCCCGGCCCGAGCGCCGAGACGCGCCGCTTGTGCGTCACCTCGGAGAGCGGGTTGGTCTGGTCCATGAACTGCGAAAGCTGCGACGAGCCGAAGAATTCGCGCACCGCCGCCACCGCCGGCTTCGCGTTGATGAGGTCGTTCGGCATCACCGTCGACACATCGACCGACGACATGCGCTCCTTCACCGCGCGCTCCATGCGCAGCAGGCCGACGCGATACTGATTCTCCAGCAACTCGCCCACCGAGCGGACACGGCGGTTGCCGAGATTGTCGATATCGTCGATCTCGCCCTTGCCGTCCTTCAGGTCGACCAAAGTCTTGACCACCGCGAGGATGTCCTCGCCGCGCAGCGTCGTCACCGTGTCCTCGACATCGAGATCGAGGCGCATGTTGAGCTTGACGCGGCCGACCGCCGACAGGTCGTAGCGCTCGGGATCGAAGAACAGGCCGGCGAACAGCGCCTCGGCCGTCTCCTTCGTGGGCGGCTCGCCAGGGCGCATGACGCGATAGATTTCGGACAGCGCATGATCGCGCTCCTCGACCTTGTCGGCCTTGAGCGTGTTGCGGATCCAGGGGCCGGTCGAGACATGATCGATGTCGAGCAGCTCGATCCGGTCGATGCCGGCCTTGTCGAGCAGCTCCAGATTTTCGGGGCTGACCTCGTCGCCGGCCTCGATCCAGATGCGCCCGGTCGCCTCGTCGATAAGGTCGTAGGCGCTGTAGCGGCCGAAAATCTCCTCGGTCGGGATCAGCAGCGTCTCCAGCCCGTCCTTGGCCGCCTTGTTCGCGGCACGCGGGGAGATTTTCTGCCCCGCCGGGAAGACGATCTCGCCGTCATCGGCGTTGACGACGTCGAACGCCGGCTTCTGCCCGCGCCAGTTCTCCGCCACGAAAGGCACCTTCCAGCCGCCTTCGCCGCGCACATAGGTCTGCGTCTTGTAGAAATGGCCCAGTATCTCCTCGGCGTTGAGGCCGAGGGCGTAGAGCAGGGTCGTCACCGGCAGCTTGCGCTTCCGGTCGATACGGACGTTGACGATATCCTTGGCATCGAACTCGAAATCGAGCCACGAGCCGCGATAGGGGATGACGCGCGCGGCGAAGAGATATTTGCCCGACGCATGCGTCTTGCCGCGATCATGGTCGAACAGCACGCCCGGCGAGCGGTGCATCTGGCTGACGATCACGCGCTCGGTGCCGTTGACGATGAACGTGCCGTTCTCCGTCATCAACGGCATGTCGCCCATATAGACGTCCTGCTCCTTGATATCGAGGACGGAGCGCGTCTCGGTATCGGGATCGACCTCGAAGACGATCAGGCGCAGCGTGACGCGCATCGGCGCGGCGAAGGTGATGCCGCGCTGGCGGCATTCGTCCACGTCGTACTTCGGCGGCTCAAGCTCGTAATTGACGAAATCCAGCTCGGCCGTGCCGGCGAAGTCGCGGATCGGGAACACCGACCGCAGCGTCTTTTCCAGCCCCGACACATAGCCGTCCTCGGGCCGCGAGCGGAGGAACTGCTCATAGCTCTCGCGCTGCACCTCGATGAGGTTCGGCATCTGCACGACTTCGTGGATGTTCCCGAAAACCTTGCGGATGCGCTTCTTGGCTGTCGCCGGAACTGCCTGGGTCGCCATCTATTGTCCTCGCGTCCGTTAAATTTGGTCGCCTCGCGGCGAAAAATGTCATCGATTCGCCCGTCACCCCTCCTCGCACGGAGGAGCGATCACGACAAAAAGTGCGGGTCCGACCAGTCGGAACCGCACTGCCTGCGTCTGGATTCCTCGCTGCCTCCAATTCGTTGCGGCCTGTGCGCAACGCAGGCCGTGTCTCGGAAGGGGCGAAGCTTCCTCCCGTCCACGACGGAGGGAGGAGGGAATTCGTCACGTGGCGTATATAGGCACACCGCCGCATTTGTGAAGACTCTAATGTGACGCCGCGCCGGTCGCGCCCCGGAAAAAGGCCTCGCGCACGAAAAAGGGTGGCCCCCGCTGGGGGAGGCCACCCTGATCGCGCTCCTCGAAAGGAGGAAAGGCTTATTTGAGCTCGACGGTCGCGCCGGCTTCCTCAAGCTGCTTCTTGAGCTTCTCGGCCTCGTCCTTGCTGACGCCTTCCTTGACGGCCTTCGGCGCGCCTTCGACGAGCGCCTTCGCCTCGGTCAGGCCCAGGCCGGTGATGCCGCGGACTTCCTTGATGACGTTGATCTTCTTGCCGCCGTCGCCGGTCAGGATGACGTCGAACTCGGTCTTCTCTTCGGCGGCGGGGGCGCCGGCGGCGCCACCGGCCGCGCCCGGCGCGGCAACGGCGACGGCCGCGGCGGCCGAAACGCCCCACTTCTCTTCGAGAAGCTTCGAAAGCTCGGCCGCCTCAAGGACGGTCAGCGCGGAAAGGTCGTCAACGAGTTTCTGCAGGTCTGCCATTGATAATCTCCATAAGGGGCATGCGCCCCTGATATTTCAGGTTGATACCGGAATTTATGCGTCTTCCTTGGCGCCATAAGCGCCGAACACCCGTGCGAGCTGACCCGCCGGCGCCTGGACGACCTGGGCGATCTTGGTCGCGGGCGCTGCGATGAGCCCCACGATCTTGCCGCGCAGTTCGTCGAGCGACGGCAGCGTCGCCAGCGCCTTCACGCCCTCCACGTCGAGGAGCGTGTCGCCCATCGCCCCGCCCACGATTTCCAACCTGTCGTTGGTCTTCGCGAACTCCACCGCGACCTTGGCGGCCGCGACGGGATCGGACGAGGTGGCGAGCGCCGTCGGCCCCGTCAGCAGATCGCCGATGGAAGCATAGGGCGTGCCCTCGATCGCGAGCTTGGCGAGACGGTTCTTCGCTACCTTGTAGCTGGCGCCGGCTTCACGCATCTTCGTACGAAGCGCCGTCGATTGCGCGACGGTCATCCCGAGGTTGCGCGTGATCACGACCACGCCCGCCTCGGTGAAGCTGCTGTTCAGACTGGCGACCAGCTCGGATTTTTGAGCTCGATCCATGCCTTACTCCTTAGAACCCCCGGCAGAACATCCGCCGGGGCGCGTCAACCAGCACGCCGATACGCCGCGCACTGGCCTGTCCGAAGGGGTCGGTCGCCTGATCCGGTATCATCCGGGCAGACCCGGTTCGGCGCATCGCACGTCCGAACCGGCAAAACTTTCCCCGTCTTGGCGGGAGATTAAGCGGGGCATATCCCCACACCCGCTGTCTCGGACGGTACAATCCGAAAGGCGCAAGCGCGCCTTCGGCTCGTCAGCCGGCGCCGCCCCTCATCGGGACAGCGCCGGAATTTCGTCAGGCGGCAACGTCCGCCGTGTCGATGCGGACGCCCGGACCCATTGTGGAGGAGACCGCGATCTTCTTCACATATTTGCCTTTGGCGCCCGACGGCTTCGCCTTGACCAGCGCGTCGACCAGCGCGTCGAAATTGGCGCGCAGATCCTCCGCCGGGAAGCTGGCCTTGCCGATGCCCGAATGGATGATGCCCGCCTTCTCGACGCGATACTCGACCTGGCCGCCCTTGGCCGCCTTCACCGCCTCGCCGACATTCATCGTCACGGTGCCGAGCTTCGGGTTCGGCATCAGCCCCTTCGGGCCGAGAATCTTGCCGAGCCGGCCGACCAGGCCCATCATGTCGGGGGTCGCGATGCAGCGATCGAAATCGATCTCGCCCGCCTGCACCTTCTCCAGAAGGTCCTCGGCGCCGACCACCTCGGCGCCCGCCGCGGTCGCCTCGTCCGCCTTCGCGCCGCGCGCGAACACGCCGACGCGCACGTCCTTGCCGGTGCCCTTGGGCAGCGTCACGACGCCGCGCACCATCTGGTCGGCGTGGCGCGGATCGACGCCCAGGTTGACGGCAACCTCGATCGTCTCGTCGAACTTCGCGGTCGCGTTCTTCTTGGCGAGCGCGATCGCCTCATCGATGCTGTAGAACGTGTCGCGATCGACCGCCGACGCCATCGCCTTGGCCTTTTTCGAAAGCTTCGCCATCGTCTCAGCCCTCCACCACTTCGAGGCCCATCGAGCGGGCAGAGCCTTCGATGATGCGCGTTGCCGCTTCGATATCGACGGCGTTCAGGTCCTTCATCTTCGCGGTCGCGATCTCGGCGAGCTGCGAGCGCTTGATCTTGCCGGCCGACGCCTTGCCCGGCTCCTTCGAGCCCGACTTCAGGTTCGCCGCCTTCTTGATGAGATAGGTCGCCGGCGGCGTCTTCGTCTCGAACGAGAAGGAGCGATCGGCATAGACGGTGATGACCGTGGGGAGCGGCGTGCCCGGCTCCTGATCGCCCGTCTGCGCGTTGAACGCCTTGCAGAATTCCATGATGTTCACGCCGCGCTGGCCCAGCGCGGGGCCGATCGGCGGGCTGGGATTGGCCTTTCCGGCCGGCACCTGCAGCTTGATATAGCCGGTAATCTTCTTTGCCATTACACTTCACCCTGATGGTTTAGCGGTCCTTGCGGCGGCCCAGGCGGCCCGCCTCCCGCACATTTCCCGGCACAGGGCCGGAAACTCTCTTACTTGACGCGCTCGACCTGCTCGAACTCCAGCTCGACCGGGGTCGCGCGCCCGAAGATCGACACCGAGACCTTCACCCGGCTGCGATCGAAATCCAGTTCCTCGACGACGCCATTGAAGCTCGCGAACGGCCCGTCGAGCACCTTCACCTGGTCGCCGATCTCGAAATCGACCTTGACCTTCGCCTTGGGCGCGGCGGCGGCGGCCTCTTCCTTGGTATTGAGGATGCGCGCGGCCTCGGCCTCGCTGATCGGCTGCGGCTTGCCCGAGGAGCCGAGAAAGCCCGTCACCTTCGGCGTGTTCTTGACGAGGTGATAGACGTCGTCGCTCATCTCCAGCTTCGCCAGCACATAGCCGGGGAAGAATTTGCGATCGCTCGTCACCTTCTTGCCGCGGCGGACCTCCGTCACCTTCTCGGTCGGCACCTCGACCGATTCGACGAAGGCGTCGAGGCCCATGCGCGCGGCCTCGGCCACGATCGAATCGCGAACCTTGTTCTCGAAGCCCGAATAGGCATGGATGATGTACCAGCGCGACATGGATGCGTGATTTCCCATTCTGGCCTAGGCTGCAAGCGACAGCAGGAACTGCACGAGCTTGCGGAAAACGGTATCGGTGCCGAAGAAGAAGGTGCCGAGCAACACCGTCATGATGATGACCATGATCGTGGTCGTCACCGTTTCCTTGCGCGACGGCCAGACGATCTTGCGCCCTTCGGCCTGAACCTGGCGCACGAATTCGGGGATCGAGCGAACCCAGTCGCCCAACCGCTCGATCACATTGCGCTTCACAACCTCGGCCACGCTCAATCGTCCCGTTCAAAACAGCAGTGACGGCGCCCGGCCGCCCTCTTCCGGCGTCGGCCTGGCCCCGTCGCTTCCCGGCCCCTCGCCCGCGCCGTTTCAGCAAAGGTGGCAGGAGTGGAGGGACTCGAACCCCCGGCATTCGGTTTTGGAGACCGACGCTCTACCAGCTGAGCTACACTCCTCCGGGCCGGAGAGGCGGGGGCATAGCGGGGCCTCCCGCCAAAGGCAAGGGGGCCGATCAGGCGGCGACGTCGTAAGGCTGTATCTCGCCCGAGAGATACAGGTTGCGCGCCTTGGCGCGGCTGAGCTTGCCCGAGCTGGTGCGCGGCAAGGTGCGCGGCGGCACCAGCTCGACGACGCAGTTGATGCCGGTGATCGAGCGGACACGCTCGCGAATCTCGTCGCGCAGGCGCGCGCGTTCCTGATTGTCCGAGGTGCGGCACTGGACGAGCACCGCCGGCGTTTCCTCGCCGCCGGGCGTGGTGATGGCGAAAGCGGCGATGTCGCCCGCCTTGAAGCCGGGAAGCTGCTCCACCGCCCACTCGATATCCTGCGGCCAGTGATTCTTGCCGTTGATGATGATCATGTCCTTGGCGCGGCCGACGATGTAGAGGTAGCCGTCGCTCAGATAGCCCATGTCGCCGGTGTCGAGCCAACCGTCCTTCATGCACTCGGCCGTCGCCTCGGGATCGCGGAAATAGCCGTCCATGATCGATGTGCCCCGGCACCAGACCTTGCCGATCGCGCGTTCGGGCAGCGGCGTGCCGTCTTCCTCGCGTATCTCGACCACCATGTCCTTCACGGGCTTGCCGCAATTGACGATCGGGCGAAAACGCTGCGGCCGGCCGATCGCGCCCGCGCCGCCCGAAAGCGCCGTCTCCTCCACCAGCTCGACGACGATGCCCTCGCCGGGCGGCATGATCGAAACGGCGAGCGTCGCCTCCGCCAGCCCGTAGCTGGGCAGGAAGGCCGACGCCTGGAAACCGGCCTCGGCGAAGGTATCGACGAACGCCTGCATCACGTCGGGCCGGATCATGTCCGCGCCATTGCCCGCGACGCGCCAGCGGGACAGGTCGAACCGCTCGGACGCCTTCGTCTGGCTCGACGTGCGGCGCGTGCAGATGTCGTAGCCGAAGGTCGGCGAATAGCTGAGCGTCGTGCCCGGATTGCGGCTTATCATGTCGAGCCAGGCGAGCGGGCGGCGCGCGAAATCCTCGGTCTTCAGATAATCGGTCGAGACCTGATTGGCGACCGGCGAGAGGAAGCAGCCGACCAGCCCCATGTCATGATACCAGGGCAGCCAGGAGACACAGCGGTCGCTCTCGATCAGCGCCATGCCGTGCGAATGGGCGGCAAGATTGCTGAGCAAGGCGCGATGCGTGACCGATACGCCATGCGGGAAGCGCGTCGATCCGCTCGAATATTGCAGATAGGCGATATCGTGCGGCGCGGGCTGCGGCAGTGGCGCCGTGGGCGCGGGCCGCCCGGCAAACGCCTCATAGGTGATGCCTTCGACGCCGCACGCCTCCGCCGCCGCGCCCGCCATCGACGCCAGCTCGGCGGGGTAGATCAGCATCTTCGGGTCCGAGCTGGCGAGCTGGACCTTGAGCTGGTCGATATAGGATTCGCGCCCGCCGAACGATGTAGGCAGCGGCAGCGGCACCGGCCAGGCGCCGGCATAGACCGCGCCGAAGAACAAGGCGGCGAATTCGGCCCCCGTCTCGGCGACCAGCGCGATCCGGTCCGCCGTGCGCACCCCGCTCGCGATCAGGCGATAGGCGGTGACGATCGCATCGGCACGCAGCTCGGCATAGGAATAAGCGCGTGCGAGGCGGCCGCGCGCGTCATGAAAATTCAGCCCGCGCTGCCCGCGCGCCGCATAATCGAGCGCTTCGCCCAGCGTCGTGAAATCCGACAGGCGACGCGGCAACGTGTCGGCGGTCGGCGTCGGCGAAAGCGTCGCGGCTTCGCTCATTTCTGTTTCACTTTTTTGCACAGCTTGTTTCGACGCGGCTGCAATATCATTGCGCACCGTCGGCTGCTCCCTCGTTGCGCCCCAGCCCTGTCGGGCCTGTGTCGGACGATGTTGACCCAATTTCAGTCGAATAGTCTAGCGGATCAGGCACGTTCAAATTCCGGCTCGACTGTGGCACAAACATGGCGCGTGGCACGGGTTTCATCAGATCGCAATCCCCGGCCGCTCGATCGGGCGGGGGTCGAGCGGCTCGCGATCGCCTATGTCGGCCGCTATGCGACGACGCGCGCGAAGCTTGCCGCCTATCTTGCGCGCAAGGTCCGCGAGCGCGGCTGGACGGGGGCGGAGGCGCCCGAAACCGCGCTGGAGGCGATCACCGCCCGCTGCGCCGAGCTCGGCTATATCGACGATCGCGCCTTTGCCGAGGCGCGCGCCGCCTCGCTCACCCGCCGGGGCTATGGCGCGCGCCGCGTCGCCGATGCCCTGCGCGCGGCGGGAATCGAGGAGGAGGACGCCGCGCCGGCACGGCAGGAGGCGGATGCGTCGGCGTGGGACGCAGCCGTAGCCTTCGCCCGGCGGCGGCGCATCGGCGCTTTCGCCGCCGAGCCGGCCGATCCCGATCGTCGCCGCCGCGCACTCGCCGCGATGATGCGCGCCGGCCACCCCCTGTCGATCGCTCGCCGGCTGGTCGACGCGTCGCCGGGTGAATTGCCCGAATGTGGGACATGAACCACGTTAATCTCTCTTCGTTTCAGTTATGGTTCATGCTAGCGTAACTTTCGCTTACCGGGGGGTGGGCCAAATGACGAGTGAAGAACGGGTTGCTTCGGATTTGGGCATTGCGCCCACCAATGGGGAGGATCGCCCCGCCGAATCGCTTGGCCGGAGCGAGGACGTGCTGGTGCCCGTCGACGGCACTATCAAATGGTTCGATGCCACGCGCGGCTTCGGCTTCCTCGTCGTCGAAGGCGAGGTCGGTGACGTCCTGATCCATTTTTCGATCCTGCGCGAGCATGGGCGGCGAACGCTGCCCGAAGGCGCGCGCGTCTCCTGTCTCGCCGCCCGGCGCGAACGCGGCTGGCAGGCGCAGGCCGTCACCAGCATCGATCTGTCGACCGCGACGGGGCCGGATGCCGATGCCGCCGCCCGGCGCAACGTCGACCGCATCGACCCGACCGACCTGATCGACAGCGCCGGCGCGTTCGAGCCGGTGATCGTCAAATGGTTCAACCGGCTGAAGGGCTATGGCTTCCTCGTCCGGCCCGGATCGGACAGGGATATCTTCGTCCACATGGAAACCGTGCGCCGCGCCGGCCTCGCCGATCTCGCGCCCGAGCAGGCGCTGCTCGCGCGAATCGCCGACGGCCGCAAAGGGCCGCTCGCGGTCGTCGTCGCGCCGCCGGCGGACTGATCGGGCGAGCGCCATGGCCGCCTTTCATGCGGCGATCGCGGCGGACGGGCGCTTAAACCGTTGCGCGGCCCCTGACAGACGGGTAAGCGGCGGCGCATGGGTCTCCTGAAGAGCATCTTCACCTGGTGGGATGGCGCCACCATCGGCACCAGCCTGTTCAGCCGCCGCAACGGCCGGCGCGTGGGCGAGGACGTGCTGGGCAACGTCTATTATGAGACGAAGCCCGACGCCAAAGGGCCGCGTCGCCGCTGGGTGATCTACAACGGATCGAACGACGCCAGCCGCGTGCCGCCCGACTGGCATGGCTGGCTGCACGGCACGCTCGCCGAAACCCCCGATCGCGCGCTCCCTCCCGTGCGCGCGTGGGAAAAGCCTGCCATGCCCAATTTCACGGGCACGGCCCTCGCTTATCGTCCGGCCGGCGCGCTCGAACGCGGCGGCCGCCGCGCCGCCGCCACCGGAGATTATGAGGCATGGAGCCCCGACCAGGCATGAAGAGCGTGCTCAGGGAGCATGGCGGCGAAGCGCTGGTCGGGTTGCTGGTCGTCCTCTTTGCCGCCTGGTTCAGCTGGTTCGCCTGGGGCCGCACCGGGGGTCACGGCGGTGCCGACGCGACGCGGGTGACGGCCTATTTCCCCAATGCGAGCGGCGTCAACGTCGGCACCGACGTGCGCGTCGCCGGGCTGAAGGTCGGCAGTGTCGTCGCGCAAAAGCTCGATCCCAAGAGCTTCCAGGTCGAAACCACGCTCTCGATCGATCCCAAGGTGAAGCTGCCGTCAGACAGCAGCGCCGCGATCACGTCGGAAGGGCTGCTCGGCTCCACCTATATCGCGCTCCTCCCCGGCGGCTCCTCGACGCCGCTCAAGACGGGCGATGCGATCTTCGATACGCAGGGCGCGATCGACATGATGGGCATGATCGGGCAGTTCATCAACAAGACCGGCACCGACACGCCGGGCGGCGGCAACGCGGCCTCGACGCCGGACTCGATGGGTGGCGCCTCCGCGCCGACCCCCTGAAGCGGGCGCCGTGAAGCGGACCCTGGCCGCCGTCGCGCTCGTGGCGCTCGCCGCCGTCGGCGCGTGGCAGGCGGCCGATGCGCTTCAGGACAATGCCGCCAGCCAGGAAGCGCCAACGCCGGCCGAGCCGCCGTCGGACAGCCCGCCCGTCGCCGCCACGCCCAGCCGGGCCGCCGCGTCGTCCCCGGCGCTGACCCGCGCGGAGACGCCGATGAAGCAGCGCGTCGCGGTGCTCGGCCTGCTCAACAAGCGCAACGGCATTTCGCGTGATCTGACGCTGCATCCGGGCGAATCGGTGCGCGTCGGCAACGTCATCGTACGGCTGCGCGCCTGCGAGACGACCGCGCCGTGGGAGCCTGAGCAGCTTACCGGCGCCTTCGTCCAGGTCGACGTCCACGGGCAGGATGACAAGTGGCGGCGCGTCTTTTCGGGCTGGCTGTTCAAGGAATCACCGTCGCTCAACGTCGTCGAGGATCCGGTCTATGACGTGTGGCCCAAGAGCTGCGCGATGAAGCATCCCGAAATCGGCCCCGATACCGTATCGGCGGCATCGATCTCCGCCTCCTCGGCCAGCCGGTCGAGTGCGAAGAAATCGCCCGAGGGCGAGGAAGAGCCGACGCCCAACGCGGCGTCGAGCAACGCCACATAATTGTTGCGACTGATCTCGATCGCGCCGAGCGAAGCGAGGTGATCGGTGATGAACTGGCAGTCGAGCAGGCGGAAACCGCCGATCCGAAGCCGCGCGACCAGCCAGGCCAACGCCACTTTCGATGCGTCGCGCGCGCGGCTGAACATGCTTTCGCCGAAGAAGGCCGCGCCCAGCGTGACGCCATAGAGGCCGCCGACGAGCTGGCCGTCCAGCCATGTCTCGATCGAATGGGCATGGCCGCGCAGGTGGAGATCGGCATAGGCCCGTTCGATCGGGCCGTTGATCCAGGTATCGGGCCGCTCGGGCGTGCGTTCGGCGCAGGCGGCGACGACTTCGCGAAAGGCGCGATCGGCGGTGACGGTGAAGCGATCCGATCGCAGCGTCTTCGCCAGTGAACGTGACAGGCGGAACGACTCGAGCGGCAGGATTCCCCGCTTCTTCGGTTCCACCCAGAAGATGTCCGGCGCCGTCCGCCCGTCCGCCATCGGAAAGACGCCGACCGAATAAGCACGAAGGAGCAGATCGGGATCGAGCGCGGTCACAAGCGGGAAGAATATGCGCGCCGTCGATCGATGCAAGCGTCCTTCGCCCGAAAGGACGCGAAGCAGCGCCGTCAGAGGATTTCGCGCACCCGCTCGACCGGCCGGCATAGCCGCACGCCTTTTTCGGTCTCGACCAGCGGACGTTCGATCAGGATCGGATCGGCCGCCATCGCCGCGAGAATCGCCTTGTCGTCGGCCCCGGCGAGTGCCTTCGCGCCCTCCTCCTTCGTCCGCAGCCCCTCGCGCGGGGTGATGCCCGCACGCGCATAGAGCGCGGCGAGCGTCGTCGTGCTGGGCGGATGCTTCAGATATTCGATGATCTCGACATCCAGCCCCGGCGTCTCCTGGAGGATCGCCAGCGTGTTGCGCGACGTGCTGCAGCGCGGATTGTGCCAGATCGTCGCCTTCACGCCCCGTCCTCCTGCTTCTCTTCGCGCGCCAGCCATTCCTCAAGCCATTTGATCGTGTAATTGCCCTTCTGGAAGTCGGGGTCGTCAAGCAGCGCCTGGTGCAGCGGGATCGTGGTCTTCATCCCCTCGATCACGAACTCCTCCAAGGCGCGGCGCAGCCGGCGCAGCGCGCCCTCGCGCGTCGTGCCGTAGACGATCAGCTTGGCGATCATGCTGTCATAATAAGGCGGCACCCGATAGCCGGCATAGAGCCCGCTATCGACGCGCACGTTCATGCCGCCTGGCGCGTGATAGCTTTTCACCAGCCCCGGTGAGGGCGCGAAGGTGCGCGGGTCCTCGGCGTTGATGCGGCACTCGATCGCGTGGCCACGGAACGTGACGTCCTGCTGGCGCAGCGTCAGCGGCTTGCCCTCGGCGACGCGGATCTGCTCGCGCACCAGATCGAGGCCGGTGATCATCTCGGTCACCGGATGCTCGACCTGAAGCCGCGTGTTCATCTCGATGAAGTAGAACTGGCCATTCTCATAGAGGAACTCGATCGTGCCCGCGCCGCGATAGCCCATGTCGGCCATCGCCTTCGCGACGATCCCGCCCATCTCGTCACGTTGCGCGTGGCTGATGACGGGCGAGGGCGCCTCTTCCAGCACCTTCTGGTGCCGCCGCTGGAGCGAGCAGTCGCGCTCGCCCAGATGGATCGCATTGCCGTTGCCGTCGCCGAATATCTGGAACTCGATATGGCGCGGATTGCCGAGATATTTCTCCATATAGACGGTTTCGTCGCCGAACGCCGCCTTCGCCTCCGACCCCGCCTGCGCCATCAGCGTTTCGAGCTGGTCCTCGCGCTCGACCACCTTCATGCCGCGCCCGCCGCCGCCCGAGGCCGCCTTGATGAGCACCGGATAGCCGATCCGCGCGGCGATCGCCTTCGCCTCGGCCAGATCGCCGATCGCGCCGTCCGATCCCGGCACCAGCGGCAGGCCCAGCGCGCCGGCGGTGCGCTTCGCCTCCACCTTGTCGCCCATCACGCGGATATGTTCAGGCTTCGGGCCGATCCAGACGATATTGTGGCTCTCGACGATCTCTGCGAAGCGCGCATTCTCGCTCAGGAAGCCATAGCCCGGATGGATCGCGTCGGCGCCCGAGATTTCGGCCGCCGAGATGATGTTCGGGATGTTGAGATAGCTCTCGCCCGCGGGCGGCGGCCCGATGCAGACCGCCTGATCGGCCAGGCGGACGTGCATCGCGTCGGCGTCCGCCGTCGAATGCACCGCCACCGTCTTGATGCCCATCTCATGGCAGGCGCGATGAATGCGGAGCGCGATCTCGCCTCGGTTGGCGATCAGGACTTTCTGGATGTCCATGCCGTCACTCGACGATGACAAGAGGCTGATCGAACTCCACCGGCTGCGCATTGTCGACGAGGATCAGCTTCACCGTCCCCGCGCGCGGGCTGACGATCGGATTCATCACCTTCATCGCCTCGACGATCAGCAGCGTGTCGCCCGCCGCGACCCGATCGCCCGGCGCGACGAATGCGCGCGCGCCCGGCTCGGCCGACAGATAGGCGGTGCCCACCATCGGCGAGCGGACGGCGCCCGGATGATCGGCGGGGGCCGGCTCGGGCTGCGCCGGGGCGGCGGCAGCGACGGGCGCGCTTGCCACGGCGGCGGCCGGGGCGGCGGGCGCCGCCGTGGCAACCACCGGCGCGGCCGATCGTGCAACGCGCACGCGCCGTTCCCCGTCGCGCACTTCGATTTCGGTCAGGCGGTTCTCGTCGAGCAGAACCGCAAGCTGGCGCACGAGATCGGTATCCACCGCCATCGGCTGATCGTCCGTCTCGTCGCGGTTATCATCGGTCATTCTTGACCCTCATATTGTTTATGAAACTTCCCTGTCAGAGCTTGGCGGCCGCGTCCAGCGCGAGCGCGTAGGAGAGCGCGCCGAAGCCCGCTATCGTTCCCTTCGCCGCCATGCCGACAAAAGATGTGTGGCGAAACCCTTCACGGGCGTGCGGGTTCGACAGATGCACCTCGATCACCGGCACCGCGATCGCCTTGATCGCGTCGTGGAGCGCGATCGACGTGTGCGTGAAGGCGCCCGCGTTCAGGATCGCGGCGCGCGCGTTCCGGGCGTTCGCCTCGTGTAGCCAGTCGACCAGATGCCCCTCGTGATTCGACTGGCGCATGTCGATGGTGAGGCCCAGCGCGCGCGCCTGATCCTCTAGCCGGCCGGCAATGTCGTCGAGCGTGTCGTGCCCGTAAATCTCGGGCTCGCGCGTGCCGAGCAGGTTGAGATTGGGGCCGTTCAGGACGAAGACGAGATCGGATGCGGCCATTGCAGCGGAAGCCTTGCGGTTGCGGTGGGGCGCTTTCTATATGAGACGGGCAGGGAATTGCCAGCTTGGCGATTCCGCACCCCCTGTCCCTTCGCCCGATCGCGCCCGCGCCAGGCAAGATGCGGCGTTGCGGGGCGAACGGAGATGTGGATGACGATCGACGGCACCGTCCAGATACGGATCAACGGAGAGCATCGGCGCGTGGCGGCGGGCATCACGCTTGCCGATCTCGCCCGCGAACTGGGCCTCGATCCGGCCAAGGTGGCGGTGGAACGCAATCTGGCGGTGGTCCCGCGCTCGACGCTGGAGGCGGTGCAGGTGGAAGATGGCGACGATCTGGAGATCGTGCATTTCGTCGGCGGCGGCGATCATGCCGATGCGCCGGAGGACCTTTGGACCGTCGCCGGCCGCGCCTTCCGCTCGCGGCTGATCGTCGGCACCGGCAAATATCGCGATTTCGCGCAGAATGCGGCGGCGGTCGAGGCGTCGGGCGCCGAGATCGTCACCGTCGCCGTGCGCCGGGTGAACATCGCCGATCCGGCCGCGCCGCTGCTGACCGACTATATCGACCCGAAGAAGATCACCTATCTGCCCAACACCGCCGGCTGCTACACCGGCGAGGAAGCGATCCGTACCCTGCGCCTCGCGCGCGAGGCTGGCGGCTGGGACCTCGTCAAGCTCGAAGTGCTGGGCGAGGCGAAGTCGCTCTATCCCGACATGATCGAGACGCTGCGCGCGACCGAGATATTGGCGAAGGAGGGTTTCCTGCCGATGGTCTATTGCGCCGACGATCCGATCGCGGCGAAGCGGCTGGAGGATGCGGGCGCGGTGGCGATCATGCCGCTGGGCGCGCCGATCGGATCGGGGCTCGGCATCCAGAATCCGGTGACGATCCGTCTCATCATCGAAAATGCGAAAGTGCCCGTCCTGGTCGACGCCGGCGTCGGCACCGCCTCCGACGCGGCGGCGGCGATGGAGCTGGGCTGCGACGGCGTGCTGATGAACACCGCGATCGCCGAGGCGAAACATCCGGTGATGATGGCGGCGGCGATGAAAGCGGCAGTCGAAGCCGGCCGCCTCGCCTATCGCGCCGGCCGCATGGCGAAACGCCGCTATGCCGACCCGTCCAGCCCGCTCGCCGGATTGCTGTAAGGTCAGGCCCCCCGCTATCCACGCCATTCCCGCGAAGGCGGGAATCCATAAGCACCGTCCTGCAAAAAGCGGCGAAAGCCGGCGTCTACGGATCCCCGCCTGCGCGGGGATGACGGAGAAGAAGCAAGCGCGCGACACCCAGCGGACTCCCTTTCCATCCGGCGACAGCCGGAATCCATGGACCCCGGCTTTCGCCGGGTGACAGAAGCGCGCGCGCGGGCAAGCGGACCGCCGACCCGCGCCCCGCCGATTTCGCTAGGATTCGCCCGCCGTCTCTCCGCCTTCCAGCGCATCGAAGGCGTCGCCGATCTGGCTCAGCACCTTGAGGCAGGTGGCGAGATCGTCCGGATCGACGTCGCGCAAAATCTCGTTGCGCAGCGTCGACGCCGCATCATTGACGCGATCGATCACCGGCTGCGCGGCAGCGGTGAGCGTGATACGCTTGGCGCGGCGATCGTCCTTGTCGATCGCGCGTTCGACGAAGCCCTGCTTCTCCAGCCTGTCCAGCGCCCGCGCCAGTGTCGATTCCTCGATGCCGACGCGCTGGGCAAGTTCGCGCTGCGTGGCCGTCCGCCCGACCACCGACAGCCAGAACAGCGTCTGCCAGCCGCCGCTGCGCACCGCCGGCGTGTCGCGCAGCGTGGTGGAGAGGCGATTGCGCCAGCGGCGGCCGGTCTGGAGCAGGCGTCGGATGAAGATGAAGCGCGCGAATGCCGCGTCATCGGCGGAGTCGGGCGGCGGCACGAGCCATTGCGCGCTATTCACCAACAACGGCCGATCTTCCGCGCCGAGAGCGTCGGGCTTGCTCATCGCGGGGCGGCGTCAGGGCGCGATACAGACACGGTTCCGCCCCTCCTGCTTGGCGCGATAGAGTGCGGCGTCGGCATTTTTCAGGATCGCGGCGGGGCCCCGGCGGCCCGCCATGCCCGCGATCCCCGCCGAGAAGCTCAACTGGCCCAGCTCGCGCCCGGTGGCCGTCACCTTGAAGGCGTGGGCGGCAATCTCGCGGCGGATGCGATCGATCTCGGCGGCCGCGCTCGGCGCATCCATCCCCTCGAACAGCATCACGAACTCCTCGCCGCCATAGCGCGCGACGAACAGCCGCTCGATATCCCCTTGGGAGAGCGCGCCCGCGATGAACTTGATCACCTCGTCGCCGATATGATGGCCGTGAAGATCGTTCACCGCCTTGAACTGATCGATGTCGCAGATCGCCAGCGCAAGCTTCTGCCGCGAGGTGCGCGCGCGCACGAACGCCTCGCGCAGGCGGGTGTCGAGCGCGCGCCGGTTCGGCAGGCCGGTCAGCGGGTCGGTGTCGGCGGTGCGCCGCGCCTCGGCAAGGCTCTGGCGCAGCCGCGCCACTTCCTCGCCGCTGCGGCGCAGATCGGCCTCGGCGACACGCGTCTTCTCGATCATCGCGCGGGTGAGGCCGATCAGCCCCTCGACCGCACCAGTGGACGTGCCGGCCGACGATATCCGCGCGAGCGCCGCCCCATAGTCGCGCGTCTCGCGGCCCGATCGATCGATGATCGCGATCACGTCGCCAAGATGGGCGCGCGCCTCGTCCGCCGCACGGACGAGATCGGCGGCCGACATCTCGGCGGCGTGGAGGGCGGCGACGCCCGCCATCAGGTCCGCCGTCAGCCTGCCGTTGCGGCGCAGCGCCTCGGCGATCCGCCGGCTCGTCTCCGACTCGGGGAAGCGGAGGTAAACATAAGCAAGCTCATAATGAATTGGTGAGGGCTCAAGGAAGTTGGCGGAGAGGAAAGCGCCGATATCCGAGAAAAGCTGCCCCCCATGCTCTTGCCGCAGATCGGGTTTGGCCAATCGATTATGCTCCACCTTCCCGTCCCCCACGCTGCTCCGAGTCAATCGCAACCCCTGGTCCGGCCGCCCTGAATCAATTTGCGTCATATAGCCAAGAAAATACAGAGGAAGCGTAAATGAGTTCGACTCCGTATCAACCGATCTTTTTCTATCTTCGTTGGCCGAATCGGTAATTTGTTGTATGCGCGACTCGTAGTCCCCAGGGATATCCCCAGGGTTATTCGCAATCCGGCGGCGGCCGGGTGCTCCCTTTCGTGCCGCCCCCAGATGCAGGAGGTGCACATGCCGCAACAGTGCAACCATACATATTATCTCCATCGCGCCGAGGCCGCACGGCGCCTTGCCGAGGAAGCAAGCGACAAGGCGGTACGCAACCTCCATCTCGCCATGGCGAATGAATATCGCGCCAGGGCGGCGGCATCGCCGCCGGCGGAGACCGAAGCGGGCTGAGCGAAGCCGTCAGCCGGGCCTCCTCGCCCGCCATATGGCGGCCAGACCCGCGCGATAATCGGGATGGAGCGGACACCAGCCCAACAGGCGCTTCGCCTTGCCGTTGGCGACGCGCCGGTTCTCGGCATAGAAGGCACGCGCCTCGGGCGAAAGCCCCGCTTGTTCGAGCGGGACGAACGGCGGCCGGACAAGGCCCGCCAGTTCGCAGGCCGCCTCGATCACCACATTCTGGCTCGTCGGCCGGTCGTCGGCGAGATTATAGGCGCCCGGCGGTCCCTTGCGCAGGCTCGCGCACAGGCCGCCGACTATGTCGTCGACATGGATTCGGCTGAAAACCTGCGCGGGAAGGACGATGCGCCGCGCGCGACCCGCGGCAAGCCGCTCGAACGCCGAGCGACCCGGCCCGTAGATGCCGGGCAGGCGAAACACGCGGGCCTGCGGGTGCAGCCGCTGCCATGCCGTGTCGGCCACCGCCCGTGCGCCGCGTCGCCCCGTGCCGATGGCGGCGCTTTCATCCACCCATGCGCCCTGCGTGTCGCCATAGACCCCGCTCGAGGAGAGGTAGCCGATCCAGCGCGCGGGCGCGCCGGCCAGCGCCTCGCCAAAAACCTTGAGGACCGGATCGCCCTCCCCGTCCGGCGGCACCGAGGAGAGGATGTGCGTCGCCGCCGCGATCTCGGCCGCGACCCCGCGCTCGTCGGACATCGCCGCGCGATCGATCCGCACGACCTGCCATCCCTCCGTTTCGAGTGCGGTGGCGAAACGCGAGCCGGTATAGCCGGGGCCGAAGAGCAGCAGGCGGGACATGGCCTTCTCTTATCCCGCTTTTCCCGCGCCGTCGCCGGGTCCGCCTCCGCCTCGAACGATGCGCGCGGGCTTTCCTCCGATCGGCGCGGGGGATAAGAGTTGGTGATGCCTGACGCCCAGACCGCCGCCGCGCCTTCCCCCGCCGTCATCCGCCGCGAGGATTATCGTCCGCCGGACTGGCTGGTGCCCGATGTTGAGCTGGATTTTCAGCTCGATCCCGCGCTGACCCGCGTGGCGGCGCGGCTCCGCGTCACGCGCAACGGCGATCACAAGCGGCCGATGCGGCTCGACGGTGACGGCCTGACCCCGCTTGCGGTGCGAATCGACGGCGAGCAGGCGGCCGACGCCTGGCGCATGGACGGTCCCACCTTCGTCATCGACCTGCCCGGCGACTCGCATCTCGTCGAAACCGAGGTGGAGATCGTTCCCGAAGACAATACGCAACTGATGGGCCTCTACGCCTCGGGCGGGATGCTCTGCACCCAGTGCGAGCCGGAGGGCTTTCGCCGGATCACCTTCTTCCCCGACCGTCCCGACATATTGAGCCGCTACACCGTCCGCATGGAGGCGGACGAGGCGCGTTTCCCCGTGCTGCTGTCGAACGGCGATCGGATCGACGGAGGCGCGGCCGAGACGGAGGGGCGTCACTGGGCGCAATGGCGCGATCCCTTCTTCAAGCCCACCTATCTTTTCGCGCTTGTCGCCGCGAACCTCGACGCCAATCGCTCCAGCTTCACGACGCGATCGGGCAAGGAGGTGGCGCTCGCCATCTGGGTGAAGCCCGCCGATCTGGCGCGGACCGAGCATGCGATGGCCGCGCTCAAGGCGGCGATGGCGTGGGACGAGAAGGTCTATGGCCGCGAATATGATCTCAGCGAATTCAATATCGTCGCCGTGTCCGATTTCAATTTCGGCGCGATGGAGAACAAATCGCTCAACATCTTCAACTCGCGCTACATCCTCGCCGATCCCGACACGGCGACCGACGCCGATTATGACGCCATCGCCGGCGTCGTCGCGCACGAATATTTCCACAACTGGTCGGGCAATCGCGTCACCTGCCGCGACTGGTTCCAGCTGTCGCTGAAGGAAGGCTTCACCGTTTTCCGTGACCAGCAATTCTCGGCCGATCAGGGATCGGCGGCGGTGCATCGCATCGACGACGTCCGCGCGCTGCGCGCCGCGCAGTTCCCGGAGGATGCCGGCCCGCTCGCGCATCCGATCCGGCCTGAATCCTATATCGAGATCAGCAATTTCTACACCGCGACCGTCTACAACAAGGGCGCCGAGGTGATCCGCATGCTCCACACCCTGTTGGGGCCGGAGCGGTTTCGTGCGGGCAGCGACCTCTATTTCGCGCGCCATGACGGCCATGCCGCGACGTGCGAGCAGTTCGTCCGCGCGATGGAAGACGCGACCGGCGAGGACCTCACGAAATTCCGCCTCTGGTACAGCCAGGCTGGCACGCCGCATGTGAAGGCGACGCTCGCGCACGAGCCCGCCGGCGGGCAGGCGCGGCTGACGCTGGAGCAGACGATCGCGCCGACGCCCGGCCAGATCGAAAAGGCGCCGATGCCGCTCCCGCTCAAGATCGCGCTGTTCGGCGAATTGTCGGGCGAGAGCTTCGGCGGCGAGCAGCTCGTCCTTCTCGACGAGGAGAAAAAGGAAATCCTGTTCGAAGGAATTGGCGAGCGGCCGGTCCTGTCGATCAATCGCGGCTTTTCCGCCCCCGTCATCCTCGAAACCGACCGGACGGCGGCCGACCTCGCCTTCCTCTCGCGCCGCGATGACGATCCCTTCGCCCGCTATGAGGCGATGCAGCAGCTCATGCTCGACACGCTCGTGAACGCGGCGGCGGGGCGGAAGGCCGATCATGAGCCGGTGATCGAGGCGGTCGAGGAAACGCTGCGCAATCCCGCGCTCGACGCCGCCTTCATCGCGGAAACGGTGCTGCTGCCCAGCGAAGCCTTCATCGGCGACCAGATGGCGGTGGTCGATCCCGACGCGATCGCCCGCGCGCGCGAGGCGCTGCGCGCCGATCTCGGCAACACGATCGAGGACGGATGGCGCGCCGCTTATGGCCGCGTGCGCGCCAACCGCTACGAATATACCCCGCCCGCCAAGGGCCTGCGCCGGCTCCGCAACGTCGCGCTCGGCTATCTCGCCGCCTCGGACGCCACTGACGCGGCGGGAATCGCGTTCCAGCAATTCGTCGAGGCGGACAATATGACCGACCGGCAGGGCGCGCTCGGCACGCTCGCCAACGGCGCCGCGCCCGAGCGGGAGGAGGCGCTGGAACTGTTCTACCAGCGTTATCAGGACAACGGCCTCGTCCTCGACAAATGGTTCACCACGCAGGCGCTCTCGACGCGCGACGACACGCTCGACGCGGTCGAGCGGCTGGCGAAGCATCCCGATTTCACGCTCGCCAACCCGAACCGCGCGCGCGCCCTGATCGGCGCCTTCGCGGCCAATCAGCGCGCCTTCCACGAAGCGTCGGGGCGCGGCTACCGCTTCATCGCCGATATGGCGCTCGCGATCGACCGGCTCAATCCGCAGCTCGCCGCGCGGATGATCCCCGCGCTCGGCCGCTGGCGCCGCTTCGATGAAGCCCGCGCCGCGCTGATGCGGGCCGAATTGCGCCGGATCGTCGAAACGCCCGGCCTGTCGAAGGACGTGTTCGAGCAGGCGTCGAAAAGTCTGGGGTAAGGCTGCCCCTCAGACGTTCTTCTTCGGCTTGGACCGATTCGAATAGATGAGCGCCGCGGCGATCGCGGCGGAGCCGATGCCCACGCCCGCGGCCGTCCACAGGCCGGCCTTGCTCAGCGTCGCCGAATCGGGCTTGCCCTTTTTCTTCTTCCGCGCGGTTTCAGCGGGAGCGGCGGCCGGTGCGGGATCGGGAACGGCATCGTCAGTCGGCGTTTCGTTGGACAAGAAAAGCTCCCATGAATCGAGGGCGCTATCTTCTTAGAGCGGTTTCGCTTTCCGCAAAACCTGTCCGCATGCGTTCAGATCGCGCTTTCCGCGCCGTTTGCCGTTTTCGTCCCCCTTGCCTGCCTGCCCGCCATCCCCATCTTGCGAAGTGCGGCATGCCGCCGCTTGCCCCATTCGAACAAATATGGAACAACCGGGCGTCATGCTGACCCATATCTCCGTCCGCGGTGCACGCGAGCACAATCTCAAGAACGTCTCGGTCGATATTCCGCGCGACAGGCTGATCGTCATCACCGGCCTGTCGGGATCGGGCAAGTCGAGCCTCGCCTTCGACACGATCTATGCCGAGGGGCAGCGTCGCTACGTCGAATCGCTCTCGGCCTATGCGCGCCAGTTCCTCGAACTGATGCAGAAGCCCGACGTCGATCATATCGAGGGCCTCTCGCCCGCCATTTCGATCGAGCAGAAGACGACGAGCCGCAATCCGCGCTCGACCGTCGCCACCGTCACCGAGATCTACGATTATATGCGCCTGTTGTGGGCGCGCGTCGGCATCCCCTATTCCCCCGCGACGGGCGAGCCGATCAGCGCGCAGACTGTCAGCCAGATGGTCGATCGGGTGATGGCGCTGCCCGAGGGCACGCGCTTCTACCTGCTTGCCCCCGTCGTGCGCGGCCGCAAGGGCGAATATCGCAAGGAGCTGGCCGAATGGCAGCGCGCGGGCTTCACGCGCGTGCGCATCGACGGCGCGTTTCACGAGATCGAGGAAGCGCCCGCGCTCGACAAGAAATACAAGCATGACATCGAGGTGGTGGTAGATCGCATCGTCGTGCGCGAGGGAATCGAGACGCGGCTGGCCGACAGCTTCGAAACCGCGCTGAAGCTCGCCGACGGCCTCGCTTATGCCGACATTGTGGCGAAGGAAGGCGAGGAGAGCGAGCGGATCGTCTTCAGCGAGAAATTCGCCTGCCCCGTCTCGGGCTTCACGATTGCCGAGATCGAGCCGCGCCTGTTCAGCTTCAACGCGCCGCAGGGCGCCTGCCCCGCCTGCGACGGGCTGGGCGAGAAGCTCTATTTCGATCCGCGCCTCGTCGTGCCCAACGAAGCCCTGTCGATCAAGCAGGGCGCGGTGATGCCTTGGGCGCGCTCCAACCCGCCCAGCCCTTATTATATGCAGGTGCTCGCCTCGCTCGCGAAGCATTTCGGCTTCTCGCTCGACACGCCATGGGAGAAATTGGCGCCCGAGCATGTCGAGGCGATCCTCTACGGCACCAAGGGCAAGCCGGTCACGCTCACCTTCATCGACGGCCGCAAGAGCTATGAGGTGAAGAAGCCCTTCGAAGGCGTGATTGGCAATCTCGACCGGCGGATGCTGTCGACCGAAAGCGCGTGGATTCGCGAGGAACTGGCCAAATACCAGTCGGCGGCGCCCTGCGAGGTGTGCGGCGGGGCGCGGCTGAAGCCCGAGGCGCTGGCGGTCAAGATCGCCGGCGAGGACATCTCCACCGCCACCCGCCGCGCGGTCGGCCCCGCGCTCGATTTCTTTCGCGCGCTGCCCGAAAAGCTCAACGAGCAACAGCGCGTGATCGCCGAGCGTATCCTGAAGGAGATTGTCGAGCGGCTGGGCTTTCTCGACAATGTCGGGCTCGATTATCTGAGCCTCGATCGCGCGTCGGGCACGCTGTCGGGCGGCGAAAGCCAGCGCATCCGCCTCGCCAGCCAGATCGGCAGCGGGCTTTCGGGCGTGCTGTACGTGCTGGACGAGCCGTCGATCGGCCTGCACCAGCGCGACAATGACCGGCTGCTCGTCACGCTCCGGCGGCTGCGCGATCTCGGCAACACCGTGATCGTCGTCGAGCATGACGAGGACGCGATCCGCACCGCCGATCATATCATCGACATGGGGCCGGGCGCGGGCGTCCATGGCGGCGCGGTGGTGGCCGAAGGCGGGCTGGACGACATATTGGGCACCGAGGGCAGCCTGACCGGCGATTATCTCTCGGGCCGCCGCGAGGTGCCGGTCCCGGCGAAGCGGCGCAAGGGCAACGGCAAGAAGCTGACCGTGAAGCGCGCGAGCGCGAACAATCTCAAGAATGTCACCGCCTCGATCCCGCTCGGCACCTTCACCTGCATCACCGGCGTGTCGGGCAGCGGCAAGTCCACCTTCACGATCGACACGCTCTATGCGTCGGCGGCGCGCACGCTGAACGGCGCGCGCGTCACCGCCGGGCGGCACGACCGGATCGAGGGGCTGCAATATCTCGACAAGGTGATCGACATCGATCAGTCGCCGATCGGCCGCACCCCGCGATCGAACCCGGCGACCTATACCGGCGCCTTCACCCAGATCCGCGAATGGTTCGCGGGGCTGCCCGAGGCGCAGGCGCGCGGTTACAAGCCCGGCCGCTTCAGCTTCAACGTCAAGGGCGGGCGCTGCGAGGCGTGCCAGGGCGACGGGCTGCTCAAGATCGAGATGCACTTCCTGCCCGATGTCTACGTGACCTGCGACGTGTGCCACGGCGCGCGCTACAATCGCGAGACGCTGGAGGTGAAGTTCAAGGACAAGTCGATCGCCGACGTGCTCGACATGACCGTCGAGGACGCGGTCGAATTCTTCAAGGCGGTACCCGCGATCCGGGACAAGATGGCGATGCTGGCCGAGGTCGGCCTCGGCTACATCAAGGTCGGCCAACAGGCGACGACGCTGTCGGGCGGCGAGGCGCAGCGGGTGAAGCTGGCCAAGGAACTGTCACGCCGCGCCACCGGCAACACGCTCTACATCCTCGACGAGCCGACGACCGGCCTGCATTTCGAGGATGTCCGCAAGCTGCTGGAGGTGCTCCATGCCCTCGTCGCGCAGGGCAACAGCGTGGTGGTGATCGAGCATAATCTGGAGGTCATCAAGACCGCTGACTGGGTGATCGATCTCGGCCCCGAGGGTGGCGACCGGGGCGGCGAGGTGATCGCCGCCGGCACCCCCGAAACCGTGGCGAAGGAACCGCGCAGCTATACCGGCCACTATCTCGCGCCGCTGCTGGGCCTGGGGGAACGCGTCGCCGCCGCCTGAGCGGACGCACACTCCTAAGCCCCTCCCCTTCAGGGGAGAGGTTGGGCCGGGCACGACCTGGCAATCGACTCATAAGCCCCTCCCCTTAAGGGGAGGGGTTGGGGTGGGGGCGAGCCGCCAGCGCCACGCCCCTTAAATCACCCCCCTCCCCACCCACCCCCCTCCCCTGAAGGGGAGGGGCTTGGCGCGTCGCCATACCGGACGCGCAACCAATATCCTTTCCGGTCGTTACAGCCCTGTTCTGAAATGAGGAGGACGGCATGCGTCTGGCACTTGTGAGCGCCGTAGCGGCCCTGACGTTGACCGGCTGCATGGGGGACAATGGCTATGACCGCCCCCGCGGCAACTGGAATCGATACGACTATAATCGCCCCGATCCGGCTTATGGCGGCTATGACGCGAGCCGCTATTATCGATCCGACCGGCGTTATCGCGAACATCGCCTCTCACGCAACGACCGCATCTATCGCGGCCGCGACGGGCGTTATTATTGCCGCCGCTCCGACGGCACGACCGGGCTGATCGTCGGCGCGCTCGCCGGCGGCGTCCTCGGCAACGTCATCGCGCCGGGCGGATCGGAAACGCTGGGCACGATTCTCGGCGGCGGCGCGGGCGCGCTGATCGGCCGCGAGGTCGATCGCGGCGAGGCGAAATGCCGGTAACGACCTGAAATCCCTCACCGTCACTCCGACGAAAGTCGGAGCCCATGGACTCGGCTCGCTTCATTGTCAGTGAGCCGCCGTCGATGGCCAAGGCTTCCGCCGGAATGACGGCTGGTGATCGGCGATCGATCCGCCTCAGCGCACCGCCTGCGCGACGATACGATCGGCCACTGCCGGATGAAGCGGGCGGACGAATTCGGCGCCGATCTGGATATCGTCGGTCCACGCGATCGTCGCCAGCGAGGCTTCGAGGCCGGGCAGCCGGAGCCAGACCTGCGCACCCGGTTGCAGCATCGCCGCCGTTTCGGCGCGGAAGCCGTGGGTCGAAAGATCGAGGATGGTGACGGTGGCGGGCTTCCCCTCGCGCCGCCGCAGGCTGGCGTCGAAACGGGCGGAGTAGCGCGGCGTGCGCCGCCCATCCGTCCCCGCCATCCCATCAGGAGAACCGATCGCCAATTCGGCCGCAAGTCGCATCGTCAGGCCCCGCTCAGGTCAATGACACGATTTTCGGCCCAAAACCGCTAAACTTTGGTGAACGTGCGCGCCCGTCGGAAGGACGGGCGCGCGGGGTCGGTTCAGCGTGCGATGACGCTGGCGATCAGGCCGGTGGCGATGGCGACCAGGATATAATCGCCTGTATTGTTGTTCTCGCGCACCCAATGATAGCCGCGCGGCGGAGCCCGCAGGCCATGCCGGCCCCAATCATTGACGACGTAGCGCGACCGTTCGACCCTGCCCATGCGCTGGCCCTTCTTCCAGTGATGGCGGTTCGTGACGACCACCTTGTGGGGCGGCGCCCGGTGGACGACCACCTTGTGCGGCGCGGGGCGATACATGTCGCGATGGTTGGGCGCGGCGAAGGCGGGGGCGGCGACGCTGCCCGCGATCAGGCTTGCGATCAGGATGCTGCCAAAGGTCTTTTTCATCATCTGTCTCCCGGTTGATGAGACGCTTATGGACCCCCGAATCGTGATTCGAATGTCGCCGCCCACATGGTGCATCGACCCTGAGAAACGATATTGCAGTGCTGAAACAGGCGCTTCAGGCGAAGAGCCCGGCGATAAGATAGACTGAAGCCGCAACGATCGCGGCGGCGGGCAGCGTCACCACCCAGGCGACGACGATATTGCTCGCGACGTTCCAGCGCACCGCCGAAGTGCGCCGCGCCGCGCCGACCCCGACGATCGCGCCGGTGATCGTGTGCGTCGTCGAGACGGGCACGCCCAGCGCGGTCGCGGTGAACAAGGTGATCGCGCCGCCCGTCTCGGCGCAGAAGCCCTGCGGCGGGCTGAGCTGGGTGATGCGCGATCCCATCGTGTGGACGATCTTCCATCCGCCCAGCAGCGTGCCGAGCGCCATCGCCGCCTGGCAGGCCAGCACCACCCATAAGGGGATGTGGAAACCGCCCTTGAGCAGGCCCTGCGAATAGAGCAGCACCGCGATGATTCCCATCGTCTTCTGCGCATCGTTGCCGCCATGGCCGAGCGAATAGAGCGAGGCGGAGACGAGCTGGAGCTTGCGGAAGATCGAGTCGGCCGCGAGCGGCGTCGCGCGCACGAACAGCCAGGAAATGGTGAGCACGAGGAACAGCGCGAGGACGAGGCCCAGCGCGGGCGACAATATGATCGCCGCCGTTGTCTTGAGCACGCCCGCCCAGACGACCACCGACAGCCCCGCCTTGGCGATGCCCGCGCCGAGCAGGCCGCCGATCAGCGCGTGGCTGCTGCTCGACGGGATGCCGAGCGCCCAGGTGAAGAGATTCCAGGAGATCGCACCCATGAGCGCGGCGAAGATGACGCGCGCGTCGATCGCCTGCGCGTCGACGATCCCGCGCCCCACCGTGTCGGCAACGTGAAGGCCGAAGAACAGGAAGGCGACGAAATTGAAGAAGGCCGCCCAGGCGACGGCATATTGCGGCTTCAGCACGCGCGTCGACACGATCGTCGCGATCGAGTTGGCGGCATCGTGCAGGCCGTTCAGGAAATCGAAGATCAGCGCGACGGCGATCAGGCCGACGAGCAGCGGAAAGGCTATGGCGGCGTCCATCGGGTGCGGTCAGGCGTGGTCGATCACGAGACCCTCGATCTCGTTCGCGACGTCTTCGAACCGATCGACGATCTTTTCCAGATGGCTGTAGAGTTCGCGCCCGACGATGAAGTCCATCGCGCTCTTGCCGTTCTGCGCCTTGAACAGCGCCTTGAGGCCCGCATCGTGGATATCGTCGGCATCGCCCTCGATCCGCACCAGCCGTTCGGTCAGTTCGTGCAACCGGCCGCCATTGGTGCTGATCGACCGGAGCAGCGGCAGCGCCTCGGCGGTGATCCGCGCCGCCTCGACGATGATCCCGGTCATGTCGCGCATATGCGGCTCGAACGTCGTCACCTCATAGAGGGTGATCGTCTTGGCTGTCTGGTTCATCTGGTCGATCGCGTCGTCCATCACGCCGATCAGGTCGATGATCGCGCTACGATCGAACGGCGTCACGAAGGTGCGGCGCACGTCCTGCAGCACGTCGCGGGTGATATCGTCGGCCTCATGCTCGCGATCCTGTATCTCGCGCACATGATCGGCCATATTCTCGCCGCCCTGGAGAAGCTGGGCGAGCGCGTCGGCGCCCGCGACCAGCGTCGCGCCATGGTCCTCGAACTGATCGAAGAAACGCCCGCGCTTGGGCATGAGGGCATGAAACCAGCGTAGCATCGGTATCCTTTCGGCGCCTTCCTCGCGAAGCCATGCGACGGCGCGGGCGAGCGGACCGCCCCTGTCGATGGGTTCGCGAAAGGAGGCGATGAGTGCTTTGAGATCGGCCTCCTCCACCGCCTCGGCCGCGCCGGCGAGCGTGAACCAGCGCGTCTCGCGCTCGTCCTGCTCGGGCCAGTCCTCGGCCTGCGACAGGACGGCGAAGGGGAAGACATCCACCTTGGCGTTGCGGATCGTCCCGTTCCGCCGCCGCTTGCGATAGCGGTAGGAGCCGAGCGGCGTCGGGCAGGCGATGCCGTGCAGCCCCGCCTCCTCATACGCCTCATGCGCGGCGGCGGCATGCGGCGTCAGGCCGCGGATGGGATTGCCCTTCGGAATCACCCAGCGACGCGTCTCGCGCGAGGTGATCAGCATGATCCGGACCGATCCGTCGTCCTCGCTGCGATAGGGGAGGGCGGCGATCTGCCTGATGGTCATGCTCCGAAAGAAGGGGGGTCGGCGGCGCCCCTCATAAGAGCCGGACGGGCCGCAATCAATCGGCCTGTCTCAGGCCGCCTCGACCGCCTCGCTCGCCTCCAGCCACGCCGCCTCGGCCGCCTCCAGCTTCGCCTCGGCATCGGCGCGACGCTTCATCAACGTCGTCATCGTCTGGTCGCGGTCCTCCGGATCGGCGCTGGCCGGATCGAACATCGCGCGATCGAGCGCGCTGCGCCGGGCTGCCCAGCGCGCCATCGCCGCCTCGGCCTCCTTCACCTTGCGGCGCAGCGCCTGGCTCCGCTCGCGCGCCTCGGCCGCCGCGCGGCGATCGTCGCGCCGGCTGGTCTTCGCGGCCTCGGCGGGGGCCTTCGCCTCGCCGCGCCCCAGCACCAGATCGGTATAATCGTCGAGCGAGCCGGCGAACTCGCGCGCCGTCCCTTCGTCGACGAGCACCAGCCGGTCGGCGGTCAGTTCCAGCATGTGCCGGTCATGGCTCACCACCACCACCGCGCCCTGATAGTCGGCGAGCGCCTGCACCAGCGCCTCGCGCGCATCGACATCGAGATGGTTGGTCGGCTCGTCGAGGATCAGCAGATGCGGCGCGTCGCGGGTGATGAGCGCCAGCGCGAGCCGCGCCCGCTCGCCGCCCGAAAGCCGGCCCACCAGAGTCGTCGCCTTGTCGCCCGAAAAGCCGAACCGGCCGAGCTGCGCGCGCACCGCCGCCGGCTTCGCGTCGGGCATCAGCCGGCCCATATGGATCAGCGGCGTCTCCGCCGGGTCCAGCTCCTCCACCTGATATTGGGTGAAATAGCCGACGCGCATCTTGCCCGCCGCGTTCATCGCCCCTTCCAGCGGCGCGAGCTGGGCGGCGAGCAGGCGCGCGAGCGTCGTCTTGCCATTGCCGTTGCGGCCGAGCAAAGCGACGCGATCGTCGGGATCGAGCCGGAGGTTGAGGCGCGACAATACCGGCTTGCCGTCATAGCCCACCGCCGCATGATCGAGCGTGATGAGCGGCGGCTTCAGTTCGGCAGGGCTCGGAAAATCGAAGCTGAGCGACGGATCCTCGGCGACGGCGGCGATCGGCGCCATCCGCGCGAGCGCCTTGATCCGGCTCTGCGCCTGTTTCGCCTTGCTGGCCTTCGCGCGCCAGCGATCGACGAACGCCTGCAACTTCTCGCGCTCGGCCATCTGGCGGTCGCGCGCCGCCGTCTGCTGGGCAAGCCGCTCGGCGCGCTGCCGCTCGAACGCGTCATAGCCGCCGGGATAGAGCGTCAGCCGGCCATGCTCCAGATGCAGGATATGATCGGCGACATTGTTCAGCAAATCGCGCTCATGGCTGACGACCAGGATCGTCGCGCGATAGCTTTTGAGGAAATTTTCCAGCCACAGGGTCGCTTCGAGGTCGAGATGGTTCGACGGCTCGTCGAGCAGCAGCAGGTCCGGCCCCGAAAAGAGCAAGGCCGCCAGCGCGACGCGCATCCGCCAGCCGCCCGAAAAGCTGTCGAGCGGCCGATGCTGCGCCGCCTCGTCGAAACCCAGCCCGACAAGGATGCGTGCCGCCCGCGCCGGGGCGGCATGCGCGTCGATCGCGTTCAGCCGCTCGTGAATCTCGCCCAGCCGATGCGGATCGGCGCTCGTCTCCGCCTCGGCGAGCAGCGCCGCGCGCTCGCGATCGGCGGCGACCACCGTTTCGAACGGCGTCGCGCTGCCCCCCGGCGCCTCCTGCGCGATATAGCCCAGCCGCGCGCCGCGCGGCATCTCGACGCTCCCCTCGTCGGGCTCCCCCAGCCCCGCGACGATCCGCATCAGCGTGGACTTGCCTGCCCCATTCCGCCCGATCAACCCCACCCGCGCCCGCGGCGGCAACGCCGCCGTCGCGCGATCAAGGATGACGCGACCGCCAAGCCGCACCGTGATGCCAGAGATGGAAAGCATGCCGCGCCGATAGCAGCTCGACACGCCCGCGCAAACCGGGTTGGGGCCGATGCGCCATCATGGCGGTGCCCCACCCTGCTATAAGGTCGGGCTTTCCAACCGGGTTCCGCCATGCTTTTGTTCGATCGACGCGAACGGAGGAAGAAAACGTGTCGAGGATTGTGGGTGGCTGTCTCTGCGGCGCATGCCGTTACAACAGTGATTCAACACCGATAAACGCCCGCGTTTGCCACTGTGTCCGATGCCAGAAGGCGACGGGCGCGGCATTCTACGCACGTATCATGGTGCCGCTCGACAGCGTGCATATCGAAGGCCCGGTGGGCTGGTTCGATGCGAACACCGGCATCAGGCGCGGCTTCTGCACCCGATGTGGCACGTCCCTCTTTTCGGAACGGCAGAGCGCCAATGCCATCGGCCTGTCGATAGGAAGCCTCGACGATCCGGCGCTGTTCGAGCCGACCGAACATATCTGGACCTCGCGCAAGCAGCCTTGGCTTAGCCTGGATGACCACCGGTCACATTTCCCTGAGGGGCCGCCCGCCTGATCGGACTCTATCCGATCGCGAGCCGATCGCTCGTCGAAAGCCGGGACAACAGCCCGCACAACGCCTTCCGCTCTATCGCGACGCACCCCTCCGTCGGCCGATCGCCGTTTCGGCAGTGGAGGAAGATCGCGCTGCCCGCGCCCGGCGCGGGCGGCGCATCATTGTGGCCGAGCACGACGATGACGTCGTACAGGCCATCCTCGCGCCACAGTCGCTCGGCGGAGAAAAGATGTGGATGGCGCACCGGGCGGTTGTAGACCGGATCGGCGGGATCGTCGGACCAGCCATCTTGGGGACGGAGCCAGCGCCACGGCACCGTCATGCGGTCGGGCGCCGCGACCCGATCGGGCCGGAGCAGGACGGCGCGGATCGGCCATTCGCCCAAGGGCGTGCGCCCATCGCCCTCGCTTTTGTCCGCCGCCGGGCAGGCCCCGCCGCGGCCGATGGTGCAACCGATCGTCTCGCCGAACGCCGTGAGCGTGCGCGCGGCGGTATCGACGAGCAGTCGGTTCACAGTTGGTGGCCGGTGCGGTCGCGCTTCGTCGCCAGATAGGCGGCATTGTGCGGGTTGGGCGGCAGGCTGTGCGGCACCCGCTCGACAACGGTGACGCCCGACGCCGCCAGCGCCGCCACCTTCGCGGGATTGTTGGTGAGCAGCCGGATATGGTCCTGCCCCAGCAGCTTCAGCATCCGCGCGGCGATGCCGAAATCGCGCGCATCGATCGCGAAGCCGAGCCGCAGATTGGCGTCCACCGTGTCGAAGCCCTGATCCTGCAAGGCATAGGCGCGCAGCTTGTTGACGAGGCCGATCCCCCGCCCTTCCTGCCGCAGATAGAGGAGGATGCCCCATCCGCTCTCCGCGATCCGCGCGAGCGCCGCCTGCAATTGCGGCCCGCAATCGCATTTGAGCGAGCCTAGCACGTCGCCCGTCAGGCATTCGCTGTGGAGGCGCACCAGCGGCGGCGCGCCATTGGGCGATCCGATCAGCAGGGCGACATGCTCCGCCGCATCCTCGGCATTGCGGAAGGCGACGATCTCCGTTTCGGCCGACGCGACGATCGGCAGCCGCGCGCGCGAGGCGATGGTCAGGCGCGCCGGCTCGTCATGCGCGGCGATCTCGGCCGCTGTCGCTTCGGCCGCCGCCTCGCCCCCCCCGCGCACGAAGAAAGCGGGCAGCATGCCCGCGAGCCGGGCGAGGCGCACCGCCGCCGCCGCCGCGTCGGGCGCGCGCGCCGGCACCGCGCGCCAGGGGCCGTTCAGGGGGCTGTCGAGATCATGCTGCGGATCGGCAAGCGCGGTCGCCGCCGCGAGATCGAGCCAGGGGACGCGCGCAATCTCGACCGGATGGCCCGGCGTCGCCGCGTCGCGCTGGTTGGCGAGCTTCAGCGTCACCGCGCGTTCGTGCGCGAGCAGCAGGTCGGCGGTGCCGTCGGCATCGAAGGCGGCGAGGCGTTCGTCGTCCGCCCGCTCGACCGCCAGCAGGACGATCCGGCCGTTCTCGCCCGTCACGCCGACGGGCCAGCCGCGGCGCAGCGCGTCGATCGCGCGGGCGGCGGCGCGCGTGTCGCTCAAAACCGGAATTCCGTCACCAGCGGCACATGATCGGAGGGCTTGAGCCAGCTCCGGCATGGCTCATGGACCGCGTGGGCGACCGCCTGCCGCGCCAGCGCGGGGCTGGCCCACATATGATCGAGCCGGCGGCCGCGATCGTTCGCGGTCCAGTCCTTCGCGCGATAGCTCCACCAGCTGTAATAACGCTGCGGCGCGGGGATGAAGCGGCGGCCGAGGTCGACCCAGTCGTGACTTTGCTGGAGGCGGGTGAGCGCCTCCACCTCGATCGGCGTGTGGCTCACCACGTCGATGAGCTGGCGATGGCTCCACACGTCGCATTCGAGCGGGGCGATATTGAAATCGCCGACGATCAAGGTCGGCTCGCGCAAGCGTTCGGACCAGCGCGTCATCCGCTCGACGAAATCGAGCTTCTGGCCGAACTTGGGATTGAGCGTGCGATCGGGAATGTCGCCGCCGGCGGGCACATAGACATTTTCCAGCCTCATGCCGTTTTCCAGCCGGACGCCGATATGGCGCGCCTCGCCATTGTCCTGCCAGTCATGGCGTATATCCTCGGCCAGCGGCACGCGGCTGAGGATGGCGACGCCATGATGCATGCGCTGCCCGTTCAGGACGAGGTGGCGATAGCCGAGCGCGTGGAACGGATCGGCGGGGAAGATGTCGTTCACCACCTTCGTTTCCTGCAAACACAATATGTCGGGCGCCTGCTCTGTCAGGAAGCGTTGGACGATATCGATCCGGGCGCGCACCGAGTTGATGTTCCAGGAGGCGATCTTGAGGCTGTCGGTCATGCCCATGCTCTAGCGAGGCGGAAGGCGGGATGCCAGCAACGCCGGACAAGGTAAGGCCCCCGCTCCGGGGGCATGGAACGGGGGCCGACCTGGCGTTCGTCACGCGAGGCGGGACGTGAAGCCCGGCCGGGCAACAGGGGGAAATCCCGGATCAGGGCTCCACGACCGCATGTCCCCTTATAGGGATCGAACCTGTCGCCTCGATGAATAGGGGCGTCTCAGCGCACGGGCCGCCGTGTCCTGGGGTCGGTCCAGCGGAACATATTGTCCGGGACAGGGACGTTGAAGCGCTGCTTCGACAGCCGCACCGTCGAACGGTTGTTTTGCGCGTCGAGCACCGTCCAGCCGCGCAGTTCCAGCCCCGCCGGCGCGCTCGCCACACGCCCGAAGGCGATCGTGATCGTCCCGAACTCGGGATGCTTGGGGTCCTTGCCCTCGACCAGCAGCAGGTTGGGATCGCCGCTCGGCACGACATGGGCGTAGCGGCTGAGGTCCTTCGAGGGATCGAGCAGCACCGACAGCGGCGAATTGCCGATCGGCCAGCGCGATACCTGCTTCACCGAATAATCGATCATGATGAGCGCCTTGCCGTCGCCGACGACGAGCAAAGGCACGCCCTTTTCATATTGGAAGCGGATGCGCCCCGGCCGCTTCAGCGTCAGCGTGCCGGTCAACGCCTTGCCGTTGCGATCGGTCTGGACGAAATCGGCGGTCATCGTGTTCACCGCGCGCAGATGGCGCGACACCTGCGCCAGCGAATCGGCCTCGGCGGCAAAGGCCGGCGCCGCCGCGAAGGTCAGCGCGACGGGGGCGGCGAGGGCGAGCAGGAACGGGCGAAACATTCGGTTCTCCAGATTGGACGAGGCCGGGGATAGGCCGGCGCCATTGAACGCGCTCTGAACCCGCTTCGGCGCGCGAATATCCCGCTTATCCCGCGCGCCGCCAGAAATCGGGCAGATCGCCCACGTCGAGGATCACTTCGCGCCGGCCGACATGATCGGGCGGGCCGATCGCCTCGTCCTTCTCCATCCGCTCGATCAGGCGCGCGGCCGAATTGTAGCCGACGCGCAATTGCCGCTGCAGCCAGCTTGTCGAGGCCTTGCGATTCTCGACGACGAGCTGGACGGCGCGGCGATAGAGCTGCGTTTCGGGGTCGTCAGGCCCCGACGGCGCGCCTTCCAGTTCGTAGCCGCCATCCTCCGGCTCCTCGGTGACGGCGGAGATATAGTCGGGCGTGCCCTGCGCGCGCCAATGATCGGCGACGGCGCGCACCTCCTCGTCGGAGACGAAGGGGCCGTGGACGCGCGCGATCTGCTTGCCGCCGGGCATGTAGAGCATGTCGCCCTTGCCCAGCAGTTGCTCGGCCCCCTGCTCGCCCAGGATGGTGCGCGAATCGATCTTGCTCGTTACCTGGAAGCTGATCCGCGTCGGCAGGTTCGCCTTGATGACGCCGGTGATGACGTCGACCGAGGGGCGCTGCGTCGCCATGATGAGGTGGATGCCCGCCGCGCGCGCCTTCTGCGCGAGCCGCTGGATCAGGAACTCGACCTCCTTGCCCGCCGTCATCATCAGGTCGGCCAGTTCGTCCACCACCACCACGATCTGCGGCAGCGGATCGAAATCGAGCGTTTCCTCCTCGTAGATCGGCTGGCCCGTCTCGGCGTCATAGCCCGTCTGGACGCGGCGCGTGATCGGCTTGCCCTTCGCCTTGGCCGCGCGGATCGCCTCGTTGAAGGAAGCCAGGCTGCGCACGCTGGCCGACGCCATCATGCGATAGCGGTCCTCCATCTGCTCGACCGCCCATTTGAGCGCGCGCACCGCCTTCGACGGTTCGGTGACGACGGGCGAGAGGAGGTGGGGAATATTGTCGTAGATGCTCAGTTCCAGCATCTTCGGATCGATCATGATGAGGCGGCACTGCTCGGGCGTCAGCCGGTAGAGCAGCGACAGGATCATCGTGTTGAGGCCCACCGACTTGCCCGATCCGGTGGTGCCCGCGATCAGCAGGTGTGGCATCGGCGCGAGATCGGCAATCACCGGATCGCCGCCGATATTCTTGCCCAGGATCAGCGGCAGCCCGCTCTGCCGGGCGAACGCCTCGCTCTCGATCAGCTCGCGCAGCATCACCGATTCGCGATTCTGGTTCGGCAATTCGATGCCGATCACCGTCCGCCCCGGTATCGTCGCGACGCGGGCGGACAGCGCGGACATGTTGCGCGCGATGTCGTCGGCCAGCTGGATCACCCGGCTCGCCTTGATCCCCGAGGCGGGTTCCAGTTCGTACATCGTGACGACAGGGCCGGGGCGCACCTCGACGATGCGGCCCTTGACGTGGAAATCGTCGAGCACCGTTTCCAGCAGCCGGGCGTTGCGCTCCAGCGCCGCGCGATCGATCGCGCCGCCATTGCCCGCCGGCACCTCGCCCAGCAGCGTCACCGGCGGCAAGGTATAGGGGCCGAGCGGCAGTTCGTTCTGCTTGCGCGGGGCCGTCTTCACCTCATCGGCGAGGGGCGGCATGCGCGGGTCCTTGACGATCGGGCCGGTATCGCTGGGCTCCGCCGGCTCCTGCTTGCGGCGCGGCGGCGCCTTCTCGCGGCCGGCCTTGATCGCAAGCGGCGCATCATCGGCGGCGGCCTCGCGCCGGAAACGGCCGAACAGCCACGTCCGCTCGCCGGCATCGAGGCCAAGGCCCCACATCCACAAGGCGAGCCCGCCCGCGCCGAGCAGCACGATCAGCGCGATCCTGAGCCCGGTGATCCAGGCCGGCGCGCCGATCAGACGCAGCAGCGCCTCGATCGCCGAACCGCCGGCCAGCCCGATGCCGCCGCCCCAGCCGGCGGGCAGTTGCGACACCGATCCGCCGCGCAGCAACGTCAGCGCGATGCCGAACAATATGAGGCCGAAGACCGCCGCGATCAGGCCGCGCTTCCAGAGCCGCGCCTCGCCGCCGCGCCAGATACGCAGCCCCGCGACGATCCCCAGCGGCAGGAGCAATGCCGCCGGCGGGCCGAACAGGCTGAGCAGCAGATCGGCAAGCCAGGCGCCGGGCGTCCCCATCAGGTTGCGCGCCGGCCCGTCGGCGGCGGTGTTGAGCGACGGATCGGTGGGGTGATAGCTGGCCAGCGCGAGCAGCAACGCCAGCATGGCGACCAGCAGCGCCGCCGCGCTTGCCAATGCGCCGCCGCGCCGCGCCGCGCGCGCCATCCTGCCCTTCACCATCGGCTTCGCCGACGCCATGCCGCCCGCCATACGCCCCGCCCTTCGTGCGTGCATTGTTCGTCCTGGCCGACAATGCGCTGGCGGACGACTCCGGGTCAAGCGCATCGCCGGGAAGCGTAAAAGAGCTTCGACAAACTGTGCCGCCAACGGCTAGACCCACGGGCATGGATAGCGACGTCATCATCCTGGGCGGCGGGCTTGTCGGCCTTACCCTCGCCATCGCGCTCGACGCGCATGGGGTCACCAGCATCGTCATCGACCCCGCCGATCCGCAAGCCGCGCTCACCGCCGGCTTCGACGGCCGCGCCTCGGCGGTGGCGAGCGCGCCATGGCGGATGCTGGAGACGATCGGCGTCGGCGCGCGCCTCGCGGGGCAGGGCTGCCCGATCGCGGCGATACAGGTGAGCGACGGATTGAAGCCCGGCGGGCTGCTGTTCGATCCCGATCCGCAGGACGGCGCGGTGGGCGTGATGTTCGAAAACCGCCTGCTGCGCATCGCGCTGCGCGAAGCCGCGCTGGCCGCGCCGGGCGTGACTTTGCTGGCGCCCGCCACCCCGGCCGAGGTGACGCGCGACGCATCGGGCGTCCGCGTGACGCTGGGGGACGGACGGACGGTTTCCGCGCGCCTGCTGGTCGGCGCGGAGGGCCGCCGATCGCCGACGCGCGAGGCGGCGGGGATCAAGGTGGCGCGCTGGTCATACGATCATGCCGCGATCATCGGATCGGTGACGCATGCGCGCCCGCATCAGGGAATCGCCTACGAGATTTTCTATCCCGAAGGCCCCTTCGCGATCCTGCCGCTGACCGACGATGCCGAGGGCCGCCATCGCTCGGCGATCGTCTGGACGGTGAAGGGGAAGGATGCGCCGGCGATGCTGGACCTGCCCGACCGCGCCTATGCCGCCGAGGTGGAAAAGAAGATGGGCGGCCGGTTGGGCGCGATCGCGGCGGCAAGCCCGCGCTCAAGCTATCCGCTCGGCTTCCATCATGCCGCACGGATCACCGGCGAGCGGCTGGCGCTGGTCGGCGACGCCGCGCATGGCATCCACCCGATCGCGGGCCAGGGTCTTAACCTCGGCTTCCGCGACGTCGCGGCTCTGGTCGAGGTGCTTGTCGAGGGCGCGCGGCTGGGCCTCGACTTCGGCGACGCGCAGCTTCTCGCCCGCTACGAACGCTGGCGCGCGCTCGACACCTTCATGGTCGCGGCGTCGACCGACGGGCTGACCCGCCTGTTCGGCCTGCCCGGCCGCACCGCCTCCGCCGCGCGCCGCTTCGGCCTCGGCGCGGTCCAGCGCATCGCCCCGCTCAAGCGCCGCTTCATGGCCGAAGCACGCGGCGAAACCGGCGCCCTCCCCCGCCTGCTGCAGGGCCTCAAGGCCTAGATCAACACTCACTCCGTCATTCCGGCGAAAGCCGGAATCCACGGACGGCGGCTCACCCAACAATGAAACAAGCCGAGTCCATGGTCTCCGACTTTCGTCGGGGTGACACAAAAGATTTTGTCCGAACCGCCTCCCTCTCTGTCATTCCCGCGCAGGCGGGAATCCATAAACGCCGCGTTTCGGCCTTCCGGCACCGACAGTGCCTATGGATTCCCGCCTTCGCGGGAATGACGAGGAATTAGGCGTCACCCGCCCCCCTCACCCGTCATTCCGGCGAAAGCCGGAATCCATGGACGGCGGCTCACCCAACAATGAAGCAAGCCGAGTCCATGGCCCCAGACTTTCGTCGGGGTGACACAAAGGATCTTGTCCGAACCGCTACCCCTCTCCTGTCATTCCTACGCGGAAATGACAGGACAAAGCCCGGAAATCGGACACGTCACCCCGCCGCCGCGAACGCCTGCGTCAGATCGGCGAGGATATCGTCGATATGCTCGATCCCGACCGCCAGCCGGACATAGCCCGGCGAGACACCGGCCGCCGCCTGTTCCTCGGCCGAAAGCTGCGAATGGGTGGTCGAGGCCGGGTGGATCGCAAGGCTGCGCGTGTCGCCGATATTGGCGACATGGTAGAAGAGTTGCAGCGCGTCGATGAAGCGCCGCCCCGCCTCCAATCCGCCGGCCAGCTCGAAGCCCAGCAGGCCGCCGAAGCCGCCGCTCAGATAGCGGTCCGCCCGCTCGCGCGCCGCCCCTTCTTGCACCGAGGGGTGGATGATCCGCGTCACCTCGGGCCGCGTGCGCAGGAAATCGACCACCGCCTGCGTATTGCGGCAATGGCGCTCCATCCGGAGCGGCAGCGTCTCGACGCCTTGCAGGAACTGGAAAGCGTTGAACGGCGACATCGCCGCGCCCAGATCGCGCAGCAGGATCACCCGCGCGCGCAATATATAGGCGATCGGCCCCAGCGGCTTGGCGGCCTGGCTCCATATCGCGCCATGATAAGACGGGTCGGGCGTGTTGAGTTGCGGTTGGCGTTCGGCGAACGCCTCCCAGTCGAACGTGCCGCCGTCGACGATCATGCCGCCGATCGAGGTGCCGTGGCCGCCCAGATATTTGGTGGTCGAATAGACGACGATCGCCGCCCCGTGCGCCAGCGGCCGGCACAAGGTCGGCGCGGCGGTATTGTCCATGATGAGCGGAATGCCGAGGCCACGGCCGATCTCCGCCACTTCGGCGATCGGGAACACCTCCAGCTTCGGGTTGGGTAGCGTCTCGGCATAATAAGCGCGCGTGCGGTCGTCGGTGGCGCGGCGGAAATTCTCCGGGTCCGACGCATCGACGAAGCGCGCCTCCAGCCCCTGATCGCGCAAGGTGTTGGCGAACAGGTTCCAGGTGCCGCCATAGATGTGGCTCGACACGACGATATTGTCGCCCGCGCGCGCCAGATTCTGCACCGAGAAGGCCGAGGCCGACTGGCCCGACGCGACGCCGAGCGCCGCGACGCCGCCCTCGATCGCGGCGATCCGCTGTTCGAGCACGTCGGTCGTCGGATTCATGATCCTTGTATAGATGTTCCCCAGCTCCTCCAGCGCGAACAGGCTCGCCGCATGGCCCGTGTCGCGGAACTGGTAGGACGTCGTCTGATAGATGGGCACGGCCACCGATCCGGTCGCCGGATCGGCGCGCCAGCCGGCATGGACCGCCAGCGTCTCGGGGTGGAGGCGGTCATGCGGCATTGCGGCTACTCCTGATCTGGCCAAGGCAAACGCCTAGCCTAGCGTGGCGCGCCGGCGTAGCCAACCGGCGACTCGGGCCGCCGCTCAGTTCGGGTCGCGGCGCCCGCGCGGGCCGGTGGCCGCCTCGTCATGTCCGCTCTTGTCGCTGAAGAAGGCGGCGGCGAAGAGGCCGCAGCCGAGCACCATCGACACGAAGACGCCCGCGATGGTGGCGATCACCATATGCGTCTGGAGCGGGCCGTAGAGCGAGAGATACCAGAGCGAGCCGACGACCATCACCACACCGGCGACGCCGATGATCAGCATCATGCGCTTGAACTGGGCCTTGGCGGCGGAAACACGGGCAGGATCGGGGGAAGACATGGGAAAGATCCTTTCGCTGGCGGCTACCGGCAGCGGAACGCCGATGACCGCCTAAAGAAGCATATAGAATATTTGTTTTGCTTTCGCCAGTCCGTTTTGGGCCATATGGTGCCTCTTGTCGCATCTCGCCACGATCTTCCGCTATGCAGGCTACATGATTCGTATCCTTGCCCCTTTCGCCCTCCTGACCCTCCTGATCTCACCCGCCCCGGCGCACCCCGCGCCGCCCGCCACTGCGCGTGTCCGTCTGCAAACCAGCGAGGGGCCGATCCTCATCGATCTCGACCTGAAGCGGGCGCCGATCACCGCGGGCAATTTCCTGCGCTATGTCGATCAGAAGCGTTTCGACGGCACCGTCTTCTATCGCGCGGCGCGCACCCGCAACCTGAAGACGCGCGGCTTCGTCCAGGGCGGCATCCGCCACAGCATCCGCCGATCACTACCGCCCATCGCGCATGAGCCGACGAGCCGGACGGGCATCAAGCATCTCGACGGCACGATCTCGATGGCGCGCGGCGAGCCCGGCAGCGCGATGGGCGATTTTTTCATCACCGTCGGCCCCGCGCCGGCGATGGACGCGCATCCGGGCAATCCCGGCTATGCCGCCTTCGGCCATGTCGTCGGCGGCATGGATGTCGTCCGGCATATCCTGGCAGGCAAGACCTATCCCGATCGCGGATCGGGCGGGATGAAGGGGCAGATGCTGGTGAAGCCGGTTCAGATCGTCACGGCGCGCCGCGTGAAATAGACCCGTCGACAAGATCGCGCCGTCTGAGTCCGATGATATCGATCGGCCCACTCTGCCAGCGCGCCACGACGACGCGGCCATGCGACAGCGTGTGGAGCAATACGTCGCCCTTGTCATAGGCATTCGCGCCCAGCCGGTGCAGCCAGATCGTCGGCACCCCGCGCGCCGCCGGCGACTGCGCGATCGCGTACAGCCGCTCGGCCGGCAGTGAGAAGACCCCCCGGCTTCCCGTCGGGTTCCAGGCACCGGGGCCGCCGTCGAGCGTCGGCACAGGCGTCGGGATTGCCCGGTCTACGAAGGCCACGCCCTTGTCGCGCATCGCATAATCGAGCGGCAGTGCACCCTCGTTGGGATAGGACCATATCTCATCACCCGCGCGATAGTGGCGCTGGAGCCAGGCGACCGTGCCGTACCAGTCTTGCATCGGCGGCGCGGTGGCGATGCGATGATCGAAGCGTGCCATCTCGCCCCCAACCAGGAGCAAAGCGAGGAGCGCCGGCAGGCGGAGCGAACCGCTGAGCGTCGCGCCGATCGCGAACAACAGCAGCAGCGGCACCGCCACTGGCGTCATCGTTCGCACGATGAACACCGGTGCCTCAATCAACGAGATCAGGATCGACAGCACGACGGGCAGCACGGCGAGCAGCAACAGCGTGGCGAGCACGCGCCAGCCGTCGCGGCGCCGGAGTAGCGCGATCGCGCCGCATAACGCAAGGAACCCTGCCGCCACCGCCAACGCCCCCGGCACCGCCCAGAGGAAGAGCAGCCGCTCTGGAAGACGACTGACATCGAAATGCAGCCAGGTCGATCTGATCCAGGTCGGCGCCTGATCGAGCAGGATCAACAAAGCGGGCAGGTACAGAATCGCGACGGCAAGGTGCCCGCCGACGAGCCAGAGCCAGTCGGGCTTCGTCAGATCCCGCCGCAGCACCAGTGTGAGCAGCGCGAGGCCGAGCGCCGCGCCATAGAGCACACCCAGATTGTGCAGCCACAGCATCAGCGCGAGCGTGAGCAGATAGAGGAGGAACGCACCGCGTGCGATTCGGCGCGCGCCTGCCGCGACACGGCCGAGCCGGAGAAGCGCGAAAAGCGCGGTTACATAGGTCAGGATCAGCACCGGATAGGGCCGCACCTCGCGCGCCATATCGACCAGCGGCGGCGACAGCGCGGCGAGTGCGAACGCCGCCAGCATCGATGGCAGCGGCGATGAGTCCGGGCGGAACCAGCGCGCCGCCTCGCGCCCGGCCAGTGCCGCGATCGGCAGCGTCAGCAGGCCGCAGCTTATGCCCAGCGCACGCGAAGCCACCAGCGAATCGCCGAACAGCAACGTCCACAGTCGAAGCAGCGAATAATAAAAGGGCGGATGCGTCTCGTAGAGCGGCACCACATGCCACAGGAAATGAAAGCCCTTCGCGGCCGCATAGGCGCTATAGCCCTCATCGAGCCAGAAGGGATTGCGTGTTGTGCCCGCGATGCGGAACCAGGCGGCAACGGCCAGCAAGATAAGGGCGAGGACGCCATAGGCCACGACCCACCGCCCGCGCCAGGCCCGAGATGCTGATTGGTTCACGATCGCGCGCCCTAGAGCAAAAGGAGGGCGGCGGGGAAGGGGGTGGTCTTGCGGAGAAGGCGCGCGCCGGAATATTGGCGCCGATGCGCCACCGCCCTGCACCGCCTCCGCTGGAACCCGCCTGGTGGAACGATCCGCGTTATGCCTGGGCGCTCGTCCTGCTGTGCGGCGCGCCGCTCGTCTGGCCCAGCCTGCCGCCGCTCACCGACGCGCTCGGCCATCTTGCGCGCTATCATGTCGAGCTGGCGATCGATAGCTCGCCCTGGCTCCATCGCTATTTCGCGTTCAAATGGGCGCTGATCGGCAATCTCGGCGTCGATCTGCTCGTCGTGCCGCTGGCGCCAATTTTCGGGCTGCAACTGGTGGTTAAGCTGATCGCGCTCACCATTCCGGTACTGACGGCGACGGGGCTGCTGCTGATCGCACGCGAGGTGTACGGGCGCGTACCGCCCACCTTCGCCTTCGCGCTGCCGCTGACCTACGGCTTCCCCTTCCAGTTCGGCTTTCTCAATCACTGCCTGTCGATGGCCTTCGCGCTACTCGCCTTCGCGCTGTGGCTACGGCTAGCGCGCGCACGTCGATTCGGCTGGCGCGCCCTGCTGTTCGTGCCGCTCGGCGGGCTGATCTGGCTGACGCATGCCTTCGGCTGGGCGGTGCTCTGTCTGCTCTGTTTCGCGGCCGAGCTGGTGCGCGACCGGGGCGAAGCACACACGCGCCTTCATGCGCTGTGGCGGGCGGGCCTGTCTGTCCTTCCGCTCGCGCCGCCCTTCCTGCTCATGCTGCTGTGGCGGAGCGGGCATGTGCGCGGATCGACCGGCGACTGGTTCGATTTCCCCGCAAAGCACCTCTGGCTGATCGAGGCGCTGCGTGATCGCTGGAAGGCGTTCGACGTCTTCAGCATCAATCTGCTGTGCGCCATCATCCTGTTCGGGCTGCTCAATCTGCTGCGCTCGCGCAGCCCTTGGATCGAAGCCGGCCTTGCGCGCTTGTCGCGCCACCTGCCCGAATGGCGCCTCGATTTCGAAAGGTTGCTGGGCGTCGCCACCCTGTTTCTCGTCATCGCCTATATCATGCTGCCACGTATCCTGCTGGGATCGGCCTATGCCGACATGCGGCTGACCCCTTATGCGCTCGCCATCGGCCTGATCGCGCTTTCGCCGCCGCGCGACAGCCGTCGTTTCGCCAGCGTCCTCGCGGTCGCCGGCCTCATCTTCTTCGTCGCGCGGATCGGAACGAACACCTGGAACTTCATAGGCTATGACCGCGCCTATACCCGCCAGTTACGCGCGATCGACCATATCGCGCCCGGATCGCGCGTGCTGGTGCTCGTCAACCTGCAATGCAATCGCCATTGGCCGCGATCGCGGATGGATCATCTTGGCAGTCAGGCGATCGTCCGCAAGGACGCCTTCGTCAACGGCCAGTGGGTGATGCCGGGCGCACAGCTCCTCAGCGTCACCTATGCCGCCGCCGGTCGCTTCGCGACCGATCCGACACAATTGCTGCGCCCCGAGGAGTGTCGCGCCCATAACGAGCCGACCCTAGCCGACACGCTCGCCCATTTCCCGCGCGACGCGTTCGATTATTTCTGGCTGATCGACATGCCGCCCGAACGCTGGGTCCACGATCCCGGCCTGATGCCGATCTGGCATGGGAAACGCGGCATCCTCTACCGCGTCCTCCATCCTCAGCCCGCCTCGGCGACGATCCCCAGCGACACGCCGAAGGGCAACGAACCGCGCCCCACCCAATAGCGTTCGGATGCGAACAGCCCGCGCAATAGCGCATTGACCGGCCGGGACGGCATCGCATCGTCGCCGCTCTCATGCCCCGTCAGCCGCCCGATCGCGCGCGCGGCAACGATCGGCGGGAAGAGCAATGTGTTGAAATGGGTAAGGTGTCGCACGCGAAAGCCGGTGCCTTCGAAAACCGCGCGCAGGCTTTTCGCGGTATAACGGCGCTGATGGTGATGGGCGATGTCATGTGCGCTCCACAGCCACGGCATCGCAGGCACCGTCACCAGCATCCGCCCGCACGGCGCAAGCTTCGGCCGAAGCGCCGCCAGCGCCTCGCGATCGCCGGGGATATGTTCCAGCACGTCGAGCATGGCGATCAGATTATAGGCGCCGTCGTCGAGCGCGACGCCATCGGGCAGCAGCCCGCCCTTGACCGCAATGCCGCTGCGCTTCGCCGCCAGTGCGCGCGCGGGATCGTCGGGCTCGACCGCGTCAACCGTGCCATATCGCTGGAGCAACGCGAGGTTCGATCCCGTGCCGCAACCCATTTCCAGAATTCGTGCGCCGGTAGGCAGGTCGGCCTGCTTCTCGATCAGGGTTGCGATGATCCGTCGCCGCGCGACGAACCACCAATGGTCCTGATCGATCTCGGCCATGCGGTCATACGTAGCGCGTTCCATCAATCGCCCCCGATCCGTTCGCGCACGACATAGATCGGCCGTCGCTTCACCTCGACGAGGATGCGTCCGACATATTCGCCCAATATGCCGAGCGAGAGGAGCTGTACCCCGCCGATGAACAGGGTCGCCACCATCAGCGAAGGATAGCCCGCCACGTCGCCACCGTGGATCAGCGTGCGCGCGATCAAAAAAAGCGCGTAGAGCAAGGCGACAAGGGCGATCCCGCCGCCGATATAGGACCAGACGCGCAGCGGCACGGTCGAGGCCGAGGTGATGCCGTCGATCGCAAGCGTCCACAATTTCCAATAATTGAACTTGGTCTGGCCCGTCGTCCGCTCGACCCGGTCATATTCTACCGCCGCCTGCCGGAATCCCGACCAGGCGAACAGTCCCTTCATGAAGCGGTTCCGCTCGGGCATCAGCCGGATCACCTCGACCACCTTGCGATCGAGCAGGCGGAAGTCGCCTGCATGTTCGGGTATCTTGTCCGACGACAGCCAATTGTGCGCGCGATAATAGAAATCGGCGGTGAGGCGCTTGGGAAAGGAGTCGCTCGCCCGGTTGCGGCGAACGCCGTAGACGACCTCATAGCCCTCGCGCCATTTGTCGATCATCTGCCCGATCACCTCGGGCGGGTCCTGCAGATCGACGTCGATCGGGATGACGGCGTCGCCCCGCGCATTATCCAGCCCGGCCGAAAGCGCGGCTTCCTTGCCGAAATTGCGCGAGAGGGAGAGGCCGCGCACGCGCTTGTCGGCGCGCCAGGCGGCATGGATGGCGGCCAGCGTCGCGTCGCGGCTGCCGTCGTCGATGAACAGCATCTCCCAGCGGATCGGTGCACCGGTTGGATCATGCAGGCCGTCGAGCACCGCGCCGACGCGCGCGACGAAGGGTCCGATCCCGGACTCCTCGTCCTTGACCGGCACGATCATCGAAAGCGTCGGCGGCACCTCGCTCATCGCCATGTCCTATCGCATCGCGCGGCCACGCGGCAATCGCGGGCTCATTCGAAGACCCACCGGCGGTTGAGCCAAAAGACCAGAAGCGGCGTCACGCACAACGTGAAGGGTATCGGCCACCAGGTCGGCCCGCCGAGATAGCGGACGAACAGCCACACCCACAGGCTGTTGAGCGCGAGGCTGACAAGCGAGACGAGGACGAAGCGTCCGCCGGTGCGCATCGGATTGTCGCGCCGGCCGTGGCCGCGAAAGCTCCAGCGGCTGTGCACGACATAGCCGACAAGCACCGCCGCCACATAGCCGATCACCATTGCAAGGTTGGGATCGACACCCAGGAAGGTCGCGCCGATCCAGTAGATCGCAATATTGACGACGCTCGCAAAGCCGCCGGTGATGCCGTAGCGGAAAAGCTGGCCGGCCAGCTCGCGATGCGGCGCTATCCATTTCGCCAACATTACGAATCCCCCGACTCGGCCGTGCATGCTTGCCCTTTGCGCCGCAGCAACTAATGGCCGATGACGACCATGCCTAGTACCCACCCTGCAGATGCCGGAACCGATCCGATCGCGGAGGCCGTGCCGCGTCGCTGGTTCTGCCTGACGATGCTGTTCTGGCTGGTCACGTCGCTGGCGCTGATCGGCTGGAAATGGGGATCGATCCACTGGTTCGCGCTGGGCGACACCGACGACAATATGCGCATGAGCCAGGTGCGCGCTCTGCTCGCGGGGCAGGGCTGGTTCGATCTTCGCCAGCACAAGCTCGATCCGCTGTTCGGCGGCGCCAATATCCATTGGTCGCGGATCGTCGACCTGCCGATCGCGGGACTGATCCTCGCGCTCAAGCCCGTGCTCGGCGGAGCGCTGGCCGAAAAATGGGCGGCGGGAATCGCGCCGCTGATCCCGTTTGGCGTCGCACTCTGGGCCGGCGCGCTCGCGACACGGCGGCTGGTGGCGCCGGCGGCATTCGCGCTCGCCTCAGCCATCCTGCTCTGCGCGCCGAATACCATGGGTATGTGGATGCCGCTCCGCATCGATCATCATGGCTGGCAGCTCGCGTTGCTCATGCTCGCGGTTGCGGCCATTGCCGATCGGAATCGCGTGCGCGGCGGCTGGGTGTTGGGGGTGAGCAGCGCGATATCGATCGCGATCGGGCTCGAAATGCTGCCCTATATCGCACTTCTCGGTGGGCTCACCGCCTTATGGTGGGTGTGGGACCGGGCCGAGGCGCCCCGGCTCGGCGCCTATGGCGCCTCACTCGCGGCGGGCTGCGCGCTCGGTTATGCGGGCTTCGCCTCGTGGGACAACCGGCTGCCCGTCTGCGATGCGCTCTCGCCCGTCTGGCTGTCCGCCGCTTTATTCGGCGGAGGGCTGATGGTGGCGCTCGCCTTCCTCCGCGCGGAGGATCGGCGCGTCCGTCTCGGCTGTGCCGTGGTCGCCGCGCTGCTGGTGGCGGGCGGCTTCGCGCTGGCCTGGCCGCAATGCCTTGCCCGGCCCGAGCATGTCTCGCCCGAACTCTATCAGCTCTGGCTCAAGAATGTGCGCGAGGCAAAGCCGATCTACGCGCAGAGCTGGCGTGTCGCGGTGCCGATGACGGCGCTGCCGGTCGTCGGCGTCGTCGGCAGCCTGTATGCGCTGCGCCGCGCGTGGGGGACCGACCGGGCCGCGCCGTGGGGCATGGCGGCGCTGTTGACGATCGCGGCGTTCGGCCTGCTGCTCTGGCAAACGCGCGCTGCGCCCGCCGCACAGATGCTTGCCGTTCCCGGCGCGACCGCGCTTGGCTGGGGGCTGATGCGCTGGCTGTTGGGGCGGCGCCGGGCGCTGGTGCGCGTGGCCGGCGCGGCGACCACCTTCCTGCTCGTCTCGGGTCTGATCGTCAGCCTTGCCGTCAAGGAGATACCCGCGCCCAAGCCGAGCGCCTATCGCAAGGCGGTGCGCCAGGCGAACGCGAAATGCCCGACACTGCCGGCGCTGCGCCCGATCGCCGGGCTGCCTGCGACGACGATCCTTACCTTCGTCGATCTGGGCCCGCGCCTCATCACCGTGACGCATCACAGCGCGATCGGCGGCCCCTACCACCGCAATGGCGCGGCGATCATCGACATCCATCACGCTTTCCGCAGCGCCGATCCCGAAGTCGCCCACCAGGTGATGCGCCGTCACGGCGCGACGCTACTGCTGATCTGCCCCGGCATGTCCGAATCGACGATCTATGCGTCAGAAGCGAAAAAGGGCTTCTATACGCAGCTCGATCATGGCCATGTACCCGGCTGGCTGGTGCCCGTGCCATTGCCCAAGGGTTCGCCGTACAAGCTCTGGCGCAGGATCGGCTGACGGCGGGGCTTGGCACGGGCACGATCGAGCCCACATAAGGGCCTGCTACGACGACAAGGGAGTGATCGGTGGCGACATTGGGATTGAGTGCGGCCGACCGCGAGGCGATCGAGGCGTTCAAGCGCGAGGTGATCGAACCGTCGATGGAGTCGCTCATCATCCTCGATTTCTGGGCCGAATGGTGCGGGCCATGCAAGGCGCTGGGCCCGGCGCTCGAAAAGGTCGCGGCCGACTATGCCGACAAGGGCGTGAAGCTCGTCAAGATCGACGTCGACGCCAACAAGATGATCGCCGCCCAGTTTCGCGTGCAATCGATCCCCACCGTCTACGCGCTGTTCCAGGGACAGCTCGTCGCCGATCTGACGCCCGCGCGCAGCGAGAGCCAGCTCAAGGCCGCGCTCGACCAGATATTGAAGAAGGTTCCCGTGAAGGGCGACGATGCGCGCCGCGCGGAGGATCTCGCCCCGCTGATCGCGATGGGCGAGGAGACGCTGGAGCAGGGCGACGCCGAACGCGCGCTCTCGATCTTCACCCAGATCATGGATATGGCGCCCGACGATCCGGCGGTAATCGGCGGGCAGGCGCGCGCGCTCGTGCAGCTCGGTCGCGCTGACGAAGCTGAGGCGCTGCTGGACGGCGTGCCTGAAGACAAAGCGGGCGACCCCGCGATCGCCCGCGCCCGCGCCGCGATCAGCCTCGCCCGCGAAGCGAGGCCGGCGGCCGATCTTTCGGGGCTGGAAGGGCGGGTCGCGGCACATCCCGACGATCTCGATGCGCGGTTCGAGCTGGCGGGCGCCGAGATGGCGGCGGGACGGCGCGACGCTGCCGCCGATCAGCTTCTGGCGATCATCGAGCGCGATCGTGACTGGAATGAGGGTGCGGCCCGCGCGCAGCTCCTCAAGCTGTTCGAGGTGGTCGGCATTTCCGATCCCTGGGTGAGCGCGCAGCGTCGGCGACTCTCCGCGATTCTCTTCACCTGATCGGGCGTTGATGGAGCGTTCGATCACACGCCTGTCGATCTTCCCGCTTGCCGGCGCGCTGCTCTTTCCGCGATCGCAATTGCCGCTCCACATTTTCGAACCACGTTATCGTGCGCTCGTCACCGACGCACTCGCGCGTGACCGACGGATCGCGATGATCCAGCCGCGCACCCCCGAGCGCGGTGGCGAGAAAGTCGCTCTGTTCGACGTTGGCTGCGTCGGCCGGATCGCCGATGTCGAAGCACTGCCCGACGGCCGCTTCAACATCGTCCTCGAAGGGCTGGCGCGTTTCCGGCTCCTCCGCGAACTCGATGTCGCAACACTCTTTCGGCAGGTCGAAGCGACGCTGGCGGGTTTCGACGATGGCGAGCAGGGCGCGCTCGAAATGATCCGCCGTGCCGAGTTGGAACGCGAATCGCGCAAATTCGCAGAGGCGCGCGGCTATATGGTCGATTGGGACGCGGTGGGCCGGCTCGACGACGAGGCGCTGGTCAATGGTATCGCCCAGATCGCGCCTTTCGACGCGGCGTCGAAGCAGGCGCTGCTCGAAAGCCCCACCGTTTCGACGCGCGCCGAATTGCTCGTTCAGTTCCTGCAATTCTTCCGCCTGCGTGACGAGGATGACGACCGGGGCACGCTGCAATGACGGCCGGACCGGACATTGATCCCGAACTGCTCGCGGTTCTCGTCTGTCCGCTGACACGCGGGCCGCTGCGCTACGACCCCGAGGCGGGCGAACTCGTGTCCGAACAGGCCGGGCTTGCCTATCCGGTGCGCGACGGCGTTCCCGTCCTGCTCGTCGAGGAAGCGCGGCGGATCGGCTAACCCGTTCAACCGCTGTTGCGCAATGCCGTCGCCACCGCGTTGATCGAAAGCTGGATGCCTTCGCGGATGCGCGGGTCCGCCTCACCGCCGCGATGCCGCTTCAGCAGTTCGATCTGGAGGTGGTTCAACGGCTCGATATAGGGCAGCCGCAACCGGATCGAACGATCAAGCGACGGATTCTTCTCCAGCAGCCGCGTCTGCCCCGTGGCTGCCAGCAGCGCGTCATGCGTGCACTGCCAGCCTTCGACTATCCGGCCGAAGATCGCCTCGCCCAGCGCGCGATCCTCGACCAGCGCGGCATAGTGGCGCGCGATCCCCATGTCGGACTTGGCGAGCACCATCTCCAGATTGGCGAGCGTCGCCTGGAAGAAGGGCCAGCCTCCCACCATTTCGCTGAGCAGGTCCTTGTCGGTGAACTTCGCGAGCGCCTCGCCCACGCCGTACCAGCCGGGCAGCATCACCCGCGCCTGCGCCCAGGAGAAGACCCACGGAATCGCGCGCAGATCCTCGATCCGATCCGATTGCGTGCGGCTGGCGGGGCGTGACCCGATCTTGAGATCCGCGATCTCGGCGATCGGCGTCATCTGGCGGAAGAAGGTACGGAACCCCTTCGTCTCGTAGACCAGCGCGCGATAGACGCGAAAGGCCTCGTCCGAAATCGCCGCCATCGCCGTGGCGAAGCGCGCATAATCCCTCTCGGACAGCGACAGCGGTTCGAGGCTGGCGAGCACGGTCGCCGAGGCCATCGCCTCCAAATTGGCCGTGGCGCTTTCGCGATTGCCATATTTGGCGGCGATCACCTCGCCCTGTTCGGTAATGCGAATACGGCCGTTGACGGTGCCCGGCGGCTGCGCACGGATCGCGGCGAAGGAGGAGCCGCCACCGCGCCCCACCGCGCCGCCGCGCCCGTGGAAAAGCTGCATCGCCGCCCCCGTCTTATCGAACACAGGGGCGAGCGCGCGGCTCGCCTCATGCAGGCTCCAGACGGAGGTGAGATAACCGCCGTCCTTGTTCGAATCCGAATAGCCGACCATCACCTCCTGATGGCCGCGGGCGCCCACGATCGCGGCGATTTCGGGCAGCGCGAACCAGCGCGTCATCACCTCGGGCGCGTTTTCAAGGTCCTCTATCGTCTCGAAGAGCGGCACGACCATGATCGCGGCCGACGGCGCCTCGTCCGTCTCGCCCGGCCGGTACAGGGCGGCCTCCTTGAGGAGGATATGCACCTCCAGCATGTCCGAGACGCTGTCGGCCTTGGAGATGATATAGGTGGTGATCGCCTGGCATCCGTAAAGCACGTGCGCCTCCGCCGCCGTGCGGAGGATCGCCAGTTCGGACACCGTCTCATCCGAATAAGCGGCATAGGGGATTGAGAGCAGCCGCCGGCTCGCCAGTTCGCGCCGCAGCAGGGCCACGCGCGCCTCCTCGTCGAGCGTGCGATAATCGGCCTCAACGCCGGCGACCTTCAGCAACTCGGCGACGGTGCGTTCATGGACATCGGCATTTTGCCTCAGGTCGAGTGTGGCGAGGTGGAAGCCGAACGCCTCCACCGCCCGGATCAGCCGTTCAAGCGCGCCACCGCCGGTAGCCAGCGCCTCCGCCAGCGCGACCAGATCGGCGCGCAACGCATCAGGCGTGTTATAGGGCGCGCCTTCGATGTGGGCGGGACGCGGTGGCGCGTGGCCGACAAGCACCTTATAGGTCGCCGCCAACCGGGCATAGATGCCGGTAATCGCCCGGCGATAGGGCTCGTCGGCGCGGGCGCGGCCATAATCGCCGCTCGCCTCCGCCAGCGCCTCCACCGCCGGCGTCACCTCGGCCAGTTCGGTCGATATCGAGAGCTCGGCACCCAGCCTATGAAGCGCATCGAGATAGAAGCCGAGCACCGCCTCCGCCGCCTTCGTCAGCGCCAGGCGCAGCGAGGCGGCATCAACGTTGGGATTGCCGTCGCGATCGCCGCCGATCCAGCTCCCCGGCTTGAGGAAGCTGGGGCAGCGAGCGCCCAGCGCGCGTTCCCAGCGCACGTGCAGCGCCGGGATTACCGGCAGGAACACCTCGCGCAGATAAGACGTGGCGATCTCCACCTCGTCGGCTACGTACAGCCGCTCGCGGCGCAACGGCCGCGTCTGCCAGAGCAAGGCGATCTGGCGATAGATCGCCTCGTCCACCAGTTCGCCATCCGCCGTCTCGGTCATGTTCCTGTCGCGCAGGCGCATCAGCGCGGCGATATGGTTGCGGTGGTCGATCGTCGATTTGCGACTCACCTCGGTGGGGTGCGCGGTGAGCACCGGCGCGATCAACGCATCGTGCAGCAGCGCCGATATCGCGTCGCGGCCGATCCCCTCCGCCTCCAGCGCGGCGATCGCATGCGCCATGTCGACGCCGGGCCCGCTGTCCATGCCCTGCCGATCCTCGGCCAGATTGGCGAGCATTGAGAAGAGCATGAAGGCGCGCACAAACGCCGCCGTGTCATCGAGCGTCAGCGCCTCCAGCCCGGCGTCGACCGCGCCGGCCTCGGCCAGGCCGCGATGGCGATCGACCGAGGAGGAGCGGACATATTCGATCCGCCGGAAGATCCGTTCGCCGCCATAAGCGCGGATCACGTCGCCCAGCACCTTGCCCAGATACCGGATATCGGGATTCTGGGCGATCGACGGAATGTCGGCCATCAGGCCTCCAACTCCACGTTCCAGTAGAGCCAGTCGCGCCAGCTTTCATGGAGATAATGGGGCGGGAAGCTGCGGCCATTCTCCTGCAGATGCCAGCTCGTCGGGCGGGCGGGCTGCGTATGCAACGTCATGCCGGCTTGACGCGGGGTGCGCCCGCCTTTGCGCAGGTTACACGGTGCACAGGCCGTGGCGACATTCTCCCATGTCGTCCGCCCACCCTGCGCGCGCGGGATGACATGATCGAAGGTCAACTCCTGATGCGCACCGCAATATTGGCAAGCGAAGCTGTCGCGCAGGAACAGGTTAAAGCGGGTAAAGGCCGGATGCTGCGACGGCTTCACATATTGGCGTAGCGCAATCACCGAGGGCAGGCGGATCGATTGCGTCGGGCTGTGCACCTCGCGCTCATAATGGTCGACGATGTCGACGCGCTCGAGGAACACCGCCTTGATTGCCGTCTGCCACGGCCAGAGGCTCAGCGGATAATAGCTGAGCGGCGTATAATCCGCGTTGAGGACCAGCGCGGGGCAACTGTCGGGATGGCGTATCAGATCGGGATGGTACATGGACGAACCGCAACCTCACCGTTTCGCTTGCCGGACACATCCGCCAAGCCGGCCCCCCGGTTCCGTCGCACCCGGAACGCGAAATGCCGATCCCGGCCGCGTCCGTCTTCACGCGCTCCCCTAAACCATGAAGCGCGACACGGCCATGACAAAACAGCCCGCCTTGCCCGTCAAGAGGAGATTGCCGCAAAGGAAGCAGCGATGAGCACCCCGGTCACCCGCTTCGCGCCGAGCCCCACCGGGCGGCTGCATCTCGGCCATGCTTATTCGGCGCTGCTCGCGCATGATCTGGGGCGCGCGGCGGGCGGGCGTTTCCTGCTGAGGATCGAGGATATCGATCCCGGACGCACGCGCGAGGCGCACGTCGCGGGAATCGAGGAAGACCTCCGCTGGCTGGGGCTCGATTGGGACGGCCCCGTCCTGCGCCAGTCGACCCGCCTGCCGCTCTATGCCGACGCGCTGGACGAACTGCGTGCGATGGGTCTCCTCTATCCCTGCTTCTGCACTCGCGCCGAGATCGCCGCCAGCGCCGCCGCGCCGCATGGGCCAGCGACGAACCTCTATCCCGGCACCTGCCGCGCGCTTTCGCCTGCGGAACGGACGGAGCGGCAGGCCACCACGCCGCACGCCTGGCGGCTCGACATGGCGCGCGCCGTCGCGCGGGCGGGCCCGCTAAGCTGGCACGATGTGGAGCAGGGGGAAGTGGTCGCGGCGCCCGGGCGGCTGGGCGATGTCGTCCTCGCGCGTAAGGACGCGCCGGTTTCCTATCATCTCGCGGTGACGATCGACGATGCCGCCCAAGGCGTCACCGATATCGTGCGCGGGCAGGATTTGTTCGAGGCGACGCATGTCCACCGCCTGCTCCAGGCGCTACTCGGGCTGCCGACGCCGCGCTACCACCACCACCGTCTGCTCACCGACGCCGGCGGCCGCCGCCTCGCCAAACGCGACGGCGCGCCGACGCTTGCCGCCGCGCGCGAGGCGGGCGTCGATCCCGCCGCCCTCATAAAGAGTCTGCGCGAGGGCAAGCTTTCCGTTGGCATCGGGGCCGCCAATCCCTAAATGGGCCCTATGCAGGTGCTTCTCATCATCCTGATCGCGCTGGCCGTGATCTGCACCGTCGTTGCCCTTATCCGCGGCATCGTCATCTTCCTGAGAACAAGCAAGGCCGATCTACTCAGCCCCGGCCGGAATATTTCCGGCGAGCGGCAGAACAAGATGATGCAGGCGCGCATCCTGTTTCAGGCGCTGGCCATCATCCTGGTCGTCTTTCTCCTTCTCCTGTCGCGGTCCGGATAAAGGCAAGGCAACCTTTTCGCGGTTCGGCGGTTTTGCGCGCGAGGGGGTAGCTGTATGCAAGAAACGACGGCGGCGCGGGTGCCGCGGCCCGCGCCGGACGAACTGACCAGTGACTTCGGCGCCGTCCGCGCGCTGAGCGAGGCGCTTGCCGCGCCGCTTTCGGATGCCGACGCCAGCCTGCAATCGATGCCCGATGCCTCGCCCGCCAAATGGCATCTGGCGCATGTCACCTGGTTCTTCGAAACATTCGTGCTGCGCGATCATGTGCCCGGTTATCGACCTTGGGACCCGCGCTACGCCTATCTGTTCAACAGCTATTATGAGGCCGAAGGCGATCGCCACCCGCGCGCGCAACGGGGCATGCTGAGCCGCCCGGCGCTGTCCGATATCCTGATGTGGCGTCACCATGTCGACGCCGCGCTTGTCAAAGCACTGCCCCGCCTGACGCCGACGGCGCATGCACTCGTCACGCTCGGCATCCACCATGAGCAGCAGCATCAGGAACTGCTGCTCACCGACATCCTCCACCTGTTCGCCGCCAATCCGCTCGATCCCGCGCTCTGGAACGAGCCGCGCAACAGCCCCGCCCCCGCGCCCGGCCCCTTGCGCTGGATTGCGGGGCGCGAGGGTGTGGTCGAGATCGGCCATGATGGGCAGGGCTTCGCCTTCGATTGCGAAGGGCCGCGCCACGCCGCACTGCTGGCCCACCACAGCCTCGCCGACCGGCCGATCACCAATGCCGAATGGCAGGCATTCATCGCCGACGGCGGCTACGCCGATCCTGCGCTCTGGCTGTCGGACGGCTGGGCCTGGGTGCAGCGCGAAGGCATCGAGGCGCCACTCTACTGGCGACACGACGGCGAGGGCGGCTGGCTCAGCTTCGCACTCGACGGATTGCGGCCGATCCATCCCGCGGCGCCCGTATCGCACATCAGCTATTATGAGGCCGATGCGTTCGCTCGCTGGGCAGGGGCACGGCTCCCCACCGAGGCCGAATGGGAGGATGCAGCCGTCGCCTTCGATCCGGTGGGGGGCAACCAGCTCGATCGTGCCGGTCCGGTGCGCCCCCGCGCCGCGCCCGATACGCAGGGCCTGCGCCAGATGTTCGGCGATGTGTGGGAATGGACGGGCAGTGCCTATCTGGCCTATCCTGGCTTCCGCCCCGCGACAGGCGCTGTGGGCGAATATAATGGCAAGTTCATGTCGGGGCAGTTCGTCCTGAAGGGCGGAAGCTGCGCCACGCCGCGCGGCCATGCCCGTGCCAGCTATCGCAATTTCTTTTACCCGCATCAGCGCTGGCAGTTCACCGGCGTCCGGCTGGCGCGGGATCAGTGACGGCGCTGCTCACTCCCGCGACGCGCGTCGATCCAGCCTTCCGCGCCGACGTACTCGCCGGCTTCGCGATGCCGAGGCGGGCGATCCCCGCGCGCTGGCTCTACGATCGCGCAGGATCGGAGCTGTTCGAGCGGATCACCGCCCTGCCCGAATATTATCCCACACGCACCGAAACCGCGCTGCTCGCCGCCCATTGCGACGAGGTGGGCGCGATCGCCGGGCCGGGGCGGGCGGTGATCGAGTTCGGCTCGGGATCGTCCACCAAGACGCCGCATCTGCTGACCGCGATCGCGCCGGCGGCCTATATGCCGATCGATATTTCGGGCGAGTTCCTGCGCGCCTCCGCCGCCGCGCTGGCCGAGGATTTTCCCAAGCTCCGTATCGAGCCGGTGGAGGCCGATTTCACCCGCCCGATCGCGCCGCCGGCGGGGATCGCAGACCTGCCGAAGCTCGGCTTCTTCCCCGGCTCGACGATCGGCAACATGGTGCCGCGCACCGCCGTCAACCTGCTGCGCGCGATGGTCGAGACGCTGGGGATCGGATCGCTGCTGCTGATCGGAATGGACCGGCGCAAATCGCCCGACATACTCATCCCGGCCTATGACGATGCCGAGGGCGTCACCGCCCAGTTCAACCTGAATCTGCTCCGCCGTATCAATCGCGAGCTGGACGGCGACATCGCCGTCGATGCATTCCGCCACCGCGCGATCTGGAATGACGGGATGGCGCGGATCGAAATGCATCTGGAGGCGATCCGCGACGTTACCTTCACGATCTGCGGTCAGCTTTTCACGATGCGCGCGGGCGACACGATCCACACCGAGAACAGCCATAAATATGGCCCGCGCGAGGCGCATCTGCTGCTCCACGCCGGCGCGTGGACGCCGATCCGCGAATGGACCGATCGCGATGGCATGTTCGCCCTCATTCTTGCAGAGGCGCAGCCACCGGGGCGCGCGCCTTGATCCGTCACGTTTGCGCGGTAGAGGATCAGGGCATGGACAGCATCGGCGTAATCGGGGCGGGGCAGATGGGCGCGGGCATCGCGCAGGTCTCCGCCGAGGCAGGCTATCGCGTCTTTCTTTCCGATCTCACGATCGAAGACGCTGCAAAGGGGAAGGCCGGCATAGGCCGCCGACTGGCCCGCGCGGTCGAGAAGGAGAAGATCACCGCCGCCGAGGCCGAAGCCACGCTCGCCCGGATCGAGCCGGTGGGCGAGGTCGCGGCGATGGCCCGCGCCGCGATCGTCATCGAGGCGGCCACCGAGCGCGAGGAGATCAAGCGGCGTATCTTCGCCGATGTCGGCGCGGTGCTGGGCGCCGACGCCATTCTCGCCACCAACACCTCCTCGATCCCGATCACGCGGCTGGCCCAGGCGTCGCCCGATCCGGCGCGCTTCATGGGCGTCCATTTCTTCAATCCGGTGCCGGTGATGGCGCTGGTCGAGCTGATCCGGGGGCTGGCCACCAGCGACGACACGGTCGCGCGGATCGAGCGTTACGCCAAGGCGCTCGGCAAGACGGCGGTGCATGCGAACGACGCGCCCGGTTTCATCGTCAATCGCATCCTCCTGCCGATGCTCAACGAGGCCTGTTTCGTGCTCGGCGAGGGCGTGGCGAGCGTCCGCGATATCGATACGGCGGTCACGCTCGGCCTCAATCACCCGATGGGGCCGCTGACTTTGGCCGATTTCATCGGGCTCGACACCTGCCTCGAAATCTGCCGCGTGCTGCACGCCGGCACCGGCGACCCGAAGTTCCGTCCCGCGCCGCTGCTCGTCAAATATGTCGAGGCGGGCTGGCTGGGGCGGAAAACGGGCCGCGGCTTCTACGACTATACGGGCGCGGAGCCCGTACCGACGCGCTGAGGAGGCCCCCCCCTCAGGTGGCGGAGGCGGGGCGCGCCTCAGGCACCGCTTCGCGCTGTGCGGTCGCGAACATCTTGATGCAGGCAGGTCGCGCATTGATGCGCTTGATCCAGTCGATCAGATGCGGCGTGTCCTTCTCGTTCACCAGTTCGGCAAAGCCCTTTTCCATGCCGTTGGCGATCGCGAAGTTGCAGATGTCGGCCAGCGTATAGCTGTCGCCCGCAAGCCAGGGGCTCTCGGACAGGCGCTCTTCGAGCCGGCGGACCGACACGCCGATTTTGCGCATCTCCTCATCCAGCACCTCTTTGGGGAAGCCGTTGCGTGCGTTGCGCCATTTGGTCTGTTGCTCGGGAATGGGGATGCGCTTCACGCGCTCCTCGAACTCCTCCTCGGAAATCGCGCGCGCCATCCGGCTCACCATCCGCTCCCAGCCGATCGTCGAGACGCACCAGCAGAAATATTCGTCAACCCACTTGGTCCAGATGCGCATCTGCGCGCGGCCATAGGGATCGGCGGGGCGCAGCGCAGGCGCATCGGGAAAGGCGTCTTCCAGATATTCGCAGATGACCGTCGATTCGGTGATGATCTTGCCGTCATGGTCCAGCGCCGGCACCTGACCACGCGGGTTGATCGCCTTGTACCAGTCCTCATGATGCTCGAACTTGGCAGGGTTCAGGAAGCGGCCCTCGAAATCGAGCCCCTTCTCGTGGAGGGTGAGCAGCGGCTTGAGCGAGTTCGCACCCGGCCCGAAGCTGTAGAGGGTAAGCATAAGCATATCTCCGGCTTGTTCTGGCGATGAGTCGGCAGTCCCATGGGCCGGAAGACGGCCCTGCGGCTCCACCGATGCGGCACTTCTTTCGTACAGCGCTGATCGCGCGAAGGCGATTCCGGCGCTTTCCCCGCTGGCCCGGCTTGGCTATGGCGCGGGCATGACCGATCATGCTCCCGATCCCGCCCTTCTTGCCAAGGCCGAAACGCTCGTCGAGGCGCTGCCTTATATGCAGCGCTATGCCGGCGAGACATTCGTCGTGAAATATGGCGGCCACGCGATGGGCGATCCCGAGCTGGCACGCGATTTCGCCGAGGATGTCGCCTTGATGAAGGCGGTGGGAATCAACCCAGTCGTCGTCCATGGCGGCGGGCCGCAGATCGGATCGATGCTCAAATTGCTCGGCGTCGAAAGTCGCTTCGTCGACGGTCTGCGCGTCACCGACGCCGAAACCGCGCGCATCGCCGAAATGGTGCTCTCGGGTTCGATCAACAAGGAAATCGTCTCCTGGATCGGCCAGGCGGGCGGCCGCGCGGTCGGTCTGTCGGGCAAGGATGCGGGCTTTGTGATCGCCGAGAAGGTGCACCGCACGGCGCGCGACCCCGAAAGCAATATCGAAAGCGTCATCGATCTCGGCTTCGTCGGCCAGCCCGCCGAGGTGGACCGGCGCGTGATCGACACGCTGTCGCGCGCGGGCCTGATCCCCGTCGTCGCACCGATTGGCGTCGGCCAGGACGGGCAGACCTACAATATCAACGCCGATACGATGGCGGGCGCGTTGGCGATGGCGCTGGGCGCGGCGCGGCTTTTCCTGCTGACCGACGTCGCCGGCGTCCTCGACAAGGAGAAGCGACTGCTCACCGATCTCACCCCCGCCCAGATCGAGGGGTTGCGCGCCGACGGGACGATCAGCGGCGGCATGATTCCCAAGCTCGAAACCTGCGTCCATGCGGTCGAGGGCGGGGTGGACGCGGCGGTCGTCCTCGATGGGCGGGTGCCGCATGCGATGCTGCTGGAAATCTTCACGCGGCGCGGCGCGGGCACGCTCGTCCGCGCGGGCTGAGGCGCCCCGCCATTGCCGGCCTTGGCCCTGGTGGCTAAGAGGCACTATCTTCGACCATAGCCATTTTCCGAGGTGGAGACCGAGACGATGATTGCAGCGTTATTGGGGATCTTCGATCTGCTGGTGCAGATCCTTATCCTCGTGTTCATCGTCCAGATGGTGCTGTCGCTGCTGGTCGCATTCAACGTCGTCAACACCTATAACGAATTCGTCCGCCGCCTGATGTACGCGCTCGACCGGCTGACTGAACCGCTGCTGCGGCCGATCCGCCGCTTTATGCCCGATTTCGGCGGTCTCGATTTCTCGCCGATGGTGCTCATCATCCTCGCGGTGATCGTCCGCAAGCTGATAGCCGGCCTCGCGCTTCAATATGGAATGCTGTGATCCGGTAAACGGGCGGTGAGCGCCTGGGCGCCGGCGAAGGAGGGCCTGCTCCTTGCCGTGCGCGTGACGCCGCGCGGCGGGCGAGATGCGATCGAGGGGGTGCGAACCGACGCAGCGGGCCGGGAGAGGCTGACGATCCGCGTCAGCGCGGCGGCCAGCGACGGAGCGGCCAATGCGGCAGCCCGCGCGCTGGTTGCGAAGGCGCTGGGTGTAGCGAAGGGCGGGGTGACGGTGCATGCGGGCGCCGCCTCGCGCGAGAAGAGATTGATGGTATGCGGCGATCCCGAACGGCTCGCGGCGCTTTTGGAAGGGTTGACGACATGACGGCAGCGATCATCGACGGCAAGGCGACAGCGGCGGCGCTGCGGGAACGGGTGGCGGCAGGGGTAGCCCGCTTCGTCGCCGCGGCGGGCCGCAAGCCCGGCCTTGCTGTGGTGCTGGTCGGCGAGGATCCGGCGAGCGAGGTTTATGTACGCTCCAAGGGCAAGGCCACCGTCGCCGCCGGCATGGCGAGCTTCGAGCATAAGCTGCCCGCCGAGACGAGCCAGGAGGACCTCCTCTCCCTCGTCCGCAAGCTCAACGCCGACGAGGCGGTGGATGGCATCCTCGTCCAGCTCCCTCTGCCCAAGCATATCGACGAGCAGCAGGTGATCATGACGATCGATCCCGACAAGGATGTCGACGGCTTCCACGTCGTCAACGCTGGTCGCCTCGCCGTCGGCCAGGAAGGCTTCGTCCCCTGCACGCCGCTCGGCTGCCTGATGATGCTCAAGGATCAGCTCGGCAATCTCTCGGGCCTCGACGCGGTCGTCGTTGGCCGTTCGAACATCGTCGGCAAGCCGATGGCGCAGCTACTCGTCCGGGAGAGCTGCACCGTCACCGTCGCCCATTCGCGCACCAAGGACCTGCCCGCCGTCGTGCGTCGCGCCGACATCGTCGTCGCTGCGGTCGGCCGGCCGGAGATGATCCAGGGCGACTGGATCAAGCCCGGCGCAACGGTGATCGACGTCGGCATCAACCGCCTCACCACGGCGGAGGGTAAGACGAAGCTGGTCGGCGACGTCGATTTCGCCAGCGCCGCGCAGGTGGCGGGCGCGATCACGCCGGTGCCGGGCGGCGTCGGGCCAATGACGATCGCGGTGCTCCTGCGCAACACGCTGGTCGCGGCGCATCGCAACGCCGGCATCGCCCTCGACGAGGCCGCCGCCGGCCTCTAAGGTCCCGCGGCGATGCTCGCCCACTATTCGGAGCTGTTCCTTTCGGCGTTCGTCACGCTGTTCGTGGTGATCGATCCGCCGGGATGCGCGCCGATCTTCGCCAGCTTGACGAGCGGCACGTCCGCCGCGCACCGGCGGGCGATGGCGATACGCTCCGTCATGGTGGGCGCGGCCATCCTGCTGGTCTTCGCCTTGTTCGGGGAGGCGCTGCTGGGCGTGCTCGGCATCAGCCTCGCCGCCTTCCGCGTCGCGGGCGGCATCATGCTGTTCCTGATCGCCGCCGAAATGGTGTTCGAAAAGCGGACGCAGCGCCGCGAGGAGCGTGCCGAGGAGATCAGCCGTCGCGCGGCGGGCGACGAGGGCGGCAGCGTCAGCGAGGACATCTCGGTCTTCCCGATCGGCATACCTATGATCGCCGGCCCCGGCGCGATCGCCACGGTGATGCTGATGATGTCGCGCAGTCACGGCTGGGGGGAAAGCGGCATCGTCCTCGCTGCATTGGCCGCCGCCTTGCTCCTCACCCTGCTCGCATTGCTGACGGCGGGGCCGCTGATGCGCCTCGTCGGGCGCCGGATCGAGGCGGTGGTGACGCGCGTGCTGGGCGTGATCTTGGCCGCTTTGGCCGCGCAGTTCGTCATCGACGGGTTGAAGGCGGGCTTCGCCTGACCGAGGGCGGGCTCGTTCTCAGCCCCCACTTTACTGTCATTCCGGCGGAAGCCGGAATCTATGGACAGCAAATCGATCCGTAGCGAAACGAGCCGAGTCCATGGGCCCGGCTTCCGCCGGGGTGACAGGGAGGTCTCTCTTTATCGAGGATCGCCCGTTTCCCAGCCTTGCGTCAGGCCCAACTGATGCGTGCGCCGCGTAATGTGCAGCAAGGCTTCGTCGAAGATGGCGCGCTTCTCGGCGCTAAGCCCTTCGGTCACGTCGGCGAAGAAGCGCCGCCGACTATCGTAAATGAGCGCATGGACCTCCCGCCCCTCCGCGGTCAGTCGCAGCAACCGTATCTTCCGGTTTTGCGGGTGCGGCACGCGGACCAGCAGGCCGCGCCGCTCGAGCGTGGCAACAGCGCGACTCACCTCCGACCTGTCGACCAGCGCGGCGACCGAAACCTCACTCGCGCTCTTTTCGCCCAGCAGCGCCAGATGAACGAGGACGCGCCATTCGGCGAGCGTCAGCCCCGCCAGTTCGCGCACCTGCTGGGTGATGAGCCGGTCGAGCATCTTGCCGAGCATCAAAATATGATAAGGTGCATGATCGGGGCCGAAGAGCCCCCAGCCCTCCGCCGGCCCCCGCCGTTCCGCCGCCTCCTTTCCTCCGGGCGGCGTCTCTGCTTCCTTCATTCTATCAGGCCCTTGATGATATGCGGCGTCCGGCATCGGCCTTTGGCGGGCCGGGCCACATCTCGTTTGCAGTCGAATCGTCTGTAGAGCGCGACGGCCCATCTTGTCAGGTTCGTGGTTGATGAGTTATCAACAACGATCGATGTTGCCAATGGAGCTTCCATGACCCACCCCTTTCAGCCGACGCTCGAACATGCCTTCACCATCTCGATCGAGCTTGCGGGCTTTCGACAGGTCGTGCCGAGCTGCATGGGCCAGACGCGCGCGGCGGTCTATGCCGCCAGCGGCAAGATCGAAGGGCCACGTCTCAACGGCACCGTCGTCCCGATGTCGGGCGGTGATTTCCCGCTGGTGCGGCCGAACGGCGTGATCGATTTCGACGCGCGTTATCTGCTCCAGGCCGATGACGGCGCGATTATCTATATGCAGAATCGCGGCTATCGCTGGGGGCGGACGCCCGAGGTCGCCGAACGGATGTCGCGCAACGAGCCGGCGGACCACAGCGAATATTATATGCGCGTCGTTCCGAAATTCGACGCGCCCGCCGGCCCGCATGAATGGATGAGCCAGCACGTCTTCGTCGGAGTCGCGGAAAAGGTGCCCGGCGCGAACCGCATCCATTATTTCGTCGTGCTATGAGCGGCGCGCGCAGCGGCAGCTATGCCGGCCTCATCATGCGGCCCGGCGTCGATCCCCGATCGGCGCCGAACAAGCCGCCGTTGCCCCCCGCCGATTATGTACGCGAGGAGCAGGACGGACTCCTCACCGAGCGCAATGTCCGCGTGCCGTTGCGCGACGGGACGATCATCCTGGTCGATATCCACCGCCCCGCCGGCCCGGCGGGCGAGGCGGACCTGCCGTTACTCCTGTCCTGGAGCCCCTACGGCAAGCATGCCCGCTCGAATCAGGTCTTCTGGCCCGCATCGGGCGTGAATCCCGAATGGCTGTCACCGCTCACGCCTTTCGAGGGCGCCGATCCGGTGCTCTGGTGTCAGGCCGGCTATGCCGTGGCGGTGGTCGATCCGCGGGGCGCATGGCTGTCGGGCGGCGACTTCCATCATAATGGCCTGATCGAGGGCGAGGATTGTTTCGACACGATCGGCTGGCTTGCCGATCAATCCTGGTCGAACGGCAAGGTCGGCATGACAGGCGTCTCCTATCTTGCCGCGATCCAGTATCTCGTCGCGCCGCTCAAGCCGCCCGCGCTAGCCGCAATCAATCCGTGGGAGGGCTTTTCCGACTGGTATCGCGAATTCGCCTATCATGGCGGCATTCCCGAAACCGGCTTCATGCCGCGCGCGTCGGACAATATCCAATACTCGTTAAACCGCACCGAGGACAGTTGGGCCAACGTCCAGGCGCATCCGCTGATCGACGATTATTGGCGTTCGAAGGAGCTTGATCTCGAGGCGATCGAGACACCAGCCTATGTCGTCGCAAGCTGGGCCGACCAGGGGCTGCACACGCGCGGCACAATCGAGGCCTATCGTCGCATCCGGTCGCGTGAAAAGTGGCTCGAGGTCCACGGCCAGAAGAAATGGGCGCATTATTACCGTCCGGAGAGCCGGGAGCGGCAGCGCGCCTTCTTCGATCATTTCCTGAAACAGCGCGGCACCGTCGTTCTCGCCTGGCCCAAGGTCCGGCTTGAGATACGCGACCGCGCCGGCGTGGCGAACGAGCGGATCGCCGATCAGTGGCCGCTGCCCGAAACCACGCTCACGCCGCTCTGGCTCGCCGCCGACGGGACGCTAGGCGATGCGGCCCCCGCCGAAGCCGCATCGGTGCGCTATGACGCCACCGCCGGCCGCGCCGTCTTCGACCACCGGTTCGAGCAAGACAGCAGCTTCGCTGGCACGATGAAGCTCAAGCTCTGGGTCGAAGCCGAGGGCTCCGACGACATGGACCTGTTCGTCGCCCTCCAGAAGCTCGATGAGGCGGGCAATGAAGTGGGCTTCACCTTCTACGCCTTCTTCGAGAACGGCCCCGTCGCGCTCGGCTGGTTGCGGGCGAGCCATCGCGCGCTCGATCCCGCCCGCTCGACGCCCGATCGGCCTTATCATCCGCATGATCGCGAGGAGCGGCTTTCGCCGGGCGAAATCGTTCCCGTCGAGATCGAAATCTGGCCATCGGCCACGCGCTTCCGGGCTGGCGAGACATTGCGCGTCGTGGTGCAAGGGTCGGACGTGTACAAGGAGGGCCTGCCGCGTCTTCCCTTTGCGCGTCACGAAAGTCTCCGCAATCGCGGGCAGCACATCCTCCACATGGGCGGCCGCTATGATTCGCATCTGCTGATGCCACGAATCGTCGATTGAGGTCCGTCGCCTTCGCAAATCGCCTTGCTCGCGCTAAGGACCGCTGACGAAACGAAAGGGCGGGAATGCGAAAGCTGGGGCGGCGCGTAGGGCTGGGGCTGTTCTTCCTTTGCGTCGGCCTGCTGCTCGCCGCGATTATCATCCCGCCCTTTCTCGACCGCGTCTATTATCGGGGACCGCCGAGCGCCCATTATGACGGCCAGCATTTCTTCAATCCCGACCGGGATTCGGACATCGAGCCGGGTTTCTCGCTCGCCCGCATGGTGCGCTTCATGCGCGGTGAGGGGCGTGCGCACTGGCCCGAGTGGGTTCCCATCACGCCGACCCGGCCGCCGGCGCGCGTGACAGGCGAGGCGCTGCGCGTCACCTGGATCGGCCATTCCACCGTGCTGATCCAGACGCAGGGCCTCAACATTCTCACCGATCCGATCTGGTCCGATCACACCGGCCCGTTCGGCCTCGGCCCCCGCCGCGTCCGCGCGCCGGGTGTCCGCTTCACCGATCTGCCGAAGATCGATGCCGTCCTCATCAGCCACAATCATTATGACCACATGGACCTGCCGACGCTCGATCGGCTGTGGCATCGCGATCAGCCGCTGATCGTCACCTCGCTCGGCAACGACACGATCCTGCGCCGTCACGGCATTGCGAGCGTCGCGCGCGATTGGGGCGGGCGGGTCCCGCTCGGCCCGGGAATCGAGATCATCGTCGAGCGCGTCCATCATTGGGGATCGCGCACCGGCCGCGATCGCAATCGCGCGCTCTGGTCAGGCTTCACGATAACTCTACCGGGCGGAAATATCTTTTTCGCGGGCGACACCGGCTATGGTGACGGAAGCTGGGTTGAGGACGCCGCGCGTGACGGTCCCTATCGCTTCGCTATCCTGCCGATCGGTGCTTATGAGCCGCGCGATATGATGCACGACAGCCATATCAACCCCGCCGATGCAGTGGATATCTTCACCCGCCTACGCGCCGCCGACGCGCTTGGCGTCCATTGGGGCACCTTCCAACTCTCCAACGAAGCGATCGACGCCCCGCGTCAGGCGCTCCACGCCGCGCTCCTCACGCATGGCATAGCACCCAATCGCTTTCGCGCCCTCGAAGCCGGCGTGGGATGGGGCATTCCCGCACGCGAACCACCACGCCGCTGAGAAAGCCAGGCGTTTCCGCCCGCTGTCAGAACGCAACAACTCGCCTGCCGTCCTCGCGGTACGAATAGCGCATCCGCATCCGCATCGCCTGGGCCGCCGGTTCGGGCATGGGCCGGGTCATAATTGGAACTGAGTGTTACCGACGCGTACGGATTACCGGCATGGAGCAAGATGGGGTGGCTATGTAAAAAGCCGAATGTGGCGGGTGTGTATGTGCTCTTGCCCTCCGAGCTGGTTAGTCTGCACGATCGTTGCCGCCTGACCACCCGCCGCGCCCACAATAACGCGGCCGTTATGTCGCAATCTCCCGGACCATCTCGTCCCTGCCGATTTTAGGCAATTGGCGGAGCAATAAGGGAAAGTACGAGCCGCTGGGCCAGCGTTCCCGATCAGTAAAGCGCATCGGCACGTCCAATCGCGCAAGCTATTGTGGCACATTAAATCGACGGCAGGCGGGGAAGCAGGGCGAGGCGATCAGTCACGGTCGCGCTCGATCAAATAACGCACCGCCAATTCGGTACGTTTCTCGATCGTGGCTGCGCCGCGCTCCAAGAGACCTATCATCTCACGCGTCATGCCAATAGCGTCGGCCAACCCGGCCTGCGACATGGCCACCCCCTTGCGGCGCGCCTCTAATTCGTCGCCTTGCATCGTCATCGCATTAGCCCTATTCTTCACCTTAACGCCGCCCCCGGCGGCAACCGGGAGGCCGGTTATCTGACGGTGATTTCGAGGAGTTTGGCCCCGAACCGCCCGAACCGGAACCGGATCAGATGGAAGTGCATCCACTGTTCCTTTCGGGTTTGTCAGCGGTCTTGGCCGGTGTAGCTTCTGCCGTCAGACAAGCACAGTTTCAGAAAGTCACTTACGATCCATCAAGGTAAATCGTGAGTGACTTTCTTTTTCGAGCCTTTCGGAGCTAGTCGGCAATGGGTCTATGCGATCTTCATCGGCGGATACGTTGATCACCGGCTTCCACCGGCTCCGACCTGAATCGTTCAATTTCGTCCGGGGAACTTCTGGACCGCAATTCAGCCGGGACACCCACTGTCGTATGATACGCCGGCACGTCCGTTAGCACCACGGCATTCGCACCGATCCGGGCGTGATCGCCGATAGCGACATCGCCCAGAATACGCGCGCCCGCGCCGACATAGACGCCACGCCCCAGCGTCGCTGCGCCCGGCTCCGACAATTGGCCGATCGTCACCTGCTGCATGGTCATGCAATCGTCACCGTTCACCGCATCCTTGTGAATCACCACCCCGATCGGATGAGGCAGGCGAAGCCGTTCGCCCAGTCTCACGCCCGGTATGATCGTGCTCCCGGTAATCGCGCTCCAGAAACCGTGACGCAACCGGGTCAACTTGCGCAGCATTTTGGCGAGTGGACCACACCGATCCATGTAACGCCGATAGGCTCTAGCAGAAGCGATGACCGAGCGCTCGGGATTCCAGAGCGTCATTTATCCCCCGACGATTTCCCCATGGACCGCCACCCTAGACTCGATTTCTGATTGATTGAATCGGAATGGGGATTTCCAAGCTGGGGGAGTTCTGATTCAACCTGCTGGCTGGGTAGGAGGCCAGCAGGGATGGCGAGACCCTATTCGAATGATCTGCGGGAGCGGGCGGCTGCG
>DATMRS010000010.1:0-37903 GCA_035566015.1 Sphingomonadaceae bacterium
AGAAGGTCGCCGCGCTCCATCTCGAGAAGCTCGGCGTCAAACTCACCACCCTCACCGACAAACAGGCCGCCTATATCGGCGTCCCCAAACAAGGCCCCTTCAAACCAGACCATTACCGCTATTGAAACAGTAAGGCGCGCAATCCCTCCGTCATTCCGGCGAAAGCTGGAATCCACCGACAGCGGCTCGCTTCACTATCGGATGAGCCGCAGCCACGGGCCCCCGGCTGCCGCCGGGGTGACGGAAAAGGTTGAGCGGGGGCTGCGCCGGCGGGCGATGGTTCGGCATGGCAATGGCCGTCAAAACCGCTAATACCCCCGTCATGGGGGATGAAACGCGCGGCATAAACGGGAGCGGCCCGCTTCGGTTTCGAGGGCAAAGGCGGTGATTGTTCTCGCCGGCCCCACCGTCATGCTTGTCGCCATCGTTTTGGCGCTGTGGCTCGTCATCGCCATCGCCGCGACGATGATGGGCATCGCCCGCGCGCGCCGCGCCGATGCCGCGGTCGAGGAGGCGGGCCGGCTTGGCGAGCTGCTTCAGGGTGCCCCGGCGATACCGCTGCTGATTACCGAGGATGACCGGATCGAGGCCGATCCGCGCCTCGCTGACTGGCTGGGTCTCGCCCGCCTCCCGCATTTCCTGTCCGATCTGAACGCCGGCGGCCAGGCCGGGCTGAGCACGGAGGATGCCGCCGCGCTCGTCCGCGACGTGGCGGCGGCGCGCCGTTCGGGGCGCGGCTTCATGCGCAGCGTGACCCCGCTTGGTTCGACGCGCGTCCTCCTCATCCAGGGGCGACTGTCGGCGAGGGTCGGCCATGTCGTCTTGTGGTGTTTCGACGCCACCGACATGCGCGCGGAGATCGACCGCCTGGCGGCGGAGAACGAACGGTTGCGCAAGGCGATCGACGGCCTGTCGGGGCTGATCGAGGCCGCGCCCTTCCCGATGTGGTATCGTGGGCCCGACCTCCGGCTTGCGCTCGTCAACACCGCTTATGTACGCGCCGTCGAAGCCAATGACGCCGCCGACGTGATTGCGCGCGGGCTCGAACTGGTCGAGGCGCGCGACGGGAAGGGGCCGCTCGCGGCGTCGGCCTCCGCGCGGCGGGCGGGGGAGATCACGACACGCACCGTGCCCGCCACGATCGCCGGCGCCCGCCGCATGATCCGCATCGTCGATGTGCCGTTGGGCGAGGCGGGTATTGCCGGCTATGCGATTGATGTCGAGGAGCTGGAGGAGGCGCGCGCCGATCTCGGCCGTTTCGCGCGCGCGCAACGCGACATGCTCGATCTTCTGTCGGCCGGTGTCGCGCAGTTCGGCCCCGATCGCTCGCTCGTCTTCTCCAACCAGCCGTTTCAGCGGCTGTTCGCGATGAAGCCCGAATGGTTGGCGGACGGCCCCGAATTCGATCGCGTGCTCGAACGCATGCGCGAGGCGAACCGCCTGCCCGAAAGCCGCGACTTTCCCGGCTGGAAGGCCGAGCGGCGCCAGTGGTTCCTGGCTGGGGAGGAACCGACCGAGGATCATTGGCTGCTGCCCGACGGCATGCACCTGCGCATTCTCGCCCAGCCTTTGCCCGATGGCGGCCTGCTGCTGATCTTCGAGGACCGGACCGAGCAGGTGCAGCTCGCCAGTGCGCGCGACACGCTGCTGCGCGTCCGCACGGCGACGTTCGACAATCTGTTCGAAGCGGTGGGCGTCTTCGCCTCCGATGGGCGGCTTCACCTGTGGAACAACCGTTTCCGCGAAGCCTGGGGCCTGTCGGAAGAGGAGCTTGCCCGCCGTCCGCGCGTCGATCACCTGGTAGAGGTAGTGGCCGCGCGCCTTTCCAATCCGCGCCATGCCGGGCTGATCCGCGAGCTTGTCCGTATTGCCACCGTCGAGCGGCGGCAGCGCTCGGGCCGTGTCGCGCTGACCGACGGGCGGTCGTTCGAATTCGCGGTCGTGCCCTTGCCCGACGGCAATGCGCTGTTCGCGATGCTCGACGTCACCGACAGCCGGCGAATCGAGCGCGCCCTACGCGATCGCAACGAGGCGCTGGAGGAATCGGACCGGCTGAAGGACGCGTTCGTCGCCAGCATGAGCTACGAATTGCGCACGCCGCTCACCTCGATCGGCGGCTTCGCCGAGATGCTGCGCGACGGCTATGCCGGGCCGCTTGGCGAGACGGCGGCGGATTATGTCGGCGCAATCCTCGATTCGGTCGAGCGGCTGCGCGCGCTGATCGACGACGTTCTTGATCTGACGCAGGTCGAGGCGGGCAGCCTGCCGCTTGCCGAGGAGCCGGTCGATCTCGCCGCACTCGCCGAAGAGGCTGCGGCGGCGGTCGAGCCGATGGCGGCGGCGCGAGAGATCGAGTTCGTCGTCAATATCGACGACTCAGCCGGCAGCGTGCGCGGTGATTCACGGCGGCTCCGGCAGGCGCTGGATCATGTGCTGCGTAACGCGCTCACCTATACGCCGGCGGGCGGACGCGTCCTGTTCGACGCGACGGGGGACGAGGAAGCGGCGCGTCTGGTCGTCTCGGACAATGGGCAGGGCATTCCCGCCGATTTGCGCGAGAAGGTATTCCTGCGCTTCCATCGCACGTCGCGTGTCGATGAACCGCATGCCGTTGGCATAGGCTTGCCGCTCACCCGCCAGTTCGTCGAGGCGCATGGCGGCAGCGTCGAATTGCAGAGCGAGCCGGGCGAGGGCACCACGCTCATCATCCGCCTGCCGCGCAAGCGATGATCGGGAAGGACAGCCTTCACCTGCCCGACGCGGCGGCGACCGAGGCGATCGGCGCGGCGATCGGCGAACGGCTGCGCGCGGGCGATATCGTCGCGCTCGAAGGAGCGCTCGGCATGGGCAAGACGACGCTGGCGCGCGGCTTGCTGGCCAGCCTCGGCCTCATAGGCGAGGTGCCGAGCCCGACCTTCGCGATCGTCCAGCCTTATGGGCCGCCCGAGGTCCGCTTGCCCGTCTGGCATGTCGATCTCTATCGGCTGGAGGGGCCGGGAGAGACGGACGAGCTGGGATTGGACGAGGTGCTGGGGGACGGCGCGCTGCTCGTCGAATGGCCCGATCGGCTGGACGGGCGGCTGCTGGCGCGGGCGCTGCGCCTCAGCCTTCAGGAGTCTCAGGAGGGCGGCCGGCGCTTGACTTGGCGGACGCCGCCCGCTTGGGAGGAGCGATGGCCTCCCCGATGATTCCGCCCGCCGATGCCCCCGCTTTCCTTGCGGCGCATGGCTGGGGCGGAGCGCGGATCGATCCGCTGGCAGGCGATGCGAGCTTCCGCCGCTATTTCCGGATCGTGGCGCCCGGACGCACCGCCGTTCTGATGGACGCGCCGCCGCCGCAGGAGGACCCGCGCCCCTTCCTCGCGGTCGCGCGGCATCTGGCGGCGCTTGGCTTCGCGCCCCCGAAGATATTGGCGGAGGACGCGGAGAAGGGCCTCGTCCTCCTTGAAGATTTCGGCGACGCGCGGATGCGCGAGATCGTCGATGCCGACGCGGCGGCCGAAGAGGCGATCTATGCGCGCGCGGTGGACCTGCTGCTGGCGCTTCGCCGCCACCCCGCCGCACCCGCCTTACGCCCCTATGACATGGCGGAATATCAGCGTGAGGCGGGGCTGTTCGTCGAATGGTATGCGCCCGCGCTCGATCTGGACGTCGATGCGGCAGGGTATCGCGCGGCGTGGAGCGAAGCGCTTGCGCCGATCGCTGGTCATCACAGCGTCACGGTGCTGCGCGATTATCATGCCGAGAATCTGATGCTCCTCAAGGATGAACGGCTGGGCCTGCTCGATTTCCAGGACGCGCTCGCGGGGCATCCGGCCTATGATCTCGTCTCGCTGCTCCAGGACGCCCGCCGCGATGTCGCGCCCCCGCTGGAGGCGGCGATGCTCGATCGCTACGCGGCTGCCGCCGATCTCGACAGGGCGGCCTATGCGCTGCTGGGCGCGCAGCGGAACGCGAAGATATTGGGCATCTTCACCCGGCTGTGGAAGCGCGACGGGAAGCCGCGCTATCTGGCCTATCAACCGCGCGTCTGGCGCTATCTGGAGCGCGATCTCGCCCATCCGGCGCTCGGCCCCGTGAAGCAATGGTTCGACGCCAATGTCGCCACCTCGGCACGCGGCGCCGCATGGGAGACGATTTCCGCATGAGCCGTACCCGCAAGCCGCTCGCGCTGCGCCCCAACAGCGGCACGGGCGTCGATATCCGCACCGCGATGGTGATGGCGGCAGGACTGGGCAAGCGCATGCGGCCGCTCACCGCCACGCGGCCCAAGCCGCTGGTCGAGGTGGCGGGGAAACCGCTGATCGACCATGTCTTCGACCGGCTGCGCAGCGCGGGCATCCGCCGCGCGGTGGTGAACGTGCATTATCTGGCCGATGTGATCGAGGCGCATCTCACCAACCGCGTTTCCGATATCGACGTGATCGTGTCGGACGAGCGTGAGCGGCTGCTGGAAACAGGCGGCGGACTGGCGCACGCGCTGCCGCTGATCGAGGATGAGCGCTTCCTGGTCGTCAACAGCGACGCGCTGTGGATCGACGGGCCGGTCGATGCGATCGAACTGCTGGCCGAACGGTGGGACGAGGAGGTGATGGACGCGCTGCTGCTCGTCGTGCCCTTCTCGCGCGCTTACTGCCATAGCGGCATCGGCGATTTCCACATGGACGCGGCGGGGCGGCTGATCCGCCGCCAGCCGGGCAAGGTCGCCCCCTTCGTCTATACCGGGGTCCAGCTCGTCTCGCGGCGCCTGCTCGAAGATGCGCCCGGCGGCGTCTATTCGACCAACCAGCTCTGGGACCGGGCGATCGGGAAGGGACGTGTGTTCGGCGTCGTCCATGAAGGTTTGTGGTTCGACGTCGGCACGCCCCGGGCGATCGCGCGAACCGAGGCCATTCTGGCGCACGCATAGAGGCCGATCCGATCGATCGGATCAGGTTGTATTTGTTGTTTGTTTTCCGCATTTTCCGAGTCGCCGGGTGGCGCCCGCCCGACTTGAAAATGCTCCGGTCAAAGGGTTAGGGTAAGGGGTGCCGCCTGTTTCCGCCCCTCATGTCTACACGATCCCGCCGCACCGCGCCTTTGCCGACGCGCTCGCGGCGGGGCTGATCGCGCGATATGGCAAGGAGCGGCTGGGCTTTGCGCGGGGCATCGTCCTGCTGCCGAACAACCGCTCGGCCCGCGCGATCACCGACGCCTTCGTGCGCCGCGCGGGCGGCGGGTTGTTGCTGCCGCGCCTCGTGCCCATCGGCGATCCGACGCTCGACGAGCGGCTGGGCAGCCTGCTCGATCCGATCGACGAGCCGCTGCCGCCGGCGGTCGAGCCCCTGCAACGCAGCCTGATCCTGGCGCGGCTGATCCAGGACGCGAAGGAGAAGACGGGCGAGCCGATAATGGCGGCGGAGGCGATGCGCCTTGCCGCCGAACTGGGACGGACGCTCGATCAGCTTCTGGTCGAGGAAATCGATCCCGCGCGGCTTGGCCGGCTGATCGATCCGCTGGTGGAGCCCGAGCTTTCGGCGCACTGGCAGACATCGCTCGCGACGCTGGAACTGATCCTTTCGCGCTGGCCGAACGAGCTGAAAAGGCTGGGACGGATCGATGCCGCCGATCGTCGCAACCGCCTGCTGGGCCGTGTCGCGGCGCGCTGGGCGGATGCGCCGCCGCCGGGCTTCGTCGCCGCCGCGGGCATCCCGATCGCGGCGCCGGCGGTGGCGCGCCTGCTCCGCGCCGTGGCGTGGCTGCCCGAGGGGATGGTCGTGCTGCCCGGCCTCGATCAGCACATGCCCGAGGAGGAGTGGGCCGCACTTGGCCCGCATGCGCCCGATCCGGATACGGGCCGCCGCGCGCGCAACATCGAGACGCACCCGCAATATCAGCTCAAGCGCCTGCTCGACCGGATGGGCGTCGCGCGCGGCGAGGTGCAGCGCTGGCGCCGGGGCGGCGGCCGCGATGCGCCGGCGCAGCGCACGCTGGCGATCGGCAATGCGATGGCCCCCGCCGCCTTCACCGGCAAATGGCGCGACCTGAAGCCCGCGGCGCGCCGATTGAGCGGCGTGCGCGCGATCGAGCTCGCCAATCCCGCCGAGGAAGCACAGACGATCGCGATCGCGCTGCGCGAGGCGATTGAGGTGGAGGGGCGCACCGCCGCCCTGGTCACGCCCGATCGCGATCTGGCCCGCCGCGTCGTCGCCCATCTCGGGCGCTGGGGCATAGAGGCGGACGATTCGGCCGGGCGGCCGCTGTCGGCGACGCCGCCGGGCGTGCTGCTGATCGCGCTGGCGCAGGCGTCGGCGGAGGGTTTCGCGCCCGTGCCGCTGCTTGCGGTCCTCAAGCATCCGCTGGTGGGCATGGGCGAGCGGCGGGGTGCGTGGCTGGACGGCGTCCGGCAGCTCGACCTTGCGTTGCGTGGCCCGCGCCCGGCCGCCGGCCTGTCGGGCATCGAACGCCATCTTGCGGGGGGAGACGCGCGGGCAAGGCGCGTGCGTGCGCCGGCCGAACCATGGTGGCGCGAGACGATGGCGGGGCTCGCGCCCCTCGAAACGGCCTTCACGAACGGAAAGGCCGGGCTCGGCGCCTATCTCGCGGGACTGCGCGAGGTCGCGGGCGCGCTCTGCGGCGATGCGCTCTGGGCAGGGCAGGCGGGGCGCGCGGCGGCCGATCTCTTCGCCGCGCTGGAAGAGCATGCGTCCGAAGGGCCGGCGGAGTTGACGCCCGACGATCTGGTGGCGTTGCTGCGCCAGTGCATGGACGCGATCGCGGTGCGCCCGGCGCAGGGCGGTCATCCGCGCATCTTCCTGTGGGGTTTGATCGAGGCGCGGCTGCAACAGGCCGACCTGATGATCCTCGGCGGGCTCAACGAAGGCGTCTGGCCGCCGCTGCCGACGCCCGATCCCTGGCTCGCGCCGCAGATCCGTTCGGCGCTTGGCCTGCCGGGGCTGGAACGATCGATCGGGCTGTCGGCGCATGATTTCGCGAGCGGACTGGGCGCGCCGCGCGTGCTCGTCACGCGCGCGAGGCGCGATGCGCGCGCGCCTGCCGTCGCCTCGCGCTTCTGGTTGCGGCTGGAGGCGATGACCGGCGGGCTTACCCGCGCCGTGCCGCTGCGCCGCTGGGCGCAGGCGCTGGACAAGGCGGTCGTGCCCGTCGCGCCCGCCCCGCGCCCCGCGCCCAGCCCGCCCGTCGCCGATCGCCCGAAGCGGATCGCGGTGACGAAGGTGGACCGGCTGAAGGCCGATCCCTTCGCTTTCTACGCCGATGCGATGCTGCGCCTGTCGCGCCTTGAGGCGATCGACGCCGACCCCGGCCCCGCCTGGCGGGGGAGCGCCGTCCATGCGGTGTTCGAGGCGTGGATGAAGGAAGATGGCTGCGACCCTGCGAAGCTGGCGCCCCGCGCGCGGGCGATGCTGGGCGAGATCGCCGCCCATCCCGTGCTGAAGGCGCTCTGGACGCCGCGCCTGATGGAGGCGATCGAGTGGGTGGCCGATCGAATGGCGGCGGAGGCGGCCGAGGGGCGCAGGCCGCTGGTCGCCGAACTCAAGGGCAAGGCGGAAATCGCCGGCGTGATGCTCGACGGCACGGTCGACCGGATCGACCGGCTCGCTGACGGCAGCCTCGCAATCGTCGATTACAAGACGGGCAAACCGCCGGGGACCAAGCAGGTCGCGGCCGGCTTCGCGATGCAGCTCGGCCTGCTCGGCCTGATCGCCGAACATGGCGGGTTCGAGGGCGTCGAGGGCGTGCCGAGCCAGTTCGAATATTGGTCGCTCAGCCAGAAACGGGGGCAGTTGGGCTTTGTCGAAAGCCCGGTCAGCCACCGCGCCGGCGCCATCCCGCCCGAAGATTTCACCCGGACGGCGGCGCGCCTGTTCGAGGCGGCGGCGGAAGCGTGGTTGCTTGGCGAGGAGCCGTTCACCGCCCGGCTGCATCCCGAATATGCGCCCTATGGCGATTATGACCAATTGATGCGCCTCGACGAATGGTATGGCCGTGGCTGATCGCGCGGCGCCCCTCATCCGCCTCGAAGGCACGCAGAAGCTGGCGTCCGATCCCGAGGCGCTGATCTGGCTGTCTGCCTCGGCCGGCACCGGCAAGACGCAGGTGTTGAGCTCGCGGGTGCTGCGGCTCCTGCTCCACGGCGCGCGGCCCGAAACGATTCTCTGCCTCACCTTCACGCGCGCGGGCGCGGCCGAGATGGCGAACCGCATCCAGGCGACGCTCGCGCGCTGGGTACGGCTCAAGAGCGCGGACCTCGGTGCGCAGCTCGTCGCGTTGGGCGAGGCGCCGACGCCCGAGAATATCGCCTTCGCCCGCACGCTCTTTGCAGAGGTGCTCGATTCACCGGGCGGCGGATTGCGCATCCTGACGATCCACGCCTTCTGCCAGACATTGCTCGCCGGCTTTCCCGCCGAGGCGGGGCTCGCGCCGGGTTTCCGCCCGCTCGAAGGGCGGGAGGAGGCGGCGCTGGCGCGGCGCACGCTGGCCGAATTGCTCGACGGGGCGGAGCGGGGCGGCGACCTCGGCCTGATCGCGGCGGTCGAGACGCTGAGCCGCCGCCTCGGCGAGGATGGCGCGGAGCGTTATCTGATGCGCTGCGCCCGCGATCCCGAGGCGATGGAGGCGCTCGGCCCCGGCATCGACGCGCGGGTGCGACGCGCGCTGGACGTACCGGCGGAGGATGTCGAGGCGGCGATTACCGCGGCTTGCGCGGATGCCGCGTTCGATATCGCCTCGCTCCATGCGATTTCCGCCGCCAATGCCGCCTGGGGGACGCAGACGGGGCTTTCCGCCGCCGATCGCTGCGCGGCTTTCCTTGCGGCGACACCCGCCGGGCGCGCGGCGATGCTCGACGATCTGGCCGGCGTGGTGCTGACCGCGAAGGGCGAGCCGCGCGCGGTGAAGCCCAAGCTGCTTGCGGCCGAACCCGATTATGAAAGCCATGCGGCGCGGCTGGCGACGGCGTGCACCGGCCTGCTCGATCTTCGCCGGCGTGCCGGGCTCGCGCGGCTGCTTTCCGCCGGGCTGCGCGCGGGGCAGGCTTATGCGCGCGCTTATGCCGATGCCAAGCGGGCGGCGGGCGTCCTCGATTTCGACGATCTCATCCGCCACACCGCGCATCTTCTCGACACGCCCGGCATGGGCGACTGGGTGCGCTACAAGCTCGACCGCTCGACCGATCATATCCTCGTCGACGAGGCGCAGGACACGAATATCCGGCAATGGACGATCATCGCCTCGCTCGCCTCCGAATTCTTCGCGGGCGAGGGCGCGCGGGGCGGGGCGGTCCGTACCCTCTTCACCGTCGGCGATTTCAAGCAGGCGATCTTCGGCTTCCAGGGCACCGATCCGCGTGCCTTCCTGGCCGCCGGGCTGGGTTTCACCCGGCGGGCGGAGGAGGCCGAGCGGACGATGCACCGCCTGTCGCTCGACCGCTCCTTCCGTTCCTGCCCGCCCGTCCTCGAACTGGTGGACGGCCTGATCGCGGAGCTTGGGGCGGAGCGCCTCGGGCTGGATGAAGGGGTGAACCCGCATGTCAGCGCCAAGGCGCATCTGCCGGGGTGCGTGACGCTTTGGCGGCCGATCGCGGCCGGCGTCGGCGCGGACGATGACGAGGATGCCGAGGAAGGCTGGATCGACGACGCCACCCGCGCCTTCGCGACGCGGCTTGCCCGCCAGATACGCGAATGGCTCGACGATCCCTTTCTCGTCGCGGGCAAGGGAAGGCCGCTCAGGCCCGAGGACATCATGATCCTCGTCCGCCGCCGGGGCGAGCTGGCCTCGCTGCTGGTGGCGCGGCTGCATGAGGAGGGGGTGCCCGTGGCGGGCGTCGATCGGCTGCGCCTCACCGCGCCGCTGGCGGTACGCGACCTGCTGGCCGCGATCCGCTTCGCGCTCCAGCCCGACGATGACCTGAGCCTGGCGAGCCTGCTCGTCTCGCCCTTGTTCGGCCTGTCGCAGGACGATCTCTATCGGGTGGGCTTCGGGCGCAAGGCGAGCCTGTGGACGGCGCTCCGCCAGTCGCCGGACTTCGCGGATGCGGCGGCGGCGCTGGGCGCGATCCTCGCGCGGGCGGACTTCACCACGCCCTATCCCTTCCTGGAGGCGATCCTCACCGGCCCGCTTCAGGGGCGGCGCAAGCTGATCGCGCGGCTTGGCGAGGAAGCGCGCGATCCGATCGAGGAATTGCTGAACGCCGCGCTCCAGTTCGAAAGCAGCGAGACGCCCTCGCTCCAGCGCTTCCTCGACTGGTTCGATCGCGGCGAGGTGGAGATTACACGCGACGCCTCCGCGCCGCTCGACGCCGTCCGGGTGATGACGGTGCATGGCGCGAAGGGCTTGCAGGCACCCGTCGTGATCCTCGCCGACGCGACGGGCGATCCCGACAACAGCCGGCTGGGCGCGCTCGACTGGACGATCGAGGAGGGGGTGAGCGTGCCCGTCTTCCGCCCGCGCAAGGAGGAATTGTCGGGCAGCCTCGCCGACGATCTCGCCCGCACCGAGGAGAAGGAGCGCGCCGAGCATTGGCGGCTGCTCTATGTCGCGGCGACCCGTGCCGAAGAGCGGCTGATCGTCGGCGGCGCACTGGGGCCGCGCGCGAAAGGCGAGCCCGCGCCCGATAGCTGGTATCAGGTGATAGACCGGGCGATGGGGACGCTCGGCACCGAATGGGAGGAGGACCCCCTCTGGTCCGGCGCGCGCCATCATCGCGGCAAGGCGGCGGTGGCGGCCCGCCCCGCGGCGTTGCGTGCGCCTGCCGCGCCGCTGCCTCCGCCGCTTTTGCCCGACTGGCTGTCGCGCGCCGCGCCCAGGGAAGCGCGTCCGCCACGTCCGCTAAGGCCCTCGCAACTGGGGGTCGATATGGTCGCAGACCCGCCGCCGTCGCCCGCGATGCTCGACGCCGCCCGGCGCGGGACGCTGCTCCATGCGCTGTTCGAGCGCCTGCCCGGCCTGCCGCCCGAGGCGCGCGAGAGCGCGGCGCTGCGATGGCTGGAACAGGCGGCGGGCGTCGCCGATCCTGGTTTGCGCGCCGAACTGGCGAAGGCCGCCTGCGCGATCATCGCCGACCCGCGCTTCGCCGATCTGTTCGGCCCCGATTCGCTCGCCGAGGCGCCGATCGCGGCGGTCGTGGAGGAGGAAGTGGTCGCCGGCACGGTCGACCGGCTGCTCGTCACCGACGCGCTGATCCGCGTCGTCGATTTCAAGACGGGCCGGCGGGTGCCGGCGGGGCTGGAGGCGGTGCCCGAACACCATATCCGCCAGATGGCGGCCTATGTCGCGGCGCTTGAGGTGATCTTTCCCGGCCGCGCGATCGAGGCCGCCTTGCTCTATACGGCCGGCCCCCGCCTCATCGCGCTTCCGCCCGATCTGATCGCGCGCTGGAAGCGGGACTTGTCAGGCCAGCAGCAAATCCTGCCCCTCGCCCGTTGAGGTGGAGCGGAACGCCGCCTACATCGGGGATAAACCAAAGGAGTCAGTTCATGGCGACCAAGACCGTTACCGACACCAGCTTCCAGAATGACGTGCTCTCCGCCACCGGCCCGGTGGTGGTCGATTTCTGGGCGGAATGGTGCGGCCCGTGCCGTTCGATCGGCCCGGCGCTGGAAGAGATTGCCGAGGAGCTTGACGGCAAGGTGACGATCGCCAAGCTCAACATCGACGAGAATCCCGACGCCCCCAGCCAATATGGCGTGCGCGGCATCCCCACGATGATCCTGTTCAAGGGCGGCGTCCCGGCCGCGACGCAGGTCGGCGCCGCGCCCAAGAGCCACCTCAAGCGCTGGATCGAAGGCGCGCTCTGAGGGCAGGCAGCGCGGGGAATCCCTCCTATCGTTCCCGCGCGGGCGGGAATCCATAAGCACTGTCGGTATGACAGGCCCGAATGCTGCGTTTATGGATTCCCGCCCGCGCGGGAAGGACGCGTTACGGCTGTTTCAGCTGCGATAATCCGCATTGATCGAAATGTAGCCATGGGTCAGGTCGCACGTCCATACGGTCGCGCGGCCTGAGCCGAGGCCGAGGTCCACGCCGATCTCGATCTCGCCACCCTTGAGATGCGCCGCGACCGGCGCCTCGTCATAACCTTCGACCGCAAGCCCTTCGCGCGCCACCTGCGTCGCGCCGAAGCGGATCGAGAGCTTGTCGCGCTCGGCCGGTTCGCCCGCCTTGCCGACGGCCATCACGACCCGGCCCCAATTGGCGTCCTCGCCTGCGATCGCGGTCTTCACCAGCGGCGAATTGGCGATGGACAGCGCCACCTTGCGCGCGCTTTCGTCCGAAACCGCACCCTCTACATCGACGGTGATGAACTTGCTCGCGCCTTCGCCGTCGCGGACGACGAGGTGAGCGAGCCGGGTGCACAGGTCGGTCAGCGCGGCCTGGAAGGCATCCGCCCCCGGATCGTCGAAGGAGGAGAGGGGGGCGTTGCCCGCCTTGCCCGTCGCGAAAGCGAGCACGGTATCCGAAGTTGACGTATCGCCGTCCACCGTGATGCAGGAGAAGCTTTTCGCATTCGCGGCTTCCAGCATCGTCTGGAGGAAGCCGGGCGCGACCGCCGCATCGGTGAAGAGGAAGCCGAGCATCGTCGCCATATCCGGCGCGATCATGCCCGATCCCTTGATGATGCCGACGATCGGCACCGTCCGCCCGCCGACCACCGCATGCGTGACGGCGGCCTTGGCGAAGGTGTCGGTAGTCATGATTGTCCGGGCGGCCTCCTCCCAGTTCGCGGCCGGCGCGGCGAGGACGGCATCAAGCCCGGCTTCGGCCTTGTCGATGGGCAGCGGCACGCCGATCACCCCCGTCGAGGCGACGAATATGTCGGACGGCGCGCAGCCCAGCGCGCCCGCCACCCTGGCGGCGATCGCCTCCACCGCCGCGCGGCCCCTGTGGCCGGTAAAGGCGTTCGAATTGCCCGCATTGACGACCAGCGCCCGCGCGCGGCCGAGCGGCAGAGCGGCGCGGCACCATTCGACCTCGGGCGAGGGACAGAGGCTTTTCGTCGTCACGCCCGCGACGGCGGTTCCCTCGTCCAGCGCCGCAAGCGTGAGATCGCAGCGATCCCACGCCTTGTAATGCGCGCGCGCGACGGCAAGCCGGACGCCGGCAACATCGGGCAGGCCGGGAAAAGAGGCAGGCGCGAGAGGCGAGATATCGGTCATAAGGCATGTGCTCCAGTCGGGCCGCCCTATAAGGCCATGCGGCGGCGAGCGGAACGGCTTTGCCGTTCGAATTGACGTAGTCTTCCTCGCCACCTATCTCGCCGGCACATAGAGGCGGGCCGGATCATGCCGTCCAGCCGTTTTTTTGCAGGGAATGCTTATGCTCGGCGGCATCGCCAAGGCCATCTTCGGTTCGTCGAACGACCGCTACGTCAAGGCGATGCGGCCCACGGTCGAAAAGATCAACGGCCTCGAACCGACCTATGTGGCGATGTCCGAGGAGGAATTGCGCAACCAGACCACGGTTCTGCGCGCCCGCCTCGACAATGGCGAGACGCTGGACGATGTGCTGCCCGAGGCGTTCGCCACGGTGCGCGAGGCGGCGAAGCGCGTTTTCGGCCAGCGTCATTATGACGTGCAGCTTATCGGCGGCATCGTCCTCCATCGCGGCGAGATCGCCGAGATGCGTACCGGCGAGGGCAAGACGCTGGTGGCGACGCTCGCCACCTATCTCAACGCGCTGAACGGCAAGGGTGTCCACGTCGTCACCGTGAACGACTATCTGGCGCGGCGCGATGCCGAGTGGATGGGACAGGTCTATCGCTATCTCGGCATGTCGGTGGGCGTCATCGTCCCGAATCTCACCGACCAGCAGCGACGCGACGCCTATGCGGCCGACATCACCTACGGCACGAACAACGAGTTCGGTTTCGATTATCTGCGCGACAATATGAAATATGAGCGCAGCCAGATGGTGCAGCGCCCCTTCGCCTACGCGATCGTCGACGAGGTTGATTCGATCCTGATCGACGAGGCGCGCACGCCGCTCATCATCTCGGGGCCGACCGACGACAAGTCCGAGCTGTACAAGAGCGTCGACGCGATCGTGAAGCAGGTGGTGCCCGACGATTATGAGCTGGACGAGAAGCAGAAGACCGTCGTCCTGACCGAGGACGGCACCGAGAAGATGGAGCGCGCGCTGGAGGCCGCCGGCCTGCTGGAGGGCGCGAACCTCTATGATTTCGAGAATACGCAGGTGGTGCACCACCTCAACCAGGCGCTGCGCGCGAACGTGATCTTCAAGCGCGACATCGATTATATCGTGAAGGGCGGCAAGGTCGTCATCATCGACGAGTTCACCGGCCGCATGATGGATGGCCGGCGCTGGTCCGACGGGCTGCATCAGGCTGTCGAGGCCAAGGAAGGCGTCAATATCGAGCCGGAGAACCAGACGCTCGCCTCGATCACCTTCCAGAATTATTTCCGCATGTATCCCAAGCTGGGCGGGATGACGGGCACGGCGGCGACCGAGGCGCCCGAATTCTACCAGATTTACAAGATGAACGTCGTCACGATTCCGACGAACCTGCCCATCCAGCGGATCGACGAGGACGATCAATTCTACAAGAACATGCAGGACAAGTTCCAGGCGATCGCCAAGGCGATCGGCGAGAAGGCGGGGACAGGGCAGCCGGTGCTGGTCGGCACCGTATCGATCGAGAAATCGGAGCTGCTTTCCGAATTCCTGCGCAAGGAAGGCGTCAGGCATGAGGTGCTGAACGCACGCCATCACGAGAATGAGTCGCGGATCGTGGCGCAGGCCGGGCGCTGGGGCGCGGTGACGATCGCCACCAACATGGCGGGTCGCGGCACCGACATCCAGCTGGGCGGCAACCTGGAGATGCGGATCGAGGACGAGCTGGCCGAAATGCCCGAAGGCCCGGAGCGCGAGGCCGCGATCGAGCGGATCAGGCAGGAAATCGCCGAGGAGAAGGAGCGGGTGCTCGCCGCCGGCGGCCTGTTCGTGCTCGGCACCGAGCGGCATGAGAGCCGCCGCATCGACAATCAGCTGCGCGGCCGTTCGGGCCGGCAGGGCGATCCGGGCCTCAGCCGCTTCTATCTGTCGCTCGACGACGATTTGCTGCGTATCTTCGGCCCGCAGACGATGTTCGCCAAGATGATGAACAAGAATCTGGCGGATGGCGAGGCGATCGTCTCCCCCTGGATATCGAAGGCGATCGAGACGGCGCAGAAGAAGGTCGAGGCGCGCAACTACGAAATCCGCAAGCAGGTCGTCGAATATGACGACGTGATGAACGATCAGCGCAAGGTGATCTACGAGCAGCGCGACAGCATCATGGATGCCGAGCAGATTGACGATGTCGTCGCCGACATGCGCGCCGAGACGGTGAACTCGATCGTCGCCGCGGCCTGCCCGCCGAACAGCTATCCCGAACAGTGGAAGGTCGAGCTGCTGAAGGAATCGGCGCAGGGGCTGCTGGCGCTCGATCTGCCGATCGAGGAATGGATGGAGGAGGACGGCCTCGATCCCGAGGCGCTGGAGGAGCGCATCCAGGCCGCGTCCGATGCGCTGATCGCGGGCAAGATCGCCGAGATTTCCGAGGAGACGTGGCTGTCGATCGAAAAGAGCGTGCTGCTCCAGTCGCTCGATCATCACTGGAAGGAGCATCTGTCCACGCTCGATGCCCTGCGCCAGGTGGTGCATCTGCGCGCTTATGCGCAGAAGACGCCGATCAACGAATATAAGCAGGAGGCGTTCGCGCTTTTCGAGCGCATGCTCTCCGCGATCCGCGAAGACGTGACGCGGCTGCTGTCGCACGCGCAGTTCATGGCGCAGCCGCCCGAACTGCCGCCGATGCCCGATTTCGTGACCACCCATATCGATCCGCTGACCGGCGAGGACGATACGAACGATTTCGACGCCGCCTCGCTGGGGCTGGTGACGACGCGCGTGGCGCCCCTGATGTTCGGCGATGCCGGCGCGGCGCTCGTCGAGGATCTGGATGACGATCCGGCGAGCTGGGAGGGCAAAGTAAGCCGCAACGCGCCATGCCCCTGCGGTTCGGGCAAGAAATACAAGCATTGCCACGGCGCGCTCTGACGCGATCCATTGCGCGGGAGGATCGGCAGTTGCGCTTTCTGCAATCGCGCTTCACTTCTTCGCACTTGCACAATTGATATATCAAGCGCAAAAAGCTCCTGCCTTTCAGGCATCCTCTCCTAAAAACTTTCCGGGCTGGCCCTTCGGGACCAGCCCTTTTTTTGCGCGCGCGAGTGTCCCACGCCGTCACCCGGCAGAAGCCGGCCATGGATTCGGCTTTCTTCTTTAAGGATAGACTCGCCGTCCCCTGGATTCCGGCTTTCGCCGGAATGACGAAGCGACATGTGAGGTTCGCCGGAACGGAGCCCACAAAAAAACGGCTCCGCCGTTTCTGGCGGAGCCGGAGCCCGTGTCTTACGGAATCACGCCGCGGCCTGATGCCGCTGGCGTAGTTCCTGGTTGAGCATTTCCGCCAGCAGGAAGGCCAGCTCGATGCTCTGCCCCGCGTTGAGGCGGGGGTCGCAATGCGTGTGGTAGCGGTCCGCCAGGCTCTGTTCGGTCACGTCGATCGCGCCGCCGGTGCATTCGGTGACGTTCTGGCCGGTCATCTCGATATGAATGCCGCCGCCATGCGTCCCCTCGGCGCGGTGCACCGCGAAGAAGCCGCGCACCTCGGCGAGAATGCGGTCGAACGGCCGCGTCTTGTAGCCGTTGGCCGCCTTGACGACGTTGCCGTGCATAGGATCACAGCTCCACACCACCGGCCGCCCCTCTCGCTTCACCGCGCGGACGAGCGGGGGCAGGCCCTTCTCGATCTTGTCATGCCCATAGCGGGTGATGAGCGTGATGCGGCCCGGCGTGCGTGCCGGATCGAGCGTGTCGAGCAGGCGCAGCAGCACGTCGGGATCGAGGCTCGGTCCGCACTTGATCCCGATCGGATTCCCGATGCCGCGCAGGAACTCGACATGCGCCGATCCCTCGAAGCGCGTCCGATCGCCGATCCACAGGAAATGCGCCGACGTGTCATACCAATCGCCGGTCAGCGAATCCTGCCGCGTCAGCGCCTGCTCATAGGGCAGCAGCAGCGCCTCATGGCTGGTATAGAATTGCGTGCCCTTGAGCTGCGGCACCGTTTCCGGGTTCAGGCCGCAGGCCGCCATGAAGTCCAGCGCCTCGCCGATACGGTCGGCCAGTTCCTGATAGCGCGCGGCCCACGGGCTGCGACCCATGAAGTCGAGCGTCCAGGTGTGCACCTGCTCCAGCGTGGCATAGCCGCCCTGCGCAAAGGCGCGCAGCAGGTTGAGCGTCGCCGCCGCCTGGCTGTAGGCGCGGATCATCCGGAAAGGATCGGGCTCGCGCGCCGCATCCTCGAAGTTGATGTCGTTGATGATGTCGCCGCGATAGCTGGGCAGGGTGCGCCCGTTCTGCTCCTCGTCGGGCGCGGAGCGCGGTTTCGCGAACTGCCCCGCCATGCGGCCGACCTTCACGATCGGCAGCTTCGACGCATAGGTCAGCACCACCGCCATCTGGAGGAGGACGCGGAACGTGTCGCGGATATTGTTCGGATGGAACTCGGCGAAGCTTTCCGCGCAATCGCCGCCCTGGAGCAGAAACGCCTTGCCCGCCGCCACCGCCGCGAGATCGGCGGTCAGCGCGCGCGCTTCCCCGGCGAAGACCAGAGGGGGGAAATGCCCAAGCTCCCCCGTCGCGCGATCGAGCGCGGCAGAGTCGCGATAAACGGGAAGCTGGCGGGCCTCATGCTCGGTCCAGCTCGCGGGCGTCCAATTCTGCGCCATGATGATTTCGTCCTTTCGCGGGCTCCTTTGCGCGGGCGGACGCGCGAAGGCAAGCCGGCTGGGCCTTTCCCATGGCCAAGCCGCACTTCTCACTGCTTTATGACAAATGGTGTCAGGCGCCCGGAACGCCAAGCGCCTTCGCGCCTTCGCCGAGTCGCGCCTGGGTGGCGGTGTCGCCGGCAAAGGCGGCGCGCGCATCGGCAAACGCCTGGGCGGCCTTGTTTTTCTCGCCCAGCACCATTTGCGCGCGCATCAGCCGAAGCCAGCCGTCCGCGTCCCTGGGATTGGCCTTGAGCTTCTGCGCGAGCCCCTCGACCATGCCCTCAACCATCGCCGCCTGCTGCGAGGGCGGGAGCGCGCTGGCGGCGGCCATCTGCTCGCGCGTCGGGCCGGGAATCGCGTCGGTCGCGGCGTTGGACGGCGCGGAGCGCGGCGGCATCCGGCTGGCCACCTCGATCCCATATTTCTCGCCGGCCTGCGTGATCGTCTCGCGCAGGCTCTTCTCCCACGGCGCGCCGGCGGGCGTATCCTTGAGGAGGGCGAACCAATCGTCGATCGCGCCCTTGTGATCGCCGTCCAGATCGCGCGACACGGCGAGGAAATAGCGCGCGCGCGGATCGGCGGGATCGATCGCCAGCGCCTTGCGGAAGGCCTCCACCGCCTCGGGGCGGAAGGGCTGCTCGGGCGTGCCGGTATAGACCAGCGCCTCGCCGAGCGCCGACCAGCCCTCGGCATTCTTCGGATCGATCGCGGTCGCGCGTTTATAGGCCTCCACCGATCTGGCGAACTGGCGCGTCCCATAATAGGCCCAACCCAGTTGCCGCCACGCCTCGGCGTCGTGCGGCGAGGCTTTGGCATGTTCTTCGAGTTCGGCGACGCGCTGGGCGATATCGCCACCCGCCGGTTCGGACGCGGCCGGCCCCGCCGCGGCGCTGGGGGCGGCGGCGGGCCGTTTCCAGATCGAGAGGCCGACCGCCAGGATCGCGATCAGCGCCGCCGCGATCAGCGCAAACCGCCCGCCACGCGAATCCCGACGCGCCGAATCTTCCGCCATTCCTCTTTTCCCCTGCACGCTGTGATCCCCGACACATCCTCTCTAGCGACGCTCGCGCAGGATGATAGGGTGCTGCGCTATCGGAGCCGAAACGACCGTCAGGGAAGACGGCCGTTCGGCCGGGGAGGGGGAAATATGCTCGTCATTGGAGGCGTCCGCGCGCCGGCGCATCGCCGGCAGACCGCCAGATGAGTCGCGCCCTTCTCGCGCTGCTCTTCGCGCTGGCGACTTCGATCGCGGTCCTGCTCGGCCGTGACGCGCTCTTCGCCCTGCTGACGCGCGGCACAGACGTTGCCCGAGGGAGTGAGGCGGTGCTGGAGGGCTGCTATCGCTTTGCCATCTATGCGCCGATCCTGCTCCTCGCGCTGCTCGGCTGTCTTCTCTTCCGCGAGAGGCCACGCGCAGGTGGCGGCGCAAGCCAGATCGGCGCGGTGCTGGTGGTGGGGCTCGGTGCACCGGCGGTGCTGCTCGCCATCGCCTTCCTCACCGGCGTCGCGGTGCCGGCCGCCCCATTCCTGCAACCCGTCGAGCCAGGCCTTATCGTAACCGGCAGCTTGCTGATCGCCTTGCAGGTCGCCGCGGAGGAAATGATGTTCCGGGGTCTGTTGCAGCCGGTCCTGATCCGCGCCGGCGGTCGGGCGGTGGGTATCGTCCTCACCGCGCTCGCCTTCGCGCTGGTCCATTTCGCCGGCGGCTGGCGCGATCCGGCGAGCCTTGCCAATATCTTTCTGGCCGGCCTCTGGTTCGGGCTGCTCGCGTGGCGGACGGGGGGGCTGCTTGCACCGATCGCCGCGCATTTCGGTTATAACTGGGCGGAGGAACTGCTATTCGCGGCCTCGCCGAATCCGGGCCACGGCGCCTTCGGATCGATCTTCGACGTCGATCTCGCCGGTCCGGCAATCTGGGGGGGATCGGTGGAAGGCCTGAACGCGAGCCTGAGTTTGAGCGTGCTGCTCGTCCTGTTCATCCTGCCGCTCGTTGCGGGACGTGCGCGTGCCGGCGTCGTCGGAGCGGCGGCATGAGCGATATCTATCTTGCCTGCGCCACCGGCGACCGGACGCGCATTCTCCCGATCGTGGAGGCGCTCCGCGCCGCCGGTTACAGCCTGTGGTGGGATGGCGATGCGCCGGCGAGGGCCGAACAGGCCGCTTCCGCCCGGCTGTGCCTCGTCTGCTGGTCCGAAGCTTCGGTTGATTCCGTCACCGGCAAGACGGTGATCGACGAGGCCGAGAAGGCGAACGCGCGCGGCGCTTATCTGGGCGTTCTGCTCGATTCGGTGGAGCCGCCCTTCGGCTTCGGCGGGCATGAGGCGATTGATGTCGCGCCGTTCCGGGGCGCGCCCGCCGCGCTGTCCGCCATTATCGCGGGCGTCGCCAAATTCATGGCGGAAGGACAGGCGATCACGGCGCCGCTGCCACCCCCGCCCGAGATCAAGCCGCCCAGCAAGGCGCCGCGCTATATCGCCCTGGTCGCTATTCTGGTGGCGCTCGTCGGCCTTGTCGCCTTCTTCGTCATCCGCGCCAATGCGCCGACGACGCGCGACCTGGTGGAGGCGAAGCTGTCGCGCGTGCCCTGTTCTTGGCTGCGAGTCGATCCGGTCGAGGACGGCAGCAAGGGGCCGCTGGCGCTGATCGGCGTGTCGGGCAATCCGGCCGAGGCGGGGCGAATCACCAGCGCGCTTATCAAGGCCGAGGACCTCAAGGCCGGCCCGGTCAGCGTCGCCAAGGTCGCGCAGATCGATCCGCGCGAATGCGCCGCGATCGACGAGCCGATGCGCCTGCGCAAGGGTATCGGCGGCGACAGGCTGACGGTGAGCGGCGAGCCCTTCATCCTCGATACGTCGCTGACGAAACCGCAGGCGCTGGCCCGCGTCCGGATCGCGCTGAAGGATAGCGACAAATCGATGGCGCTGTTCGGGGTCGAGCCGTCGGGCGTGGTGACGTGGATCCTGCCCGACAAGACATCGATGGACGGGCTGAAGAGCCTCGACGTCGGCTATACCCGTCCCGAACCCGGCCATTATGAATTCAACGTCTATCCCGATCATACCGGCTGGACGGGGCTGTTCCTGATCGTCGGTGATCGCCCGCTGGCGGTGCAGGAGCCGCAGGGAACGGTGCAACGCTCGGCCGAGTTCGCGCGCACCTTGCGCGCCGCGACGGCCGAGGGCGCGTGGGATGCCGACATGGTCTGGTTCCGGATCGACAGGCGTCAGGACTGATCGGCATTTGGCCGATCAGCCGATGTGCGCCCTTATTACAGCAGTTCCCCGTCATTCCCGCGCAGGCGGGAATCCATAAAAAGCGCGCTTCGTTCTTTTGGCATCGACAGTGCCTATGGATTCCCGCCTGCGCGGGAATGACGGAGATAGGGGGCGGGGCACGACGGCTTCGTCATCGAATGGCGATCGGTTTTGGCGCAATTCGGGTGGCGAGGGCGCGGCTTTTCTATCGACGCATCAAGCAAAACCGCTCTCGACCCCGTCGCCCGCGACCTTTATTCCTCCCGCGCCAAGATATGGAGGGGTGAATGTTTCTCTTTCGCGGACGCGAATCGCATCCGCGCTCGATCGTGAAGGCGATAAGCTGGCGTACCCTCGGCAGCATCGATACGTTCATCCTGAGCCTGCTCTTCACATCCAGCGCCAAGCTTGCAGGTTCGATCGCACTTACGGAGGTCTTCACCAAGATCGTGCTCTATTATGGCCATGAGCGGATGTGGGCCGTCATTCCCTGGGGCAGCATGCCGGCCCCGGCGAAGAAAGATGCGGTCGATCTCGCCACCTCTCGTGAGGCGACCGAATCTGCCTGACCTTGGCCTTGACCTCGGCCGCCCCACGCTCCTATGGAGCCGGGCGCTTCGGCAGCTCCGTGGCGATCGTAGCTCAATTGGTTAGAGCGCCGGTTTGTGGTACCGGAGGTTGCGGGTTCAATTCCCGTCGATCGCCCCATTTTTTCGGTGGCTGTCCCGATCGGATCGGCGAAGGATAAAGGCGCCCCGGCGGCCTTGCTAGCGCTTCCCCCCAAGGCCAAGCTGCTCTAATAGCCGCCCCGAATATGCACATTTTCGCCAATCCCAACCGTTTTCTCGGAATCGCGCGCCCGCTGACGCCCTGGCTGGGGTGGCTGGGGGGCGTGCTGACGCTGATCGGGCTCGGCGCCGGCCTGTTCCTGACGCCGCCCGATTATCTGCAGGGCGAGAGCGTGCGGATCATGTACGTCCATGTCCCGTCGGCCTGGCTGGGCATGGCGGGGTGGACCGGGCTGGCGGCGGCGAGCCTGATGCAGCTCGTCTGGCGGCACCCGCTGGCGGGCGTCGCGGCGCGCGCGATCGCGGTGCCCGGCGCGCTGTTCACCGCGATCTGCCTCGCCACCGGCTCGCTCTGGGGGCGGCCGACGTGGGGAACATGGTGGGAATGGGACGGGCGGCTGACGTCGATGCTCGTCCTCCTCTTCCTCTACATCGCCTATATCGCGCTGGCGGGGGCAAGCGCGGAGCGGGGCGAGGGCAGCCGGGTCGCGGCGATCTTCGGCCTCGTCGGCGCGGTCAACATCCCGGTCATCCATTATTCGGTGCTGTGGTGGCGCACGCTGCACCAGGGGCAGAGCATCACGCTCAGCGGCTCGACGATCGACAGCTCGATCCTCTGGCCGCTGCCGATCGCGATGCTGGGTTTCACGTTGCTCTTCGCGGCGATCGTCCTGATGCGGATGCGCGCGCTCCTCGCGATGGCGCGGGTCGAGGCGCGGCTGAAGAGGCTGGCGGCGGCATGAACCACTGGCCCTTCATCATCGCGGCCTATGCGATCACCGCCGGCGGCACGGCGGGGCTCGTCCTGTGGAGCCATGTCGCGATGCGCCGCGCGGAGGCCGCGGCGGATGCGCTGCGCCGGCGGCGCGAGGAGGGGGCATGAAGGCCAAGCACCAGCGCCTCATCCTCGTGCTGCTCGCGCTCGTCGCGGTGATCGGCGCGGCGCTGCTCGCCATGTCGGCGCTCAAGGATCAGGCCGCCTATTTCTATACGCCCGGCGACGTCATCAAGGATTCGCTTCCCGTGGGCCGCGCGGTGCGGCTGGGGGGCATGGTGAAGAAGGGATCGATCGTGCGCGAGCCCGACGGCGTGACGATCCGCTTCGTCGTCACCGATTTCAAGGACGAGGTGCCGGTGGTCTTCAAGGGCATCGTCCCCGATCTGTTCAAGGAGGATTCGGGCGTGATCGCCGAAGGCAAGTTTACCGCGGACGGCACCTTCGTCGCGGACAACATCCTCGCCAAGCATGATGAGCGCTACATGCCGCCGCAGGTGGCGGGCGCGATGCACAAGTCGAAGAGCGCCGAGGAATGATCGCCGAGGCTGGCCTTGCCGCGCTGTGGCTCGCCGCCGCGCTCGCCGCGCTGCAACTGGTGCTGGGTGCGCTCGGCCTGACTAAACAGCGTGCCGAGATGCTCGGCGGCGTCCGGCGCATCGCGCTGGCGCAGGCGCTGCTGACGGTGTTCGCCTTCGCCTGCCTGATCCTGCTGTTCCTGCGCGTCGATCTTTCGGTCGCGCTCGTCGCGCAGAACGATCATGCCGACAAGCCCTGGCTCTACAAATTCGCCGGCACCTGGGGGAACCACGAAGGCTCGATGCTGATGTGGGTCACGATCCTCGCGGCCGCCGGCGGGGCGGTGGCGCTGTTCGAGCGGCGGCTGAACGAACGGACGCTGATCGCGACGCTGGCGGCACAGGCGGCGATCGGCCTCGGTTTCTACGCCTTCCTGCTGTTCGCGTCGAACCCCTTCGCGCGGCTCAGCCCGCCGGCGGCGGAAGGGCAGGGGCTCAATCCGCTGTTGCAGGACCCCGGCCTCGCCTTCCACCCGCCGACGCTCTACCTCGGCTATGTCGGCCTGTCGGTCGCCTTCTCCTTCGCGGTGGGGGCGCTGGTGACGCGTTATGTCGGCCCGGCCTTCGCGCGCGCGATGCGGCCGTGGGTGCTTGCCGCATGGATCATGCTGACGCTCGGCATCACCGCCGGCTCCTACTGGGCTTATTATGAGCTGGGCTGGGGCGGCTGGTGGTTCTGGGACCCGGTGGAGAACGCCTCGCTGATGCCGTGGCTGGCGGCCACCGCTTTGCTCCATTCGGTGACGGTGCTGGCGACGCGCGACGGCTTGCGCGCCTGGACGATCATGCTTGCCGTCGTCGCTTTCTCCATGTCGATGGTCGGCACCTTCCTCGTCCGTTCGGGCATCCTGACCTCGGTCCACGCCTTCGCCGTCGATCCCCGGCGGGGCAGCTTCATCCTTGCGCTGCTCGTCCTTTATATCGGGGGCGCGCTGGCATTGTTCGGGCTGCGTATCGGCACGGTAAAGGAAGGCTCGCGCTTCGACCTGGTGAGCCGCGAGGGCGCGCTGGTGCTCAACAATCTGCTGCTCTCGGCGATCCTCGGCATCGTTCTCGTCGGCACGCTCTACCCGCTGGCGGTGGAGGCGACGACGGGCGAGAAATTGTCGGTGGGTGCGCCTTATTTCAACTCGGCGGCCGGGCCGCTCGCGCTCCTCCTCGTCGCGGTGATGGCGGCGGGGCCGCTGATGCGCTGGCGGCGTGACGATCTGAAGGTCGTGGTGCAGCGGCTTGCGCTTCCGGTGCTGCTCGCTGCCTGCGCCTTGCTGGCGCTGACTATCTGGGCGCCGCAGATCGGCCTCTTGCCGCGCCTCGGCCTGATCCTCGCCGCCGGTGTCGCGGCGGGCAGCGTCGCGCCCTTGTGGAAGCGCAACCTGCGTCGCACGCCGCTCTTCACCTATGGCATGGTGATCGCACATCTCGGCATCGCCGTCAGCCTCGCGGGCATGGCGTCCGAAAGCGCCTTCATCAAGGAGACGCTGGTCGCCGCTCGGCCGGGCGAGACGCATGTCGTCGGCCCCTATAAGGTGCGGTTCGACAGCGTCGAGCCGGTGGCCGGGCCGAACTGGACGGCGGTGGAGGCGACGCTGACCGCGACGCGCGACGATCGCCAGCCGCTGACGCTGCGCACCCAGTCGCGCAGCTATTGGGCGCCGCCCACCGAAACCAGCGAGGCCGCGATCAAGACGGTGCTCGACGGCCAGCTTTATGTCGTCCTCGGCAATGCCGCCGAAGACGGGCGCTGGCAGCTGCGCTTGTGGTGGAAGCCGTTCGTGACGTTGATCTGGCTCGGCGGCGCGATGGTGGCGTTCGGCGGCTTCCTCTCGCTCGTCGGGCGTGTCTGGCGCGAGCGCCGGGCCTATGGCCGCGCGGAGGCCTACGCATGAAGAGACTGATCCTGTGGGCGCCGCTCGCGCTGTTCATTCTGTTCGTGGCGGTGTTCGCCAGCGGCCTGATCTCGCCTTCCAGCCACGACATACGATCGCAGATGATCGGCAAGCCGCTGCCCGCCTTCGATCTTCCGTCCGGCGCGCCCGGCCATCCGGGCCTCAAGCAGTCGGCGCTCGCCACGGGCGAACCGCACCTGCTGAACATCTTCGCAAGCTGGTGCATCCCCTGCGCGGCCGAAGCGCCGCAACTCAAGCAACTCGCCGACGCCGGCGTGCCGATCGACGCGATCGCGATCCGTGACCGGCCGGAGGACGTCGCGAGCTTCCTGTCGCGCTGGGGCGATCCCTATCGCGCGATCGGCAGCGACGTGGACAGCCGGGTGCAGATGGCGATGGGCTCCTCGGGCGTGCCCGAAACCTTCGTCGTCGATGGCAAGGGCATCATCCGCCATCAGCATATCGGCCAGATCATGCCCGAGGACGTGCCGGCGCTGCTGGCGGCGGTGCGGGCGGCGCGGTGATGCGGCGCGCGCTGCTCCTGCCCTGCCTTGGGGCGTTGCTGGCGCTTTCGGCGCCGGTGCTGGCCGACTCGCTGATGCCGGCGGCGGAACTGGCGGACACGCAGCTTCCCGATCCGAAGCAGGAGGCCGAGGCGAAGGCGCTGATGGAGACGCTGCGCTGCCTCGTCTGCCAGGGCCAGTCGATCGCCGATTCGAATGCGGAGATGGCGGGCGACATGCGTGCGCTCGTCCGTCGCCGGATCGCGGCGGGCGAATCGCCCGAGCAAATCCGCGCCTGGCTCGTGCAGCGTTATGGCAGTTGGGTAAGCTATGAGCCGACGCTCAACCGCATGACCTGGCCGCTCTGGGGCCTGCCGATCATCCTGCTGCTCGTCGGCTTGTGGTTGGCGCGCGGGCGTTTCAAGCGGAGCAAGAGGGGCTGATGGGCTGGCTTATCCTGGGCGTGCTGGCGGTCGTCACCGGCCTTGGCCTCTGGCGGTTCGGTAATCTGCCGCGCGCCTCGCTCGACTATCTGGGCGCGGCGCTGCTGCTGGGGGTCGCGGGCTATGCCTGGCAGGGCAGTCCCTTTCAGAGCGGCAGCCCGACGCGCCCCGCCGCTTCGGCCGAGCAACCGACCAAGGATTTCCCTAAGTCCCCCGAAGGCATGCTGGCCGAGGTGGGCAGCGATGTCGACGTGCTGACGGCGGCGGAGAACCTCCACGAGCGCGGGCTCGACGCCTATGCGATCGCGACGATCCGCGCCGCGCTGAACCAGCGGCCGAGCAGCGCGGACCTGTGGGTCGGCCTCGGCAATGCGCTCGTCACCTATTCGCAGGGGCTGATCTCGCCCGCCGCGCGCCTCGCGTTCGAGCGCGCGGCCAAGCTCAGTCCAGAGCATCCCGGCCCGCCTTATTTCCTCGGCCTTGCTTATGCGCAGGCGGGGCAGTTCGACCGGGCGATCGCGATCTGGCAATCGCTGCTCGATCGCACGCCCGCGCGCGCGCCGTGGCGGCCGGAGCTGGAGCAAAGGCTGGCCGAGGTACGCGGCATGCAAGGGCAGGTTGGCGGACCCTAAAGATTCGGATATTCCCCTGTCACCCCTGATGAAAGTCGTGGGACCATGGACGCGGCTCGCTTCATTATGGATTGTCCCGCCGTCCATGGATTCCGGATTTCGCCGGAATGACGGGGGATGGGCCGAATGTCGATTGACCTCACCCGAGCGGCAGGTTGAGCGCCTCCGCGACCGCCGGGTGGCGTATCCGGCCCTCTGCTATGTTGAGGCCGGCGGCGAGGTGTGGATCGGCGCGCATGGCCGCTTCGGCGCCTTCATTGGCCAGCTTCAGAATGAAGGGCAGGGTGGCGTTGTTGAGCGCGAAGGTGGAGGTGCGCGGCACCGATCCGGGCATGTTGCTGACGCAATAATGCACCACGCCTTCCTCGACGAAGACGGGGTCGGTGTGCGTCGTCGGATGTGACGTCTCGAAGCAGCCGCCCTGATCGATCGCGATATCGACGAGGACCGCGCCGCGCTTCATCGTGCGAACCATCTCGCGCGTGACGAGCCGGGGCGTCGCCGCGCCGGGGATCAGCACCGCACCGATCACCAGATGCGCGCGCGCCACCGCACTGGCGATCGCGGCCTTGCTGGCATAGCCCGTCTTGATCCGGCCGCCGAACAGGGCGTCGACCTCGGCAAGGCGGTCGTTCGAAATGTCGTAGAGGGTTACGTCCGCACCCAGCCCTACGGCCATCTGCGCGGCATTGAAGCCGGCGACGCCGCCGCCGAGGATCGCGACGCGCGCCGGCGCTACCCCCGGCACGCCGCCCAACAGCACGCCGCGCCCGCCCTGATCCTTCTCCAGATAATGCGCGCCGACATGGATCGCCATGCGCCCGGCCACCTCCGACATCGGCCGCAGCAGCGGCAGCGAGCCGTTCCTGCCCGTCACCGTTTCATAGGCGATGCAGGTCGCGCCCGATCGCATCAGCCCTTCGGCCTGCGCCCTGTCGGCGGCCAGATGGAGATAGGTGAAGAGGACGTGCCTCGGCTCCAGCAGCGCGATCTCCCGCGGCTGCGGCTCCTTCACCTTGACGATCAGGTCGCTCGACCTGAACAGGGCGGCGGGATCGGGGGCGATCCCTGCGCCGGCCGCGCGATAATCCTCATCGGTGAAATCGATTCCCGCGCCGGCTTCCGTCTCGACAAGAACCTCATGTCCGGCGGCGACCACGTCGCGCACCGCCGCCGGGGTGAGGCCGACGCGATATTCGTGATTCTTGATTTCGCGGGGAATTCCTACGCGCACCTATGCCTCCCGAATGCGGCTGGCGCGTTTATAGCGCGCCTTGCGCGGGATTGTCGCGCGGCCGTTGCAGCCCGCAAGGGGGCGTGCTAGGGCCGCGCCGCAGTCGCCACGGGGGGCCTTTCGGGCGTACGAAATGGGCAGACGGATATTCGAACGCTTGATGAGCGCGGCAGAGACAGCCCGGCGATGAAGGATGCCATTTCCGCCGGCGACAGCGCCGGCGAGGCAACGCCTGGCCAGAGCCATGGCAGCCTCCTCAAGCTGTCGGTGGGCGCGATCGGTGTCGTCTTCGGCGATATCGGGACGAGCCCGCTCTACGCCTTTCGCGAGGCATTCGCCGGCCATCACCATCTCGAGCCCGACGAACTCCACATATTGGGTGTGCTCAGCCTGATCTTCTGGTCGATGATGCTGGTGGTGACGATCAAATATGTCACCATCATCATGCGCGCGGACAATAAGGGCGAGGGCGGCAGCCTCGCGCTCCTCGCGCTCATCAACCGCAAGTCGCAGGGCGCCCGCTGGACGCGGGGCATCGTCCTGCTGGGCGTGTTCGCCACCGCGCTCTTTTACGGCGATTCGATGATAACGCCCGCCATCTCCGTCCTTTCGGCGGTGGAGGGCCTGACCGTGGTCGAAGCGGGTTTCACACCGCTGGTGCTGCCCATATCGGTGGGCATTTTGATCGGCCTGTTCATGCTCCAGTCGCGCGGCACGGCGAAGGTGGGCATGCTGTTCGGCCCGATCATGGCTCTCTATTTCCTCGTCCTCGCGGTACTTGGCATAACCCACGTCGCGGGCGACCTGACGATCCTGAAGGCGCTCTCGCCCACCTATGCGATCGCCTTCTTCCTCGACGACGGAGTGGCCGCTTTCCTCGCGATGGGATCGGTCGTTCTCGCGGTGACGGGCGCGGAGGCACTATATGCCGACATGGGTCATTTCGGGCGTAACCCGATCCGGATCTCGTGGATGGCGTTCGTCCTGCCGGCGCTGATGCTCAATTATCTGGGGCAGGGGGCGATGATCCTCGCCGATCCGGCGACCGCGCATGAGGTGATCCAGAATCCCTTCTTCCTGCTCGCGCCCGAAAGCGTGCGGCTGCCGCTCGTCATCCTGGCGGCGATGGCGGCGGTGATCGCCAGCCAGGCGGTGATATCGGGCGCCTTCTCGGTAACGCAGCAGGCGATCCAACTGGGCTTCATGCCGCGCCTTCGGATCACGCACACCAGCACGACGGCGATCGGCCAGATCTATATCCCGGTAATAAACTGGGCGCTGATGGTGATGGTGATCCTGCTCGTCCTGATCTTCCAGACCTCGTCGAACCTCGCGGCGGCCTATGGCATCGCGGTGACGGGCGCGATGCTGATCGACACCTTCCTGCTGGCCGTTGTCTTCTACAGCCTGTGGCGCTGGAACAAGATCGGCGCGGGGTTGCTGGTCTTCGCCTTCTTCTGCGTCGATTTCGCCTATTTCGCGGCGAACCTCACGAAGGTGCCCGATGGCGGCTGGTTCCCGCTGCTGGTGGGCTTCATCGTCTTTGCGCTGCTCACTACCTGGGCGCGCGGGCGCACCCTGATGATCGACCGGATGCGCGAGTCGGCGATGCCGGTGGCGGTGTTCGTCAAATCGGCGGTCAATTCGGCGACGCGCGTGCCGGGCACCGCCGTCTTCATGACATCGGCGGCCGAAGGCGTGCCGCACGCGTTGCTCCACAATCTGAAGCACAACAAGGTGCTGCACGAGCGCGTCGTCCTGCTCACCGTCAAGATCGAGGATGTGCCCTTCGTCGACGCGGAGAACCGCACCGCGCTGGAGAATCTCGAACAGGGCTTCTACCGGCTCGTCGTGCGCTACGGCTTCATGGAGGAACCCGACGTGCCGGCAGCGCTGGCGACGGCGACGGGCTGCGGGCCCGAATTCAAGATGATGGACACCAGCTTCTTCCTCGCACGGCAGACGCTCATCCCTTCCTCGCGCCCCGGCATGGCGCTGTGGCGGGAGAAACTGTTCGCTTGGATGCTGCGCAACGCCGAAAGCGCGATGGAGTTCTTCCGCCTGCCTACCAACCGCGTGGTCGAGCTGGGCAGTCAGGTCGAAATCTAGCGACCCCGTCTCCATATGGGATTTGGGTCTGTCCGGCTTGCCGCGACGGCCGGCCGGTTGCTAAGGCAACCGCGCAAATCGACAGGAAGGAATCGGGATGGGCGTCGTCGTTCGCAATACCAAAAGAACAGACATGGAGCTGGTGGACGCGCTGGCCAAGCTGGGCGTCGCGACCGTCCATGAGGCGCAGGGCCGCACCGGCCTGCTCGCCGCTTATATGCGCCCGATCTATCGCCCCGTCCGAATCGCCGGCAACGCGCTCACCTGCGAGACGGCGCCCGGCGACAATTGGATGATCCATGTCGCGGTCGAGCAGGCGAAGCCCGGCGACATCCTCGTCGTTTCGCCGACGAGCCCCTGCGACGACGGCTATTTCGGCGACCTGCTGGCCACCAGCCTGATGGCGCACGGCGTGCGTGGCCTCATCATGGACGCGGGCGTGCGCGATGCGGCGGACCTCACCGAAATGAAGTTCCCCGTCTGGTCGAAGGCGATCTTCGCGCAGGGGACGGTCAAGGAGACGATAGGCAATGTCCAGACGCCGATCGTCTGCGCGGGCGCCTATGTCCGCCCCGGCGACGTGATCGTGGCCGATGACGATGGCGTCGTCTGCGTGCGGCGCGAGGATGCGGCCGAGGTGCTGAAGAAGGCGCAGGCGCGCGAAGCCAATGAGGGGGACAAGCGCACCCGGCTCGCCAACGGCGAACTCGGCCTCGATCTCTACAAGATGCGCGAGCGGCTGGCCGAGCGGGGCCTGCGCTATATCGACGCGGAGGACTGATGAAACAGACCGCCATCCGCTGCTCGGTCTATCGGGGCGGCACCTCGAAGGGGCTCTATTTTCATGCCGGCGATCTGCCCACCGATCGGGCGACGCGTGATGCGGTGCTGCTCGCCGCAATGGGGTCGCCCGATCCGCGCGAGATAGACGGCATGGGCGGTGCGCACCCGCTGACGAGCAAGGTGGCGGTGGTGAATGCGTCGGCGCGCGACGACGCCGATGTCGATTATCTTTTCCTCCAGGTCTGGCCCGATCGCGCCGAGGTTTCGGACAACCAGAATTGCGGCAACCTCCTCGCCGCGATCGGCCCCTTCGCGATCGAGGAAGGGCTGGTCGAGGCGCGCGACGGCACCACTTCGGTGCGCATCTGGATGGAGAATACGCAGAGCCTGGCGATCGCCCATGTCCAGACGCCGGGCGGCGTGGTGCGCTATGACGGCGAGGCGCGGATCGACGGTGTTCCGGGCACGCATGCTCCGATCCCGATCGATTTCCTCGACGTGGCGGGATCGTCCTGCGGCGCGCTGCTGCCCACCGGCCATGCGGTCGACGAGATTGAGGGCGTCCGCGTCACCTGCATTGATAACGGCATGCCCGTCGTCTGCCTGAAGGCGGCCGACCTCGGCGTCACCGGCTATGAGGCGCCGGCGGAGCTGGAGGGCAATGCGGCGCTGAAGGCGAAGGTGGAGGCGATCCGGCTCGCCGCCGGCCGGCTGATGAACCTCGGCGATGTCACCAACAAGACGGTGCCGAAGATGAGCCTGCTCGCGCCCGCGCAGAAGGGCGGCGTGGTGGCGACGCGTACCTTCATCCCGCATCGCGTGCATGAGGCGATCGGCGTGTTCGGCGCGGTTTCGGTGGCGACCGCCTGCCTCGTCCCCGGCTCGGTCGCCGCCGAGGTGGCCACCGTTTCCGATCCCGCCAATCTGGAGGTGGAGCACCCCACCGGCTTCTTCACCGTGGCGATGGACGTGTCGGTGGACGATGGCGAGGTGCATGTGAAGCAGGCGGCGCTGCTCAGGACGGCGCGGCTGCTGATGCGCGGCGAAGTGTTCATTCCCGGCGCGGTGTGGGCCGGACAATGAGGATCGCGCTCATCGGCCTGGGCGAAGTCGGCCGCGTGCTGGCGGAGGACCTCCGCACGGCGGGCGAGGACGATCTGGCCGCGTGGGACACGGCCTTCGCCGATCCCGACAGCCGGGCGTCGCGCAACGCGGCCGCGCTCGACATCGCGCCGGCGTCTTCCGCGGCCGAGGCGGTGCAGGGCGCCGCGCTCGTCATCAGCGCGGTGACGGCGGCGAACGATCTCGCGGCGGCCGGGGCGGCAGCAACCGGCCTTGCCGCAAACGCCTGGTTTCTCGATCTCAATTCGGCCTCGCCCGGCCAGAAGCAGGCGAGCGCCAAGGCCGTCGAGGCGGCGGGCGGGCGCTATGTCGAGGCATCGGTCATGTCGCCGATCGAGCCGAAGCGGATCGCGGCGCCGATGCTGCTCGGCGGGCCGCATGCACGCGCCTTCGCCGGCGTGGCGGGCGCGCTCGGCTTTTCGGGCGCCGCCTTCTGCTCGGAGGAGCTGGGCAAGGCGTCGGCCACCAAATTATGCCGTTCGGTGATGATCAAAGGCGTCGAGGCGCTGCTCACCGAATCGATGCTCGCCGCGCGGGCGTGGGGCGTGGAGGAGCCGGTGCTCCGCTCGCTCTCCAACCTTCTTCCGTCCGACGATTGGGAGAAGCTCGCCACCTACATGATCTCGCGCTCGCTCGAACATGGCACGCGCCGTGCGGAGGAGATGCGCGAGGCGGCGCGGACGGTGGAGGAAACGGGCATCGCGCCGCTGATGGCCGCCGCCACCGCCGAGCGGCAGGCCTGGGCTGCGCAGTTCGGCGAGGCGCGCGACGCGGGCAGCGTCGCCGCGATGATTGACGCCATTCGCGCCCAATTGCGCTAGATCAACGACCTCCCGACAGGACGGGAGAATGGAGACGCCATGATTATCGACTGCCACGGCCATTATACCACCGCTCCCGAAGCGCACGATCTGTGGCGCGATCAGCAGAAGGCCGCGTTCAAGGCCGGCGGCGATGTCGATCCGACCTATCCTGACATCTCCGACGACGAAATCCGCGAATCGATCGAGAAGAACCAGTTGCGCCTGCTGAAGGAGCGCGGCGCGGACATGACGATCTTCTCCCCGCGCGCCTCGCGAATGGCGCACCATGTCGGCAACGAGAAGGTCAGCCAGGCGTGGACGCGCCGCTGCAACGATCTCATCTATCGCGTCGCCACCCTCTATCCCGAGACGTTCGTCGGCGTCTGCCAGCTTCCGCAATCGCCGGGCGTCTCGATCGATCATTCGATCGGGGAGCTGGAGCGCTGCGTGAACGAGCTGGGCTTCGTCGGCTGCAACCTCAACCCCGATCCGTCGGGCGGGAACTGGACCTCACAGCCGCTCACCGACAAGAGCTGGTATCCCTTCTTCGAGAAGATGGTCGAGCTTGACGTGCCCGCGATGGTCCACGTCTCGGGGAGCTGCAACGCCAATTTCCACGCCACCGGCGCGCATTACATCAATGCGGACACCACCGCCTTCATGCAGTTCCTCGAAGGCGACCTGTTCAAGGATTTCCCGACGCTGCGTTTCATCATCCCGCATGGCGGCGGCGCGGTGCCCTATCATTGGGGCCGTTATCGCGGCCTGGCCGACATGCTGAAGAAGCCGCCGCTGGCCGAGCATGTGATGAAGAACGTCTATTTCGACACCTGCGTCTATCACCAGCCGGGGATCGACCTGCTGTTCAAGGTGATCGATATCGACAACATCCTGTTCGGCTCCGAAATGGTGGGCGCGGTGCGCGGCATCGATCCGGAAACCGGCCATTATTTCGATGATACGAAGCGCTATGTCGACGCGCTCGGCCTGTCGGAGGAGGACCGGACGAAGGTCTATTCGGGCAATGCGCGGCGCGTCTATCCGCGCCTCGACGCGCAGCTCAAGGCGCGGGGGCTCTGATGGCGACGGCCCCCGCCTTCACGATGGATCCGGGCTGGATCTGCTTCGATCCCAATCCGTCCAAGCCGACGTTCCAGCTTCCTGCCGGCGCGGTGGACGCGCACTGCCATGTCTTCGGGCCGGGCGACGTCTTCCCCTTCGCGCCCGAGCGCAAATACACGCCGTGCGACGCGGGCTGGGAAAAGCTGTTCGAGACACGCGATTTCCTGGGCTTCGAGCGTAACGTCGTCGTCCAGGCGACCTGCCACGGGGCGGACAATCGCGCGATGATCGATGCCGTCCGCCGGGCGAACGGGCGGGCGAGGGGGATCGCCACCGTGCGCCCCGACGTGACCGATGAGGCGCTGGCCGAGATGCATGAGGCGGGCGTGCGCGGCGTGCGCTTCAATTTCGTGCGTCGTCTCGTCGATCCCAAGCCCGACGCCTATTATCATGGCATCATCGAGAAGATCGCGGCCTATGGCTGGCACGTCATCATCTATTTCGAAGCCGCCGATCTGGCCGAGCGGTGGGATTTCTTCACCTCGCTGCCAACGGTCGTGGTGGTGGACCATATGGGTACGCCGGACGTGACGAAGCCGGTCGACGGAGAGGAATTCGGCTTGTTCGTCAAGTTCATGGCCGAACATTCGAATGTCTGGTCAAAGGTTACATGCCCTGATCGCCTGTCAAAATCGGGGCCACCCCGCTATGACGATGTCGTGCCGTTCGCGAAAAAGATCGTTGATTTGTTTCCGGACCGCGTGCTTTGGGGCACCGATTGGCCGCATCCCAACATGACCACGCACGCCCCTGACGACGGGAACCTGGTCGACTATATACCTCGCATCGCGACGACGGCCGAACTGCAACGCAAGCTGCTGGTCGACAACCCGATGCGACTTTACTGGAAAGACTGATTTTGCAATGACTATCAAGGACATACACAGCTATCTTGCCGAATTCGACGATATACCCGGCACCCGGGTGTTCACCGCGAAGCGCGCGCGCAAGGGCTATAACCTCAACCAGTTCGCGATGAGCCTGATGAAGGCCGAGAACCGCGACGCGTTTCGCGCGGACGAGAGCGCCTATCTCGACAAGTGGAACCTGACGCCGGAGCAGAAGGCGGCCGTTCTCGCGCGCGATTATAACGCGATGATCGACGAAGGCGGCAATATCTACTTCCTGTCGAAGCTGTTCTCGACCGACGGCAAGAGCTTCCAGTTCGCGGCCGGCTCGATGACCGGCATGACGCAGGAGGAATATGCCCAGATGATGCTGAGCGGCGGCCGTTCGCCCGAAGGCGTGCGTTCGAGCAAGGGAGGCTATTGAAATGGCGCGCATTACCGCCGGGCTGACGAGCAGCCACATTCCGGCGCTTGGCGCCGCGATCCAGACCGGCAAGACCGGTGACGATTATTGGGGCCCGGTTTTCCAGGGCTATCAGTGGGTGAAGGACTGGATCGCCAAGCCCGAAAACATGCCGGACGTCGTGATCCTGGTCTATAACGACCACGCCTCGGCCTTCGACATGAACATCATCCCGACCTTCGCGATCGGCTGCGCGGAAAGCTTCAAGCCAGCCGACGAGGGCTGGGGGCCGCGCCCGGTGCCCGACGTGATCGGCCATCCGGACCTCGCCTGGCACATTGCCCAGTCGCTGATCCTCGACGAATTCGACATGACCATCATGAACCAGATGGATGTCGACCATGGCTGTACCGTGCCGCTGTCGATGATGTTCGGCGAGCCGAAGGAATGGCCGTGCAAGGTCATTCCGCTGCCCGTCAACGTCGTCACCTATCCGCCGCCCTCGGGCAATCGCTGCTGGATGCTGGGCGAGGCGATCAAGCGCGCGGTGGAGAGCTTCGAGGAGGATCTGAACGTCCAGGTCTGGGGCACGGGCGGCATGAGCCACCAGCTTCAGGGGCCGCGCGCGGGCCTCATCAACAAGGAGTTCGACACCGCGTTCATGGACGACATCACCGCCAATCCCGAGCGCCTGCGCAAGATGCCGCACATCGAATATCTGCGCGAATCGGGCTCGGAAGGGATCGAGCTGGTGATGTGGCTCATCATGCGTGGCGCGCTGGGCGAGAAGGCGAAGGAAATCCATCGCTTCTATCACATTCCGGCGTCGAATACCGCGCTTGGCCAGATGGTGCTCGAACCGGCCTGAGCCGCCTTATATCCTCTCCTCCACGGCGGGGGAGAGGATCGAACGAAGGGCGAGGCGGGCTTGTCCCTCAAAATGGGTGCCCGTCATCGTCTCTCCCCAATTCCTCCTGTCGTGCACGGCAGCAGGGTATAGATTGGAAAGGATCGCACATGAGAATAGCTCTCGCCGGCGCCGGCGCCTTCGGCATCAAGCATCTGGACGGCCTCAAGAATATCGACGGCGTCGAGATCGCCTCGATCGTCAGCCGCCGCCTCGATCAGGCGCAGGAGGTGGCCGCCCGTTATGGCGCCGCCCACGCCACCACCGAACTGGACGAAGCGCTGGCGCGTGACGATGTCGATGCCGTCATCCTGTGCACGCCGACGCAGATGCACGCCGAGCAGGCGATCGCCGCGATGCGCGCGGGCAAGCATGTGCAGGTGGAGATTCCACTGGCGGATAGCTGGGCCGAGGCCGAAGAAGTGCTCAAGGTCCAGAAGGAGACGGGCAAAGTCTGCATGGTCGGCCACACGCGCCGTTTCAATCCGTCGCACCAGTGGATTCACAATCGCGTCGTCGCGGGCGATCTCGCGATCCAGCAGATGGACGTGCAGACCTATTTCTTTCGCCGCACCAACATGAACGCGCTCGGCCAGCCGCGTTCGTGGACCGATCATCTGCTGTGGCACCACGCCGCGCACACCGTGGACCTGTTCCGTTACCAGACGCAGGAAGAAATCACGATCGCCAACGCCGTACAGGGGCCGAAGCATCCCGAACTTGGCATCGCGATGGACATGTCGATCCAGCTGCGCACCAGCGGCGGCAAAATCTGCACGCTCAGCCTGTCGTTCAACAATGACGGCCCGCTCGGCACCTTCTTCCGCTACATCTGCGACAACGGCACCTATATCGCGCGCTACGACGATCTGGTGAACGGCAAGGAAGAGCCGATCGACGTCTCCAAGGTCGCGGTGTCGATGAACGGCATCGAGCTTCAGGACCGCGAATTCGTCGCCGCCATTCGGGAAGGCCGTGAGCCCAACAGCTCGGTGGCGCGGGTGCTGCCGTGCTACAAGGTGCTGGGCGACCTCGAAAAGCAGCTCGAAGCGCAGGGCTGACAGCGCGGGATCGGGGACGGGCGAGCGCGTCCGCTCCCTCGAAAACGGCGCACTCACAAAAGGATAAGCTGGAGTCTTCCGGGTTCGATTGAAACCCGAGGGACTCCAGCTCGGTCCGGCCCGGCCGAATCAGGCCGAGGCTTGTGCCGGGCCGCCCGGATGCGCTTGCAGCCAGTCGAGCAGCATCGTGGTTACCGTGTCCGGCGCCTAGACAGGCAGCATGTGCCCGGCGCCTTCGACGATGCGCAGCGCCGCGCCCGGTATGGCGTCGGCCATTTGCTGGTGTTGCGCGGGCGGCGCCCAGCCGTCTTCGTCGCCGGTGGCGACAAGGCACGGGCAACGGATCGTCGGCAGCAGCGCCGTGCGATCCTCGCGCCCGAGCAGGGCATGCTGCTGGCCGGCGAAGATGGCGGGGGTCGCCCGCTCCAGCATCGCGACGATACCCTCGACGAGCGAGGGCTCGGCACGCGCGCGCGCGCTCAGCATCGGCGGAAGCCACTCCCGCGCCACGGCCCGCAGCCCCTCGCGCCGCGCGAGTTCGACGAGGGCGTTCCGTTTCGGCGCTTCGCTGTCGCGCGGCCCATGCGCGCCGGTGTCGAGCAAGGCGAGGCCGGCGATCCGCCCCGGCGCCCGCGCCCACGCTTCGAGGGCGACCCGCCCGCCCATCGAATGCCCGGCGATCCACAGCGGTCCGCGCGTATCGTCGAGAATCCGCGCCGCCATCGCGGCGAGGCTGTCGCAGCCGTCGTTACGTGCCACCTCGACCGGCGCGATCCGCGACAGCGCGCCGATCTGGTGGCGCCACACCCATCCGTCGTT
>DATMRS010000011.1:0-1681 GCA_035566015.1 Sphingomonadaceae bacterium
CTTCGTTACGGCCGTAGAAGAGCGAGGCGCAGCGATGCGCGCACTGATGATCGACAATGCCGACCGAGCCGCCGGGCGAACGGAAGGCGAGGAAATTCTCGCCCAGCAGCCGCAGCCGAACCGGCGCGCCGCCCGCCTCCAGCTCGGAGGATTTGAGCGCAGGCAACCAATATTGACGGATGAGCTTCCCCATCGGCGCCGCTGGCCCTACCCGGGTCAGAAGTTCATTTTCATCGGCACGCATCGTTTCGGCCACTCTCGAAATTAATATAAGTATATTACAATTCTGCGCAAAAGCGGTGCGCTGTCAAGCCAGCTGGTGCTTGCCGGAATGATAAACAGGATCAATCGCTTCTACGGCTGCACCAGCCTCCGTCATCCCGGCAAAAGCCGGCCCATAGACTCGGCTCGCTTACCTGTACTCGCCGCTCATGGATTCCGGCTTCCGCCGGAATGACGAGCGAGCGGAAAGACGCACGGGTCGCCACGACACATGGGGGTCGACCGGCCCTAAGCCGGCTCGGACGTCCAGGCCGGCTCGCGACGGCGAGTGAGCCTTTCGATCTGCCGCGCCTGCCCCGCGCTCCACTCGGCCCGGTAGCGATTATATTCAGCCAGCCAGTCCACGGCCTTGGGCAGGACAATGTGGCCCGCACGGGTGTAGCGATAGACATCTTCATCCTCGACGCCGGGCGGAATCGTGCCGTGCTCGGTCAGCGCCAGCGCGGCGCGCATCAGGCGGCGGCGCGTCAGCATGATCATGCGATCGCTTGTGCCCAGATGCTCCTTGGTGCGATCGACGATCGGCCCCATGCTTTCGGTGATCGCCTGGTCCTGTGTCGGAATGCCCTGAATGCCGGTATAGTTGCCCGAACGCTGCATCCCCCGATCGATCAGATGGTCGTTGCGCGGATTGTTGGCGAGGCGGAAGCGGCCATACCAATCGGTCGTGTTGGGCAGGAACTGCAACGGCGTGGCGAGGCCGGGAATCGGCTCGCCCTTATCGTCCTTGCCGGTGAATGTCGGGCGGCGCCCCATGATGACTACCAGCATCGCATGCTCATCATCGACCGGTACCCAGCAGCGTGCGCGGATATAACCGAGCGGATCGGAGGGCGACATCGTCCAGGACGGCAGCGCGAAATGGCCGATGCGATGATAGCTGTTCTCGGGCCCGGCATGGCGGGTGGCGACGTAAGTGGTGCCATACGGCGTCTCCAGCGCCTCGTAGCGCGGCGCGAGATTTTCGGGCAGTTGCCGATAATAATTGAGCGAGCCGGGATTGAAGCGATCGGAGCCGACATTACCCATATGAAGGAAGCCGACGTGGCAGGTGTCGATGTCGCCTTCCAGCGCCTGTAGCCAATTGCATTCACGGAACAGGAACATCGTGCTGAGTTCGTCGGCGGGCACCAGATCGAGATCGAAATGCGGCAATTCGGGCGGCACCTCGCGCTCGCCGAGATAGGCCCAGACGACGCCATATTTCTCGACGACGCGCGCCGCCTTGATCTTCACCCGTTCCTTATAGTCAGTCTCCGCCGGCTCCGACGGCATCTCGACGCACTGTCCGTCAGCCGCGAATTTCCAGCCATGATAGACGCAGCGTATGCCGCCCTCTTCGTTACGGCCGTAGAAGAGCGAGGCGCAGCGATGCGCGCACTGATGATCGACAATGCCG
>DATMRS010000012.1:0-10363 GCA_035566015.1 Sphingomonadaceae bacterium
CTTCGTTACGGCCGTAGAAGAGCGAGGCGCAGCGATGCGCGCACTGATGATCGACAATGCCGACCGAGCCGCCGGGCGAACGGAAGGCGAGGAAATTCTCGCCCAGCAGCCGCAGCCGAACCGGCGCGCCGCCCGCCTCCAACTCGGAGGATTTGAGCGCAGGCAACCAATATTGACGGAAGAGTTTGCCCATCGGCGCCGCCGGCCCGACCCGGGTCAGAAGCTCATTCTCGTCAGCGCGCATCCGCCGTCTCCCATAACGCGGCCTTGCGATCCGGCCGATACCGCTTATTGTAAGATAGTTAGTTCGATCTGCCAATGCCTCTGGTTGGTGGAAGCAAGACTGATCGGCCGGTGGAGGCAGAATGGACCGTTACGATATCAGACCCGACGAGAAAGGTTGGACCGTGTGCGACCGGGCCGGCGTGCGGAGCATATGCGATGCACGCCCGATCGTCTCAGGCCTGCGCGTCGAGGACGCCGACGAACTCGCCTACGAATTGTCGCATGATCCGGAGGCGATATCCCCGACGGGAAAATGAAGCCCGGCAGACGGGCGCTTCCGTCCGTAGAAGGGATCGGCGCTCGGCGTCACCCGGCGAAAGCCGGGGCCCATGGACTCGGTTTGCTTCCTTATCGATCGGCTCGCTTCCATGGATTCCGGCGTTCGCCGGAATGACGAGATGAAAATGTCAAACGATCGATCCTAGCGGATATGGCCACCGCCATCCGCCGCGACGCCGTTGATGCGCGTGCCGCCATAGATTGCCCCCGGGCCGCGATTCACTAAATCAAGTGGGTAGCGCAGCGCGGGGCGCGATACGGCATCGAGCGTAGCCAGTTCCTCCGCGTCGAGTGTGATGCCCGACGTCGCACCATTTTCTTCCAGTTCCGCCATCGAGTCAGCGCCCAGCAGGATACTCGCGACGCAGGGCTGCTGACGAAGCCAAGCTAACGCAACCTGCGCCGATGTCGAGCCTCGTATGCGCGCGATTCCGATCACCGTATCGACGATGGCAAAACCGCGCTCGTCGAGGCTCCGCCGTGCCAGCGCCGCGCGGCCGCCGCTCGCGCCGGCGATCGTCTCGCGGGTGAAGCGCGCGCTGAGCGCGCCGCTCTTGAGCGGCGACCACGGGCAAATGCCGATGCCGTAGGCCTGCGCCATCGGCACCAGTTCGGCCTCTATATTACGTTCGAGCAATGAATATTGAAGCTGCAACGCCACCACCGGCGAATAGCCGCGAAAGGCCGCGAGACAGTGGGCCTCCGTCACCTTCCATGCCGGGACATTGGAAAAGCCGATGTGCAGCACCTTCCCCTGGCTGACCAGATCATCGAGCGCGCGCAGGCTTTCCTCGATCGGCGTCGCCTTGTCCCACATGTGCATCCAGAAAAGATCGATATAGTCCGTCCGAAGCCGCCGCAGCGATCGTTCGCAGGCGCGCACGATCGACTTGCGATGGGCGCCCCCGCCATTGGGGTCTCCCGGCTGCACATTGTTCGTGAACTTGGTGGCGATCACCATCGAGTCCCGCGCCGAAGAGGCCGCGAAATGATCACCGATTATGCCCTCCGCCTCGCCCGAACCGTAGATATTCGCGCTGTCGATGAAATTGCCCCCCAGCGCGCGATAGCGGTCGATAATCGCATGGGCATCGGCCGGCGCCAGTTCCCAGTCATGTCCGCCGCCGAAGTTGAAGCTGCCCAGCGCCATGCGACTGACACGCAGGCCGGATCGGCCGAGTGTGATATAATCGTCGAACATGAAGGCCTCCCCGATCCGATCCGTGGGGCCGTCGCATTGCCCGCTCAAGAGCCATGCCGCAAGCCGAATTTGATAATATTATTATATGTTATCACTGGCGCTGGGCCGATGCGCTGCTATGCTCGCTCCGAGAGATGGGAGAGGAGACGGCGATGGCCACATTGCTGCAGAGCGGGCCCAGCGCGATCGATCTGACGAGCGGCCCCTGGATGCACCTGATCAACGGCGAACTGGTCGATTCGGCCGCAAATTTCGGCGTGACCGACCCCGCGACCGGCGCCATCTTCGCACAATGCCCCTCAGCGGACGGCGCGACTCTCGACCGCGCCGTCGCCGCCGCGCGCAGGGCCTTTCCCGTATGGAGCCGCACGCCGATCGGGGAACGCCGCGCGCTGCTCCGCACGCTCGCCGGGCGCATCCGTGACAATGCCGAGGCGCTTCACCCCCTTCTCACGCGCGAGCAGGGCAAGCCGCTCGCGGACGCACGCCTCGAATTGCAGCGCACCGCCGACCATATTGAAGGCATGGCCTCGCTACCGCTCGATCCGGTATTGCTGAGCGAAGGACCGGCCGAACGGATCGAGATGCGCTGGCGCCCGATCGGGGTGGTGGGTGCGATCGCCCCCTGGAACGTGCCGGTCGCGCTCGGCATGCACAAGGTCGCGCATGCGCTTTACACCGGCAACACGATCGTCCTGAAACCGTCGCCCTATACGCCCCTCACGACACTCGCGATCGGCGCATTGGCAGCGGATATTTTCCCGCGCGGCGTGCTCAACATTCTCGCCGGCGGAAACGAGCTTGGTGCGATAATGACCAGCCATCCGGATATCGAGAAGGTGAGCTTCACCGGATCGGTCGCCACCGGCAAGAAGGTTGCCGCCAGTTCGGCCCAAAGCCTCAAGCGCGTGACGCTCGAACTGGGCGGAAACGATCCGGCGCTCGTCCTCGCCGATGCCGATGTCGAGGCGGCGGCGGACGGCATCGCGCGCAGTGCCTTTTCCAACTGCGGCCAGATCTGCATGGCGGTGAAGCGCGTCTATGTCGCAGCGCCGCTTTATGACGCGATGGTGGCGGCGCTGTCCGAACGCGCCCGCGCGATTTCCTATGGGCCGGGCACCGCGGAAGGCGTGCGCATGGGTCCGATTCAGAATGCGATGCAATATGACAAGGTGAAGAGCGTGATCGAGCGGACCCGCGCCGATCCCGCCGCGCATTTCGAAACCGGCGGTACGGTGCCCGAAGGCGCCGGCTATTTTCTCCCCCCGACCATCGTCACCGGCCTCGGCGACGACGCACCGCTCGTGACCGAGGAACAGTTCGGTCCGGTGCTGCCGATCCTGCGCTTCGAGAAGGAAGAAGAGGCAATTGCACGCGCCAACGACACCCGCTTCGGCCTGGGCGCCTCGGTGTGGAGCCGCGACAAGGCGCATGCCGTTGCCATCGGCCAGCAGCTTGAGGCAGGCCAGGTGTGGATCAATCGCCATGGCGGCAACCCGGTTCATGCGCCCTTCGGCGGCGCCAAGGAATCGGGACTGGGCCGTGAGCACGGTGTGGAAGGCCTGCGCTCCTACATGGAGATGCAGGTCGTCACCGTGCCGCTCGCCTGAGGACGACCTGATGACCGAACAAGCCCAGATCGAACAGACCACGCGCGTCACCGCGGGCGAAGCGTTCCTGCGCCGCCTTGCCGACAATGGCGTCGAATTTTTCTTCGCCAATGCGGGCACCGACTTCGCCCCGATCGTCGAGGCGATCGCGCGGGCCGGTCATGCCGGCTTCGCCATTCCGCAGACGTTGGTCGTTCCGCACGAGAATGCCGCGCTCGGCATGGCGCACGGCTATTATCTGGCGACCGGACGGCCGCAGGCGGCGATGGTGCATACCAATGTCGGCCTCGCCAATGCGGTGATGGGCACGATTAACGCGGCGTCGGATCAGGTGCCGATCCTGCTGGCGAGCGGCATAACGCCGATGATCGATGCCGGCATGCCCGGCCATCGCACCTCCTCGGTCGCCTGGGGGCAGAATATGCGCGACCAACTCGGCATGGTGCGCGATTCGACCAAGTGGGACGGCGTGCTCGCGTTTCCCGAGCAGGCCGCCGATCTGGTCGACCGTGCCTTCGCCGCCGCCATGTCGCACCCCCGCGCGCCGGTCTACCTCGGCCTCCCGCGCGAGACATTGTGCGCGGAGGTCGATCTGCCGCTTACGCCTCCGCGCAACGCCCCGACGCTGGTCGCACCGCCGCCGGCCGAGATCGACAAGGCGGTCCGGCTGCTCGATGCGGCCGAACGCCCGCTCATCATCGCCCAGCGCGGCAATGGCGCGCCCGATCCGGAGGCGTTCGACCGGCTCGGCGCCTTTGCCGAAGAACATGCCATCGCGGTGGTGGAACTGGCCCCGTCGCGCCTTGCGCTGTCGGGTTTCTCGCCGATGCACGCCGGTTTCGATCCGATGCCCGAGCTCGGCGAGGCCGACGTCATTCTCGTCCTCGACGCGAACGTGCCCTGGTGGCCGCACCGCCACGAGATCGCGCCCGGCGCCAAGGTCATCCAGGCCGGGCCCGATCCGCATCATCTGCGTACCCCTGTCCGCAGCTTTCCCGCGGACCTGACGCTGGCGGGCAGCGGGGGGGACGTGATCGCGGCGCTCGCCGCGGCGATGCCGAAACGCGATCGCAGCGTGCGCTTCGCCGCTATCGCGGAACGGACATCGAAACGCCGGGATGCCGCGCTCAACGTGCCGCCGCCCACCGACGGGGTGATGACCCAGACGTTCGTCAGCCACGCGGTGATGAAGCTGGCGGGGCAAAGCGGGCGGGTCGTCACCGAACTCGGAGCACGGATCGGGGCGATGCGCTTCGCCCGGGCGGATCAATTCTATGCCAATCCGATCTCGGGCGGCCTCGGCTGGGGCTTGCCGGCGGCGCTCGGCCTTCAGCTCGCCGACAGGGGCCGGCTGGTGATCGCCACCGTGGGCGACGGCAGCTACATGTTCGCCAATCCGGTGGCCTGCCATCAGGTCGCCGAAGCGCTGGACCTGCCGATCCTCACGGTCGTATTCAACAACGGCATCTGGAATGCGGTGCGATCCTCGACGCTGGGGATCTTCTCCTCGGGTTATGCCGCGCGCGCCAATACTGTCCCGCTCACGTCGCTGGAACCCGCGCCCGATTATTGCAAGGTCGCCGAGGCGTCGCGCGCCTGGACCAGGAGGGTTGAGAGGGCGGAAGACCTCGACGCCACGCTGTCGGAAGCGGCGCGGATTATTCGCGAACAGCGCCGGCAGGCGTTGGTCGAAGTGAAAGTGAAAGCCTGATCAGCGATCCCGGCCGGGTCCAGAATATACCGAGGTAGAATGAAAAATACAAAAGGCGAAATATTTCAATCCGTCCGGGGGCAGTCGCTGTCGACGCGTATCGTCGATCAGGTCATAGAGGCGCTGTTCGCCAAGAAGCTGCTGCCAGGCCAGTTTTTCGGAACCGAGGCGCAACTGGCCGAAATGTTCCAGACGAGCCGGGTTCCCATCCGCGAGGCGCTAGGGCGCCTTGAAGCCCTGGGCGTCGTCACCATCAAGACCGGCGCCGGCGGCGGAGCGACCATCGCGGAGGGCGAGCTGGACCAATTCTCGATCGCGCTCGCGGTGCAGTTCATGCTCGTGCGCGTGACGGCGGGCGAATTGTTCGACGCGCGAATCGCGATCGAGTGTCGCGCGGCCGAACTCGCGGCCGAAGCGGCCTCGGACGAGGAGCTTGTGGAGCTACGCCGCACCTATGACGAGATTTCGCTCGGCCGGAAGGGTCGCGCGGCGGCCCTGCGTATCCTGGGCTTCCACCGGTCGATCGTGAATGCGTCGCGCTCGCGGACCTTGATGGCGCTGATGCATGCGCTCGAATATGCGATGCTGAGCCTTTACGTCGAAGCCTGGCCGCGTGAAGAAGGCCATGTGCCCCACGGCTATCATGCGCTCGGCCGGATCATGGACAGGCTCGAGGCGCGCGATGCCGAAGGGGCCTTCCAGGCGATGCGCACCCACCTGATCGCGCGCCGCAAATCGGTGCTGGACCGCCTGGAAAACGAGCAGGCGTCGGCGGACGTGGCCGAAGGGGGAGGACAATGATGCGGTACATCGAAGGCAAGATCACGCTCATCACCGGCGCAAGCTCGGGCATCGGCGCGGCGGTCGCGCGCGTTTTCGCCGAGGCGGGTTGCCCCGTCGTGCTGGCGGCGCGGCGCAAGGACAGGCTGGACCAGCTGGCCGCGGAGATTGCCGCCGCCGGCGGCGAAGCGCTGGCAATCCAGTGCGACGTGACCGACGAAGCCGCAGTCGAACACCTGTTTGCCAAGACGCTTGAGCGTTTCGCCCGGCTCGATATCCTCATCAACAATGCGGGCATTGCCGATCACACGCCCACCACCGAACTCAGCCTCGCCCGCTGGCAGGAGGTGGTCGACGTCAACCTGACCGCCGCCTTCCTCTGCGCGCGGGAGGCGATGCGCATCATGAAGCGGCAGCAGGGCGGCCGCATGCTCCACATCGGCAGCCTTTCCGCACAGGTCCCGCGCCCCAACACCGCAGCTTATGCGGCGACGAAATTCGCGCTTGCGGGCCTCAACCATTCGCTCGCGATAGACGGGCGCGCCGACGGCATCGCATCTTCCATCTATCATCCCGGCATCGTCGGCACCGAGCTTGTCCGCGTCGAAGGCCAGCGCGATCCCCACGCCTCGATCGGCGGCGAAACGACCGCGCGCGCGATCCTGGCGATGTGCGACGTCCCCGATCACGTCAATTTCCTCGAAGGCACGATGCTGCCGATCGGCATGCCGTTCCTCGGCCGGGGATAGGACGCGCACGATCGCGCGTCCTATCGCCCCGCGCACGACATTATACGTCGAGGTTGAAGACCTTCCGGGCGTTGCCCTCGAATATCGCGGTCTTTTCATCCTCGGTCAGCCAATCGGCATTCTTGATGATCGGCGCGATATCGTCGAGCTGCTTGCCCGTTTCGGGCACGATCGCGGAGCCGACGCCTGGGCATTCCGATCCGAAGAGACAACGATCCGCGCCCACCGTTTCGATCAATAGCCGGATCGCGCCCTCGGTGTAGAGCACGGTATCGAAATAGAGGTGGCGCATCCGTTCGGAAAAGCGGTGCTTGCGGCGCAACGAATTGGCCTCGAACCGGCCAAACTGATACGGCATGGCGCCGCCGCCATGACTGACGACGATCTTGAGGCTCGGGAAATCGTCGAACACATCCGAGTTGCAGAGGCCGTAGACCGCCGTCGTTTCCTCGTTGATGAAGTGGAGCGAATAAGGTTCGCGATCCTGCACCGATCCGGTCGCATGAATGTGCGCCGGCATGTCGAGCTCGCACAGCTTCTCGTAGAGCGGATACCAATAGCGATCGCCCATCGCGGGCGCCTGCGTGCCGCTATTCTCATATGGGTCCGGATTGAGCAGGACGCCCTTGAAGCCGAGGCTGACCAGCCGGTCGATCTCGCCGAATGTTTCCTCGATCGGTTCTCCCGCCGCCTGCGGCAAGCCACCGACGGGGATGAACGTGTCGGGAATGAGCTGGCACTGGCGATGGATGATCGTGTTCACCTCCTCGCAGAACCAGTGCACCACGCGGGCCGGCTTCATCGAGTTCATCATCTGGAACGGACGCGGCGAGATCAGTTGCAGATCGGTGCCATGATCGTGCAGCAGCGGAATATGGCCCTTGGGAAACGCCTCTTTCCGGTGCGCCGCCTCGATGATCTGTTCGTCGGTGACGCGCACGCCGCCGCGCCCGTGGCTGCCGCGATGGGCGAGAAGGCCGGCCTTGTACGCCCATAATTCGACAGGTGCGCTGACATGGCCGTGGCAGTCGATGATCATCGTGTCACCTCGCGGGTCTGAAGGGAATGATATTTGAAGGCCTTGCGGGCCTCGTCGAGGCGCTGGCCGCCACGCACGGCGCTGCGGATCGCCTCTTCGGTGGCGTGGATTTCCTCGGCGACAGCGAGGATCTGTTCCTCATGGGCGCGCGGCAGGACAAGCATGCCGTCGGCATCGCCCACCATCAGATCGCCGGCGGCGACCCGCGCCTCGCCGATCGTCACCGGAACGTCCGACGCTTCCACCTGGACGCGATCCTTGCCGGTGCGCATCCAATGGCCGCGCGAGAAGACCGGATAGCCGAGTGAGCGGCAGAGGTGGACGTCGCGACATATGCCGTCGATCACCGTCCCGCCCAGCTTCCGCCGATGCGCGATTTCGGTGAGGATGTCGCCCCAGACGGTCACATCCTCGCGCCCGCCATTGTCGAGCACGATCACTTCGCCCGGATCGACGTCGTCGATATAATCGCCAACGGTGCCGACCGGCACGCCCGGCGGCCCATAGAGGATGGTCCGGGCACGGCCGACCAGGCGGAATCCCGGATCGCGCGGCTGCAATCCCTTGCACTGGCCGATGATGCCGAGCCGATCGAGCGCATCGCTGAGGGTGGCGGTTTCAAGCCGCCTCGCGCGCGCGGCATTCACGTCTTCGCTCATCACCCCTCCTTGTCGAGCATATGTTCATAATTGGCGCCCAGCACCGCGCTTGCCGTCTCGCCTGCTTCTATGCGGCGGATCATCTCGGCTTCGCGCGCCGCGATCCGCTCGGCCGCCGCGATCACCCTCCCGACAGCGTCGGGCGAAACGAACACGCATGCGCTGGAATCGGCCAGCACATAATCGCCGGGGTTTACCGTCACCCCGCCTATCGTGACCGGAATGTCGGTCGCCGCCTCATGAACGCGACCGCGCGCGGTGAAGGCGGTGAAGGTGCGACAGAAGACCGGAAAGCCGATCTCGCGCGATTCGTCTACATCACGAAGCGGCCCGTCGGCGATCACCGCGGCAACCCCCTTTTGCAGCGCCGCCCGGCTCAATATGCCACCCCAGCAGCCGGCGTCGCGGCCGGTGCGCTGCTCGACGACGATGATCTCGCCCGGTGCGGATGCGTCGATCGAGGCGGCGCCGAGATGGCGCACCGGAGCATCGGGCGGCGGCTTCCCCTCCGCCAGTTTGCAGGTATGGACGCGCCCCGCCACCCGGCGGCCGGGCAGCGTCGCGATCAGGCCGCTTACCGTTCCCGTCAGGCCCAGGCTGTCCAGCGCATCAGACAGGGCGCAGGCGTCGAAAGCCAGCAGGCGGCGCGCAACGTCATCCATCGTCATGACCAGGCGACGAAGCCGTTCGCCGTACCGGTGCCGGCCTCGGATCGGTAGCAGGGCTGATAGCCGACCACGTCGCCTTCGAGTTTCGTCTCGAACAGCATGCCGGAGGCCGCGATCCACGTCTTCAGTTCGGACGTGCCCGACTGGAGCAGCTCCTCATCGATCCGCATCAGCGTTTCGGCATCGCGCTCGGCGATCGCCTTCAGGAACATGGCGTCGAATTGCTCATCGATGACGAAATGGCTCATCCCGCCCGATCCGAAGACCGCGATGCGCTCCGCGCCCTGCCAAGCCTTCAGTGCCCGCCCGACGGCACGGCCGAGTTCGAAGCAGCGCCGTGCGGTCGGCTGATTAGGCGGGAAGAAGGTGTTGAGGATGATCGGCACGTGCGGGACGACCGCATCGCGCATGATCTGGCGATAGATGAAACCGAAGGCGTGCGGGATACCGCTCGACCAATGACCCGGCGGCTCGGGCAGAGTCTTCGAAACGGCGATGTCGAACTGCTCCGCCACCAGCGATTTGGCGATATGGAGCGCGAGCTCGGGATGGGTGCGATATTCGCGCCGCTCGGGCGGGCTGTGGCCGGGCTCCGCCTCATGGATGCCGGGCGGCATGCGCTTGGCCTGCTCGGGCGTCGCGGGCTGATCCCAGGTATGATCGCCGATGAACACCGTCATCGCGGGCGTCACATCCTCCAGGAACAACTCGCGCTGATCGTTGCCAAAGATAACGGCTGCATCGGGCGCGACCGCCGCGAAACGCTCCGCCATATCCACGATCGCCTGCTGGCAGTGATCGTTGCGCACATGCATCTCGGCCAATGCCGACTGCTCGCCAAGCCGCTCGTCCCGCCGCATCGCGACCAGCTCCTCGAAGCTGTATTTGCCGCCGCGAAAAGGATGATTGCGCTGCAAATCCGCCTTGACTCGCAACGACCATTGCTCCGGCGTCGTAGACAAGGTTGGGCCGTGCGAGGTCCACATTCCCAGGACGATTTCCGCCACCGTTCTCTCCTCATGCGAAGCATCGCGCCCCGCAATCCTTCGATGCCAATAATTGTTGTCTAAATCAATGATTCACGCTGGCGCAACGCAAATTCGTCACCAGCCGGGACCGGAACGGCGGCGGCCCGCCTCGCTACCGGACGTTGGCCCAAGCCAGTTCGGGCGGATTGAGGGCATCGATCGTGCGCCAGTCCGCACCGCGTGGATAGCTCACCGAGATGGCGCGCAGCCCGGCGAAATCGACGTCGTCGGTGATGAAGGGGACGGTTCCGTCCTCCTGATGCTTGCGCACCGCCTGGAGCAGCAGACGGCGCGCCAGCGAGATCACGACGTCCGCCGCGCCCAGATATTCGCGCGACCGGTCGACGATCCGCC
>DATMRS010000013.1:0-6136 GCA_035566015.1 Sphingomonadaceae bacterium
TGAGGCTGGCGAGCGGACGATCGCACTTGCGCCCGACTTGCTACAAGCTACCTTCAGCCAAGAATTTGCGACGCTTCCGGTGTGGGAGCAGGCGATGATCCTCGCGGGCCTTGATCGTCTCAGCGACATCCTGGGAATAGCTAGGAGCGATGTCGCACCGCTGCTGGATTCCGGAGCGATCGATCGATCGACCTAGAGCCGAGGGTATATCGCGCTGGCACCCTTGCAGGGCATGGATGATATCGCGACCAAGCGTGGACTATGCCGGCGGCGCCGGCGACACCCGCACGACCATCGCCGGGACGACCGAGGTGGTCGATCTCACCGGCGGCTTCGCCAGCGCGGTGGTTTCGGCACAATTGGCGTTTCTTACTGCAGGTGGGCGACACAGGCTTTCAGAACCGATTGGCTGGTCTCGTTGAAATGGGCCAGAGGGAACGGTGGCAGGTCGATCCAGTAATCCCGGTTCGCGACCGTCCACGCGGCGGGAACCACGGCATAATCCTGGCTGCCGGCTGTTTGCATGATGGCTAGGGCGGCCCGCGAGAGCTGACCGATATAGGCAGGTGTGTCCCGCACCTGTTGCAGCACCATGTCGGCATGTTCGCCGTTGGGTCCGGGCTCGCCGATTTCGAGCATGATCGGCATGCCCGAGGGCGGCGTGTTGGCGCCGGGTGGGAACGAGACGACAATCGACGGAATATTGTCCGCGCAGGCGACCACCACCTTGATGCGGTCCGGCGTACCGTCGGACATGGCGATCGAGGCTCCATTCTTGCCGGCCGCCGGCCCGATGAATTTCCAGTCGTATTTCGGGTTCTTGTCCGGACGGTCGCCGGCCACGGGCGCTGCTTCGGCCGCCTTGAGCGCGGCTGGCTCGGCGGCGGTGTAAGTCGTCTTGAAGCCTTTCGGCGTCCAGCTCATCGTGCCGTAGCAGGTGTCGGCTCCGCTCTTGTGACCGCAGAAAGTGCCGTGCGCGGCAAACGCAAGGCTCTGCTTGCCACCGACGGGCTGGGTGATTGCGAATCCCTGATAGTTGTCGCCGCCCGCCTCGCGCAGCCGGTCACCCTGGGAAACCAGGATCCCGATCTGACAACCGGCGGACCCGCAATATTCGGAATAACCGAGCGACGGACAGACGAGCTCGGACATATGCACGATGTAGTCGGGCTTGCCGTCACCGTTGAAATCGGCCGTTTCGGCGAAGCCGTCCTCGCTGGTGACATGCAGCTTGTCGCCCGCCTCGCGGCATTCCTGGCGCGCCTGGTCGAAATACGCGCGGACTTCGGGCGGCAGGCGTTTCGCCGGCTCCGCTGCTAGGGCGGCTGGCGCGCTGACAACGGTGGCACCGAGCGCGAGCGTCAGGAGGTTGAAGACATCGCCGCCGATCCGATGAAGGCCCCTCAGGTTCCATTTTGCCACGCCCATCACTGTTTTCTCCTATCCATGCTCGCGATTGCCGGTGTGAGGGCTAACGCTACCCGTCCCCGCTTCACTGAACTGCTTTGGGTGCGGGCTGGCTGATCTTGAGTTGTGCGCGCAGGGCCGCGACCTGGCCGGTGAAGGCATTCCGGCGTTTGCCCAGCCAGAAGAAATAGGCAGCGCAGGGGGCCATAAGCAGCACGCCGAGGACGACGCTCGACAGGAAAAAGACGAATACGCCGATCAGGGCGAGAAAGAGCGATATCGCGCCGAACACCGATGAGATCATCGGGAAGCAGGCCTTGTTCACCGCTGAGCCGATGAAATCCAGCGCGCCGGTATTGTGGTTGAAGATTGCGACGAACGGTCCATCCGTCCGGCCTCTGGGTATTGCCCAGATCAGCGACACCCAATGACCCTGCCGCACCGCCAGGTGCACATCCTCCACTTTCAGGGATTCTTCCTCCCCATCGGCTGTGCGGATAATGATCTGGTCATGGGTCGTGTGTTTCGACTTGACCGGGTCCTTCTCGATATATCCCGATCCATGGCTGACCACGCCGCGGCCGCCGCCGCCGGAGATTTCAGTGGTGACCCATTTCTGCGTATCCATCACCTCGCCGCTCATGCTGTGAATGGCGATCTGGCGCGAGCCGAGGGTAATGGTCGTCATCTGCGTCATGCCGCCTCCCTTTCCAAAAAGGATCGTTGATCTGCGGCGGCTAGATATGCTGTTCTCCGGCGTGGCGCTTATCAAGAAGTTATGAAGTGTGGTCGGGGGCGATATGTCGCGCAAATCAGGCAGTTCCCGGCGGGACCGGCTGATCTGGACGGTCGGTGCGGCACAGGTCGATGAATCGAGTTGGCGGTTACGCGTCGCCGGGCGCGACGTGGACATCGAGCAGAAGCCGATGGAGCTGCTGCTGGCACTGCTGCACCGTAACGGCGAAGTCGTCACCAAGGACGAACTGCTCGATCTCGTGTGGCCCGGCGTTACCGTGGTGCCCGCCTCGCTGCCGACTGCCATTGCCAAGCTGCGCCGCGCGCTGGGCGATGAAGCCGCTATCGTCGAGACCGTGCCCAAGCTCGGCTATCGCATTGCCGGCACCGCGAACGTGCAATGCATGCAAGCGAACGAACGCCCGCTGATCGGGTTCATGGCCGGCGATCCCGTGCCTGGCGCGGCCGGCTGGCGGCTCTCTCGCTCGATCGCTCGCGGCGATGCCGACGATGTCTGGCTCGCACGGTCGGACACCGGCGAAGCGCGCGTGTTCAAATTTGCCGAGACACCCGCTCGGCTGCGCCAGCTCAAGCGCGAGGCACGGGCCGGGCAAGTGCTCGCCGCGCTCGGCGACAGCTCGAAGCGGTTCGTGCTGCCGGTCGCCCATGTATTCGATCGTGTGCCCGCCTGGCTCGCGTTCCCGGATGCGGGGGTGGATCTGGGGCAGTGGTTCATGCGATGCGGCGCTGGCCTCGACCGCGCCGGGCGAATCGCTCTGGTGGAGCAGGCGGCGCGTGCGATCGCTGGCGCGCACAGTGTTGGCGTGCTGCACCTCGATCTCAAGCCATCGAACCTACTGGTATCGATCCAGGCCGATGGGCCGCGTGTTCGCGTGATCGATTTCGGCAGTTCGGTCCTGCTCGATCATCCGCGCCTCCGCGCCGCCGCACTGGCCGGGATGACGATCACCGAGCCTGCTGACAGCAACGCGTCGTCGCCGGCTGGAACGCCTCTCTACGCCGCGCCTGAACTGATCGGGAGCGGCGCACCGTCGGCGGCGTCCGACATCTATGCCTTGGGGCTGATCCTCTTCCAGGTCCTCGCCGGCGACCTCAACCGCCCGCTCGCCCCTGGCTGGGAGGACTTGATCGACGACCCCCTGCTGCGCGATGATATCGCCCGGGCCTCGGCGCTCGACCCGGCGCATCGCTTCCCCTCGGCCGAGCTATTGGCCGACAATCTCGCCACGCTGGATGTCCGGCGCGCCGAAGCTGCGCGCGTCGCTGCCGAGGCTGCCGAGGGAGACCGAATCCGGCGGGAGGTGGAGCGGACGCGCGCGCGCAGACCGTGGGCGATCGCTGCCGGGGTCGCGCTTACGCTGGGCGTCGTCGGAGCGTCTGCCGCGGCGTGGGAAGCTGCGCGCGCACGCGACGAGGCACGACGCCAGACGGCGATCACCACTGCGATCAACAGCTTCCTCGCCGACGACTTGCTGGCGCGCGGTGATCCGTCGAAAAGCGGCAGCGCCGGCGAAACGCTGATCGACGCTACCCGCCGTGCCGAGCCTGAGATCGGCCGCCGTTTCGGCAAGGCCCCATTGGTCGCCGCGCGGCTCTATCACACGCTTGCCCGCGTCTATGCCCAGCAGTCCGATTGGGCAGCGGCGCGCGCCGCCTATACCAGGGCCGATGCCGCCTACGCCCGCGCCGGCGCCGCCGACAGCAAGCCGGCGGCGATCGCGCGGTTACAACACGCTTCGACTGAGGCGTTGTCCTACACGGAAGGGTCGGTTGAACGCGCGCGGGCGATCATAGCGCAGGAGCGGGCACGCTTGCCGGGGGACGAAGACCGGATCGACCCGGAAGTGCGCGTTTGGCTCGCCTCGGCGCGCGGGATGGTCGAACTGGCCGGCGGTGACATCCACGTTTCGCGCGACCAGTTCGGTCTCGCCGCGCAGATTGCTGACAGTATGCCTGGGCAGTTCGACGCGCGTACTCGCAACGACTTCCATCAGCGCTACGCCTTCACGCTGATCCGGCTTGGGGACGGCAAGGGAGCGGAAGCGGCGATCAAGCCCCTGCTGGCCGCGCAGGCCCGACTTCTTGGTCCGACCAATCCCGACGTGCTGCTGCTCAGAATGAATCTGGGCCAAGCTTACCTCTATCAGCGGCGTTTTGCCGATGCGGTGAAGGAATTGTCGGCTGTGCTGCCGCTGATGCGACAGCAACTCGGCCCCGATCACCGCCTCGTCCAACAGACGCTCGCGGCGCGGGTCGAAGCCTATGGTGATCTCGGTAATTATCAAGCATCGATCGCCGATGGCCGCGAACTCTATGCGATCGCGCTCAAGCAGCAAGGGTTGCGCGCCTTCCGCCCGATCGTCGCCCTGTCAGACCTGGCGACGTCGGAATGCCGGGCCCGGGACCTTGCCAATGGCGTTGCCCATGCGCGCAAGGCCTATCGCACCTCGCTCGACACCTTCGGACCGGAGGCGGCGCTGACCCAGGGTGTCGCCATGGCCTTGGCACAATGCTTGATCGAAGCGGGCCAGGATGCCGCCGCCACACCGCTTATCGCGCATATCGACCGCAAGGCGGTTGCTGAGCTGGCATCCGATCCGCACTGGGGGGCGAATATCGATCTGGCGCAGGCCGAAATCTCCGTCCATGCCCAACGGTGGGAAGATGCTGCGGCCGATCTTCACGCCGCTGCTGTGGCGTATGCCTCACCGCAATCGGATGTCTTCCAACACCGTAAATTCGAAACCTTGAGCGCACTCGTCGCTCGTTCAGATACCAGGTAACCAATCCGAGCCAGCGATGGCGGGCTGATGCCCTTGGCGACCTCGCAGTGTCGCCTAGCCGCCAACTTGCGACGTCTCTGTCACGAAACCGGCTGAAGCCAGACGGAATTCGCCGGCCGAGCCGGGATCGCCGTACCTAGTATCAGCCATCTCGAGCGCGGTGCCCGCAATCCCACTATCACGATTATCGGGAGGCTCGCAAAGTCACTCAAGGTGAAGTCGAGGTCATTGCTCGAGTGAACGGCGGCTTTGCGCCTTCATGCCCGTCATTCGATGTCTCTGCAGCAAGAGGACATGGCGAACGGCCATATGCAACGGAGCCATTTTTTGTCGATTGGCAATCCGGCCACAATATCGGGAAGGGTGAGTGGATCATCGGGAAGGATGAGCGGATCGCCCCACCCTATCAACAGAAGTGATGACGACGGCGCCGCTTCCCTCAGCCTATCTTGAACGCGTTCTCGCAGACGTGCGCCGCGCTCACACCCGTTATGACGCCGTTGAAGAGGATGGGAATGGCTTTGGCTCCGCGACGTTCGGGGAAATCGTCAAGGGGGCATTAAAGGACGGCATATAGCCGTATCGGCTAACAGGGGAAGGAGGACAGGATGTTTGGATCACGCGACACGCGCGCGTCGGCACACGGATCGCTGGGCGTCCTCACGGCGATGCTGGCCTCGCTCGAACTGATGACGCTGCCGGTCGGCGCGATGGCGCAAACACCGGCTGTCACCCTAGGTGGTGCGGTTACTGGCGCCAGGTCGATCGAGAATGAGGTCGAGGATCTGCTGGGGGCCAAATGTCCGGCAAGATTGGTCGCGCCTTCACCGGATACGGACGAATCCGTACTGATCGCCTTTGACGACGCTTTCGCGCCCCTTATCACGCCGGCATATGGCGCGCGGCCCTATGAGGTAGCGTTGGAAGCCTATCGCCGATGTATTGATCGCGCGATCACGCAGATTCAGAGAACTCCCCATTATGCACTGATCGACCCCAATGCGGATGAGGATTGCTTCGACTGCGCGATTTCCATGTCCGATCTCGCTCTCCAGATTCCCCGTTTGCGGCAATTGCAGGGGCTGACCTATCTCGATTCAGATGAGATCGCCGATCAGGATCCGGCCAAAGCCCTGGCGCTCATTCGTCAGTCGATAGCGGATTTCGATGCCGTGCAGGCGGAGTTCCGA
>DATMRS010000014.1:0-105596 GCA_035566015.1 Sphingomonadaceae bacterium
GCCCGTACAAGACATCGTCGGCCGCCGATTGCAGCTTCAGCGGGAACGGCGCGGTTCCGAAGGTCACTTATGGTTATGACGGCGCGGATCGTCTGATCTCGACCACGATATCGGAGAATGCGGGCGATCGGGTGACCAGGCTCGGCCTGTTCCCTGACAATCTGGTCCAGACACGAACCATCGCGTTCGGGACTGATGCGGCGTAAGCGTGGCCTGGGGGCCGCCTTGCCGCAGCATGGCGAGGGTGATGTTGGCTGCTCCTGCAGGAGTGCGGCGTGTCGGACGAGGTTGTAGAGGGTGCGAGCGTCGTGTGACCGCTCATATGATCGGTCGTACGACCGGTCGTGTCGAGGTGATCGCGCGCGTGTCGGGGCGGCTGTCGTGGACGGTCGAGCAGAAGCTGGCGATGCTGCGCGATGCGTTCGGACCCGGCGGCTCGGTGCGTGCGGCGAGGGAGCGTTATGAGCTGACCAGCGGCCTGCTGTACACTTGGCGGCGGCAGGCGATGTCGGGCCAGCTTGGCGCGACCGGGCCGTCGCGCCCCGCGTTCGCCGAGGTTCGGGTGGCGGAGCCTGCACTGTCGGCACCGGCCTTGCCTGGCCCGCCGCCCGTTGGCGATGGCGTCGGCCGAATCACGATCGAGCTGCCGTCGGGCGTCAGGCTGAGCGTCGATGCGACCGTTGACGCCAACGCGCTGGCGCGCGTGCTTGAGGTGCTGGCCGGGTGACCACCTTGGCGCTGCCGGCCTTTCCGGGCGCGAGCGCACCGACCAGGGTGTGGCTGGCCTGCGGTGGGACCGATATGCGCAAGGGGTTCGACGGATTGGCGGTGCTGGTCCAGCAAGTGCTGGCGGAGGATTCGCATTCGGGCGCGATCTTCGCGTTCCGGGGCAAACGCGGCGATCTCGTCAAGCTGCTCTGGTATGACGGTCAGGGCTTGTGCCTGTTCTCGAAGCGCATGGACCGGGGCCGGTTCGTGTGGCCGATGACCAGGGCGGGCACGGTGAGCCTGACGCCGGCGCAGCTTTCGATGCTGCTGGAAGGCATCGACTGGCGCCGCCCGGAGCGGAGCTGGACACCCTCACTGGCTGGCTGACCAGGGACTCGCCTCACCGCATTCCGGCGGCCGTTGCGCAGCCGTTCTGGTATGGATTTGCCGTGTCGGACGAAGGCGCCTCCACAGCCGATCGGGATCAGCGGATCGCCGCGCTGGAGGCGGAGCTCGCCCTTGTCCGCGCCGAGCTCGTCAGCCGCGATCTTCTCATCCAGACGCTGCGCGTCGAGATCGCCCGGCTCCGGCGCATGCAGTTCGGCACGTCGTCGGAGAAGCTCGCCCAGCTGGAGCTGACGCTTGAGGAGCTGGAGGTTGAGGAGGCCATTGCCGAGGCAGGCAAGGCGGAGCGTCCGGCGCCGATCCGATCGCTGCCCGTCCATCTTCCCCGCGAAGAGGTGGTGCACGAGCCGGCCGGGGGCAGCTGCACCTGCGCCGGCTCGGCCAGGATGCTGACGAGCAGCTCGATATCGTGCCGGTGCGCGCGTGATCCGCAACCTGCGTCCCAAGTACAGCTGCCGCTCGTGCGAGCGGATCGTCTAGGCGCCCGCGCCGGCGAAGCCGATCGCGCGGGGCCGGGCGATGTTCGCTACACTGGCGCATATTGTCGTCGCCACCCATGACGGGCGCAAGTTCCGCATCCTCACGATCATCGACGAGGCCAGCCGGGAATGCCTGGCGCTGGTTGTCGCACGTCGGCTCCGCCACGAGGATGTGCTTGCGGCGCTCGCCGAGCTGTTCATCGAGCGGGGTCCGCCAGCGCATATCAGGTCCGATAATGGCAGCGAGTTCATCGCGACCGCGGTCCAGGCCTGGCTCGGGCAGATCGGCGTGAAGACGCTCTACATCGCACCGGGCTCGCCATGGGAGAACGGCTACAACGAGAGCTTCGACGGCTCGCTGTGTGACGAACTCCTCAACGGCGAAATCTTCTACAGCCTCGCCGAGGCCAAGGTCCTCATCGAGGCGTGGCGCCGGCATTACAACACCGTCCGGCCGCACAGCAGCCTTGGATACCGACCACCAGCCCCGGAAGCGGCGACACCGCCATTGCCGGTCACCGGTTCCGCTTCGCTCCACCTCCGACCGACAATGGCGGTGGAGACGACAATGCACTAAATATCAACCCGGACCACCCGGTGGGGGCTGCTCATGCCAGCCTTCCGGGTTCCCGGCCTGCATGAGGCGGATGCCCGTGTCACATAGCGTCGGCTCGCCCATGGTGCGGCGCGCGACCCGTTCGGGCCGATGCCAGCCTTGTGGGGCCATGCTCGCTGCCCATCCTGGATAAAATAGCCATAGGAGGGATATGGTGAGGACCGCGACGCCCGATGGCATAGAACATATGCTGATGCTGATCCTCCTTGGCGCGGAACGTGCCGACAGCCTTGTTTATCGCGGCATTGCTCTGCCGGCTAAGCTCCCGCATTTCCTTGAGGGCGATCCTGTCGGCCTCGCGCGCCGCTTCCGCTGCCGCGTCAATCCGCTCGGCCATGCTCTCCGGGGACAGCGGTCGTAGCGGGTTGCGACGCGTCGCCAGTCCTTGAGGCGGCCGAACATGATCTCGATGCGGTTGCGGCGTTTGTATCGGCGCTTGTCGTATTTGACGGGCCTGTACCGGGATTTGCGTCCCGGAATGCAAGGCTTGATGCCCTTTTGCTCAAGCGCGTCCCTGAACCAGTCAGCGTCATAGCCGCGGTCCGCCAGCATCCAGTTGGCCTTGGGCAAATCGTCGAGCAAGGCCGCTGCGCCCGGTGTAATCGCTGACCTGGCCGGCCGTGATGAAGAAGCTCAAGCGGCAGCCGTTGGCATCGGTGACGGCGTGCAACTTCGTGTTCATGCCGCCTTTGGTCCGTCCGATCAGACGCCCGACCCCTTTTTTACCCCAAGACTGGAAGCCGTGCGGTGGGTCTTGAGATAGATCGCGTCGATCATGACGGTCTGCCGCTCGGCTCTCTCGGCAGACACAGACCTTCCATCACCCGAGTGAACACACCCATCTCGCCCTACCGCTTCCAGCGTTATACAACGTCTTGTGCGGCCCGTATTCCCTGGGCGCATCCCGCCAGCGCAGCCCGTTCCGGTTGATGAAGATGATCCCGCTCAGCACCCGCCGGTCATCGACCCGTGGCTTGCCGTGGCTCTTGGGAAAATACGGAGATAGGCGCGCCATCTGCTCGTCCGTCAGCCAATACAGGTCGCTCATACCCGTCTCCTCACGAAGCCGGAATCATATCGCGGCCCGCCATTCAATGGATCCTGAGCCTAGATTTCTATCTCCAGCGAACTATAACAAAGGCGTTCCCGCGCAGGCGGGAATGACGATGGTGAGAAGCGACGCACCCCACTCGTCACCCCGACGAAAGTCGGGGCCCATGGACTCGGCTCGCTCCTTCCCAGTCGCCCCGCCGTCCCCTGGATTCCGGCCTATGCCGGAATGACGGCGGATCAAACCGCGCTGAAATCGAGGCCGATGTCCACCGCCGGGGCCGACTGGGTGATCCGCCCCACCGACACATAGGTGACGCCGGTCGATGCGATCTCGCGGATCGTGTCCAGCCGCACCCCGCCCGACGCCTCGGTCGGCACCCGCCCGCCGACGAGCGTCACCGCGCCGCGCAACGTCGCCGGCTCCATATTGTCGAGCAGCAGGTGCGTCGCCCCGGCGGCGAGCGCGGGCTCGATCTGGTCGATCCGGTCCACCTCGACGATAATCCGCCCGATCCCGGCGGCCACCGCGCGGCGCACCGCCTCGCCGACGCTGCCCGCCACCGCGACATGGTTGTCCTTGATCATCGCCGCATCATCCAGCCGCATGCGGTGGTTGGTGGCGCCCCCCATCCGCGTCGCATATTTCTCCAGCACGCGCAGGCCGGGGATCGTCTTGCGGGTGTCGAGCAGGGTCGCCCCCGTGCCCGCGATCGCGTCGACATAAGCGCGCGTCAACGTCGCGACCCCCGACAGATGCTGGAGCGTGTTGAGCGCCGACCGCTCCGCCGTCAGCAGCGCGCGCGCCTTGCCGCGCAGCCGCATCAGCACCGTCCCCTCGCCCACCCGCGCACCATCCTCGGCGAGCGTCTCGATCGCCGCGCCGGGATCGAGACGGCGAAAAAAAGCCGCCGCGAGGCCCAGCCCCGCCACCGCGATCGCGTCGCGGCTGCGCATCACTCCTTCGAATATCGCGGTTTCGGGGATAGTCGCGGCGGAGGTGATGTCCCCGCCCTCGCCCATATCCTCGGCCAGCGTCGCGGTGAGGAAAGCGTCCAGATCGAAGCCGGCCAGATCAAAACCGGGAAGCGCCAAGCCCGCGCCGCTCATGCCCCCGCCACCAGCGGCAGGCCGAGTTCGCCCAGATCGCCAAGCCCCACCGTGCCCGACGCCAGCGCCAGCATTCGGTCGAGCGGCTTCTTGGCGGCAAGGCGTGTCGCCTCGTCCATCTCGATCCGCGGCGTCATGTCGCGCAGCGCGAGGTAGAGCTTCTCCATCGTGTTGAGCGCCATATAGGGGCACATGTTGCAGTTGCAGTGCCCGTCCGCCCCCGGCGCGCCGACGAAATTCTTGTGCGGTGCGGCCTTGCGCATCTGGTGGATGATATTGGGCTCGGTCGCGACGATGATCGTCTCGGCCGGGCTTGCCAGCGCGAATTCGAGGATCGCGCGCGTCGATCCCACCTGATCCGCATAATCGAGGATATAGGCGGGGCATTCTGGGTGGGCGGCCACCGGCGCGTCGGGATATTGCGCCTTCAGCTTCAGCAGCTCCGTTTCCGAAAACGCCTCATGCACGATGCACGCGCCGGGCCAGAGCAGCATGTCGCGCCCGGTCTTGCGGTTGAAATAGGCGCCCAGATTCTTGTCGGGCGCGAAGATGATCTTCTGGTCCTCGGGCAGACTGTTCAGGATCGTTTCCGCCGAGGAGGAGGTGACGATGATGTCGGACAGCGCCTTCACCGCCGCAGAACAATTGATGTATGTCAGGGCGATATGGTCGGGATGCGCCGCGCGGAACGCCGCGAACTGATCGGGCGGGCAGCTGTCCTCAAGCGAGCAGCCGGCGGCCATGTCGGGCAGGATCACCGTCTTTTGCGGCGACAATATCTTCGCCACCTCGGCCATGAAGCGCACCCCGCAAAAGGCGATCACCTCGGCGTCGGTGTCGGCTGCCTTGCGGCTCAGGTCCAGGCTGTCGCCGACGAAATCGGCGAGGTCCTGTATCTCCGCCTCCTGATAATAATGAGCGAGGATGACGGCGTTGCGCTCCTTGCGCAGCCGGTCGATCTCGGCGCGCAGGTCAAGCCCGCTCAGGCTGGCAGTGGCAATCGTCATCGCATCTCGTCTCCCCGCTTGCGCGCTGCTCAGATAGGGATTGTCGGGCCGTTTGTCGAAGGGTTCGCCGCGTCACGTCACCCGGCGCCACGTCTCGCCTTCGCGCGCCGCCAGCCCGCGCGTTTCGAGATCGATCAGATGCGCCAGCACCGATCGGCCCGCCGCGCCGTGCAGCCGCGGGTCCAGCCCGCGATACATCTGCTCCACCATCGCCGGAATCGTGTGCGGGGCCTTGGCCAGCAGCCGCAAAATCTGCCCCTCGCGCTGTTTCCGGTGCCCCATCAGCCCGCGCACGAAACGGCGGGGATTCTCCACCGGATCGCCATGCGCGGGATAATAGACGCTGTCGTCGCGGTCCATCAGCCGGTCGAGGCTGCGCATATAATCCGCCATGTCGCCGTCGGGCGGCGAGATCACCGTCGTCGCCCAGCCCATCACATGATCGCCGGTGAAGAGCGCCCCCGCCTCGGGCAGCGCGAAACAGAGATGGTTGGAGGTATGGCCCGGCGTCGCCACCGCCGTCAGCGTCCAGCCGGGGCCGCGCACGCTCTCCCCATCCGCCATTATCCGGTCGGGCGCATAGTCGGCATCGAACGACGCATCCGCGCGCGGCCCGTCGTCGACCAGAGCCAGCGGCGCACAGCCGACGATCTCCGCCCCCGTCGCCGCCTGCAACGGCCGCGTCGCCGGGCTGTGATCGCGATGCGTGTGGGTGCACATCAGGGCGGCGATCCGCTCGCCCGCCGTCGCCGCCACTATCGCCTCGACATGATCGGCAAGGTCCGGCCCCGGATCGATCACCGCCACCTCGCCCCGCCCGACGATATAGGTCTGGGTTCCCTGATAGGTGAAAGGCGAAGGATTGTTCGCCAGCACCCGGCGCACCAGCGGATGAACTGTCTCGGTCATGGCCGCCGCTGTGGCACCGCGAGGCGAATTTTTGAAGAAGAAGCGGCATAATAGCCGCGCCCCTTGTCGGAAAATCGCTTGACGGCCCTCGCCCGACTCAGCTTGACCCACGTCATGGCCCGCTCATGGACATCGCTTTTCGTGGCGACGGTTGCGCGGCAGCGCCGCCGGCTGCGCGAGAGCGAAGCGGCCTTCATCCTGCTCGCGGCGCTCGCGGGCATCGCCGCCGGATCGCTGACCTATATACTCGCCGCCCTCGCCCACGGCATCCAGCGCCTGCTCTACGGCGTCACGATCAACCGGCTGAGCGCGCTCGGCTCGATCCATCATCCGTGGAAGCTGCTCGCGCTGCCGTTCGGGGGGCTGTGCCTCGTCCTGCTGGCCCGGTGGCTGCGGCATCGCACGCGTCCCCCCGTCGACGTCGTCGAGGCGAACGCGCTGCATGGCGGCCGCATTCCCTTCGCCGACAATCTGGTGATCGCCGCGCAGACCGTCATTTCCAACGGCGCGGGCGCGTCGGTGGGTCTGGAGGCGGCCTATGCCCAGATGGGCGGCGGCATCGCCTCGCTGCTCGGCCAATGGCTCGCGCTGCGCAAGAACGATCTGCGCATCCTCGTCGGCGCGGGCGCGGGCGGCGCGATCGGCGCGGCGTTCGGCGCGCCGATCGCCGGCGCCTTCTATGCGTTCGAGATCGTGATCGGCAATTACACGCCGGCTGCGATCGCCCCGGTGATCGCCGCCGCCCTCGCCGCCGCGTTCGTCACCCAGGCGCTCGGCGCCGATCCCTATCTGATCGCGACGACGGCCGACCGGGTCTTTTCCACCCCCGACTATCTCGCTTATGCCGGCCTCGGCCTCATCTGCACGCTGATGGGTATCCTCGTCATGCGGCTGGTCACGTTCAGCGAACAGCATGTGCAAGGCTGGACGCGGATCGCGCGATGGAAGCCGATGGTCGGCGGCCTGTTCCTGATCCCGATCGCCTTCCTCTCTCCGCAATCGCTTTCGGCCGGCCACGGCGCGCTGCACCTCGACCTGCTGTTGCAGCCGCCTCTGCCCTTCCTGTTCGCGGTGCTGGCGCTCAAGATCGCCGCCTCGGTCATCTCGCTCAGCTTCGGCTTTCGCGGCGGCCTGTTCTTCGCGTCGCTGTTCCTCGGCTCGCTCATCGGCCAGATATTCGCGGGGATCGTCAATATGAGCCCGCTCGGCGTCACCCTCGACGTCAACGACGCGGCCCTCGTGGGCATGGCCGCGCTCAGCGTCTCGATCGTCGGCGGGCCGATGACGCTCGCTTTCCTGATGCTGGAAACGACGCACGATTTCGCGCTGATGACGGTGGTGCTGATGGCCACGCTGATTTCCAGCGCCTTCACGCGCGAGCTGTTCGGCTACTCCTTCTCCACCTGGCGTCTTCACCTGCGCGGCTCGATGATCCGCAGCCCGCGCGATATCGGCTGGATGTTCACGCTGACGGCGGGCCGGATCATGCGCAGGGACTGGGTCGCCATCCGCGACGACATGACGGTGGCCGAATTCCGCACGCGGATACCTTTGGGATCGGCCAGCAAGTCGGTGATGACCGACGCCGAGGGTCATTATCGCGGGATCGTCACCACCGCCGCCGCCTACCGGCCCGATCTGGACGGCGCCTCGCCCGTCGCCGCGCTCGCCATATTGCAGGACGTGACGCTCACCCCGGCGACCGGCATCCAGGCCATGCTCCGCCTGTTCGACGAAGCCTCGGCGGACGAGATGGCCGTGGTCGACGACAGCGGACAGGTGCTCGGCGTCGTGACCGAAAAGCACGCGCGCCGCCGCTATTTCGAGGAAGTCGAAGCCTCCCAGCGCGAACTGTTCGGCGAGAACTGACCGTGAAGGCCGGGAAGCACGTCGCGTTGCCCCGGCTGTGCCGTCATTTCGCGATCAGGCCGAGCATCAATTCCGCCCTATCGCCTGAGCGCGCCGGCGGCGAGCCAGAGCCAGCCGGCGATCATCGCGATGCCGCCGATCGGCGTGACCGCGCCCAGCCAGCGCGGCGCGCCGAACGCCATCGCGTAGAGCGTGCCCGCGAACAGCGCGCTGCCCAGCACGAACAGCCAGGGCACGATCCGCGCCTTCGCCGCCTGCAACACCGCGATCGCGGCGACGGCGTGGACGAGCTGATAGCTGCCGCCCGTCCGCAGCCATTCGGCGGCGCGGCCCGACGTGCCGTGCGCCGCGAAAGCGCCCGCCGCCACCGCGACCGCGCCCGACAGCGCGGCCAGCGCCATTATCGCATTTCCGCCCTTCTTCATGATCCCTCCGGTTCCCAGGAGCGGCCCGGCGCGAACATCATGTCGCGCGCGGCGCGCAGATCGCCTTCGCGGCCCTGAATCTCCAGCCGGGCAGTATCGCGCCGGCGATATTCCTGCTCGATCCGGTCCACCTCGTCATCCTCGACGCCCAGCACCTCAAGCGCGCGCCGCCCCATGCACACCGCCGATTCGAACACGTCGCGCACCACGCCCTTGAGGTCGAGCCCGTCGAGCCGGAGCAGATGCCGTCGATCGAACACGCGCACCAGCACCGCCGCCTGCCGGAATGTCTCCAGCACGGGCTTCAGCGTCTCGGCGTCGAGCGCGTCGCCGTCCATGCAGAAGATGATCGCCTGCGCCTCTTCCGCGCCGGCCTGGCGGAGCAGGTCGATCCGCGTGCCGTCGCCATAATAGACCTTGGCGCCGAACCCGACCGTCCGATCGATCTGGCCGGGATTCGAATCGATCAGCGTGACGGTGAAGGCGCGCGCCATCAGCATCTGCGCCACCGTCTGTCCAAAGCGGCCATAGCCGATGACGATCGCGCGCGCCGGCTCCGCCGCCTCTGGCCCTTCGAGATCCTCGTCCTGGCGGTTGCCCATGTTGCTGAAACGACGCGCGATCATCATCAGGAACGGCGTCGTCGCCATCGACAGCGTCACCACCGCGTCGAACAGGCTCGCCGCCTCGGGCGCGATGAGCTGCGCGGTCGAGGCTTGCGCGAACAGCACGAAGCCGAACTCGCCGCCCTGGCTCAGCAGCAGCCCCATCGCGAAGGCGGGGCGCGTCGCCACCCCGAACAGGCGGGCCAGCAGGAAGATCACCCCCGTCTTCACCGCCACCAGCGTCACCGCAAGCCCCGCGACGAACGCCGGCCGCGCGGCGATGACGTTCAGGTCGAGCAGCATGCCGACCGCAAGGAAGAAAAGCCCGAGCAGCACCGTGCGGAACGGCTCGACATCGGCCTCGATCTCGTGCCGATAAGGCGAATCGGCCAGCATCACCCCCGCGACGAACGCGCCCAGCGCGGCCGAGAGGTGCAGTGTCTCCATCACCGCCGCGCTCGCCAGCACGGTGAACAGGCCGGCGAAGATGAACAGCTCGCGCTCGCCCAGTCTGGCGATCAGGCGGAACAGCGGATTGAGGATATAGCGCCCCGCCAGCACGAGCCCGATCACGGCGCCGACGGTATAAAGCGCGAGCTGCCAGCCCGGCGGCACGCTGTCGTCCACCGGCGCGCGCGACAAAGCGGCGATGATCGTGATCAGCGGCACGATCGACAGATCCTGGAACAGCAGCACCGAGAAGGTCCGTTCGCCGAACGGCGTGTTGAGCCTTCCGGAAGAACGCAGCATCGGCAGCACCTGCGCGGTCGAGGAAAGCGCCAGCGGCAGGCCGATCGCGATCGCCGCGCCCATCGTGAAGCCGGTGAACGCATAGATGACGCCCACCAGCGCAACGCCGCACAGCACGACCTGCGCCAGCCCGAAACCGAAAATGTCGCGACGCAGGCGGAACAGCCGGCGCGGCTGCAATTCCAGCCCGACGATGAACAGCAGCAGGACGATGCCCAGTTCGGCTATGTCCAGCTTGCTTTCCGCGCCGCCGACCAGCCCCAGCCCCTGCGGCCCGATCAGCGCGCCGGCGACGAGATAGCCGAGCACCGCGCCGAGGCCGAGCCGGCGAAAAAGGATAACGAAGAACAGGCCCGCGCCCAGCAGCAGCACCCAGTCGAGCAGCAGCACCGCCGCGGCGGGCGCGTCGCTCACCGGCCGCCCTCCGCGGCCCTGGCGGCGGCCTCGGCCACGGCTTCGAAGGCGAGGCGGATCGAAGGGTGGCGCGCGCTGTGCGGCCGGGCGGGCCCGAAAATGTCGAGCCCCGGCCAGTCGCCGGGATCGTCGCGCTCACCCGCGAGGAAGGCGGTCAGCGCATCGCGTGCCGCCGCCAGTTCGCTTACGCTGCGGCCGATCGCATGTGCGCCCATCAACGCCGCCGACGCCTGACCCAGCGCGCAGGCGCGCACCTCCTGCCCCAGATCGGTGATGCGTCCTTCCGCGTCGACGCGGACATCGACCGTCACCCGGCTCCCGCAGATCGGCGAGCGCCGTTCGGCCGTGGCCTGGGGCGCGGGCAGGCGTGCCTGATGCGGGATGCTCGTCGCGAGGCGGAGGATATCTTCATTGTAGAGCGCGGCTGCCATGGCCCGCATGTAGAATGGCTCGGCTCCCGCCGCTACCGCCCGTGCACAAAAAGCGCCGCCTCTCAGTCGCGGCCGGGCTTTTCCTCGCCGATGATCCCCAGCAGGCCGCCCTGCTTGCGCCGCATCTCGACGAAATCGACGATCGCGCGGCTGCCGGCGTTCAGCAGCAGGAAGCTGCGCGATCCGCGCATCCACGCCGGCCGTTTGGCATGCTCGCCATAGAGCGTGTCGGTCGCCAGATTGGCGGCAAGGAAGATCAGGATGGCGAGCAGCACCCCCTTCAGCGCGCCGAAGCCAAGGCCGAGCAGCCGGTCGAGCGGGCCCAGCACCGACTGGCGAGTGCGCCGCCCCAGCGAACCGGCGATCAGCTTGCCGCAGATGAACACCGCGCCGAAGATCAGAGCGAAGCTCAGCACCGCCGCGCCCGAGGCCGATCCGACCGGCTTCGTCAGATAGAGCACCGCCGGCGGATAGAAGAGCTTCACCGCGATGATCGCCGCCACCCAGGCGAACAGCGACAATATCTCGGTGACGAAGCCGCGCCACACACCCAGCACCGCCCCGCCGCCGACGAGAATCAGCACGATGATGTCGAGAGCGGACAAACCCATGCACCACGCGCTAGCCGCGCCCCAGCATATGGTCAACGAGGCTGGCAAGCGTTCCGAAGCCGGCGAGCCGCGCCGCGCTCTTGCCGCCCGCAAGCGCGGAGGGGACCAAAGCGCGCCCGAAGCCCAGCTTCGCCGCCTCCTTGAGGCGCAGCGCGCCATGCGCCACCGGCCGGATCTCGCCCGACAGCGCCACTTCGCCGAACACCACCGTATCGGCGGGCAATGATCGTTCCGACAGCGCCGAAACGAGCGCCGCCGCTACCGCCAGATCGGCCGCCGGATCGGCGACGCGATAGCCGCCGGCGATGTTCAGATAGACTTCCGCCGTCGAGAAGCTGAGACCGCAGCGCGCCTCAAGCACCGCAAGGATCATCGCCAGTCGCCCCGAATCCCAGCCGACCACCGCGCGCCGGGGCGTCGCGCCGCTCGCGAGCCGCACGACGAGCGCCTGTATCTCGACCAGCACGGGGCGCGTGCCTTCCATCGCCGGGAACACCGTCGCGCCGACCATTCCCTCGGCGCGATCGGTGAGGAACAAGGCGCTCGGGTTCGCGACCTCCTCCAGCCCGCCTTCGGCCATCGCGAAGACGCCGATCTCGTCGGTGCCGCCGAACCGGTTCTTCACCGCGCGCAGCACGCGATACTGGTGGCTGCGCTCGCCCTCGAACGCCAGCACCGTGTCCACCATATGCTCCAGCACGCGCGGCCCCGCGATCGTGCCGTCCTTCGTGACATGGCCGACGAGCACCAGCGCGGTGCCGCGTTCCTTGGCGAAGCGGATCAGTTCCTGCGCCGAGGCGCGCACCTGGCTCACCGTGCCGGGCGCGCCTTCGATCAGGTCCGAATGCATCGTCTGGATCGAATCGATCACCAGCAGGGCGGGCGGCTCGCCGCTCGACAGCGTCGTCAATATGTCGCGCACCGACGTCGCCGAGGCGAGCTGCACCGGCGCCTTGCCCAATCCCAGCCGCCGCGCGCGCAGCCGCACCTGATCGGCCGCCTCCTCGCCCGAAATATAGGCGACGCCCTTGCCTGCCAGCGCCAGCCGCGCCGCCACCTGCAACAGCAGGGTCGACTTGCCGATCCCCGGCTCGCCGCCGATCAAAGTCGCCGATCCGGTGACGAGCCCGCCGCCCACCGCGCGATCGAACTCGGCGATCCCCGTCGCCATCCGGTCGGGCAGCGCGACCTCGCTGTCGAGCCCGACGAGATCGACCGCGCGCCCGCCCGAATGCAGATTATGCCGCGCCGAAAAGACGGTGACGTTCGACAATTCCTCGGCCAGCATATTCCATTCGCCGCACTCGACGCACTGTCCCTGCCACTTGTTCGCGACGCCCCCGCACGCCTGGCAGACATAGCGTTTCTGAAGCTTGGCCATCGTCACCCCGATCTCGAACGAAACGGGAACATATCGGCGGAAATCCTGCATTGCAAGCGGTACTTACCCGCTTGGCAACCCCGCCCCGTCATGCCACCACTCGCGCCATGCGGGAGAAGGAACTCAGGCTGGCGCTCGTCTGCTATGGCGGCATCAGCCTTGCCGTCTATATGCACGGCATCACGATGGAGATATGGCGGCTCGCCCGCGCCAGCCGGGCCTTCCACGCGGGCGACGCGCCGGAGGGCGGCAGCCAGGGCGTCTATCGCAAGCTTCTCGAAACGATCGAGGCGAAGGCCGGGCTCCGGCTGCGCGTGCTGGTCGATATCGTCGCCGGCGCCTCGGCGGGCGGGATCAACGGCGTGTTCCTCGGCCACGCGATCGCCACCGGCCGCTCGCTCGATCCCCTGACCGACATGTGGCTCGAAAGCGCCGACGCCGACACGCTCACCGATCCCGATGCGCGCCCCTTTTCGCGCGCCAGCAAATTCTGGGCGGTGCCGATCGCGTGGATGGCATCGGGCCGGCCCGGCGGCACGGTCGAGCGTACCGTCGATCCGGTGGCGCGCGGCGAGGTGCGCGCGAAGCTCTCCCGCTTCGTGCGCGCGCGCTGGTTCGCGCCGCCGTTCAGCGGGGAGGGTTTCTGCCGGCTGATGCTGACGGCGCTCGATGCGATGGCCGCCGCCCCCGCCGGCCCGCCCCTGCTGCCCGACGGTCAGCCGCTCGATCTCTATGTCACCGTCACCGATTTCCTCGGCCATCCCGAGCGGCTGGCGATCCATTCGCCCGGCGAGGTGCAGGAGACGGAGCATCGGTTGACGATCGCCTTTTCCGATCGCGGCGAGAGCCCCAGGCGTCTGGGCTCCGATGCCGAGTTGGCCTTTGCCACGCGCGCCACCTCCAGCTTCCCCGGCGCTTTCCCGCCGTTCAGCGTCGGCGAGCTTGATCGCGTGCTCGCCGAGGACAACCGCCTCTGGCCCGGGCGCAACGCCTTTCTAGCCCGCGTCCTGCCCCGCCACGTCGCGATCGGCGCGGCGGAGAGCGCGGTGCTGATCGACGGATCGGTGCTCGCCAACGCGCCCTTCCGCCCGGCGATCGACGCGCTGAAGAACCGCCCGGCGCGGCGCGAGGTCGATCGCCGTTTCGTCTATATCGATCCCAAGCCTGGCAAGCGCAGCATCCGTTTGGCGAAGGGCGAGGACGAGCTGCCCGGCTTTTTCGCGACGATCTTCGGCGCGCTGTCGGATATCCCGCGCGAGCAGCCGATCCGCGACAATCTGGAGGCGATCGAGGCGCGGTCGGAGCGGATCAGGCGCATGGCCGCGATCATCGCCGCGATCCGCCCCGCCGTCGAGGACACGATCGAGGCGCTGTTCGGCCACACCTTCTTCCTCGACAATCCCACGCCCGCCCGGCTCGGCGCGTGGCGGCGCAAGGCGCAGGACGCCGCCGCGCGCCAGGCCGGCTACGCCTATGCGTCTTATGGCTATCTGAAGCTCTCCACGATCATCGAGGAGCTTGCGCAGACGATCCGGACGCTCGCGCGGGGCGAGCGGCGCGACCTTGGCCCGATCCGCGCCGGCCTGCGCGCGCACGCGATCCGGATCGGCCTGGGCGATCCCGATGCCTGCTCGGCCACGGGGGCGAGCGATGCGGTGATCCTTTTCCTGCGCGAGCATGATATCAGCTTCCGCATCCGCCGCCTGCGTTCGGTGCTGCGCCGGATCGAGGCGATAGAGGAAGCCGCCGAGGCCCCGATCGCGGGCATGCAGGCGGTGCGCGACGCCGCTTATGACAGCCTGGCCCTCTATCTCGATCGCCAGATCGACGATTTCTTCGGGCCCGACGTGCGCGCGGCGGCGCAGACGGCGTCGGACGATGCCGGCCCCGTGCTCGATGGCATCGCCGCCGCGCGCAATCTGAAGCAGGTCGATACGCTCGCCGACGATGCGATGGCGTCCGCCCTCGCCCTCCTGCCGAAGCCCGAGCGGCGCACCGTGCTCCTCGCCTATCTCGGCTTCCCCTTCTACGATGTCGCCACGCTGCCGCTGCTCCAGGGCGATAGCAGCGGCGAGTTCAACCAGATCAAGGTGGACCGCATCGCCCCCGACGACGCGACCACGATCCGCGAGGGCGGCGCGGAGGCGACGTTGAAGGGCATCCAGTTCAACAGCTTCGGCGCCTTCTTCAGCCGCGCCTATCGCGAGAATGATTATCTGTGGGGCCGCCTCCACGGCGCCGACCGGCTGATCGACATCGTCATCTCGACGCTGCCCGAAGGCGCGACGCTGGGCCCCGGCGTCGTGATCGAGCTGAAGAAGGAGGCGTTCCGCGCGATTCTCGACGACGAACGCGGCCGCCTTGCCGCCATCCCCGATCTGTTCGAGGAACTCGATCGCGAAATCGTCTGAGCGGCGAAAGACCGTTTCGGAATCGCAGCGCTATGGCTATCCCGGCGGCTTCGCCTTAGGATGGCCGCCCAGGGAGTAGCGCCAAGCAATGCAGTTTCTGCGAACCTTGTTCTGGGTCGTGGCCGCGGTCGTCGCGGTCGCCTTCTCGTACAATAACTGGAAGACGGTGCAGTTCAGCCTGTGGGGCGGGCTGGTCGCCGAGGTGAACCTGCCGCTGCTGATCTTCGGGGCCTTCCTCGTCGGTCTCGTGCCGCTCTACATCGTTCATCGCGCCGCGCTCTGGCGGTTGCGGCGGCGGCTTGAAGTGGCGGAACGCGCGCTTGCCGAACTGCGCGGAGTGGACGAGGCGCTGCCCCCGTCCATCGCCGCCGACGCCGCGCTTCCCTCCACCCCCCTGCCGCCGGTGGCCTCATGACCAAGCCGATCTACATCGCCCTCGATACGCCCGATCTGGAACGGGCGAAGGCGCTGGCCATGAAGGTCCGTCATCATGTCGGCGGGATCAAGCTCGGCCTCGAATTCTTCATGGCGAACGGGCGCGCCGGCGTGCGCGAGATGGCGGCGCTCGATCTGCCGATCTTTCTCGATCTGAAGTTCCACGACATACCCAATACGGTCGCCAAGGCGGTGCAGGCGCTCCGCCCGCTGGAGCCTGCTATCCTCACGGTTCACGCCTCGGGCGGCCGCGCGATGATGGAGGATGCGAAGGCCGGCGCTCCGCTCGGCACGAAGGTGGTGGGCGTGACGGTGCTGACCAGCCTCGACGACAAGGATCTCACCTCGGTCGGCCTCCCCCCCGATCCCGAGGCGCAGGTCGAGCGGCTGACGCTCCTCGCGCGCGAGGCGGGGCTCGACGGCGTCGTCTGCTCGGGCGCCGAGGTGGCGGCGGTGCGCAAGCTCTGGCCCGACGGTTTCCTCGTCGTGCCCGGCGTCCGCCCCGCCAATGGCGAGGTGGGCGATCAGAAGCGGGTGATGACCCCGCGCGCCGCGCTCGACGCCGGGGCCTCGATCCTCGTCGTCGGCCGCGCCATCACCGGGGCGGAGGACCCGAGCCGCGCCGTCCGCGCGATCGAAGCGACGCTGTAGCGATGGCGGACCCGATCACCATCTACAATTGGCGCCGGCTCGACTCGCGCCTCACGACGTCGGGCCAGCCGACCGAGGAGGAGCTTGGCGCGATCGCCGCGCTCGGCGTCCGCCATATCGTCAATCTCGGCCTGCACAGCCATGAAAAGGCGTTGCCCGACGAGGCCGGGACGGTTGCCGCGCTCGGCATGGCCTACATCCATCTCCCCGTCGATTTCCAGAATCCGACCGAGGCCGACTATCTCCGTTTCCGCGCGGTGATGGCCGAACTGGCGGACGTCCCCGTCCACGTCCATTGCATCGCCAATTACCGCGTCTCCGCCTTCCTCTACCGCTATCGCCGCGAGCAGGGCCTGTCCGAAGCCGAAGCCCGCGCTGACATGGAGGCCGTCTGGCAACCCACCGGCCCCTGGGCGGCCCTCATAGGGGACTGAACCGCCGCCCACGGATTCCGGCTTCCGCCGGAATGACGGGATTGAGCGGGAGTCGATACGATGCCTTTGGACGGCGCATGGGCCACGCCTTTCCATATCAACCATTCGTCATTCCGGCGCAGGCGGGAATCCATACAACGACGCGTTTCGTCCTTTGAGCACCGTCAGTGCTTATAGATTCCCGCCTGCGCGGGAACGACAGGGTGTGGAATGGCAAAAGCCGCCGCTACCGGCCAAAGGGAGCCATGGGCGCAAACTTACCACCCTTCCCGTCACCCCGACGAAAGTCGGGGTCCACGGACTCGGCTCACTACCAGTCGAATCGCCGCCCATGGATTCCGTCTTCCGCCGGAATGACGGGATTGAGCGGGAGTCAATACGACGCCTTCGACGGCGCATGGGTCCGCCCTTCCATATCAACCATTCGTCATTCCCGCGCAGGCGGGAATCCATACAACGACGCGTTTCGTCCTTTGAGCACCGTCAGTGCTTATAGATTCCCGCCTGCGCGGGAATGACAGGCAGGGGGTAACAGCCGACACCTTCGACAAATCGTCCACAAAGGATTAGGGGCTCGCCCCATGTCCGTTCGCACCAAGATATGCGGCCTTTCAACGCCCGAGACGCTCGCCGCCGCGCTGCGCCATGGGGCGAGCCATGTCGGCTTCATCTTCTTCCCGAAAAGCCCCCGCAATGTCGATCCGGACAGGGCGGCGTTGCTCGCGCGGCAGCTTCCCTCGCATGTCGCCGCCGTCGGCGTGTTCGTCGATCCCGCGCCCGATCTGCTGGCGCAGGTCCTGAGCCGCGTGCCCTTGCAGGTCGTCCAGCTCCACGGGCGCGAGCGGCCGGCTTTCGCGGCCGAGGTTCGCGACATTCACGGCGTCGAGCTGTGGAAGGCGCTGCCGATCCGCGCCCGCGCCGATCTGGCGGCGGCGCGCGACTATGTCGGCGCGGCCGATCGCATCCTCTACGACGCGAAGACGCCCGAGGACGCCGACCTGCCCGGCGGCATGGGCCTGCGGTTCGACTGGAAGCTGCTCGACAGGGATACCGGCGGCTTCGTCCATCCGCTTCCCTGGCTGCTGTCAGGCGGGCTCGATGCCGGCAATGTCGCCGAGGCGGTGGGCATCACCGGCGCGGATTTCGTCGATGTCTCCTCGGGCGTCGAGAGCGCGCCGGGCGTGAAGGATGTGGACAAGATCGCCGGCTTCCTCCAAGCGGTCGAACGATTATGACCCTCGCCAATTCCCTCCGCTCGCAGCCCGACGCACAGGGCCATTTCGGGCAGTTCGGCGGCCGCTACGTCGCCGAGACGCTGATGCCGCTGATCCTCGATCTCGAACGCGAATATCGCGCCGCCAAGGCCGATCCGGCGTTCAGGGCCGAGTTCGACGATCTGATGAAGCATTATGTCGGCCGCCCCAGCCCGCTCTATTTCGCCGAGCGGCTGACCGGGCATCTCGGCGGCGCGAAGGTCTATCTGAAGCGCGAGGAGCTGAACCACACCGGCGCGCACAAGATCAACAATTGCATCGGCCAGATCCTCCTCGCCCGCCGCATGGGCAAGACGAAGATCATCGCCGAGACGGGGGCCGGCCAGCATGGCGTCGCCACCGCCACCGTCGCCGCGCGCTTCGGCCTGCCCTGCACCATCTTCATGGGCGCGGTGGATGTGGAGCGGCAGCAGCCCAACGTCTTCCGCATGAAGCTGCTCGGCGCCGAGGTCCAGTCGGTCGAGAGCGGGGCGAGGACGCTCAAGGACGCGATGAACGAGGCGCTGCGCCACTGGGTCGCCAACGTCCACGACACTTTCTACATCATCGGCACGGCGGCCGGCCCGCACCCCTATCCCGAACTGGTGCGCGATTTCCAGTCGATCATCGGCCGCGAGACGCGCGCGCAGATCATGGAAGCGGAGGGTCGCCTGCCCGATCTCCTGATCGCGCCGGTAGGCGGCGGATCGAACGCGATCGGCCTGTTCCACCCCTTCCTCGACGATCCGCAAGTCGCGATGATCGGCGTCGAGGCGGCGGGCTTCGGCCTCGACAGCGGCAAGCACGCCGCCAGCCTCGCGGGCGGATCGCCCGGCGTGCTCCACGGCAATCGCACCTATCTGTTGCAGGATGAGGACGGGCAGATCACCGAGGCGCATTCTATCTCGGCCGGCCTCGATTATCCGGGCATCGGCCCCGAGCATAGCTGGCTGCACGAGATCGGCCGGGTGCGATATGAACCCGTCACCGACGATGAGGCGCTGGCCGCCTTCCAGACGCTCTGCAAGCTCGAAGGCATCATCCCGGCGCTCGAATCGGCGCATGCGCTGGCGGCGGCCGAGCGGATCGTGCCCACCTTGCCGAAGGACCAGATCGTCGTCGTCAATGTCAGCGGCCGGGGGGACAAGGACATCTTCACCGTCGCCGACGCGCTGGGGGTGAAGCTGTGAGCCGGATCGCCGCCGCCTTCGCCCGCGCGAAAGCCGAAGATCGCGCCGCGCTCGTCACCTTCGTCACCGGCGGCGATCCCTCGCCCGCCGCGATGCCCGCCATTCTCGACGCGCTCGTCGCGGGCGGGGCGGACGTGATCGAACTGGGCATGCCCTTCACCGATCCGATGGCGGACGGCCCCGCGATCCAGCAGGCCAACCTCCGTGCGCTGGGCGCCGGCACCACCACTGCCGCGCTGCTCGGCATCGCCGCCGATTTCCGGGCGCGGCATCCCGAAACGCCGCTCATCCTGATGGGCTACAGCAACCCGATGGTCCGGCGCGGCGCGGAATGGTTCGCGAAAGCGGCGGCCGACGCGGGCGTCGATGGCGTCATCTGCGTCGATGTGCCGCCCGAGGAGGACGACGTGCTCGGCCCGGCGCTTCGGGTGCACGACATCGCCACGATTCGCCTCGCCACGCCGACCACCGACGCGGCGCGCCTGCCGGCGGTGCTCGAAGGCGCGTCGGGTTTCCTTTATTATGTCTCGGTCGCGGGCATCACCGGCCTGCAACAGGCGGCGCAGGTGAGCATCGAAACCGCGGTCGCGCGCCTCAAGGCGGCGACCGCGTTGCCCGTCGCGGTCGGCTTCGGCATCCGCACGCCCGATCAGGCGGCGGCGATCGGCCGTGTCGCGGACGGTGTCGTCGTCGGCTCGGCGATCGTCGATATCATCGCGGAGGGCGGCGACAAGGCGGCCGCGCCCGTCCGGGATTTCGTTGCGGGACTCGCCCGTGCGATGGCGGCGGCACGCAAGGAGGAAGCGGCATGAGCTGGCTCGACAGGGTAAGGCAGAGCATCCCGTTCATCGCGCGGCGGGAGACGCCCGACAATCTCTGGCACAAATGTCCCGGCTGCGGGCAGATGGTCTTCGTCAAGGAATATGAGGAGAACCAGTCGGTCTGCCCGAAATGCGGCCATCACGGCCGGATCGGGCCTGACGAGCGCTTCAACGCGCTGTTCGACAGCGGCGTCTATGCCCTCCTCCCCACGCCCGCCGTGCGCGAGGACCCGCTGCGCTTCCGCGATACCAAGCGCTACACCGATCGGCTGAAGGCCGCGCGCGCCGCGACGGGCGAGCAGGATGCGCTTATCAACGCAAAGGGGGCGATCGAGGGCAAGCGCGCGGTCGTCGGCGTCCAGGATTTCGCCTTCATGGCCGGATCGATGGGCCTCGCCGTCGGCGCCGCCTTCGTCGCGGGTGTCGAGGCGGCGATCGCGGAGAAGGCGCCCTATATCATCTTCACCGCCGCCGGCGGCGCGCGAATGCAGGAGGGCATCCTCTCGCTGATGCAGATGCCGCGCACCACCGTCGCGATCGCCCGGCTGCGCGAGGCGGGGCTGCCCTATATCGTCGTGATGACCGATCCGACGACCGGCGGCGTCACCGCCAGCTATGCGATGCTGGGCGACATCCAGCTGGCCGAGCCGGGCGCGCTGATCGGCTTCGCGGGGCAGCGCGTGATCGAATCGACGATCCGCGAGAAGCTGCCCGACGGTTTCCAGCGTGCCGAATATCTGCTCGATCACGGCATGCTCGACATGGTGGTCCACCGCCATAAGCTGCGCGAAACGCTCGCGACGCTGATCGACTATCTCGCGCCCGGAGAACGGGCGGCCGCATGAAGGCGTCCTTTTAATGGCTGACCATGCTCATTCCGATAGCCCCGACGTTCAGCATCAGCTCGACAGGCTGGCCCGCCTCTCCCCCGGCGCCGACGTGCTGGGGCTGGAGCGGATCACCGTCCTGCTCGATCGGCTGGGCAATCCGCAGCATGATCTGCCGCCGGTCTTCCATGTCGCGGGCACCAACGGCAAGGGATCGGTCTGCGCTTTCCTCCGCGCCTCGATCGAGGCGGCGGGGCATAGCTGCCATGTCTATACCAGCCCGCACCTCGTCCGCTTCAACGAACGCATCCGGATATCCGGCGCGCTGATCGACGACGCGCTGCTCGCCAGCCTGCTCGGCGAGGTGCTCGACATCGCGGGCGATGTCAGCCCCAGCTTCTTCGAAGTCACTACCGCCGCCGCCTTTCTCGCCTTCGCGCGCAATCCCGCGGACGCCTGCGTGATCGAGGTGGGGCTTGGCGGCCGGCTGGACGCGACCAACGTGATCGAGCGGCCGGCGGTGTGCGGCATCGCCCAGCTCGGCCTCGACCATCAGGCGTTCCTCGGCGACACGATCGAGGAGATTGCGGGCGAGAAAGCGGGCATCGCCAAGCATGGGGTGCCGCTCGTCACCCAGCATTACCCCGCCCCCCTCGCCAATCGCATCGGCGCCGTCGCGCGCGCGGCGGGCGCGCCCTGGTTCCCGAAGGGCGGAGCGTGGGACGCCGCTTCCTATCTCGAACGGCTCCATTATCGCGACGAAGCCGGCAAGCTCGATCTGCCGCTGCCGCGCCTGCCCGGCGCGCATCAGGCGGGAAACGCCGCCCTCGCCGTCGCGATTCTGCGCCATCAGCAGGCGATCGAGGTGCCCGAGGCCGCGATCCGCGCCGGGCTCGGCTGGGCGGAATGGCCCGCGCGGCTCCAGCGCCTCCAGCCCGGCCCGCTGCTCGACCTGCTGCCCGAGGGCGCCGAGCTATGGATCGACGGCGGCCATAACCCCAACGCCGCGCGCGCGATCGCCGATTTCATGCGCGGCCATGTCGAGCCGCCGCGCCGGTTCCACCTCGTCATGGGGCTGCTGGCGAACAAGGATGCCGACGGCGTGCTCAAGCCCTTCGTCGGCCAGGCCGCGAGCGTGCAGTTCGTGCCCGTCCCCGATCATCCCTGCCACCCGCCCGAGGCGCTGGCCGCCACCGCGCGCGCGATGGGGTTCGACGCGCGCCCCGCCGCCGATCCGCAGGAGGCGCTGCGCCGGATCGCGGCCGAAGCGGACCCTGCGCACCCGCCGATGGTGCTGATCGGCGGCTCGCTCTACCTGTGCGGCGAGATGCTGGCCTTCAACCAGACGCCGCCGGACTGACCACATACGCCGTCATTCCCGCGCAGGCGGGAAGCCATAGGCACTATCTGCGCCGAAAGGACGAACGCGGCGTTTATGGATTCCCGCCTGCGCGGGAATGACGATAGTGAGTTGCTCAGACCCTACCCAGCGCCGCGTCGCGTCCCTTGAATCGGCCCTCCACCGCAATCTCCCGCGCATGGCCGATCGCGAAGTCGCGCGCCATCTCCAGTCCCGGCTGCGTGAACAGGGCGAGCGAGCGCACCTGATCGGCCATCGTCTCGCCATGCATGAAGGGCAGATAGAGGAACTGGCGCTCGAACGGCGTCATCTCCGCGTCCCAGCCCTTGGCCAACGCCTCGTTCGCCAGCGCGCGCGCCAGCGGATCGGCGGCGAAAGCGCGCGCGTCGCCCCGGAAGATGTTGCGCGAAAACTGATCGATCAGGACGATCGCGGCCAGCAAGGTGCGCGGCCGCGCCCGCCATTCGGCCGCATGGGTCGCGATCACCGCCTCGCGCAATGCCCCGAAACGCCGCTCGCACTCGGCGTCCAGCTCCTCATCGATCGCGAACCGCTTTTCGGGCGGTACTTCCTCCAGCCAGAAATGGAGGACGGCCTCAGCCTGCGCGGCGATCGTCTCAGGCATGAGCGACGGCGACTCGCGGGCGGGCGCGGCGCAACAATGCACCGACGCAGCCGAATCCTGCGATCAGCATCGCCCAGCTTGCCGGCTCGGGCACGGCCGTCACCGACGTGAGATAATTGCTCAGTCCCAGCCCGCCCGCGAAAATGGTATCGGACGATCGCACCGCCAGCCCCGTCAGCGTGCCGTCGATCGGCGTCGTCCCGTAGCGCGAGAGCGCCACCCATTCGGTGAAGCTGCTCGTCTCCGGCGCGATGGCGAGCCACGCCCCGCTGTCGTCGAGCGTCAGTTCGGGAAAGGTCGCACCCAGCGAGAATAGCGGCCCCATATGCTCGGCATGGGCGGAAAACGCCGTGGGTGAGAAGGCCGCGAACAGCATGGTCCCATCGGGCTGGAACAATGGGCCGCCACTCACGTCCAGCGTATCGAGCGTGATGTCGCCCTGGCTATGCTCTTCGAAATGGCCGAGATAGTCATTGGTCAGCGGGTTATACTGATCGTGGAACACGATGCCCTCGAAATGGACCTGCACATAGCGCGCAGCCTGCCCGGCCGAGGAAATCGTCGCCAGCGCAAACGCCGCGAGGGCGCACAACTTACGGATACGCATTGCCTGTCCCCTTTTCCGCCGTCGGTGGGCCAACGGCAATCAGGCCATTAACCATGACACTCTATCAAGCTTGCGCGCATCGGCAAGTCAGTCCTTATACGCGCTCCGGTGGACTTCGCCCGCGCCGCACCCTAGATCGCGCCGCATGGCATTCCGGTTCCACAAGATGCACGGCCTCGGCAATGATTTCGTCGTGCTCGACGCGCGCGAGGCGGCGATCGCGCTCGATCCCGCGCGCGCCCGCGCGCTGGCGGACCGGCGGACCGGCATCGGCTGCGATCAGGTGATCCTGATCGGCCCCGGCGACGACAGCGACGTGACGATGCGCATCTGGAACGCCGACGGCTCCGAAGTGGCCGCCTGCGGCAATGCGACGCGCTGCGTGCCCGTCCTCGTCGGCCGCGACGTGACGGTGCGGACGGCGGCGGGCCTGCTCGACGCGCGCCTGTCGGGTGCTGGCGCGACGGTCGACATGGGCGCGCCCCGCTTCGACTGGGCCGAAATTCCGCTCGCTTATGCGATGGACACCGCCGCGCTTCCGGTCGGCTGGGGGCCGCTGACCGCCCCGGCGGCGGTGAGCGTCGGCAATCCGCATCTCGTCTTCTTCGTCGATGACGTCGCCGCCGTGCCGCTCGATACGCTGGGGCCGGAGATCGAACATGATCCGCTTTTCCCCGAACGGATCAACGTCAACATCGTCGCCGTCGACAGCCGGACCCACGGCGTGATGCGGACGTGGGAGCGCGGCGCCGGGCTCACCCGCGCCTGCGGAACGGGGGCCTGCGCCACCTTCGCCGCCGGCCGCCGTCTCGGCCGCTTCGATGCCGAGGTGCGGCTCGACCTGCCCGGCGGCCCGCTGACGCTGGGCGAATCGGCGGAGGGGCACATCCTGATGAGCGGCCCCGCCACCCACGTCTTCACCGGCGAGGCGGAGTGGAGCGCGTTGGCATGAGCGGCCCCGAGGTGGTGACGCTCGGCTGCCGTCTCAACATCGCCGAGAGCGAGGCGATGCGCGCCCTCGCCCGCGATCAGGACGATCTCGTCATCGTCAACAGTTGCGCGGTGACGGCGCAGGCGGTGCGCGACACCCGCCACGCCATCCGCCGCGCGCATCGCGACCGGCCCGGCGCGCGCATCGTCGTCACCGGCTGCGCGGCGCAGATCGAGCCGGACACCTTCGCCGCCATGCCCGAAGTCGCCCGCGTCATCGGCAATGCCGACAAGCAAGTCGCGGCGAGCTTCCTCCCCGACACTGCGAACACGAAAATCCGCGTGTCGGACATCATGCGCGTGCGCGAAACCGCGCCGCATCTCGCGGGCGCCTTCGCCGATCATGCGCGCGCCTTTGTCGAGGTACAGAACGGCTGCGACCATCGCTGCACCTTCTGCGTGATCCCCTACGGACGCGGCAACAGCCGCTCGGTCCCGGCCGGGCTGGTGGTCGAGCATATCCGCGCGCTCGTGGAGGCGGGCTATCGCGAGGTGGTGCTGACCGGCGTCGACGTCACCAGCTACGGCCCCGACCTGCCGGGCAGCCCCACGCTCGGCCAGCTTGTCGAACGCATCCTGCGTCACGTCCCCGATCTGCCGCGCCTGCGTCTGTCCTCGCTCGATTCGGTGGAGATAGACGATCGCCTGTTCGATCTGTTGACCGGCGAGCCGCGCCTGATGCCGCATCTGCATCTGTCGCTACAGGCGGGCGACGACATGATCTTGAAGCGGATGAAGCGCCGCCATTCGCGCCGCGACGCGATCCGCATGGTCGAGCGGTTGAAGGCGAAGCGGCCCGGGATCGCGATCGGGGCGGACCTGATCGCCGGCTTTCCCACCGAGAATGACGCGATGGCGGCGAACAGCCTTGCGCTGATCGACGAATGCGACATCGTCTTCGCGCACATCTTTCCCTATTCGCCGCGCGCGGGCACCCCGGCGGCGCGGATGCCGCAGGTCGCTCCGCCGGTGGCGAAGGCGCGCGCGGCGGCGCTGCGCGAGGCGTCACGGCGGCGGCGGACGGCATGGCTCGCCACACAGGCCGCTTATGTCCAGCAGGTGCTGATCGAGCGCGACGGGCAAAGCGGCCATGCGGAGACGTTCGCGAAGGTGCGGCTCATCGACGCCGCCCCCATGCGCGCGGGCGAAGTCGTCGCGGTGCGCCCCATCCGCCTCGACGGCGAGATCCTGATCGGAGTTGCGGCATGAGTGAGCGTAGCTGGCACGAGAAACTGCTGGGCGGCTTCCGCCAGACGTCGGACAGGATCGGGACCAATCTCACCGGCCTGTTCACCAGGGCCGCGCTCGACACCGAGACGCTCGACGAGATCGAGGAAGCGCTGATCGCGTCCGACCTCGGCCCCACCACGGCCGCGCGCGTGCGGGACCGGCTGGCCGACGAACGCTTCGAGCGCGGCCTCGACGAGGCTGGCGTGCGCGAGGTGACGGCGCAGGAAATCGCGAAGAGCCTCGCCCCCGCCGCCGTCCCGCTGGAAATCGACGCCTTCCCCCGACCGCAGGTGATCCTCGTCATCGGCGTCAACGGATCGGGCAAGACGACGACGATCGCCAAGCTCGCCCATCTCCTTCAGGAGCAGGATTACAGCGTGATGCTGGTCGCGGGCGACACGTTCCGCGCCGCCGCGATCGGCCAGCTCAAGGTGTGGGCGGATCGCATCGGCGTGCCGATCATCAGCGGCAAGGAAGGCGGCGATGCGGCCGGCCTCGTCTTCGAAGGGGTGAAGCGCGGCACGGCCGAGGGCATCGACGTGCTGATCGTCGACACCGCCGGCCGCCTCCAGAACAAGAGCGGGCTGATGGACGAGTTGGCGAAGATCCGCCGTGTCCTCGGCCGCCTCAATCCGGCGGCGCCGCATAATGTCGTCCTCGTCCTCGACGCGACGACCGGGCAGAACGCGCTTTCGCAGATCGAGGTGTTCCGCGAGACGGCGGGCGTCACGGGCCTCGTGATGACCAAGCTGGACGGCACCGCGCGCGGCGGCGTGCTGGTCGCGGCGGCGGAGAAATTCGGCTTGCCGATCCATGCGATCGGCGTCGGCGAAGGCGTGGACGATCTGCGTCCCTTCGATCCGATCGAGGTGGCGCGCGCGATCGCGGGCGCGGAAACGGAACGCGCATGACGAAGGAAACCGCCCCTATCCCCGCCACGGCCGCTCCGAACAAGAAGGGCGGGCTTGGCCTCGCGCTTGATTTCGGGCCGCTGCTGCTCTTTTTCCTCGGCTACAAGTTCGGCGGCGTGTTCGTCGGCACAGGCGTGTTCATGGCGGCGATTCTCGTCGCCGTGATCGTGGCGAAGCTGATGCTCGGCAAGGTGACGCCGATGCTGTGGACCTCGGCGGTCCTCGTCATCGGCTTCGGCGGGCTGACCATCTATTTCCACGATCCGAAATTCATCCAGATCAAGCCGACTTTGATCTACGCGCTGTTCGCGCTCATCCTGTTCGGTGGGCTGCTGCTCGGGCGGCCGATGCTCAAATATCTGCTTGAGGCCGCGTATGACGGGCTGAGCGAGGAAGGCTGGCGCAAGCTGTCGCGCAACTGGGCCTTCTTCTTCGTCGGCATGGCGGTGCTGAACGAGGTGCTGCGCCTCTATTTCACCTTCGAGGAGTGGCTGACGATCAAGACGTGGGGGCTGACGATCCTTTCGGTCCTGTTCGCCGCCGCCAATGTGCCGATGCTGATGCGCCACGGGCTGAGCGGCCCGCAAGTCGCCGACGAGCCGCCGGTTCCGCCGCAGGAATAAGCCTCAACCCGCCCAGGGCGCGGCGCTCAGCGCCTCGGCCAGGTAATCGACCAGCGCGCGCACCCGCACCGGCCGGTGCATGCCCGGCGGCGTCAGCACGTGCAGCCCGCTCTCGTTGATCGTCCAGTCGTCGAGCGTCCGTTCGAGCGCGCCGCTCTTCACCTCGTCGCCGACGATGAACTCGGGGAGGACGGCGATCCCCTCGCCCGCCTTCAGCGCGGGGATCAGCACGTCGCCATTGTTCGCCAGCATCCGCGTTTCCATCCGCACCGTCGCTTCGCGCCGCGTGGGATGGGTGAAATGCCAGAGGTTCGGCTGGACGAGGTTCGAATAAAGGAGCGCGCCCGCGCCTTCCAGGTCGCGCGGATGCGTCGGGCGGCCGTGCGTGTCGAACCAGCCGGGCGCCGCGACGACGAGGCCCGCTATCGCGCAGAGCCGGCGGCCGCGCAGCGAGCTGTCCTCGGGGGTGCCGATGCGGATCGCGACATCGAAGCCCTCGCCGACGATATCGACGACATGGTCGGCAAGGTCCAGCTCCACCGTCACCTGCGGAAAGCGGGCGAGGAAGGCGGGCAGCAGCGGTGCGACATAGCGCGTCCCGAAGCTTAGCGGCGCGGTCAGCCGCACCCGGCCGCGTGGCTCGACCGATTGGGCGGTGGCCTCCTCCTCCGCCGCTTCCCCTTCGGCAAGGATGCGTTGCGCGCGCTCCAGCGAGGCTTCGCCGCTGGTGGTCAGCGACAGCCGCCGCGAGGTGCGGTGGAACAGCGGCGCGCCTAGCCGCGCCTCCAGCCGTGACACCGCCTTGGACACGGTGGGCTTGGACAGGCCGAGGTCACTGGCGGCGGCCGAGAAGGAGCCGAGATCGGCCACCTTCGCGAAAATCGCCCACGCTTCGAGATCGGGGAGGAGCGCCACTGGTCAAACCTTGGAAACGATGTCTTTCCATCATGTCTATTTCTTGATCGCTTGGGAACCCCTATTTCGTACTCCTGACCCTCCTGCCAAACGGAGAAGCACAATGATCGACGTTCGCCCCTTCGCCACCCTCGGCGGTGAGAATCATGGCTGGCTCGATGCGAAGCACCATTTCTCGTTCGCCAACTATTATGATCCCGCGCGTGTCCACTGGGGCAATCTGCGCGTCTGGAACGACGACACGATCCAGCCCAGGGGCGGCTTCCCGCCCCACCCCCACAAGGACATGGAGATCATCACCTATGTCCGCAAAGGCGCGATCACGCATCGCGACAGCCTGGGCAATCTCGGCCGCACCGAAGCGGGCGACGTGCAGGTGATGTCGGCGGGCACCGGCGTCGTCCACTCCGAATATAATATGGAGGACGAGCCGACGACGCTGTTCCAGATCTGGATCCTGCCGACCCGTGCCGGCGAAGCCCCCGGCTGGGGCGCCCGCCCCTTCCCGCGCGGCGACCGCGCCGGCCGCTTCGTCACCCTTGCCAGCGGTTTCGAGGGCGACGGCGACGCGCTGCCGATCCGCGCCGACGCCCGCGTCGTCGCCGCGACGCTCAAGGCGGGCGAGACGGCGGACTATCGGCTGGGCGAGGATCGCCACGGCTATCTCGTCCCGGCGACCGGCCGCGTCGAGATCAATGGTGTGGAAGTGAACGCCCGTGACGGCGCCGCGATCGAGAAGGTCGAGACGCTCCGCGTCACCGCGCTGGAGGATAGCGAGATCGTCCTCGTCGATGGTGCCTGAGCCACAATCACCTTCTTCCCCCGACCCCTCTTTTCAACCCCAATTCCGGCTCCGAAAGGAGCCGGACAGGAGCATGACGATGGCCAAGATTCTGGTTCTCTATTATTCGTCCTACGGCCACATCGAGACGATGGCCGAGGCCGTCGCCGAAGGCGCGCGCGAAGCGGGCGCTGAGGTGGACATCAAACGCGTCCCCGAAACGGTGCCTGAAGAGATCGCCCGCAAGGCGGGATTCAAGCTGGACCAGAAGGCCCCCGTCGCTACCGTCACCGATCTTGAAGAATATGACGCGATCATCCTCGGCACGGGCACGCGCTTCGGCCGCATCTCCTCACAAATGGCGAGCTTCCTCGATCAGGCGGGCGGTCTGTGGGCCAAGGGCGTGCTGAACGGCAAGGTAGGCTCCGCCTTCGCATCGAGCGCGACGCAGCATGGCGGACAGGAAACGACCCTGTTCTCGCTCATCACCAACCTGCTGCATTTCGGCATGGTCGTCGTCGGCCTGCCCTACAGCTTCGCCGGCCAGATGGGCCATGAGGAGGTGAAGGGCGGCGCCCCCTATGGCGCGACGACGATCGCCGGCGGCGACGGCTCACGCCAGCCGAGCAGGACCGAACTTGACGGCGCCCGCTTTCAGGGCCGCCATGTGGCGGAGATCACAGCGAAGCTGTTCGGATGAACCTATCCGTTCAGCCCTCTTTCAACCCCGTAGACATATTTGCAGGCGTGCCATGAGTGCCATTCCCGATTCCGCAACCTTTACCGTCCAGCCCGCGCCCTCCGCCGAGCCGCCGAGCCTGTCGCGCCTCGAATGGAAGGTGGTAGCGCTCGCCCTGCGCGAGGCCAGCGAAGGCGGCTGTCGCAACGTGCTCTCGCCGTCGCGCTTCCGCCACTGGCTCAGCCGAATGGTGCGCGCCGTCACTGGCTGGGAAGGCCCTCGCCCGCTGGCCGATCCGCGTTTGGAGACGCTGCGCCGCTTCGTCTGCACCTCGCGCTGGGGCCATGGCGACGCCGCCTCCCTGGCGCAGATTCTGCTCCAGCAGGGCTTCAACCAGAATCAGCTACGCGCCGTCGCGATGCTGGTGGGGCGCTGAGGAAGGGCGTCTTTCGCGCGGGCTGCGCGAGAACCGCAGGTCTATAGACAGACGGCGAACCATCAGCCCCTGACCGTCACCCCGACGAAAGTCGGGGTCCCATGGACTCGGCTCACTCCCTTACCGATCGACTCGCCCTCCATGGATTCCGGCGCTCGCCGGAATGACAATGAGAGCTATGTAAAGGTCACGCCAGCAACGTGCGCGCTTTCGCCAGCGCCGCGATGCCTGCATCGATCGTCGCGTTAGTCTTGGCGAAGCAGAGCCGCACCACATTCGTTGGCGCATCCTCGGCGTAGAAAGCGGAGATCGGGATCGCCGCCACCCCCGCCTCGCGCACTGCGCGCTGGCAAAAGGTGGCATCGTCCATCGTGATGCCCGAGGCGGCGAGATCGACCGTGAGGAAATAGGTCCCCGCCGCCGGCAGCACATGATAGCCGGCCGCCTTTAGCCCCGCCGCCATCCGATCGCGCGAGCGCGCATAACCCGCCCGCATAGTATCGAAATAGCTATCCTCCTTGCCGAGGCCGTAAGCCGCCGCCGCCTGGAGATTGGGCGGCGTGGTGAAGGTAAGGAACTGGTGGGCGCGGGCCACCACCTCAGCCAGGTGCGGCGCGGCGCACATCCAGCCGACCTTCCAGCCGGTGAGCGAAAAGATCTTGCCCGCCGATCCGATCTTTACCGTCCGCTCGCGCATGCCGGGCAGGCTCATCAGCGGGATATGCGCCGCCCCGTCATAGACTAGATGCTCCCACACCTCATCCGCGATCACCACCGCGTCGGCCGCGACGATCCGCTCGGCCAGCAGCGCGAGCGCCTCGCGCCCGAACAGGCTCGCGCTCGGGTTGAGCGGCGTGTTGAAGATGACGAGCTTCGTCTTCGGCGTGAAGGCGCGATCGAGCAGCGTCGCATCGATTCCCCAATCGGGTGGCGAGAGGCTGACGAGGCGCGGCACGCCGCCCGCGCGCAGGACGAGCGGCAGATAGGCGTCGTAAAGCGGCTGGAACAGCACCACCTCGTCGCCCGGCGCGACCAGCGCGAAGATCGCGGCGGCGATCGCTTCGGTCGCGCCCGAGGTGACGGTGATCTCGCGCTCCCAATCGAGGTCTAGCCCCTGATGGCGGCGATAATGGGCCGCGATCGCCTGTCGCAACTCAGGCAGCCCTGCCATTGGGGGATATTGGTTCGATCCCTCCACCAGCGCGCGCTGCGCCCTCTCGATCACGTCGGGCGGCCCGTTCGAATCGGGAAAACCCTGGCCGAGATTGACCGCCCCCGTCTCTCGCGCGAGGCCAGACATCACCTCGAAGATCGTCGTCGGCATCGCGACATAGAGTGGGTTCATGGCGTCGATCTAGCCGCGAAGATCATGCAGCGTCCACCCTATCCGACAAGGCCCGCCAGCGCCGCCAGCGTCTCCTCCTCCGCCGACCGCGCGGCTCTTGCGGCGAAGCCGGGCACCGCTGCCCTCACCTGGTCCGCAAGAGGCTCATCCTCGAAGCAAGCGCACAGCATGGCTGCGAACCCTGCCGCATCCAGCGCATCGAGCGGAAGAGAGCGGCCCAGACCGGTGATTTCCAGAGCAATGCCGGTCAGCGCCTTTTCGATATCGTGAGGCAGCACGATCTGTGGCAAGCCGGCCAGCAACGCCGACGTGACGAGGCCCATCCCTCCGAAGGAGATCAGCAGGCGCGAGCGTTCAACGATCCGCGCAATCGGCACGGGACGGCGCTCGATCGTCAGTCCCGCTTGCTCCAAAGCTTCAGCCTCGGCATGGCCCAGCGCCGGATCGCACACGCGGACCTTGAGTCCCGACGCCGACAAGCCCTGCCACAGCGCCCTGGGCCGCGCGCGCACGCCGCTCAGATAGACGAACACCTCCTCCCCTTTCTCATCGGAGAAGGGCACGGCAGCAGAGAGCGAAGGCGCGCCCTGCGGCTCGACGCGAGACGATCGATAAGGATCGAATTCGGCGAACACTGCGGCGATTGTCCGATCGGCGGCGAACAACGCCGGCAATCTGTCCAGCGGCTCCCGCCCATTCGCGGCTAATGCGCGGTTGAGACCGGCGAGAAGGCCCCGTTCGTTCCACGCAGCGGGTTTGCCGGTGAGGCTGGGAAAGGCCGGCAGTCGGGGCGGCGGCAGCGAAAAGCCGGTGCCGAGCGCCACGACCGGTATCCGTCCCCGCGCCGCAAGCATCAGCGCGGGCGCGAACTCCGCGCATACCGCGTCGGGACGAAAAGCGACCAGCATCTTATCCCACGCCGCGATCAGCGCGCGCATTGCCTCCGCATCGGAGAGGCCGAGAATCGCGAGTATGTCCCCCATCGTCGCCGGTGGTGCGGCGGCGGGCCGGGCGAGCGGCGCGATCATGCCCGGCCAGAGCGGCGCCTGCCATGCCTCTATCTCCGCCGGCATCGCGCTGATCGCCTGGACAGCGGCGATCGGCTCGTACCCTGCCTCGCGCAGGGCGGTGGCGAGCCGGGCAAGCTTCACCGCATGGCCGCGGCCCGCCCCCAATTCCCAGCCGAGCAGGATGCGCGCCACGCCGCCGATCAGATGCCGTCGGGCACCGCCGCGAGGCCGTTCGTGTGAAGCCGGCGCACCAGATCGTCGATGCAGGCGTCGAGCCGCTCGCGATCGGTAGACCGCACGACGAAATTGGCCCCCACCCTGCCTTCGCGAAAGAAGGGATAGCTGCCGATCTGGCAGCCTTCATGCGCCCGTTCGGTAGCGCCCAGCAGGTCCGCTACCTCGCTTTCGGGCACCCAGCAGCCGACGGTACGCGACAGGAGCGGCTTGCCGCCCTCCAGCGTGCCTGACAGCGCCTCCAACATCAGCCCGGCGATGTGCGGCACGCCGGCGAGGATGAAGATGTTGCCCAGCCTTATGCCGGGTGCGCCCGACATGCTGTTCTCGATCAGGCTCGCCCCCTGGGGCACCCGCGCCATTCTGAGCCGCGCCGGGGTGACGCCGCCGCGCCCTTCATAATGCGCCTCCAGCAAAGCCCGCGCGCGCGGGTGGACGACGACCGGCACGCCGAGGGCGGCCGCGATGGAATCGACGGTGATATCGTCATGCGTCGGGCCGATCCCGCCCGTGGTGAACAGATAGTCGTTGCGAGCGCGCAGCTGGTTCACCGCCTCGATGATCGCGTCGGTTCGGTCAGGCACGACGCGCACCTCTACCAGCCGGATACCTTGCAGGTTCAGCCAGAGTGCGACCTGTGCGATATTGCGGTCCTGCGTCCGCCCGGAGAGTATCTCGTCGCCGATCACGAGCAGGGCGGCGGTCCAAAGGCGGGGCGCGTTCATATCCTGCGGCATAGCGTGCTCCTCGGCGCTCGCAAAGCCGGCGCGGCGTCGCTATATGAACGTTCATGGAAACCTATGTGACGATGGGCGACGGCGACGTCGCAACGCGCACCGGCGCGATCAAGCTCCACGACGAAAGCGGCTTTGCCGGGATGCGCAAGGCGGGCAGGCTCGCGGCCGAGATTCTCGACGCGCTGGTGCCGCATGTCGTGCCCGGCGTCGAGACGGCCGAGCTGGACCGGATCGTCCACGACCTCACGATACGCGGCGGCGGCTTTCCCGCGACGCTCAACTATCGCGGCTTCACCCATAGCTGCTGCACGTCGATCAATCATGTCGTCTGCCACGGCATTCCTGGATCGCGGACGCTGAAGGAAGGCGATATCGTCAATATCGACGTGACGCCGATGGTCGATGGCTGGCACGGCGACAGCAGCCGCATGTATCTGGTCGGCGAGGTGCCGATCAAGGCGCGCCGACTGGTCGACGTGACCTATGAGGCGATGATGCTGGGAATCGAGCAGGCCCGCCCCGGCAACCGGATGGGCGACATCGCGCATGCGATACAGACCTTCGCGGAGAAGCATCGCTACGGCGTCGTCCGCGATTTCTGCGGTCACGGCGTCGGCCGCGTCTTCCACGATGCGCCTGAGGTCGTCCATGTCGGCCGCCCCGGCACCGGGCCCGAATTGCGGCCCGGCATGTTCTTCACGATCGAACCGATGATCAATATCGGCCGGCCCGACGTGAAGATGCTGGACGACGGCTGGACGGCGGTGACGCGCGATCGCTCGCTCTCCGCGCAATTCGAGCATTCGGTGGGGATCACCGAAACCGGCTGCGAGATTTTCACGCTCAGCCCCAAGGGCCTCAACGCGCCGCCTTACGACGCCTGAGCGAGATCCCAGGCCCGGCGCGCGGCGTTACAACTGTCGTGCGCCAGGCGGATCGGCGGCGGCAAGCGCCGTCCGTCGCTCAGCCGCATCACCCAATCGACCGCCGTTTCCAGTGAGACGCGGTGGCCGGTGCTGACATAGATCGGCCGGCAACGGGGGCGTAGCCGAAGCGCCAGCGCCACCGTCTCGCCGCGATCCACGAGCGGCGCCGTCGCCCCCGCCTCCTCGCCCAGCACATCTTCGACCGCGCCGCACAGGATCGTCTTGGCGCAGCCGATCGTCGGTACGTCCAGCGCCACGCCCAACTGAGTCGCGATGCCGCACCGGCGCGGATGCGCGCGGCCGTGGCCGTCGACGATCAGCAGATCCGGCTTTTCGGCCAGCGTCTCCCAGGCTGCGGCCAGCGCCGGCACCTCACGGAAGGCCAGATAGCCCGGCACATAGGGAAAGCGCGGTATCCGAGTCGCCGTCCCCGCTGCCATCACCGTACCCGACGGCCAGCGCATCGGGGCTATGGCGGCGTGGATCGGGCCTTTGCTGTCACGCCATTTCATCGACACGTCGGCGCCTGCCACCAGGCCGACAGGGCCGATCCTGTCGGCCGTTTCGGTGGCGGCGGCGATCTCCCTCTGGAGAGGAGTCGCGGCCTTCAGCGTTTCCGGTTCGAGCCAATTGACGCTTGCTTTATCGATCATGGCCGGCAACATCGTCCCGGCGGCGGCCGAAAGCAATGTGGCGCCGGGGGGAGAGTGATGACCAACGATCCGCGGGCGATCATCGACGAATCGCCTATGAGTTCATTCCAGATTGTCGCGGTTGCGATCACCATCGCGCTCAATGCACTGGACGGCTTCGACGTGCTGGCGATCAGTTTCGCCGCGCCGGGCATTGCCGCCGAATGGGGCATCGACCGCGCGGAACTGGGCATCGTCCTGTCGATGGAACTGATCGGCATGGCGCTCGGCTCGCTGCTGATCGGCGGCATTGCGGACCGGATCGGCAGACGGCCGACGATCCTCGGCTGCCTTGCGGTCATGGCGTCGGGCATGCTGCTGTGCACGCTCGCCCACAATATCCTCGTCCTGTGCCTCCTGCGGGTGGCGACCGGCCTCGGCATAGGCGGTGTGCTGGCGGCGATCAACGCGATGGCCGCAGAATATGCCAATGCGAAGCGCCGCAACCTCGCGATCAGCATCATGGCGATCGGCTATCCGCTGGGCGCGATCGTCGGCGGCTCGATCGCGGCTCTGCTGCTGCGCCATCATGACTGGCGCATCATCTTCCTGTTCGGCGGCACCGTCTCCGCGCTGCTGATCCCGATCGTCCTGTGGCGCATGCCCGAATCGATCGCCTTCCTCGTCCAGAAGCGGCCCGCCAACGCGCTCGATCGGGTAAACGCCACATTGAAGCGCATGGGGCATCGCCTGGTGGACGCCCTGCCCGCCCCGACGGCGGCCGAAGATGCGCACAGCCTCGTCGATATCTTCAGGCCGGGGCTGCGCCATATCACCATCGCGCTGACGGCGGCCTATTTCCTCCATGTCGCGACCTTCTATTTCGTCCTGAAATGGGTGCCCAAGATCGTGTTCGACATGGGCTTCGATCCGTCCTCGGCGGCGGGCGTGCTCGTCTGGGCGAATGTCGGCGGCGCGGTCGGCGGCGCGGTATTTGGCCTTTTCGCGGCATGGATCGGCTTGCGGCCGTTGACGATCTTCGTCCTCGCCATGTCGACGGTGATGGTCATGCTGTTCGGCCATAGCGCGGCGTCGATCGGTTCGCTCGCTCTGGTCGCCGCGATCGCGGGCTTCTTCACCAACGCCGGCATCGTCGGGCTCTATGCGCTGCTGGCGCAATCCTTCCCCACCCATGTGCGCGCGACGGGAACGGGCTTCGCGATCGGCATCGGCCGCGGCGGATCGGCACTGTCGCCGATCATCGCGGGCTTTCTGTTCGAAGCCGGGCTGCCGCTGTCGATCGTCGCGACGATCATGGCCTGCGGCTCCATCCTGGGCGTCGGCGCGCTGCTGACGCTCGGCCTTCGCGCACATCGTCTATCGGCTTCGCGCTGAGACAAGAAGGCCGCGCCGCCTTTCTCTAAACGGCACGGCCTGAATGCACCCAGAGGGAAAGACATGTATCGCTGGTTCTCGCTTGCCGTCATTCTCGCTACCGCCGCCTGCTCCGGCACGGCGGACAAGCCGCAGCAGGCGAGCGGCCCCGGGCAGGTCGACGCCACGCTGCTCGTCACGGGGGGTGACAAAGGCGACTGGCCGGCGATCGGCCACAGCTACAAGGAACAGCATTTCAGCCCCCTGACCCAGATCAACGATTCGAACGTCAACCAGCTCGGCATCGCCTGGTTCGCGGACCTGCCGGACGCGCGTGGGCAGGAAGCGACACCGGTCGTCGTCGATGGTGTAATGTACCTCTCGGGCGCCTGGTCGAAGGTCTGGGCGTTCGACGCGGCAACGGGCAAGCAGCTCTGGGCCTATGATCCCGAAGTGCCGAAGGAAACGCTCGTCACCGCCTGCTGCGACGCGGTGAATCGCGGCGTCGCGGTGTGGAAGGGCAAGGTCTATGTCGGCACGCTCGACGGCCGGCTGGTCGCGCTCGACGCCGGGACAGGCAAGCCGGTCTGGTCGGTCCAGACCACCGATCGCACCAAGCCCTATACGATCACCGGCGCGCCGCGCGTGGTGAAGGACATGGTGATCATCGGCAATGGCGGTGCCGAGTTCGGCGTGCGCGGCTATGTCACCGCCTATAACGCGGCGACGGGCGCGAAGAAGTGGCGTTTCTACACCATTCCCAACCCCAATGACACGGCCGACGGCGAGCCTTCGGACAAGCCTCTCAAGACGATTGCGCGGCCCACCTGGTCCGACAAGGGCCAGTGGAAGGAGTCGGGCGGCGGCGGCACCGTCTGGGATGCGATCGTCTACGATCCCGAGCTTGATCTCCTCTATCTCGGCGTCGGCAACGGCAGCCCGTGGAACTATCAGCTCCGTTCGGAGGGCAAGGGCGACAATCTGTTCCTCGGCTCGGTCGTCGCGATCCGGCCCGAGACGGGCGAATATGTCTGGCACTATCAGGAGACGCGCGGCGATAATTGGGACTTCACGTCGACGCAGCCCATCGTCCTTGCCGACCTCACGATCGACGGTAAGGCGCGCAAGGTTCTGCTCCACGCGCCCAAGAACGGCTATTTCTATGTAATAGACCGCGCGACGGGTAAGCCGATTTCGGCAGATCCTTATGTGAAGGGCATCACCTGGGCCCAGGGTTACGACGCCGAAGGCCGCCCCAAGGCGACCCCCGCCTCGCAATATGGCACCAATCACAAATTCTTCCTCGGCGTGCCCGGCGCGATGGGCGCGCATAGCTGGCAGCCGATGGCGTTCAGCCCCAAGACCGGGCTGGTCTATATCCCCGCCAATATCGCCGGTTTGCCTTATGCGCCGCCAGCCGATGCCGACGATACCAAGCGCAAGGCGCGTGGATTCAATGTCGGCCTGAGCTGGGCGGGCGGCGTGCTGCCGCGCGATCCCGCGGCGATCAAGGCGACGATCGCCGCGACCAAGGGCGCGCTGATCGCCTGGGATCCGGTGGCGCGCAAGGAGAAGTGGCGCATCAGCTATACGACGCCGTGGAACAGCGGCACGCTAGCGACGGCAGGCAACCTCGTCTTCCAAGGATCGGCGACCGCCGAGTTCCAGGCCTTTGCGGCGGATTCGGGCAAGAAGCTGTTCTCGCTTCCCGTCCAGTCGGGCGTGCTCGCGGCCCCCTCCACCTACAGCGTGAAGGGTGAGCAATATGTCGCCTTCACCACCAGCCATGGCGGCGTATTCGCGCTCGCGCCGGGCAAGGTGGGCGGCGCCTATAACCGCATTCCCAACATCCCGCGCGTGATCGTCCTGAAACTGGGCGGCAAGGCGCAGCTTCCGCCGCCTCCGCCGCAGGAAGATATCCCGCTCAATCCGCCGCCGTCGACGGGCAGCAAGGCGCAGATCGAGACTGGACTTGGCCTCTACGCGCGCTACTGCTCCGTCTGCCACGGCGACAGCGCTACTTCGGGCGGCACCAATCCCGATCTTCGCCACTCGGGCGCGCTCGCCGATGCCGATACGTGGAAGTCGATCGTTATCGACGGTGTCCTCAAGGACAATGGCATGGTCAGCTTCTCGCCGGTGCTGACGCCGGAGCAGGCCAACGAGATACGGCTGTACGTCATCGATCAGGCGAATTGGGACAAGGCGCACCCTGTGGCGTCGCCCAAGCCCGTCCAATAAGGAAGAGCAACGCCCCGGCTTCGGCCGGGGTTTTGTTATGCCCGATTCGCGATCGGCAAATCCACGGCCTTTGTACGACGCGCGGGCAACGCCGCCTAATTGGGCAAAGCCTGCCTAAATTTCGTGCACCCTGGGGCCATCTGCCATATTGTTCGGCAGGCGATGCGCCACGGCGTGCGCGAAAACCCAGTCTTCTTGCGCTGCACCATTTGGCACGCTTATTGAAAGACGCGCGACAGCGTTCGGACGGGAGGGAACGCCCATGAAGAAGATCGAAGCCATCATCAAACCGTTCAAGCTCGATGAGGTGAAAGAGGCGCTCCACGAAGTCGGCGTGTCAGGCATCACCGTCACCGAGGCGAAAGGGTTCGGCCGCCAGAAAGGGCATACAGAGCTGTATCGCGGCGCCGAATATGTCGTCGACTTCCTGCCGAAGGTGAAGCTGGAAGTGGTCGTCGACGATGCGATCGCCGACCGGGTGGTCGAGGCGATCCAGAACGCGGCACAGACCGGCCGGATCGGCGACGGCAAGATTTTCGTGATCCCCGTGGAAAGCGCGCTGCGCATCCGCACCGGGGAAACCGGCTCCGACGCGATCTGAGGCCGCGCCCGCGGCTTTGGAATCGGGTTCATACTTTCACTAGGAAGGCGAGTATCATGGCCAACACGGCGGCTGACGTACTGAAGCTTATCGCGGACAATGAGGTCGAGTGGATCGACCTGCGCTTTACCGACCCCAAGGGCAAGTGGCAGCACCTGACCATGTGCCAGAACGTCGTCGGCGAGGACGAACTGACCGACGGCTTCATGTTCGACGGCTCTTCGATCGAAGGCTGGAAGGCGATCAACGAGAGCGACATGATCCTCAAGCCGGATCTCGACGCCATCTACATGGACCCCTTCTCGGCCACCCCGATGTTGATCCTCATCTGCGACATCGTCGAGCCGTCGACCGGCGAGCTTTACTCGCGCGATCCGCGCTCCACCGCGCGCCGCGCCGAGGCTTATGTCAAGAATCTGGGCGTGGGCGACACCGTCTACGTCGGCCCTGAAGCCGAATTCTTCATGTTCGACGACGTCCGCTTCGAGAACAATTATTCGACCAGCTATTACAAGATCGACGATGTCGAGCTGCCGACCAACACCGGCACCAAATATGAAGGCGGGAACCTCGCCCATCGGCCGCGCGCCAAGGGCGGCTATTTCCCCGTCGCACCGGTCGACAGCGCCGTCGACATCCGCGGCGAGATGGTTTCGACGATGCTCGAGCTCGGCCTGCCGATGGACAAGCATCATCATGAGGTGGCCGCCGCGCAGCATGAGTTGGGCCTCACCTTCGGCACGCTGGTGACGACGGCGGATCGCATGCAGGTCTACAAGTACGTCGTCCATCAGGTCGCCCATGCCTATGGCAAGACGGCGACGTTCATGCCGAAACCGATCAAGGAGGATAACGGCTCGGGCATGCACACCCATCTGTCGATCTGGAACGGATCGACGCCGCTCTTTGCCGGCAACGGCTATGCTGGCCTGTCCGATCTCGCCCTCTATTTCATCGGCGGCATCATCCGGCACGCGAAGGCGGTGAACGCCTTCACCAACCCGTCGACCAACAGCTACAAGCGTCTGGTGCCGGGCTATGAGGCGCCCGTCCTGCTTGCTTATTCGGCGCGCAACCGTTCGGCGTCGTGCCGCATTCCTTATGGCGCGGGCGCGCGGGCGAAGCGCGTCGAGGTGCGTTTCCCCGATGCGACGGCGAACCCTTATCTCGCTTATTCGGCGCTGCTGATGGCCGGCCTCGACGGGATCGAGAACCGCATCCATCCGGGCGAGGCGATGGATAAGAACCTCTACGATCTGCCGCCCGAGGAGCTGAAGAACGTCCCCACCGTCTGCGCGTCGCTGCGCGAGGCGCTGGAGGAGTTGGACAAGGATCGCGCCTTCCTCACCAAGGGCGATGTCTTTTCCGACGATCAGATCGACGCCTTCATCGAAATCAAGATGGCCGAGGTGCTGCGGTGGGAGACGACCCCGTCGCCCGTCGAATACGACATGTATTACAGCGCCTGACGCATTCCGCCTCGAAAGGCCCGGCCCCCGTCGAGCGATCGGCGGGGGCCTTGCTTTTTTCTGGTCCGCAGGCACGCCCCAACGCCATGGCCCCCTTTCGTACTTGACATCGCAATGCTCTGCGGCTGAACCCGTCCGCCCTTTCCCCCGGCCCCAAGTCTAAGAGGACAGCCATGACCGATCCCAAAAGCCGCGCCGACGCGCCCGCCTTCGCGATCGGGTTCCGGGAGTTCGTCGCGCTCATCGCCTCGCTGATGGCTATCAATGCGCTGGGCATCGATTCGATGCTGCCGGCGCTCCCTGCGATGGGCCACGCGCTGGGGATCACCGACGAAAATCAGCGGCAGTGGATCATTGCCGCCTACATGTTCGGCTTCGGATCGAGCCAGCTCGTCTATGGGCCGCTCGCCGATCGCTACGGGCGCAAGGCCATCCTCACCGTCTCGCTCAGCCTGTTTGCGCTGATGAGCCTCGCCTGCGCCTTCGCGTGGGATTTCGAGACGATCATTATCGCGCGCGTCCTCCAGGGCGTGGCCGCCGCCGCGTCGCGCGTGCTGGCGATTTCGATCGTGCGCGATCGCTATTCGGGGCGGCAGATGGCGCGCGTGATGTCGTTGTCGTTCATCGTCTTCCTCGCGGTGCCGATCCTCGCGCCCAGCATCGGCCAGATCATCATGCTGTTCACCCCCTGGTGGGGGATATTTCTCCTCCTCGCGGTCTTCGCAACCAGTGTCGTGGCCTGGGCGTTGCTGCGCCTGCCCGAAACGCTGCACCCCGAGGATCGCCGGCCGATCGACGCGGCGGACCTGTGGGGCGCCATCCGCATGGTGCTCGGTCAGCGCTTTTCGCTGGGCTATACGATCGCGTCGACGCTGCTGTTCGGCAGCCTGCTGGGCTTCATCAATTCGGTGCAGCAGATTTTCACCGACATCTTCCATGCCGCCAACCTGTTCACGACGATCTTCGCCTGCATCGCCGCGTTCATGGGGATCGCCTCCTACACCAACTCGCGGATCGTCGAGAAATTGGGCACGCGCGTCGTCTCGCACAGCGCGGTGATCGGCTTCACGCTCGTCTCGGGGCTGCACGTCGCCGTCATCCTCGCGGGCCATGAATCGATCTGGTCTTTCTCGATCTTCCAGGCATTGACGATGGGTTGCTTCGGCCTTGCCGGCTCGAACTTCGGATCGATGGCGATGGAGCCGGTCGGTCATATCGCGGGCACGGCCTCGTCGATCCAGGGCTTCATCTCCACGATCGGCGGCGCCGCGATCGGCATCGTCATCGGCCAGAACTTCGACGGCACCACCCTGCCCGTCGCATTCGGTTATTTCGCGCTCGGCCTCGCCGCCATCCTGGTGGTGCTGGTGACGGAAAAGGGACGATTGTTCCGCCCGCATCACGCGGTTGCCGCCGCCTGATCCACCGCCAGAATGGTTTCGTTTCGCTAAGAGGCAAGCCGGACGGTTGCCCCCCGCCGGCGGCGGCCCCATGTGACGATGCGAGCTTCGTTCGGATGAGGGACACAATGAAGAGCTATCTGAAACAATATATCGGCGGCCAATGGGTCGACAGCGAAGGCGGCCGGCGCCACACCGTCGTCAATCCCGCCACCGAAGAGCCGGTGAGCGAAGTCGTCCTTGGCTCCGCCGCTGACGTCGACAAGGCCGTCGCTGCCGCGCGCGCCGCCTTCGAAAGCTTTTCGCAGACCACGAAAGAGGAGCGGATCGCGCTGCTCGAGCGGATCACCGAGGAATATAAGAAGCGCATTCCCGATATCGCGCAGGCGATCTCGGAGGAGATGGGCTGCCCGATTTCGGTCGCCAGCACCGCGCAGTCGGGCTCGGGCCTCGGCCATCTCGGTTCCGCGCTCCAGGCGCTCAAGGATTTTAGGTTCGAGGAATCGACCGGCGAGAACAAGGTCGTCTATGAGCCGATCGGCGTCGTCGCGCTGATCACGCCGTGGAACTGGCCGATGAACCAGATCGTCGCCAAGGTCGCCCCCTGCCTTGCGGCGGGCAATTGCGCGATCCTGAAACCGTCGGAGCAGACGCCGGGTTCGGCCGCGATCTTCGCCGAGGTGCTCGACGCGGCGGGCGTGCCGGCGGGCGTGTTCAACCTCGTTCAGGGCGACGGTCCGGGCGTGGGCGAGGCGCTGGCGCGGCATCCGGGCATCGACATGATCAGTTTCACCGGATCGACGCGTGCGGGCATCCAGGTCGCCACCAACGCGGCTGCAACCGTGAAGCGCGTCCATCAGGAGCTGGGCGGCAAATCGCCGAACATCATCCTCGAAGGCACCCCGCTCGACGTAGCGCTGCCCGGCGGCATCGGCGGTCTCCTGCTCAACTCGGGCCAGAGCTGCATCGCGCCGACGCGGCTTCTCGTCCATCGTTCGCAGCATGACGAGGCGGTGGAGAAGATCGCCGGCATGTTCAACGCCACCAAGGTCGACGATCCCGCCAAGGAAGGCGATCATATCGGCCCGGTCGTCAACAAGCCGCAGTTCGAGAAGATCCAGGGCCTGATCGAAAAGGGCGTGGCCGAAGGCGCGACGCTCGCCGCTGGTGGCCCCGGCCGGCCGGAGGGCAAGGACAAGGGCTATTATGTCCGCCCGACCCTCTTCGCCAATGTCTCGAACGACATGACGATCGCGCGCGAGGAGATTTTCGGCCCGGTTCTGGTCGTTATCCCCTATGACAGCGACGAAGAAGCGGTGAAGATCGCCAACGACACGCCTTACGGCCTCGGCGCCTATATCGCCGGCGATCCGGCGCGGGCGGGCAAGATCGTCCCGAAAATCCGCGCGGGCAGCGTGTTCGTCAACGCCGGCGGGCTCGACTTCAACTCGCCGTTCGGCGGCTATAAGCAGTCTGGCAATGGCCGCGAGTTCGGCAAGTTCGGCCTCGCGGAGTTCCTCGAAACCAAGTCGGTGATTGGTCAGGTCGTCTGATCCTGCCGACCGGATGGAAGGCCCGGCCTGCACCTTCGGGAGCAGGCCGGGCTTTTTATATGCGCCCTACGCCTCGTCGCGCAGGATCACCCAGGTCGGTGCGTGATCGCTCGCCTTCTCGCGGCCGCGCGCTTCCTTGTCGACGCCGGCGTCGAGCAGGCGATCGGCCGCCATCGGGCTCAGCAACAGATGATCGATGCGGAAGCCCGCGTCACGCGCCCATGCGCCCGCCTGATAGTCCCAGAAAGTGTAGACGGGACCCACCGGATGTCGGGCGCGGATCGCGTCGGTCCAACCCTGATAGAGCAAGGTGCGATAAGCGCTGCGGCTTTCGGGCTGGCTCAATGCGTCGAGCGCCATTGCCCGCGCAGAGAAGACATCGTCGGTGGAATCGGTGGGGATCACATTATAATCGCCCGCGAGCACCATGGGCGCCTCCTCTTCGAGCAGGTTTTGTGCGTGCCGGGCGAGCGCGGCGAACCAGGCGAGCTTGTAATCGAATTTCGGCCCCGGCTGGGGATTGCCGTTGGGCAAATAGATCGCACCCACCACCACGCCATGCACCAAGGCTTCGACATAGCGGCTGTGGCCCGGGTCGGGGTCATCGGGCAAGCCTCGCCGCCGCTCGACCGGTTCGGCGCCCCGGCCGAGGATTGCGACGCCGTTGAAGCCCTTCTGCCCGTGCCAGACCGCGCCATAACCCGCATCGCGGATCGCCGCCTCGGGAAATTTGGTATCATCGGCCTTGAGTTCCTGCAGGCAGACAATATCGGGCTTCGTCTCCTCCAGCCATTCGAGAAGGCGCGGCAGCCGCGCGTTGATGCCATTGACGTTGAAGGTCGCGATTTTCATGGGGGCGTTCTAGCCGGCCGTCCCCTTGGCGTCACCCGCGATCAGATCGAAAAGCTCGATCCGCAGCCGCAACCCGAGGCCGCATTGGGATTGGTGACGCGAAACGCCGCACCGCCCAGCGATTCGACGAAATCGACTGCCGCGCCCTGCACCAGATCGAGGCTCATCGGATCGACGATGAGGCGGACGCCGTCCCGCTCGGCCACCGCATCGTCCTCCTCGATCGCCTCAGCGAGATCGAAGCGATATTGGAAGCCCGCGCAGCCGCCACCATCGACGGCAAGGCGGAGAATCGCCGGCTTCTGCTGCCGCTCCGCAATCCAGGCTACCCGCTTCGCGGCCGCGGGCGTGATATCGATGACAGGGGTGTCGCTCATGCCGTCAAGATAGGCCGAGGCAGGCCGCGCGACAACCGTTCCGGCGGCGCCCCCTCTTTCCCTATTCGTCGGGGCCGCCCATCGCCATCTGGGTCGCCTTGGCGCGACGCTGGATCGAGGCGAGGTAATCGGCGGACTGGAGGAAAGGCAGCGGGTTGACGGCATGGCCGTCGAGCCGGACTTCATAATGGAGATGCGATCCGGTCGACCGACCGGTGGAGCCCATCTTGGCTATCAGATCGCCGCGTTTCACATGCTGGCCGACATGGACGAGGATTTTGGAGAGGTGGCCGTAGCGCGTCTCGATACCCTTGCCATGCTCGAGCTGGACGAGATTGCCATAGCCCCGCGCCCAGCCGGCGCGGCCGACGACGCCGTCGGCGGTGGCATAGACTGGCGTACCCATCGGCCCGGCGAGATCGATGCCCGAATGCATCGCCGCCGAGCCGCGGAACGGATCGGAACGGACGCCAAAGGGACTGCTGAAGACGATATCGCGCACCGGGCGCTGGGAGGGAACCGCCATCACCCCCTGTTCGAGCTGATCGAGCTTCTTCCACGACAGGAAGAGCGCCTTGAACTGCGGGTCGCCGTCAGTAGCCTTGTCGACGGCCTCATAGGGGCCACCCTTGGCGGCCTGCGTATCGATCCGGAAGCGGCGCGGGTTGATACCGAGCTTGCGAAGCTGGCCGACCATCGATTTGTAACGGCTGTCCGCCGTCTCGCGCGCCTGCTCGACCAGAGCGAGCTGCTTTTCGGCAACGCGGTCGAGCGGGGCGGCGATCGCGTTCGCCCGGCTCGACGCGATCAGGTCGCCCTCGGCGGGCAGCAGGCTGGACAGCGTCGCCGCGTCGGTCTTGCCGGCGACAATCGCGCCGATCAACTTCTGGCGTTGCTCAAGCCGCTCGGCGGCGAGAGCGGCTTCCTGCTTCGCGGCGGCATAGTCGGCCTCGATCTTCGCGACGCGGGTACGCATTGCGGCGACCTGCGCGTGATTGGCGTCGGTCGCGGGGTGGGCGACGAAAATCTGGATCGCGGCGAAAATGCTCCAGCCCAGCAGGAGAAGCATTGCCAGCGCCAGGCCAATGAGGAGCCGTGTGCCGACATGGAAGCGCCGGAAACTCGCACCATCGTGGAAGAAGAGATCGCGGGGGCGAAAGAACTGTTGGAACCGCATGCCGAACGCTGCGTTCAAACGAGAGGAAACGAAGGTCATTAAATCCCCCGGCGCGACCAATCGGGCCATTTGGCCCCACCTGAGCACGCGGCATGGAGCGGTTAATCGAATGTCTGGCAGGCGGTTACGGCCGTCCTGCCGGCGTGGCGTCGTTGTGGGTGCAGCCATCCGCGGGGGCAAGAACAGCGTAGAAGTCTTTCGTTAGGCCGGCTGACTCGCGCGCCGAGTCGTTGAATGGCGGCTTAATCCGTCCCCCGAAATGACATGAAACCAGCCGTCGCCACTCAGGCGCAGGATCGATTCGCCGGGCGGCGCAGAGGGATTCGAACCAGCGGACGCCCGCCGCCACATGACGCACCTCGTCACGCAGGATACGGCCGAGAATGCGCGCGGATGCTTCATCGCCTGCTGTCTCGAAACGCGCGATCATCGCCGGTGTCACGTCCAACCCGCGCGCCTCCAGCACCATCGGCACGATGGCGAGCCGCGCGAGCGGATCATGCGCCGTATCGGCCGCCGCCTCCCACAGCCCGTCATGCGCCGGCAGATCCCCATAAGCGGCGCCCAAGGCGCGCAAACGCCGCGCGACGAGCGCGAAATGCATTGCCTCCTCGGTACCCACGCGCAGCCATTCGTCAGTAAACGCGCGCGGGAAATGCCTCCCGAAGCGGCCGACCAGATCGAAAGCGAGATCGATCGCCACATATTCGATATGCGCCAGCGCATGGAGCATAGCGATCCGCGTGCGCAGGCTGCCCGCCCTGCCCCGCTTGGGCATGCGTGACGGCGGCAGCAGGACGGGCGTGTCACCCAAGACCGGACGACCGGGCATAGCGACATCGAACACCCAGGCGAGCCGGCCCGTGCGCCATGCTCGCGCCGCCGCACGGGCCGCCATGACCTTCGCATGCGGCTCGGCAGCGAGGAGCACCTCGCAGGCGGCCCCGGCTAGCGTCTCCATTTCAGGTCAGTGCACGGGCGGCGGCAAGCACCTCCTCGGCATGGCCGGGCACCTTCACCTTGCGCCAGACGCGCGCGATCCGCCCGTCCTTGTCGATCAGGAAGGTCGCGCGCTCGATTCCCATATATTTGCGACCATACATATTCTTTTCGACCCAGACGTCGAACGCCTCGCACACCGACCCGTCCGCGTCGGTCGCCAGCGTCACCCGCAGCGAATATTTTTCAATGAATTTAGCATGACTTTTCGGGGAATCCTTCGAAACGCCGACAACCGGCGTGCCAGCCAGATCGAAGGCGCCGGCAAGCTCCGAAAAGGACTGCGCCTCGGCGGTGCAACCCGACGTATCGTCCTTGGGATAGAAATAGAGGACAAGCGGCCGGCCACGCGTCTCGGAAAGCCTCATATTCCCGCCATCGGCGGTCTGCAGCGTCACATCGGGGGTGATATCGCCTGTCTCGAGCATTTTCATGATCCTTCCTGTTGCGCACCGGCCGAGGCGCGGCGCCATTCGGCCGAGATGATGTCACGCGCGGCGGCATAGGCCGCGACAAGCCCGTCCCAATCGGCCTCACCGCATGCCAACGCAACCAGCTCGCGCGAGATTTCCGGCGGCTCGTCAGCATCGGGCGAGACGAGACGCAGCGTCACCAGCATGCGCCCCAGCAGATTATGCGCATCGAGCAGGGCGGGCGAAACAAGCCCCGCTTCCGCAAGCGCGGCAATCGCCCCCGGCAAACTCGGCTCCAGACCGGCGGCATGGCGGAGTTGCATCAGATGCACGGCAAACTCGCAATCGACCAGGCCGCCCTCGATCAGCTTCACGTCAAAAGGGCCTTTGGGCGGCTTATGCTTCGCCATGTCGGCGCGCATCTTGACCGCATCGGCGACCAGAACGGCGGGATCGCGCGGCCGCCGCAACGTTTCGCCAATGATCGCCTCGATCCGCCCCCGCGCCTCGGCCGATCCATAGACGGTGCGCGCGCGGGTGAGTGCCATATGCTCCCAGGTCCAGGCGCTATCACGTTGATATTGATCGAAGCTGTCAACCGATACGGCCAGCAGCCCTTGCGCGCCCGACGGGCGCAGGCGCGTATCGATCTCATACAACGGCCCCGCCGCCGTCGGCACACTGAGCGCGCCCGTCACGCGCTGGGCGAGACGATTGAAATATTGCGTGGCGCCAAGCGGCTTCGGCCCGTCCGATTCGGCCAGATGATCGCCGGTGAAGAGATAGATGAGATCGAGGTCCGACGCATGGGTAAGCGCGCCTCCCCCCAATCGGCCGAGCGCCAGGATCGCCAGTTCGCCACCCGGCACACGGCCGTGCAGCGCTTCGAACTCGGCGATCGTCGCGTCGGCCAGCGCGACCAGCGCGGCTTCGGCGACACGCGAATAGCCTTGCGCCACCACCATCGGATCGGCCGCGCCTTCCACGAGTTGCGCCCCCAGCGCAAAGCGCCGCTCGCCGACGCGCTGCCGCGTGCGATCGAGCAATGCCTGATAGTCGTCATCCGCCTCACGCGCGGAAAATTCCTCTATCAGTTGTGGCAAGGGTGGTGGCGGATCGAAGGCGCTGGCGTCGATCAGGCCGTCGAGCAGCGCCGGCCGGCGGCCGAGCGCTTCCGCGAGTGTCGGGGCATGAACGAGCAGGTCCGCCACCATCCGCGCGAGCATCGGCCGTGCCTCAAGCAGGCGGAAAAGGTTGATCGCGGTGGGCAGTTTCGCGACGATGTCGTCGAACCGGTTGAGCGCGCCGTTCGGGTCGGGCGCGCGGCCGAGCGCCTCGACAAGGCCGGGCAGCACCGCTTCCAGCGCCTCGCGCGCGGCCGGGCTGCGCAGCGCCCGGACATCGCCCCGGCGCCAGGCTTCGATCCGCGCCCGCGCTGCCGCGGTATCGGCAAAGCCCGCGCTGGCGAGGGCCGCCTCCAGCCGCTCGCCATCATGCGGCAGGCCCTCGCCCTGTCCGTCGACAAGCGTGTCGTAGATGCGGCCCACCGCCTCGCTATGCGGCCGCAACAACCCGATGAGTGCTGCGCCATCGGCCACGCCATGGAGCCGCGCGGCATTGTCCAGCGCCTCGGCTTCGCGCGGCAGGCGGTGCGTCTGCCTGTCGTCGATCATCTGCAGGCGGTGCTCGATGGTGCGGTAGAGGCGATAGCCCTTGGCCAGCACACCGGCTTCCGCCGCATCGATCCGTCCGGCGGCAGCGAGCGCGGCCAGCGCGTCCAAAGTTGCGGGTACGCGTAATTCGGACGCTCGGCCGCCGAAGATAAGCTGATGAATCTGCGCGAAGAATTCGACTTCGCGTATCCCACCCCGGCCATGTTTCAAGTCATAGCCGGGGCCGAGCAGGCGGCCTTGCGCATGATGGTCCCGGATGCGTCGGGAAATCTCGCGCACCTCGCGTACTGCGCCGTAATCGAGCGCGCGCCGCCAGATGAACGGACGGATTGCGGCGAGGAAGGCATCGCCCATGCTTTTGTCGCCCGCCGCGACACGCGATCGGATAAAAGCAGCGCGTTCCCAGGGCAGTGCACTCGATTCATAATAAGAGATAGCAGCATTGACCGGCAACGCCATCGGGCTCGCCTCGGGCGACGGTCGCAACCGCAGATCGACCCGGAAGACATAGCCGTCGGCATCACGCGCCTGCAACAGTTCGACGACGCGCCGCGCGATCCGCACCGCCGCCTCCACCGGCTCCTCGCGCGCGCGGCGCGGCAGCGTCTCGGGATCGAAGAGCAGAATTGGGTCGATATCCGACGAATAATTGAGTTCGCGGCTACCATGCTTGCCCAGCGCGAGCGCGGTGAAGCCGCGCGCCTCCTCCCCCGGCGTGCGCTCCGCAATCGCCGCAGTGATCGCACGATCAAGCGCGCGGTCGGCCAGATCGCTCAGCGCCGTGACCACCTCTTCCAGCGACAGGAGGCCCGCGAGATCGCCAATCGCGAGCGCCAACGCGACGCCCTGTCGCTCGCGACGAAGCGACCGCCCTACTCCCTCATGAGTCTCGGCCTCACGCCGGGCGAGCGCGAGCGCCGTCGCCGGGCCCTCCTCGACCAGTGCCGCGACGATATCGGGTCTTTGCTCCATGGTGCGGCGCAGGAAGGGCGCATGGTCCGCCGCCCGCGCCAGTGCGTTGTCAATCGGGGGACGAACTGTTGCCATCATGCCGCAATGCATAACCGTTAACCGCGCAGTAGCAAGATTTGCGCAACTCCCAGCCGCATCGGACGTTATTCAGGGCATGGAATGGCGTAACTCTACCTCCGAGACGGACCGGGCGGCGCAGAAAGCGGCCGCCGATGTTGTTGCAATGCCACAAGCGCATGACGGCATCGGCAACGCGCTACGTCGTGCCTTCGTGGCGCATGGCCTGAACGTACCGGAGGAATTCGCGAAATTGCTCGCAAAATTGCACTGATTTTCAGCGTTCCCGGCTGAGATGATCGACTTCGGCCATGATGGTCTGAAGCGCGGTCCGGTCGGGATCGTTCTTATGCTCACGCCGTGACGGCAGCGAGCCGTCGGTGAGCAGAGCCTCGAGCGCGACGCGCCCACGCGCGACGCGGCTCTTGATAGTGCCCACCGCACAGCCGCAGATCGCCGCCGCCTCTTCATAGGCGAAGCCGCCCGCGCCGACGAGGATCAGCGCCTCGCGCTGCGGCTGCGGCAGATGGAGCAATGCGCGCTGCATGTCGCCCAGTTCGACGTGTCGGTCCTGGCTTGCGGGCGCGGCAAGCAGCCGGTTGGCGGTCACATCGTCCCACTCGCCCTTGAAACGCGCACGGCGCATCTGCGAGAGGAAGAGGTTGCGCAGGATGATGAAGGTCCAGGCACGCATATTGGTGCCCGCCTGGAAGCGCTTGCGCGCCGCCCAGGCCTTGAGAAGCGTTTCCTGCACCAGATCGTCGGCGAGATCGCGATTGCCCGAGAGCGACCGCCCGAAGGCGCGCAAATGGGGGATGACGCGGCCCAGTTCGACCTTGAACTCCTCGTCGGACAGCGGCACCGGCTCTTCGGCCGGGCCTTCCCCTGGCTCTTGCGCTTGGTCCTTTTGCATCAGATCGCCCCAAAATGCGGATATGGGCAGTCTTCGGCCATTCCCCGGCTGGGAACGGCAGTCGAAGCTGCAATGGACAGATGAAAGATCAAAAGCCCGTCATCTCCAGAACAGCACCAGCGCAATAAAGAGAATTATGATCAGAGCGCCCGAAATCGCAAGCACATAGCGGGTCACGTGCGGTGTACTGGCCGCGCGCGCCTCCGTCTTGTTCAGATGAATTTCCTGATCCTCTTCCCGCTGCACGCTTCGCTCCCTCATACAGTAACGCCGCCAACGAGCGGAGGGGCAGCGAGGTTCCAATAATATCGGATGGGAAACGAGCGGGCGCTCAGGCGGGAACCGTGGCCGAATCGAAGAAAAGCGCCTGGCTGATCGCGGCCTTCACCGTCGAACGCTGGAAAGGCTTGGTGATGAGGAAGGTCGGCTCAGGCCGCTCCCCCGTCAGCAGCCGTTCGGGGAAGGCGGTGATGAAGATCACGGGAACCGAGAATTGCGCCAATATATCCTTGACCGCATCGATGCCCGAGCTGTCGTCGGCAAGCTGTATGTCGGCGAGGACAAGTCCCGGCCGCTGCGCCAGCGCCTGGCTCACCGCCTCGTCGCGCGTCACCGCGACGCCGGTCACTTCATGGCCGAGATCGCGCACGATCGTCTCCAGATCCATGGCGATGATCGGCTCATCCTCGATGATGAGCACGGTCGCGCGGGTCTGCCGCTCGATCTCGCTGATCGCCTCGGCGGCAAGCTCGTCCACCTCCTCGGCGGTCGCGTCGATCAGATAGCCGGCGTCTTCCGCGGTGAAGCCCTCCATCGCCGTCAGCAGCAACGCCTGGCGCGAGCGCGGCGTGATGTGGGCAAGGCGGGCGCGCGCGATGCCCTCATGGCTGCCCTCTTCGTCGGCGTCGCCCAGGGGCGCCTCGACCTGCGCGGAGGACCAGATGCGGTGGAAGGTGCGATAGAGGCCGAGCCGTGGATCGACATCCGCGGGAAAATCATCGGGCGCGGCGACGATCGCCTCCAGCGTGGCGCGGACATAAGCGTCGCCATGGGGCTGGCTGCCCGTCAGCGCGCGTCCGTAGCGGCGCAGAAAAGGCAGATGCGGAGCTAGTTTCTGGCCGAGCGACATGATGGTCCGATACTCCTGTGCGGCAAGCCCCGTAGGCTTTCTAGTTACGACGCATTCCGGCCAGTGCAAGCCCCTGTTCGGCGGATTTGAACCGCCCACGCCCGCACCGCCGGTGACAGGGGAACAAACGTCAAAGTTTTTTGTTTCCCCGCGAGGAGCGACAAAATTGTCCGGTAAATGCTATGTCGACGGTCGAGGGGCTATGCGGCCTTGTCGAAAATAGAGGAAATTGTAAGGCGTGTCGTCGCAAACTCATCTCACGATGCACGCGTCGATAAGGTGGCAAGGAACGCGAGGGGTCGGCGAATTGGTGGAAAAAGAGAAACGCAAGGTGACGCCCCGCGCCCCCAGAGCGAGCAAAAGACACGGGCAGGCCGCCAAGGGTGATCGTGGAATCGTTGGCGATGCCTTGCGCTCCGTCTACGCGGAAACGGTAGAGGAAAGCATTCCTGCTGAGATGCTCGAGCTTCTTGGCAAGCTCGCCTGAAGGCGGGATTATGCGCCGGCTCGCGGTTCCCTATCGGCGCAGACAGGCGGCAACCTCCGCCTTCGCGCGGCTCTCGACTGGCCGGAAGATGCTCATCATCCTGTCGGTCGCCTTGCTGCCGCTGGGTCTTATCGCGCTCTTCACCTCGCTCGAATCGGCGCACACCAATCATCTGAACCGTGAGGTGGAGGCGCATCTGATGGCGGCCGACAGCGCCCGCCAGCTCGGAACCGCGATCGGCACTTCCTCCGCCGCGCTCAGCCGCACCGTGGCGACCTTCGGCGGAATCTTGCCCGATCGAGCCGCCTGCCGGCGCGCCCTCAACGAACTGCGCGCGGGCCAACCGCTGCCCACCGAATATGGGCTGTTCGACACGCGCGCGCGCCCGATTTGCACGACGCTCGGCTTCTCACGGGCCGCGGCGCGATCGCCCACGCCGCGGATCGGAACGGAGGTCCGCATCCTGGGTGAGGCGCAGGCGCTGCGCTTCAGCGTTGCCGGGCCGGGCATGTTCGCGGTCGGCGAATATGGCCGCGCCACCGTGCTGAAGGCCAGCAAGCCACGTATCGCGTCGGGCGGCTACGGCATGATCCTTCATCAGGGCGACATCTCGCTGCTGCTCAAGACGCTCCGGACGGAAAGCCCGCTCAGCCGCGAGATGACGGTCTATACCCCCGTCGCCAACGGTCAGCTGGCGCTGGAGATGCTGGTAAGCGCGACGCCGATCGGCGCGCTCGAGGTGCTGATGGTTTTGCTGCCGCTGCTCATGTGGGTGGCGGCGGCGGTGATCGGCTGGCTGGTGGTGGACCGGCTGCTACTCAGGCCGCTGGGCCAGCTTCAACGCGCCGTCACCAGTTACCGGATCGGCGGAGGGCCGCTACGCATCCCGGTGATGACCACGCCGGCGCAGGAGATACGCAGCCTCGGCCATGCCTTTCGCAAGGTGACGCAGAAGGTATCCGCACACGAAGCGCAACTGGAAGCTGGGCTCGCGCGGCAAACGCGGCTGACGCGCGAGGTGCATCATCGTGTGAAGAACAATCTGCAGGTTATTTCCAGCCTCATCAACCTGCACGCCCGCCATGCGGCGGGGCCTGAGGCGACGACCGCTTATGCGACGATCCAGCGCCGCGTCGATGCGCTTGCCGTCGTTCACCGCAATCATACCGAGCTGGAGGGTGAGCGCGGCGTTCCGCTGCGGCCGCTGCTGGGCGAACTGACCGCCAATCTGCGCGCGACTGCGCCTCCGGAGGCCGCGGGCTTGACCATCACGCTCGAACTGATGCCGGCCTTCGTCTCGCAGGATACGGCGGTATCGGTCGCCTTTCTCGTCACCGAGTTGATGGAGCTGGTGATGGCCTGCGATCCACGCGGCCGCACCGCGATCCTCCTCAGGCCGCTGGAGCAGGCCGACCGCGCCGAGCTGTCGCTGGTGGCGCCGGGCCTTACCGACGAGGCCTGCGCGACCGCGACCGCCCTGCCCGGCTTCAACAGGGTGGTGGAAGGATTGGCCCGGCAGCTTCGCGCGCCCCTGCTGCGCGACGATCAAGGCAGCTTCCGGATCGAGATCAGGATCATTCCGCAGCCCGCTTGATTCCTGCCATTCATGGGCTTCCGCTTTCATGGGATGAAAGGGAAGGCCCCGCGCATATCGGGGATGCGGTGGTGCGGAGCGGCGTTGAAAAGATTCGGAAAATTTTTTTAAGAAGTCGTGGGAACAAGCCGGCGGGGCCACCGTTTTGACGAGCGGATAGCGATACTATGCCCCCCCGCTCTCGCTATCTGAATAATGGGCCCGGAAGCACCGATCCTCCCCCCCCCCGACGGTGCTTCCGGGCTCTACCATATCCGGCATCCTCCAGCGCCTCGGGCCGGCAACGGAACAAAGCCAAAGGATAGCGCATTGAACTCCGGCGTCCCGGAAAGGGATGCTCGATGTCCTGCTGACGGGAGCATATGATGATACGGAAAATCTTTGCGGTCGCGCTGGTGGCCGGCGCCCTTACGCTCAGTGCCTGCAACACCATCTCGGGCGCTGGTAAGGATGTGTCCTCGGCGGGCAATGCCGTTTCAGACGCCGCGCAAGACTCAAAATAACTCATCCAGCGCCTCGCCGGTCTTCACCGGCGAGGCGACCTTGTCTTAGTTCGTCTCCGAAACTTCGCGTTCGCGCGCGCGCCGTCGTTCGGTGAACCAGATGCCGACAAGCGCCAGTTCGTAGAGCAGCACCAGCGGCACGGCGAGGAGAAGCTGCGAAAAGACGTCGGGCGGCGTCAGCACGGCCGCCAGCGCGAAGGCGGCGACAATCGCGTAGCGGCGGCCTTTCACGAGTTGCGCGCGCGTCACCAGCCCCGCCCGCTCCAACAGCATCAGCAAGACCGGCAACAGGAAAGCGACGCCAAAACCGAATAGGAATTTGGTGACGAAGTTCAGATAGTTGCCGACGGCAGGCAGGGCTTCCTGTTGAATGCCGCCTATATTACCCTGATAACTCAATAGAAAATGCAGGGCGATCGGCATCGCGACATAATAAGCCAGTGCCGCCCCTGCCAGGAACAGGATCGGCGTCAGGATAAGAAAGGGCAGGAAGGCCCGCTTCTCGCGCGCATACAGGCCGGGCGCCACGAACTGCCAGATCTGTGCCGCCATCACCGGGAAAGCGAGCATGATCGCCGCGAAGAACGCCACCTTCAGATTGACGAAGAAGGCCTCGAAGATATCGGTGTAGATCAGCTTGCCCTGCCCTGCCCTCAGCAACGGCTGGACGAGGAAGGCAAAGATCGGCTCGGCGAAATGCAGGCAGATCAGGAAAGCCGCGCCCAACGCCGCGAAGCTCCAGAGCAGCCGCTTGCGCAACTCGATCAGATGATCGAGCAGCGGCGCGCGCGTATCGTCCAGGTCCCTCATGCGGGCTTGTCGGGAAACGGCAATTCGCCCTCGCGCGGCAGATCCGCCTCATCCGCAGCCTGGGGCGGCGGAAGCGCGGGATCGGAGGGTGCGGGGGCCGGCGGTGGCTCCACCAGCGAAGTCATGGGATGCTCGCGCATGATGCGGGCATTTTCGTCCGCCCACTTCTTTTCCATTTCCTCGATCTCGGACTGGCGGATCATCTCATCCACCCCTGCGCGGAAATGACGCGCCATGCCGCGCATCTGGCCGACCCACTGGCCGACCGTGCGCATGACGCGGGGCAGATCCTTGGGGCCGATCACGAGCAATGCGACAAGGCCCACGAGCAGCAATTCTGTAGGCGCGACATCAAACATCGTTTTGTCAGCAACCCCCCGCCGATCGCGAACCCATTATCCTTGCCCCCTGCAACAGGTTCGGCCCGCCGGCGCAAGATCAATTGTTCGGTCGGTCATCCTTGGCCGGCTGAAGATCGCGGTCGGCATTCGGCTCAAGCGGGGCCTGCGCCTGAAGGCGCGGCGCGGGGCGCTGAGGCTCATCCTCCTCCGCCATGCCCTTCTTGAAATTCTTCACGCCCTTGGCGACGTCGCCCATCATGGCGGAGAAGCGCCCCCCGCCGAGCAACAGGACGGCGACCACCGCGAGAATGAGGATATGCGGGAGAGACAGACCCATCGATTACACTCCTTGAGGAGGCCCCTATCTAGTCGTCCGCGTCGTCGGTTTCCACCTCTAGCTGCGCACCGGCCTGTTCCATCGCGAAATCGACCGGATCGAGCAGTCCCGCCGCGCGCAGATCGGCGATACCCGGCAGGTCGCGCCGGCTCGCCAGGCCGAAATGTGTGAGGAAGGCGGGCGTCGTCGCGTAGATCAGCGGACGACCCGGCACCTCTCTCCGGCCGGCAGGGCGCACCCAGCCCGCTTCCATCAGCACGTCGAGCGTGCCCTTCGATATCTGCACGCCGCGAATCGCTTCTATCTCGGCGCGGCTCACCGGCTCATGATAGGCGATGATCGCCAGCGTCTCGATGCCGGCGCGACTCAGCTTGCGCGGCTCCTCGCGTGTGCGGCGCAGGATATGGGCGAGATCGGACGCCGTCTGGAAATGCCAGCGTCCGCCCCGCTCGACGAGGTTGATCCCGCGCGGGCCATAATGGTCGGCAAGCGCCGCAAGCGCCGCCCTGACGTCGATCCCCTCGCCTACCGCCGTGCCGAGCTCCGCGACGGTCATCGACCCTTCCGCCGCGAACAGCGCCGCCTCCACGGCGCGCTCCGCTTCGTCGGGCGGGGTCATGCCGCGCGCACCATCAGGGGAGCGAACGCCTCCTCCTGCTGGAGATCGGCCTTGCCCAGCCGCGCCAGTTCGAGCACCGCGAGAAAGCTTGAGGCGAGCGCCGAGCGGCGATAGTCCTCATTGGCCGTCTCAGGCAGGAAGGCATCGAGCGCCGCCCAGCCGATCCTCTGGCCGATCAACGCCTCGATCCGCTGCAACGCCGCCTCCAGCGACATGACCGGCCGGCGCGAGACGACATGGACGGCCGGTTCCCGCCGCGCACGGATTGTACCATAGGCCGCGATAAGATCGAACAGGTCCGCTTCCCAGGCGGAACGGCGGACGACCTTCAGCCCCTCGGGCGCGCCGCGCGGAAACACGTCACGGCCCAGCCGGTCGCGCGCGAAAAGCCGCGCCCCCGCCTCGCGCATCGCGTCGAGGCGCTGGAGCCGCAGTTGCAGGCGGAGCGCCAGTTCCTCCGGGCTGGGATCGACCTCGGGGTCCTTGGGCAGCAGCAGGCAGGATTTGAGGTAAGCGAGCCACGCCGCCATCACGAGATAATCGGCCGCTATCTCCAGCCGCAGCGCCTTCGCTCCTTCGATGAAGGCCAGATATTGCTCGACGAGCGCGAGGATCGAAATTTCGCGAAGATCGACCTTCTGCGCGCGCGCGAGGGTGAGCAGCAGATCGAGCGGGCCTTCCCAGCCATCGAGATCGAGCGTCAATGTCTCAGGCGCGACAGGGGTGTTCAGCGGCTGGTCGAAATCCTCGGCGAGGGCGCTCTCCATCCTGCCACCCTATCCTCTCTCTCAGGCGTAGGCCAGAAGAGCGTCGCGCGTCGCCACAAGCGCATCGAAGGGCGCCCCGTCAGGCGGGGCCGCCGCGCTCGCCATCGCCCGGTCGAGCCGCGCGCGCGCCTCGGCCCCGATCGCACCGACCGCGCCCGCCACCGCCTCCATCTCCGCCATGTCGCCCGAGCAATGGAGCGCGATGTCGCACCCGGCTGCCAGCACGCCCGCCGCGCGCTCGGCAAAGCCGCCCGCCAGCGCGCTCATCCCGAGATCGTCGGACATGAGCAGCCCGTCGAAGCCGATCCGGCCGCGGATGATGTCCCCGATCACGACCGGCGAAAGGCTGGCGCACCGCGCGGCATCCCAGGCCGGATAGACGACATGCGCGGTCATCGCCATCGGCGCGGCGGCGAGGCGGATGAAGGGCTCCAGATCGCGCTCCAACTCCTCCGCGCTCGCCTCAACCACCGGCAGTTCGACATGGCTGTCGGCGCGCGCGCGGCCATGGCCGGGGATATGCTTGACGACGCCGACGACGCCGCCCGCGCGCAGCCCCTCGATCGTTGCGCGGCCAAGCGCCGAGACGCGCATCGGCTCGAACCCGAAGGCGCGATCGCCGATGATGTCGTGCCCCTCTCGATCGCGCACGTCGAGCAACGGCAGACAATCGACATTGATCCCGGCTTCGCGGAGCATCGTCGCGATCGCCTGCGCGTTCGCCCGCGCCGCCTCGATCGCCGAGGCGGGCGCCACCTCATAGAGCGCGTCGAAGGCCGCCGCCTTGGGAAAAGCGGGCCATAAGGGAGGCGCCATACGCGCGACGCGGCCGCCCTCCTGATCGATCAGGATCGGCACGTCGGCGCGGCCGGCAAGGTCCCGCAGCGCATCGGTCAGCGCGCGAAGTTGCGCGGGATCGACACAATTGCGCTTGAACAGGATGAAACCTGCCGGATCGATGCCCCGGAAGAAGCGCGTTTCGGCGTCGGTGAGGGCCGGGCCCGAAAGGCCGAGGAAGAGCGGGGTCATCGCGACGTGGCGGGGCGCATCCCGGTCAACCCGGGATGCAGCCTTCCTTTGCCGAATGCAGCGCCGCGCAGACCGAATCGACCCGCGTCTTCGCCCCCTTCATGAAGATGCGATAGACGGTCTTGCCGCCGCTCGTCCCCTGCTGGATCGACAGGTCGAGCGAGCGCAGCGCCGGGAAGCGCGAGGTCAGGTCGCGCCGGCCCGCCTCGGCGGTTGCCTGCGAGGAATAGGCGCCGATCTGCTTCGTGGCGGAGGGTCCGGTGGCTGCCACCGTCTCGGGCTTCCTGTCAGGTTCCGCCGGCTTCGCGACAGGCGCCTCGATCGGCCTGGCCTTGGGCGGGCTTGCCGCCGCGATCTCGGCCGGCCTGGCGAGCGGCTTGCCCGACGGCGGCAGCGCAACCGTGCCGACCCGCGTCGTGGGGGCCACGGCACGCGCGTCGATCTTCGGCGCGGTCGCATCGACCGATGTCATCCCGCTCGTCACCGGCTCCTCGGGCCGGCGGCTGGGGTCGATCGCCGAATCGATGGCGACTCCCTGGCTTGCGGCGTAGGTGGCGTCGCCGACGCCTTCGATCGCCATGCCCCGGCCTCGGCCTTCGGGATCGGCGGGCACCTTGTAATCGCCATCGGGCGCGGCGATCACGCTGCCGTCGCCATGCTTCTGAAGGCCCTGGCGCAGCCACATGATGCCGCCGACGATCAGGCCAAGCGCGACGAGCGCGAGAACGATGAGCGCGATCAGCTTGCCGACCCCCAGGCCGCCATCCTCATCCTCGTCCTCGACAGCTTCGAGCCAGGGCAGGCGATCCTCGTCGCCCAGCGTGATTCGGCCGCGATCGAAATCACCCATCAGTTCATCTCCTCGGCCGCGGCGACGCCCATGATGCCAAGGCCGTTTCGGATAATCTGCCCGATCGCATCGGCCAGCGCCAGACGGGCCGCCGTGGTTTCAGCATCGTTCGCCAGCAAAAAGCGGCGTTCCGGAGCATCGTTGCCGCGGTTCCACAGCGCATGGAAGGCGGCGGCGAGATCGAACAGGTAGAAAGCGACCCGGTGCGGCTCGCCCGTCGCCGCCGCCGCCTCGACGATGCGGGGGAATTGCGCGGCCAGCTTGACGAGCGCCAGTTCCTCCTCGTCCAGGCGCGTGAAGTCGGGCGTCTCCGCCACCGCCACCCCCTCGGCCGCCCGGCGGCGGTGGAGCGATCGGATGCGGGCGTGCGCATATTGGACGTAGAAGACGGGATTGTCCTTCGACGCCTCCACCACCTTCGCGAAATCGAAATCCATCTGCGCGTCGGCGCGGCGCGTGAGCATCGTGAAGCGGACGACGTCCTTGCCCACTTCCTCCACCACATCGGCCAGCGTCACGAAGGAGCCCGAACGCTTCGACATCTTCACCGGCTCGCCGCCGCGCAGCAGCCGCACCATCTGGACCAGCTTGACCTCCAGCGGCACGCGCCCGCCCGTCAGCGCGGTCACCGCCGCCTGAATGCGCTTCACCGTGCCGGCATGGTCCGCGCCCCAGATGTCGATCAGGCGATCCGCCTTCTCCGCCTTCTGCGCGTGATAAGCGAGGTCGCCGCCGAAATAGGTGTAGCGCCCGTCGGACTTCATCACCGGCCGGTCGCTGTCGTCGCCGAACGCCGTGGAGCGGAACAGGGTCAGTTCCACCGGCTCCCAATCTTCCGGCACCTCGCCCTTCGGTGCGTCCAGCACCCCTTCATAGACAAGCCCCTGCTCGCGCAGATCGTCCAGCGCGGCCGCCACCTTGCCTGCCGCCTGCACCTCCGCCTCGGACGCGAAGACGTCATGGTGGATGCCGAGCAGGGCCAGATCGGCCCGGATCATGTCCATCATCGCCGCTACCGCGCGGCTGCGGAACAGCACCAGCCAATCGGATTCGGGCGCGGCGATGTAGCGGTCGCCGAACTCGGCGGCGAGCGCCTGTCCCACGGGAATCAGATAATCGCCCGGATACAGCCCGTCCGGCACGCTGATCGTCTCGCCCAGCGCCTCGCGGTAGCGCAGATGCGCCGAGCGGGCGAGCACGTCGACCTGCGCGCCGGCATCGTTCACATAATATTCGCGCGTGACCGCATAGCCCGCATATTCGAGCAGGCTCGCCAGCGCATCGCCGACGACAGCGCCCCGACAATGGCCCATATGCATCGGCCCGGTCGGGTTGGCCGAGACATATTCGACATTGACGCGCGTGCCCTGCCCGCTCGCCGAGCGGCCATAGTCACCTGCGGCGGCGAGAATGGCGGTCAGTTCGTCGCGCCATGTGCCGGGCGTCAGGCGCAGATTGATGAAGCCGGGGCCGGCGATCGTCGCCTCCTCCACCTCGGGCAGAGCCGCGAGCTTCGGCACGATCAGCCCCGCCAGCGCGCGCGGATTGGTCCCCGCTGGCTTGGCCAGCACCATCGCGGCGTTGGTCGCCAGATCGCCATGCGCGGGATCGCGCGGCGGCTCGACCGCGACGTTGCGGCGATCGATCCCGGCGGGCAGGTGCCCCTCCACGGCAAGCGCATCGAGAATCCGGCCGATTTCGGCGGTAAAATGGGTATAAAGCGTCACGTGCTGTTCCGGCTGTGGGCAGGCAAGCCGGCGCTGTAGCGGAAAGTGCGACGGAACGTCCATGGTTGGATGAAGCGGCCGTCGCTGGCCGGGACATACAAAAAACTTAGGAGAACTCATCCGGCATTCGCGATGATCCTTTGGCTATGTGTGCCCTCCTTTTCTCCGTCATTCCCGCGCAGGCGGGAATAAACGCAGCGCTTCAATATTTTGCCTTGGGTACGACATATGGATTCCCGCCTGCGCGGGAATGACGGGAGGATTTAAAATAGCTTCAACTCCAAAGATATTGCGCGACCGTCACCCCCAGAAGTCCGCTTCCGCCTCCCGCATCGTCCCGCCCTCGTAGCGGAAGCCGCCGGGCCGGTCTTCCGCCAGCAGCAACGGGCCGTCGAGGTCGACCCAGCGCGCGCGCTGCGCGGCGAGGAAGGCCGGCGCTATGCCGAGCGAGGTGGACAACATGCAGCCAACCATAAGCTCCAGTCCCATAGCGCGCGCTTCGGCGGCGAGCGCCAGCGCCTCGGTCAGCCCGCCGGCCTTGTCGAGCTTGATGTTGATCGCGGCATAGCGCCCCCGGCAGCGGGGAAGATCGGCGCGATCCTGGCAGCTTTCGTCGGCGCAAAAGGGAATGGGCGAGGCAACGCCGTCGAGGAGATGGTCCTCCCCCGCTTTCACCGGCTGCTCGATCAGTTCGACGCCGAACGCCGCCAGCGCCATCGCCTCGGCGACAATGTCCCGCCCCGTCCACGCCTCATTCGCATCGACGATCAGCCGCGCGTCGGGCGCGCCCTGGCGCACGGCCGCAACGCGTTCGACATCGCCCTCGCCGGCCAGCTTGAGCTTGAGTAACGGATAACGGCCCGCCGCCGCGCGCGCATCGGCCTCCATCCGGTCGGGCGCGCCGAGCGAAATGGTATAAGCGGTGACGAGCGGCTTCGGCGCGCCTAGTCCCGCTCGCCGCCAGACGGGCATGCCGGTCAACCGCGCTTCGAGGTCCCACAGCGCCGCGTCGAGCGCATTGCGCGCCGCACCGCGCGGCAGGCGTTGCGCCAGCCGATCGCGCGACAGGCCCGCCGCGATCTCGTCGCCCAGCGCTTCGATCGCCGCCGCGACCGAAGCAGCGTCCTCGCCATGATAGTAGATCGGCGTCGCCTCGCCCCGGCCGACCGCATCGCCCTGACGGAGTTCGACGACCACGACATCGACATGCGTCTTGGCGCCCCGGGAAATCGTGAACGCGCCGGCGACCGGCCAGCGTTCGACCCGAACCGCGAGCGCGCGCAGGCTCAGCGCCACGCCCCTTCATGCCCGGCGATCCACGCCTCGACCACCGGCGCGATCGTCTCGCGCCAGCGCCGGCCGTTGAAGATGCCGTAATGGCCGACGCCCTTCGCCAGATAATAATGCTTGCGCTCGTCGGCGAGGCCGGTGGCCAATGTGAGTGCCGCCTTCGTCTGGCCGAGGCCGGAAATATCGTCGCGCTCACCCTCGATCGCGAGCAGGCCGACGTCCTTGATCGCCGCCGGATCGACCCGGACGCCGCGATGCATCATCTTTCCTTTGGGAAGCGCGTGCTTCTGGAAAACCACGTCGATCGTCTGGAGGTAGAATTCCGCCGTCATGTCGCAGACGGAACGATATTCGTCATAGAAAGCCTTGGTGGCGTCGGCGCTCTCCTCGTCCCCCGCGACGAGCTGTTTGAACATCGTCCAGTGGCTGATCATGTGGTTGCCGAGGTTCATTGCCATGAAGCCGGTAAGCTGCAGGAAGCCCGGATAGACCAGCCGCCCCGCGCCCGGATAATAAAGCGGCACGGGCATGATGACATTCTGCTCGAACCAGCTGAACGGCCGCTGCGTGGCGACGGTGTTGACGACGGTGGGCGCCTTGCGCGTGTCGATGGGGCCGCCCATCATCGTCAGCGTCCTCGGGCGGCACGGATTGTTTGCCGCCGACATCAGCGCCGCCGCCGCATAGCAGGGCACCGCCGGCTGGCACACCGCCAGCATATGCGCGCCCGGCCCGATATGCTCCAGGAAGGCGACGACATAGTCGATATAGGTGTCGAGATCGAAGGCGCCATCGGCGAGCGGCACCATCTTCGCGTCGCGCCAATCGGTGATGTAGACGTCATGGCCGGGCAACAGCCGCTCCACCGTGCCGCGCAGCAGAGTCGCATAATGGCCCGACATCGGCGCGACGATCAGCAGCTTCGGCCCGCCCTCGACGCCCTTGCGGACGAAGCGTTTGAGCTGCCCGAAAGGCTGGCGGAAGACGATCCGCTCCTCCACCTCGACGGCGCGCCCATCCACCATCGTCTTCGTCAGGCCGAAGGCCGGCTTGCCGCGCGGGGCGGCGGCATGGGCAAAGACATCGAGTCCGGAGGCGACGACCGGCGCCATGCCGCTATAGGAGAAGGGATTGGCCGGATTGCTCATCCATTCGGCGCCCATCTGGGCGAAGCTGCTGGCGCCCGCAAGCAGCGAGCGCTGAAACTCATAGGCGCTGTAGAGCATCGTGCCTCCGTCGCTACGCCGCGAGGCGGCCAAGCCCTCCTTACTTACGTCCAAAGGCATTTACGTTGCAATGCAACAATCCGCCCCGCCCATTGAGCCTGATGCGGCAGGCTGCTAGGCACGCGCCATGCCCGAAAAAGCCCCCGCCGTCGGCAACCGGAAGCTCGGCAATCTCGGCCTCGTCTGGCGCATTGCCGCGCATTATCCCGGCTATATCGCGGGCGCGCTGATCGCGCTTACCCTCTCCTCGGCGGGCACGCTGGCGATACCTTACGGCTTCAAGCGGGTGATCGATCGCGGCTTCGTCGCGGGCGGCGGCGGCGCCGGCGCGGTGGCCGACTCGTTCCACTATCTGCTGATGATCGTCGCGGTGCTCGCGATCGCGACGGGCCTGCGCTTCTATTTCGTGTCCTGGCTGGGCGAGCGCGTGGTCGCCGACATACGCGCCGCCGTCCACCGCAATCTGCTGACGCTGGCGCCGCGCTTCTTCGAGGAGAACCGCCCGTCGGAAATCGCTTCGCGCCTGACGTCGGACACCTCGGTGATCGAGCAGGTGGTGGGCAGCACCATTTCGATCGCGCTGCGCAACATCTTCACCGGCGTCGGCGGGATCATCTATCTGTTCGCGCTGTCGCCGAAGCTGGCGGGAATGCTGATGATCGGCATTCCCATCGTCATCGGGCCGATCATCTTTCTCGGCCGCCGCGTGCGCCGCTTCTCGCGCACCGCGCAGGACCGGATCGCCGATGTCGGCGCGATCATCGCCGAGACGCTGGGGGCGATGAAGATCGTCCAGGCGTTCGGGCAGGAGCGGCGCGAGGGCGTGCGTTTCCGCTCGGCGGTGGACGGCGCCTTTCAGGCGGCACGGCGGCGTATCCAGCTTCGTGCGCTGATGACATCCTTCGTCATCGGCCTGATCTTCACCGCGATCACGCTCGTCATGTGGGAAGGCGCGATCGACGTGGCGCGCGGGCGGATGAGCGGCGGGGCGATCGCCGCCTTCGTCATCACCGGCGGGCTCGTCGCCGGCGCGTTCGGCGCGTTGAGCGAAGTCTATGGCGATCTGCTGCGCGCCTCGGGCGCCGCCGGGCGGATCGGCGAGCTTCTGGCCGAAATGCCCGAAATCCGCGCCCCCGCCTCACCCAGGCCGCTGCCCGATCCCGCGCGCGGCGAACTAGCCTTCGATCGCGTCACCTTCCGTTATCCAACGCGGCGCGAGGTGAAGGCGCTCGACGATTTTTCGCTTACCGTGCGGCCGGGCGAGATGGTCGCGGTGGTCGGCCCCTCGGGCGCGGGCAAATCGACGCTCTTCCAGCTTGCGGAGCGCTTTTACGATCCCGACGACGGCGTCGTGCGGCTCGACGGGGTCGCCCTGCCCGACGCCGATCCGGCCGCGATCCGTGCCCGCATCGCGATGGTGCCGCAGGAGACGGTGATCTTCGCCGCCTCGGCGCGCGACAATCTGCGCTATAGCCATTGGGAGGCGAGCGACGCTGACCTGTGGGCCGCCGCCGAAGCCGCCAACGCGGCGGATTTCCTGCGCGCCCTGCCGCAGGGGCTCGACACCTTCATGGGCGAGGGCGGCGCGCGCCTCTCTGGCGGCCAGCGCCAGCGCTTGGCGATCGCGCGCGCGCTGCTGCGCGACACGCCGCTGCTGCTGCTCGACGAAGCGACCTCCGCGCTCGATGCCGAGTCGGAGCGGCTGGTGCAGCAGGCGCTCGACACGCTGATGCACGGACGCACCACGATCGTCATCGCCCACCGCCTCGCCACCGTCCGCTCGGCCGACCGCATCGTCGTGATGGAGGAAGGCCGGATCGTCGAGGAAGGCAGCCACGACCAGCTTTCCGCCCAGGGCGGCCTCTACGCCCGCCTCGCCCGCCTCCAGTTCGAAGGGATCACGGCTTAGGTCGGCGCACAAAAGACGACTGGATGCGGATTTCGGCTGGTCGCGACCGGAAAAATAGGTATATGGAATATATCTATTTGTAGAGGCGCGTCATGCATGGTTCGCAGCCGACTCGGCCGGTCACGGCCTATCCCGCCTTGTTCGACGGCGCATTCCGCCCCTTCTTTCTTGCCGCCGCTGTGTGGGCTGCATCGGCGATTGCCTTGTGGATCACGATGTTTCGTGGCGTCTTCCGCCTCGCCGGGCCGTTCGATCCGCTCGCCTGGCATATCCATGAGATGCTGTTCGGCTTCGTCTTCGCGGCGATCGCCGGCTTCCTGCTGACGGCGATACCCAATTGGACCGGCCGGCCGCCGATACGCGGCCTGCGGCTCGCCGCGCTGCTTCTGCTCTGGATCGCGGGGCGACTCGTCTCGACGATCGCGCTGCCGATTCCGTTCGCAGCGGCGGTCGTCATCGATCTCTCCTTCGCCGTCGCGCTGGCCGTCGTCGCCGCGCGCGAGGTGATGCTGGCGCGCAACTGGCGCAACCTGCTGGTGATAATGCCCGTCACGCTGCTCGGGGCGGCGAACCTGCTGAGCTGGCTGGAAGCCGGCAACCTCCGTCCGTCGGGCGTAGCGTGGCGACTCGGTCTTGCGGCGATCCTCATCCTCGTTTCGGTGATCGCCAGCCGGATCGTCCCCGCCTTTACCCGCAACTGGCTGTCGAAACGGCAAGGCAGCATGGTCATGGTCGCCGCACCGCGCCTCGTAGACCGGTTGGCGCTGGGCACGCTCCACGCCGGCTTGATCGGCTGGGTGCTGTTCCCCGAGTCGCGGCTGGTCGGCGGCGTGCTGGTTTTCGCGGGCGCGGCCAACGCCCTGCGCCTTGTCCATTGGCGCGGCATAGCGACGGGGGCGGAGCCGCTGCTGCTCATCCTGCATATCGGCTATTTGTGGGTGGCGTTGGGCGCGGCGCTGCTCGGTGCGTCGATGCTGACGATCGCCGTTCCGCTGGCGGCCGCCATCCATGCGCTCACGGCGGGGGCGATCGGCACGATGATCGTCGCGGTGATGTCGCGCGTCTCGTTCGGCCATAGCGGCCGGCCGCTCCATGCCGACGCGATGACGACCGCGATCTACGCCGTGATCGTCGCGGCGGGCCTTACCCGTGTCGCCGCCGCCTTCCCCGGCGGGCTATCGGCGGCGCTCCTCGATATCTCGGCGGCGCTCTGGAGCCTCGGCTTCCTGCTTTTCGCGCTGCGGTTCGCGCCGATCCTGTGCACGCCGCGCCAGTAACGACAAAGGTCTTTTAATAGTATAAACCCGGGAACATGACAGGCTAGGCAGAATGCCCGAAAGCGGGAGCCGCTAATGGCCTTCGCGCGTTAGGGGCCGGCCACGAGATTGCGGAGGAGCACCAAGGATGGAACTCGATCCGGTCATATTGTCACGGTTGCAATTCGCCTGGGTGATCGCCTGGCACATCCTGCTTCCGGCCTTCACCGTCGGGCTTGCGTCCTTCATCGCCTTCATGGAAGGCATTCATTTCTTCACCGGTCGCGAAATCTATCTCCGCATCTCGACCTTCTGGACCAAGATCTTCTCGATCTCGTTCGGCATGGGCGTCGTGTCGGGCATCATCATGCCCTTCCAGTTCGGCACGAACTGGAGCCGCTTTTCGGACGCGACCGCGAACGTCATCTCGCCGATGTTCGCCTATGAAGGGCTGACCGCCTTCTTCCTTGAGGCGGCCTTTCTGGGCGTGCTGCTGTTCGGGCGAACCTTGGTGCCGCGCTGGATGCATTTCGTCGCCGCTCTGATGGTGGCGCTGGGCACGCTCTTCTCCTCCTTCTGGATCCTCGCGGTGAACAGTTGGATGCAGACGCCGGTGGGCTATGAGATCGTCGACGGCCGGTTCCAGCCCGCCGACTGGATGGCGATCGTCTTCAATCCCTCCTTCCCTTATCGCCTCTTCCACACCGTCACCGGTTTCTACGTGACGACTGCCTTCGTCGTCCTCGCGGTTGCGGCCTGGCTGCTACGCCGCCGCGAGGCGACCGAGGAAGCGCGCGTGATGTTGTCCACCACCCTGTGGCTGCTGCTCGCGCTCGTGCCGCTCCAGGTCCTGCTTGGCGATCTCCACGGGCTCAACACGCTGGAATATCAGCCGACGAAGCTCGCCGCGATCGAAGCGCGCTGGGACACGACGGCGCGCGCACCGCTGACGCTGTTCGCGCTGCCCGATCAGGAGGCGGAGACGAACCATGCCGCGATCGATATCCCGGTGCTGGGCAGCCTCATCCTCGCCCATGACGCCAATGGCGTGATCCGAGGCCTGAAGGAATGGCCCAAGGCGGATCGGCCGCCCGTCGCTATCGTCTTCTTCGCTTTCCGCGTCATGGTCGGCATCGGGCTGCTGATGCTGGCGCTGATCCTGTGGGGCAATCTGCTGCGCTTCAAGAGCCGCGTCTATGAAAGCCCGCTCTTCCTGCGCCTGTGCACCTGGTTCGGCCCGCTCGGCTTCATCGCCGTCCTGGCGGGCTGGACGACGACTGAGGTGGGGCGGCAACCCTGGACCGTCTACGGCCTCTTGCGCACCGTTCATTCGGTGACGCCGTCGCTCACCGGCATCGACGTGCTGCTCAGCCTGCTTGGCTATGTGGTTGCCTATCTCATCATGTTCCCGGCGGGCATCTTCCTGATGGCGCGCATCGTCCGGCGCGGCCCCTTGCCCCCGCCCACCGACGAGCCGGTGGAGAGCGGCCGGCCCGGATCGCCCATCCACGCCCTGCCCGGCCGCGAAGAAGGAGAGACGGCATGACGCTCGATCTTGTTCCCGTGTGGACGCTGATCCTCGGCCTCGGCATCTTCTTCTATGTGCTGCTCGACGGCTTCGATCTCGGCGTCGGCATCCTGTTCGGCTTCGCGCCCGACACCGCCTCGCGCAATCTGATGATGAACTCGATCGCGCCGATCTGGGATGGCAACGAGACATGGCTGGTGCTGGGCAGCGTCGGCCTGCTCGCGGCCTTCCCGCTGGCGTTCGCGATCATCATTCCAGCGGTTTATTTCCCGATCGTCATCATGCTGCTCGCCCTCGTCTTCCGCGGCGTCGCGTTCGAGTTCCGCTATCGCGATGCGGAGCACAAGACTTTCTGGGATCATGGCTTCTCCTACGGATCGGTGATCGCCACCTTCGCGCAGGGCATCGTGCTCGGCGCATTCATCCAGGGCTTTGATGTGGAGGGTCGCCACTTCGTCGGGTCGAGCCTCGACTGCTTCACCCCCTTCTCGTTGATGACCGGCGTGGCGCTGCTGTTCGGCTACGGCCTGCTCGGCGCGGGATGGCTGATCCTGAAGACCGAGGGCGAGTTGCAGCATCGTGCCCGGCGACAGGGGCGTATCTGCCTTATCGGCGTCGTCCTCGCCGTCGGCATCGTCAGCATCTGGACGCCGCTGATGGATGCGGACATCGCGCAGCGCTGGTTCTCCTGGCCGAACATGGCCTGGCTGGCGCCGGTGCCGATCATCACGCTGCTGCTCGTCATTGCCGAGTGGCGTGCCCTCTCTTCCCCTTCTTCGGAGGCATCGCCCTTCCTGTGGGCGATGGCGCTGTTCTTCATGTCCTATCTGGGCGTGGCGATCAGCCTGTGGCCGATGATCGTGCCGCATCGCTACAGCCTGTGGGAGGCGGCGTCCTCGCCCAGCACGCAGGCTTTCCTGCTGATCGGCACGCTCGTGCTGCTACCGGTCATCCTGCTTTACACGGGCTGGTCCTACTGGGTTTTTCGCGGCAAGGTGCGCCACGACATCGGCTATCATTAAGGCCGGCCCGGCGAGGAGAGACGCGTGAAGAACCTGAGCGGCAAGACGGCCTTCGTTACCGGCGGCGGCAGCGGCATTGGTTTCGGGCTGGCGCGTACTTTCCTGAGCGAAGGCATGACGGTGGTGATCGCCGATGCGAGTGCCGCGCGCCTTTCCGAAGTGCGCGAGGCGCTGCGCGGATCGAATGCGGTTCACCTCATCCAGGTCGACGTGTCCGATCGCGCGGGTCTTGCCGCCGCCGCCGACGAGGCGATCCGCCATTGCGGCAAGATTCACCTGCTCTGCAACAATGCCGGGATCGCTGGTGGCGGCGCGGTCGCCGATCCCGATTTCGCAGATTGGGACAGGGCGCTCGCCGTCAATCTCGGCGGCGTGGTCAATGGCGTGAAGGTCATCGTCCCGCACATCCGCGCCCATGGTGAGGGCGGGCATATCGTCAATACGTCCTCGATGGCCGGCATCGTGCCGCTGCCCGACGATGGCGGCGCCTATACGACCGCCAAATTTGCCGTGCGCGGCTTGACCGAATCGCTGCGCCTGTCGCTCGCGCCCGAGGGAATCGGCGTCTCCTGTCTGTGCCCCGGCCTCACCACCTCGCGGATCATGCAGGGGCCGGAGGGTCAGGGCAATTCGCTCGCCCGCGAAGGCGATCCCGATGCACTGTTCAACAGCATGGACGGCGCGATGGACCCGCTCGATCTGGGCGCGGCTGTGGTGCGCGGCATCCGCGAGAATGCGGCCTATATCCTGCCTCACGGCGAATTTGCCGACGAGGTCAGCACGCAATTCGCCGACATCGTCGCCGCCTTCCCCACCGATCAGGACGTGCCCGCCGCCCGCCTCGCCTTCGAGACGAAGCGCCGCGACATGGCCGACGCCCGCCGCCGATTGCCAGTGATCGACTAAAGGCGCGGCCATTTCCGTCACCCCGGCGAAGCCGGGGTCCATGGACTGGGCTCACTTTTCCTTACAGATCGACTCGCCATCCGTGGAGTCCGGCTTTCGCCGGAACGACAGGATGCCTCCTATCGCTCCGCGACCGCCCTTTCGCTCGCCGGGCCGATCCAGCCGCCCGCCGTCGCGACGAACAGCCGTGCGGTATCCAGATATTGCCGGGCGCGCGCCTCGACCAGGCCGGTCATCGCGCGTTGATGCACGCGTTCGGCGTCGACGATGTCGAGGACGCCCGAATTGCCCACCTCGAAGCTGCGCCGCGACAACGCGAGCGCCGAGCCGGCGACGTCGATCGCCTCCTGTTGCGCCTGTACCGCTGCCGCATCATGATCGAGCGCCGTGAGCAGATCGGCAACCTGCCCGAACGCCTTGAGCACGACGTCCTGATAGGTGGCGTTCGCCGCATGCGCATCGGCGATCGCCGCCTGCTGGTTCGCCTTCAAGGTGCCGCCGTGAAAGATCGGCGCGGTCAGCCCGGCGAAAATGTCATAGCCGCGAAAGGCGTCCTTGAAGACATTGCCCGTCGAGGGGGCCGCCTGCGTCAGTTCCGCGCCGAGCGTGATGTCGGGATACAGCCGCGCGGTGGCGACGCCGATCGCCGCCGTCGCGGCGTGCAATTCCGCCTCCGCCTGGAGGATATCGGGCCGCCGGTGGACGAGTTCGGAGGGCAACGACACCGGAATCTTCGCCGGCAAGGTGAACGACGCCAGATCGAAGGCGGGCGCGGCGAATTGCGACGGGGCCTCGCCCACGAGTATGGCGAGCAGATGCTCCGCCTCGCTCAAGGACTGGCGGAGCGGCGGGAGATCGGCCTGATCGGCGGCGAGCTGGCTTTTGGCGCTCAGTACCTCGACCATCGTGCCTTCGCCGCCGCGTCTTTTCTTGTCGGTGAGGTCGACGTTGCGCTGGTCCTCGCGGATCAGGTCGCTGACCGTTTCGATGCGCGCGCGGATTGCGGCGATCGTGATCGCCTGCGACACCACCTGCCCGGCCAGCGTGAGATGGGCGGCCTCGGTCTGGCGCAGTTGCGCTTCGGCCTGCGCCGCCGCCTGCTCGATCCCGCGCCGCCGCCCGCCGAACAGATCGAGGTCGTAGGAGACGCCGCCGCCCACCGAATAGAGGTTGAACTCGGGATTGGAGCTGGGGAATCCTTCTATCCCGCCTCCGCTGAAGCCGAAGCTGGCGAGATTGACCTCCTCCCGCTCCACGCGCGCCTTGGCGTCGACCTGCGGCAGCGCCCTGCCGCGTGCGGCGGCGAGTTGGCTGCGCGCGCGGCGCAGCGTCGCATTGCTCGCCTCCAGCGACTTGTTGTTGGCGAGCGCGCGATCGACCAGCGCATCCAGTTCGGGCGAGCCGTATACGGTCCACCAGCGTTCGGGCACCGCGCCCTCGGTCGCCACCGGCCCGGTCGCGGCCCCGGACGCGGCCGCGTCCCCTTTTGCCAGATAGGCGTTGGCGGAAGGCCCCGCCGGCGGGGTGAAATCGGGTCCTACCGTGCAACCGGCCAGCGCGGTCGCGGCGAGGAGCGAAAGGGGAAGGTCAAGACGCATATCAGGCCATCATTCCAGGTGCAGCGCAACCGCCTCGGCGCCCTTGCGCGGGGATTTCATGAACAAAAGCAGGAAGGCCGCCAGGATCGTGACGACGGACAGCAGCCAGAAATTGTCGACCATCGACACCATCATCGCCTGGCGCTGCACTTCGCCCGCCAGCGCGGCGATTCCCGACGGCTCGGTGAGGCTGAACTGGTGCGGCATCGTCGCGACCACCGGATTGTCGGGGCGCAGGCCTTCCACCAGCCGGCCATGCACCTTCTCCGCATTACGATAGCTCAACACCTGCAAGGCCGAAATGCCGATGCTGGACCCGAGATTGCGGATCAGCGTGAACATAGCCGCGCCTTCATTGCGGAAGCGAGGCGGCAGCGTCGCGAAGGCAAGCGTGGTCAGCGGCACGAAGATCAGCCCGGTGCCGACGCCCTGCACGAGGCCCGACGTAATGATGATCCCCGAATCCATGCCCAGCCAGACGCGGCTCATCATGAACATCGACACCGCATTGCAGCACAGGCCGACAAGGATCAGCAGGCGCCCGTCGAAACGCTTGGCGAACCGGCTGACGAAGATGACCGCAAGCAGCGTACCCACGCCGCGGGGGGCCATGACGAGGCCGGTCGTCACCACCGGATAACCCATCAGCCCTTCGAGGATTTGCGGCAAAAGCGCCAGCACCGAGAAGACGAGCACGCCCACCAGAAAACCGAGTATCGAGCAGGCGAGGAAATTCCTGTCCGCGAACAGCGCCAGATCGATGAACGGCCGCCGCGCGGTGAGCGTCTGGACGATGAAAAGATAGAGGAAGAACAGGAAGGCCGCGCCCTCGATGCAGATTTCGAGCGAGGAGAACCAGTCGAGCTGCTGGCCGCGATCGAGCATCAGTTGCAGCGCGCCGACCGCGATGCCCAGGGTCGCGAAGCCGAAAATATCCAGCCGTACCGGATTTTCCTCCTTCATCCCCGGCAGGAAGATCGACAGGCCGATAAAGGCCAATATGCCCACCGGCAGGTTGATGAAGAACACCCACCGCCATGTGAAATTGTCGGTCAGCCAGCCGCCGAGCACCGGGCCGAGGATCGGGGCCATGATCGCGCCCATCGTCCAGATCGCCATCGCGTGGCCGTGGCGTTCTGGGGGGTTGATGTCGAGCAGGATCGCCTGGCTCATCGGCACGAGCGCCGCGCCGAACAGGCCCTGCAACATGCGGAACAGCACAAGCTCGCCGATCGTGTGCGCGACGCCGCACAGCATCGAGGCGACGGTGAAGCCCATCACCGACACCAGCATCAGCCGCCGCCGGCCGAACCGGCTGCCGAGCCAGCCGGTCATCGGCGTGAAGATCGCCGCGGCGACAATGTAAGAGGTCAGGACCCAGGTAATCTGGTCGCTCGACGCGGAGACGCTGCCCTGCATATGCGGCAGGGCGACGTTCGCGATCGTGAGATCGAGCGAGTTCATCAACGTCGCCGCCAACACCGACGCGGTGATGAAGCGTCGCGTTACGGGGTCCGGCAGATGGGCAATGCCGCTCATTGCGCGGAGGCCGGGGCCCCCGCCCGCTTGTCATCCGAACCGCCGCCGAACAGATGGCGGCGATGGCCGGTGTCGACCGTCACGGTCGCGCTCAGCCCCGCATGCAGCGGCACGCCTTCGGGCACCTTGTCCAGATGCAGCTCGACCGGCAGCCGCTGGACGACCTTCACCCAGTTGCCCGTCGCATTTTCAGGCGGCAGCAGCGCGAAGGTGTTGCCGGTGCCGGGGCTGAAGCTCGCGACATGGGCGGTCAGATCCAGATCGGGATAGGCGTCGATTTCCACCGTCGCCGGCTGGCCGAGGCGCATGTAAGCGAGCTGGTTTTCCTTGAAATTCGCCTCGATCCACAGCCGCGTGCCGACCAGCGTGAACACCGGACGCGACGCTTCGACATAATTGCCGACCGGAAGCTGGTCGACCTTGGTGACGATGCCGTCCTGCGGCGCGCGCACCACCGTATAGCCCAGTTTCAGCTCGGCCGAATCGAGCGCGGCCTTCGCCTGCCGCACGATCGGATTGTCGTCGATCGCCGTGTCGGGAGCGCCGCCCAGCTGGGCGAGCACGCCCGCATTCTGCTGCACCACCGTCTGCACTTGCTGGCGCGCGGTTTCGGCGGCCAGCGCGGCATTGTCATATTGCGCCTGCGACGAAATCCCTTCGGCGAGCAGTTCCTTCTGGCGATCACGCTCGCGCTCGGCGAAATGGACCTTGTCCTGCGCCGCCTTCAGCTCGGACGCGCCCTCGCGATAATTGGCGCGCAGCGTGCCGATCTGGAGGCGCGTCGCCGCCAGCTTGGCGCGGGCTTCCTCCACCATCGTCTTATAGGGCGCGGGATCGAGCCGGAAGAGAACCTGTCCCTTGCGCACCCGCTGATTGTTCGCCACCTCGACCGCGATGACACGGCCCGAGACGTTGGCGCTGACGGACACCTTCGCCGACTGCACATAGGCATTGTCGGTCGATTCATAACGGCCGCCATGAAGATAGAGGAAGAGGCCGATCAGGGCGACGATCACCGGCCCCGCAATGAAGAGAGGCTTGCGAAAGCGCGCGCGCCGGGCGCGCTTTTCGTCCATCTCGGACAGATCGGCAGTTGCGGAGTCCTGCTCGATCTTGTCCGGAGCGTTCATGCGCTGCTGACCGCTCACGCGGCTTCCCTGCCAAAAGGCCGATAGCAAACAAGCATGCCGATTGTTCCCGCTGATTGCGAACTGTGCCCGCTTGCCCCTAATCACCGCATCACTATAAATCCAGTGATTTACATTCCATTTACATATGAGCTGTCTTCATGATCGCCCCCGATCTCAACCTCCTGCGCATCTTCGATCTCCTGTTCGAGGAACGCAGCGTCTCGCGCACCGCGCAGCGGCTGGGCGTCACCCAATCCGCGATCAGCCACGCGCTGGGCCGCCTGCGGGTGACGGTAGGCGATCCGCTGTTCACGCGCAGCGCGGGCGGACTGCAACCCACCGCGCGCGCCGAGGAGCTTGCGCCGCAGCTTCGCGAAATTCTCGTCAGGATTCGCACCGCTCTCAATCCGCCGGTGTTCGATCCGCTGGACAGCAATCGCACCTTCACGATCGCGACCGGTTCCTACATCTGCCGGCTGGTGATGCCGATGCTCGTCCAGCTCGCGCGCAAGGCGGCGCCGGGCATCACTCTCCAGGTCCACACGCTCGATCAGGCGTTGCTCGACGAGATGGATCAGGGCACGGTCGACGTCGCGATCGGCGCCTTTTCCGACGTGCCGGCGCGGATCGAGGTCAGCACCTTGTTCCACGATGCGCTCGTCTGGGTGGCAAGCCGCGATCATCCGCTCGCGCGCCGCGAGCCCGATGTGGCCGAACTGATCCAGCAGCCGCGCCTCGGCATCGTGCCCGATTATCCCTTCCGCGCGCTGCGCACCGATGGCGCGGGCGAGCGGATCAACCGGCGCCGGATCATCGGCGACAGCGATCCGATCCCCGGCGCGACGGGCGGTCACGATGTGCCCGCGAGCGTCTATGACGGTGACACCGCCCTTTCGATCATCGGTCGCACCGATCTGGTCGCGATCCTGCCGCGCCGTCTCGCCGCCGCCCGGCAGGCCGAGCTGGGGCTCCGCCTGTTCGATGCGCCGGTGCAGGAACCCGACATCGAAATCAGCATGTTGTGGCACAAGAGGTTCGCGCACGATCCCGGGCTGCAATGGCTGCGCGATCTGCTCCACACCGCGTCGAACCCGCTTACCGACACGCTGTGACGACAGCGTGACACGGGCGGCGCGGCGGCGACGCCCAGGAAAAAGCCCCCGGCGCTTTCACGCCGGGGGCCGGAGACTCGCCTGTGGGACGAGTGGGATCAGATGCCCTGCGACGCGCGGAAATCCTGAATCCAGGTCGCGGTCTTGTTGAAGCCGCCGAACGGATAGAAGTGCAACAGCACCTCGCCGTGAACGGCGGGATCGATGCCCGCAGCCAGTTCCTTGATGATCGGATCGGGGCCGGCGGTGCTGAGCAGGCGCGTGATCGACACGCCATATTTCGCCATCACCTTGGCCGAGGCGCCGACGCCGCAGCGCGCGGCATAGCGCAGCAGCGTCTTCACGCTCGTCGGACCGGCGACGCCGATGCGGACGGGGGCGTTGACCCCTTCCTTGCGAACCTGGGCGAGCCAGCCGAACACCGGATCGGCATCGAAGCCGAACTGCGTCATGATCGAGAAATCATGGCCGAGATCGTTGAGCACGGCCTGCTTGTCGCGCAGCGCCTGCCATAATTTTTCGTTGGTGATGTCGGGATGGCCCTCGGGATAGCCCGAGATGCCGACATGCTTGACGCCATATTTGCCGAGAAGGCCGGTCTTGATGACGGCCAGCGCATCTTCATAGGGGCCTTCGGGGCGCGGCGGATCGCCGGCGATGACGAAGGCATTCTCGATCTGCACCTCGCTGGCGAGCGAATCGAGGAACGACTCGAGCTCGGCCTGCGTCTTCAGGCGGCGGGCGGAAAAATGGGGCACCGGCACGAAGCCGAGCTGCTTGACCCGGAGCGACGCGGCGACGCGGTCGGGAAAGGTTTCGTTGGGCAGGAACGTGACGGAGATGCGCGTGCCCTGCGGAATGTTGGGCGCCGCCTCTTCCAGCTTGGCGACGTCCTTTGCCGTCATTTCGAGGGAGAAATCATCGACGAGACGCCGCAGCGCCGCGGCTTCGCTTGCGTTTTCAATGGTCGCCATGGCGTCCTCTGGGATCGGGAAACAGACGGGGCGGATGGAGGAACCACCCGCCCCGCTTGAAGAAGCGGTGGATCAGCCCTTGCGAGCCGTGCGCCAGCCGCCTTCATAATGCTCGCGCGCGGTGACCGAATAGGGCACCGGGCTCACGACGACGCGGACCTCAAGCTGCTTGTGCGGCTCGACGGTGGTCTTCTTCGTGCCGCCATTCTCCTCGCCCCAGACGACCTTCAGCTCGGTGCCGAGCGGAATTTCATGGTCGATGGTCGCGAGCGAGAGAGCGCGCTTCTCATTGTAGCTGTAGCCGGTGAACATCGAGAGGCCGACGGTCGAGCCGCCCGCATCGACGACGCGGTCGTAGTTCGCCGAGGCATAGTTGGCGAGCGGGAGATCGAAGAACTTGTAGTGATCGCCCTCCGGCTCGAACAGCGAAGCGTAGATCTTCGCCATGTCCTCGCTGTTCCACGCCAGCGTCACCTTCTTGCGCTGCGCGTCCTTGTCGAGCGCTTCCAGCGCCTCGCGGCCGTGGAAGTCATGGTCGAACTTCACGAACGGGCCGTAGCCCAGCTCGTAAGGATTGACGTAATAATCCTCGATGTTGGCCGAGGCGAAGCTGCCGCCGAGGCTGCCCGTCGCTTCATAGCTGTCGTCGCCGAGCCACTCGCGATACGCCTTGAGCTTGTCGCCCGTGTAGATCGCCGGCAGCGGCGAGGGGATCCAGCCCGACTCGAGCGTGTTCGACGGATAGGCGCGCGAGCCGACCGGGATGAGGCCGAATTCCTTGCCCGCATCGAGGATTGCGGCGCGGACTTCTTCCTGGATGTCGTAGGGACCCCAGATTTCCAGGCCCGGCGCGCCGGCCATGCCGTGGCGCAGCGTGCGGATCTTGTGGCCGGCGATGTTCATCTCGCCCATGTTGAAGAAGCGCAGCTTCTCCAGGGGAGCGCCGTTCAGCTTCTCGATCACGTTCCAGGCCTGCGGGCCCTGGATCTGGAAACGCCAGGAAATGCGCTTCACCGGCTTGCCCATCGGGCGGCTCGGCGAACGGTCGTCATGGACGATCTCGACGTCGTAGCCGCCGGTCGCGCCGTGGAACATCAGCCAGTTGGCGGCCGGCGCGCGGCCGACATAGACGAACTCTTCCGGCGCGAGATAGAAGAGGATGCCGTCGCCGATGACATGGCCGTAAGGCGTCGTCGGGACGTACTGCTTGGCCTGGTTCACCTTGAAGTTGGCCATCGAGTTGATCGCGGTGTCCGACAGGAGCTTCAGCGCATCCTTGCCGCGAATGTAAAGGTCAACCATGTGGTGCGTCTGGTCGAACAGCACGGCGCTGTGCTGCCAGGCCCACTGCTCCGAACGCCAGTTCGAAAATTCCGGTGCGACGACCGGATAGACGTAAGCGCCGAGCTGTGAGTTGCGGAGCATGTCGACAGGGTTGCCGACCTTCTGAAGCTTTTGTTCCAAATTCGCGGTCATGACGGCAGAATGTCCTCTCGTCAGGGAATGAGTCCCGATCACGGGCTAAGGACCGTTAGGAGCCTTCGTTTGACATTTCAACCGCCAATGGTTGACATTTCAACCGGCAGCGGGATTCAAGAGCGCATGCGGCAGGCCGCTGGCTTTTTTGCCTCGTCCTGCCCTATGCCGCACGACCTCGACTCGGCGGCATCGTTCGAATGCCTGGTATCCGCCGCCTTATGAGAGAGGAGAGCCGTGACAAATCCCCATATCCTGACGCTATCCTGCGATGATCGCCCCGGCCTCGTGGCCTCCGTCTCGGGGCTCCTGTTCGAGAATGGCGGCAATATCCTGGAAGCGCAGCAGTTCGACGATGTCGAGACGGGGCGCTTCTTCATGCGTGTCGTGTTCGACCTCAAGGCCGATGTGCCCGGCATCGAGTCGCTGCGCGAACGATTCGCCGTCATCGCCGACAAGAACGGCATGGAATGGCAGTTGCGGCCGAAGGACCAGCGCAAGCGCGTGCTGCTCCTCGTCTCGAAATTCGATCACTGCCTGGGCGACCTGCTCTATCGCAACCGCATCGGCGAGCTGAACATGGACGTGGTGGGCATCGTGTCCAACCATCCGCAGAGCGCGCTGCACTTGTCGCTGATGGGCGAGATTCCCTATCACCATCTGCCGATCACCAGGGACACGAAGCCGCAGCAGGAAGCCGAGATCAAGCGCATCGTCAACGAGACGGGCGCGGAGCTTGTCGTGCTCGCGCGCTATATGCAGATCCTGTCGGACGACCTCGCGAGCTTCCTGTCGGGCCGCTGCATCAACATCCATCACAGCTTCCTGCCGGGCTTCAAGGGCGCCAAGCCCTATCATCAGGCCCATGCGCGCGGCGTGAAGATGATCGGCGCCACCGCCCATTATGTGACGGCGGACCTCGATGAAGGCCCGATCATCGTGCAGGATGTCGAGGCGATCACCCATGCCGACCGGCCGGACGATCTCGTCCGCAAGGGCCGCGATATCGAACGCCGCGTGCTGGCGCGCGCCGTGCGCTATCATCTGGCGGACCGGGTGTTGCTCAACGGCTCCAAGACCGTCGTCTTCACGGACTGACGCACATGGCGGACATTATCGACGGCAAGGCAATCGCCGAGACGCTCTCGGCCAGCATTGCCGCCGATGTCCGCCAGCTTGCCATCGAGCGCGGGATCGTCCCCGGTCTTGCGGTCGTGCTGGTCGGCGAGGACCCGGCCAGCCAGATCTACGTCAATCGCAAGGTGCTGCAGACCCGCAAGGTCGGCATGCGCTCGATCGAGCATCGCCTGCCCGTCGAGACGAGCGAGGCGGAGTTGCTGGGCCTGATCGCCGCGTTGAACGCCGATCCGGCGGTGCACGGCATTCTCGTCCAGCTCCCGCTGCCGCCGCACGTCGACGGCCACAAGATTCTCGACGCGATCGACCCGCGCAAGGACGTCGACGGGTTCCACCCGGTCAATGTCGGCCGGCTGTCGAGCGGCACGGGCGGCCTCATCCCCTGCACGCCGCTCGGCTGCATGATCCTCCTCGAAACCGTGATCGACGATTTTCGCGGCCTGCGCGCCGTGGTGATCGGCAAGTCGAACATCGTCGGCAAGCCGGTGGCGCTCCTCCTTCTCGAACGCGAATGCACCGTCACGGTCACGCATATCCTGACGCAGAACCTGCCCGATATCGTGCGGCGCGCCGATATCGTCGTCGTCGCGGCGGGCAGCCCCGGCCTCGTGCGCGGCGACTGGGTGAAGCCCGGCGCGGTGGTGATCGACGTGGGCATCAACCGCATCACCGACGAAAATGGCAAGCGCCGCGTGGTGGGCGATGCGGTGCTTTCCGAAATGGATCATGCCCGCGCGGTGACGCCGGTGCCCGGCGGCGTCGGGCCGATGACCATCGCCTGCCTGCTCGCCAACACGATGAAGGCGGCGCGGAGCCTGTCCGGTGGCTGAGCCGATCGCGCTCGTGCCGGAGCCCGCCCCCGGCCCCGCCGTCCTGTCGAGCACGATCAGCGTGCGCGATCTTTCGGTTTCGGCCGATATCGGCGTCTACGCGCATGAGATCGGGCAACCGCAGACATTGCTCATCAACGTCGCGCTGCTGATGCGGACGGCGCCCGCCGATCGCCTTGCCGATACCGTCGATTATACGCGGATCGTCGAGGTCGCCGATGCGCTGGCGCATGAGCGGATCGAGCTGATCGAAACCTTTGCCTATCGCCTCGCCACCGCCTGCCTCGCCTTCGCCGGCGTGATGCAGGCCGATGTTCAGGTCGAAAAACCCGGCGCGCTGGTGCGCGGCATCGCGGGCACGCGCATCGTCCTGGCGCACAGCGCAGCCTGACGGGCGCGCTTATTCGGCTTCGGGCGCCGCCTCGTCCAGCCGCCAGCCGCCGAAGCGCCTGAAGCTCAGTCGGCCGAGGAAGAAAGCGGCGATTGCGCCCAGCAGGATCGGCGCCGCCATCGCCAGCAGCAGGATCGGCAGCGGCAGGTGCAGCCCGATCAGGATCGCGCCGATCACCGGCCCCAGCACCGAACCGATCCGGCCCACCGCGAAGGCAAGCCCCACCCCCTGCGAGCGATAGGCGGTGGGATAGAGGATGCCCGCCGCCGCGTTGCTGCCGAACTGCGCGCCAAGGATGCAGAAGCCCGCGAGGCCGACCAGCCCCGCCAGCATGATCGGCGAAACATGGGGGACGCCGATCGCCAGCAGCGCCGGCGCGGCCACCGCGAGCAGCACCGTCACCGCCAGGAAGCCCCAGCGATCGAGGATCACGCTCATCACCAGTCCGCCGGTCGCCGCGCCCAGATGATAGGCGGTGGTCGTCATCGCCGCCGCCTCGGGCGAAATGCCCTTCGCTTCGAACAGCAAGGCCATCCAGCTATTGAGGAAATAATTCGCCATCAGCGTCGTCGCGAAACAGAGCCACAGAAGGAGCGTGATCGCCGCGAGCCCGCCGGAGAAAAGCGGCGCGATCGATCCCGCGCGCGCGCGCGGGGCCGGCGGCCGGACGAAAACGGCGCCGTCCGCCAGCGTCAGATCGGGCCGCATCCGCCGCAGGATGCGCAGCAGCTGCGGCTCACGGCCGGGCCGCGTCACGAGGAATTTCACCGATTCGGGGAGGCAGAAGAAGAGGCCCAGGCAAACGATCAGCGGAAAGCCGCCGCCGATCAGGAACAGCACCTTCCAGCCATAGGCCGGCACCAGCAGCGCACCGACCAGCCCCGGCACCGCGCCGCCCAGCGTAATCCCCATGAACATCAGGATCACCAGCTTGGCGCGCAGATGGCGCGGCGACAGCTCCGAATTGAGCGCGATCGCGTTGGGCATCAGGCCGCCCATGCCGATGCCGGTGATAATGCGCAGCAGGGTAATCTGCTCGATCGAATGCGTGAAGACGACCGCGAGCGTGGTGGCGCCGAACAGGAAACAGCCGAGAATGATGACGAAGCGCCGCCCATAGCGATCGCCGAGAAAGCCGAACAGCGGCGATCCGATCAGGATGCCGATCAGGCTTGCGCCCATCATCGGCCCCATCGCGCTGGCGTGGACGCCCCATTCGCGCACGAGGTGCGGCGCGGCGATGCCGAGCGCCGAAATCTCGAATCCTTCCGCGAACATCGCGCAGAAGGACCAGATCAGCAGGTTGAGGTTGAAGGGACGAAATCGCTGTCCGTCGACCAGTTCATCGACATTCAGGGGCGTTGCGCTGGTCAAAGGCTCATCCTCTACGGCACGGTATGATGCGGCATGCCCGCCTTTCTTCGGCGAGAAAAGAGGCAATGCCTATGCCAAAGAGGAAAGCGAAAACCGCATCTTGCGATCATTGGCCGCATAGCGCGCATGTAAGCCAACGCGGATATGCTTCGCTCCGACGCGCCACGGATTGACTCGCAAGAGGGCGGGACCCACGCGGGCGCTCCTTGTCCATGTGCGGCCAAAAGGCCGCGCATCCACCGTTTTTGCGGAGCGTATCCTCACCCCATGCCCCGCCTCTTCAAGCTCAACTCGCACGACATGGCGATCGATCTCGGCACGGCGAACACCGTCGTCTATCTGCGCGGGCAAGGCATCGTGCTCAACGAACCGTCGGTGGTCGCGATCGAGACGACCAACGGCGTGAAGCGCGTCCGCGCGGTGGGTGGCGATGCGAAGCTGATGATGGGCAAGACGCCCGACAATATCGAGGCGATCCGCCCGCTTCGCGACGGGGTGATCGCCGACATCGACGTTGCCGAGCAGATGATCAAGCATTTCATCCACAAGGTGAACGGCGGCACGAATCGCTTCCTGCGCCGGCCCGAGATCGTCGTCGGCGTGCCGTCGGGATCGACGACGGTGGAGCGGCGGGCGATCCGCGACGCGGCCTCGAACGCGGGCGCGGCGCGCGTCTATATGATCGAGGAACCGATGGCGGCGGCGATCGGATCGGGCCTGCCCGTCACCGAGCCGGTGGGCGCGATGGTCGTCGATATCGGCGGCGGGACGACCGAGGTGGCGGTGCTGTCGCTGCGCGGCCTCGCCTACAGCAATTCGGCGCGCGTCGGCGGCGACAAGATGGACGAGGCGATCTCCTCCTTCATCCGCCGCAAGCATAATCTGATGGTCGGCGAGGCGACGTCGGAACGGATCAAGCATGCGATCGGCAATGCGATCATGCCCGACGGCAACGGCGAGACGCTGCCGATCAAGGGCCGCGACCTCGTGACCGGGGTGCCCAAAGAAATCCCCGTCACCGAAGCCGAAATCGCCGAGGCGATCGCCGAATCGGTCAGCCAGATCGTCAGCGTGGTGCGGATGGCGCTGGAATATACCCCGCCCGAACTGGCCGCCGACATCGTCGACCAGGGCATCGTCCTCACCGGCGGCGGTGCGCTGCTGCGCGGCATCGACACGCTTCTCGCGCAGGTCACGGGGCTGCCGACGGTGGTGGCCGACGATGCCCTGATGTGCGTCGCGATGGGCGCTGGCCAGGCACAGGAAGACCCGCTTTACCGGGGCGTCCTGATACAGGTGTGAAGTTCGGGAGCCCGCTGCACGCCCCCACCCCAACCCCTCCCCTGAAGGGGAGGGGCTTAAGGCAGCGTTACGTCTAGAAAACTCGTTTCCACTTAGGTTGAAGCGTAGCCCGAGTTTCTGAGGTAGTTGGCGCATTCGTGTGGTGGGAAGGCGTCGAGCAGGGTGCCGATGCGACGCCAAGTTGCCTCGACGGATCGTTCGGCTGCCTTACGGAGCAACAGCTTGAGCTTTGCGAAGACCTGCTCGATCGGGTTCAGGTCCGGCGAGTAGGGTGGCAGGAACAGGAGCCTGGCGCCGGCCGCACGGATCGCCTGGCGGACAGCGGCCCCTTTGTGGCTGCCAAGGTTGTCCATGATGACGATGTCGCCGGGCTTGAGGGTGGGCACGAGGAACTGCTCGACCCAGGCGGTGAAGCTCTGGCCGTTGATCGGCCCGTCGAGGACGCACGGCGCATCGATCCGGTCATGGCGCAACGCCGCGACGAAGGTCAGCGTGCGCCATTTACCGAACGGCGCACGGGCGACGAGCTTGCGGCCGCGCGGGGCCCAGCCGCGGATCGGCGTCATGTTGGTCTTGGCCCAGGTCTCGTCGATGAGGACCAGGCGCCTGGGATCAAGCCGGGCCTGATACTTCTTCCATTGCTCCCGCTTGCGTGCGATCTTCGGTCGCAGCTGTTCGACGGCGAACAGCGTTTTTTTTGAAGCGCAGTCCTTCCGAGCGAACCAGCCGCCATACCGAGACCGTGCTGGTGGTGATGCCCTGCTCGGCCAGCTCGGCTACAAGCGCCTTCAAGGTGATGTCGGGCATGGCCCTCACCCGATCGATCACCAATGCCCGGTGCGGCTCGAGCAGCCGTTTGCGGTGACCGCCCATCTGACGTGACGCCGCCGTGCCCGTCGCACGCCAGCGCTGCGACCACTTTACCACGCTCGCCACGCTCACTCCGAACAGCGATGCAACCTCCCGGCAACTCCGACCCGAGGCAACCGCCGCAGCCGCCCGCTCCCGCAGATCATTCGAATAGGGTCTCGCCATCCCTGCTGGCCTCCTACCCAGCCAGCAGGTTGAATCAGAACTCCCCCAGCTTGGAAATCCCCATTCCGATTCAATCAATCAGAAATCGAGTCTAATGGGTTGCGGCCATGCCCGGTTTCAGCACGACTTTGGTCACTTCATTCTGTTTGTCGTGGAACATCCGATATCCTTCCGGCCCCTCCTCCAGCGGCAGGTGATGGCTGATCAGGAAGGTAGTATCGATATCGCCGTCGAGAATGGCGGCGAGCAGCGCGGGAAGATAGCGCTGGACGTGCGTCTGCCCCGTCTTGAGCGTGAGCCCCTTCTCCATCAAGGCGCCCAGTGGAAACTTGTCGACGAAGCCGCCATAGACGGCCGGCATCGAGATGCGCCCGCCCTTGCGGCAGGCGATGATGGCCTGACGGATCGAATGCGTCCTGTCGGTGCCCAGAAAGGTCGATGCCTTGATCTGATCGATCACATTGTCGACGAAGAAGCCGTGCGCTTCGAGGCCGACGGCGTCGATGCAGGCGTCCGGGCCGATGCCGCCCGTCATCTCCATCAACGCTTCGTAGGTTTTGCTCTCCTCGAAATTGACCGTCTCCGCGCCGAACTTCAGCGCGAGTTCCAGCCTGTGCGGGAAATGATCGATCGCGATCACCCGCTCGGCGCCCATCAGAAAGGCCGATTGCACCGCGAACAGGCCAACCGGGCCGCATCCCCATACCGCAACGGTATCGCCGGGCTCGATCCCGGCATTCTCGGCCGCCATCCAGCCCGTCGGCAGGATATCGGACAGGAAGAGCACCCGATCGTCCTCGATCCCGTCGGGAACGACGATCGGCCCCACGTCGGAAAAGGGCACGCGCACATATTCCGCCTGCCCGCCCGCATAGCCGCCGGTGAGGTGGCTATAGCCGAACAGCGCCGACATGGGCTGGCCATAGAGCGCCTGGCCCAGATCCTGATTGTCGGCCGGATTGCCGTTGTCGCAGGCTGAATATTGCTGCTTCCCGCAATGATAGCAGCGGCCGCACGCGATGGTGAACGGCACGACCACGCGCTCGCCCTTTCGCAAGCTGCTGCCGGGGCCGGCCTCGACCACCTCGCCCATGAACTCGTGACCGAGGATGTCGCCGGCCTGCATCGTCGGGATGTAGCCGTCGTACAGATGGAGGTCCGATCCGCAGATGGCGGTAGAGCTTATCCGTATGATCGCATCGCGCGGATTGACGATCTCGGGATCGTCGACCGTTTCGATGCGCACGTCGTGCTTGCCGTGCCAGGTGAGCGCACGCATCGGTCATTCCTCCTGCTGCTGTAGATGCTGTGCAGGGTTGCGCGCGGCTGTCGCCACTTCCCCGGCCTCCATGAGCTGCTTGAACCGGCGCAGATCGCGACGTGCCTGTATCGCCGGCTCACGCTGGAACAGCTTGGCGACCATCCGGCCGACAACGCCCGCCGGCGGATCGTAGAGGATCGTGGCGGTGACGATCGTTCCCCGATCGCCCTGCGCATCGCGAAAGTCGATCCGGCCGCTATTGGGGACGCTGGCGCCTTCCGCCGACGCCCAGGCGATCAACTCACCCTCTTTCTCCTCAGTGATGATCGCGTCCCATTCCACCGTCTTTCCGGCCGGCGCTTTCACCACCCAGTGCGAGCGATGTTCGTCGAGCACATTAACCCGCGCGACATTATCCATGAATGTCGGGAGGTTCGCGAAGTCCCGCCAGAAGGCATAAAGCTCCGCTCGAGGACGGTTGATCGTCACCGTGCGGCCGACAAGCGCGTCGCCCTTCGGCTCGACAAGGGTGGCCGATGCCTCGCCCACGGCAGTCCGGTTCTTCGACGTCGTCAGCGGAGCATCGTCGCGGATGTCGCTCATATCGGACCCTCCAGCGCATCAGGTCCCGGGCAGACCTGTTCCTATTCGGCTCGGCCATGGTCAGGCCATGACGAGCTTGACCGCCTTTGGTTTCGCCGCGGGCAGCGCAGCCGATTCGGCCTCCTCCAGCAATTCCTTCTTGCGCGCCATCAGCTTGTCGCGCAGCTCGACGAGATCGACGTCGGTCTTGCGCACCTGGGCGAACATGCCTTCCGAAGGGCGCTCTTCCTCGGCGACATGATGCCTGATCTCTTCGGCCAGCACCGTCACCTTCGCGTCATAATATTCATCACTGGGAGAGGCCGATTGCAGGTCGTTCACCAGCACCTTGGCGCCGTCATGCTCCACATAGGCCTCGTCCAGGGTGTCGTCCTCGATCTTGCCCCGGAAGGTGGGATAGAACAGCTCTTCCTCGATCGTGGTATGGACCTTCAACTCGGTACATATCTGCTGGACGATCTTCTGCTTGCGCGCCTTGTCGCGCGCTTTCTCGAACTGGTCGAACAAATCCTCCACCTTGCGGTGGTCCGCCTTGAGCAAGGCGATCGCGTCGGTGAACTGGTGGGCGGGCATACGACCTCTCCTAATGCCGGAACCCGCCGCAGAACCGCGACGGTGAAGCGCAGAACCCGTGGAGACCGGATGTCGTTCCCCGCCGGTCAGGGGGGAACGCGATGAAGCGCAGGCTGTTGCGCCTCCTTTTCGATGACCCGCCAATCCCGTCGGATGACCCGTGTATATTCGTTCGACATGTGGCAAGTGAGTCTGGCTCCTTATCGAGCGGACAGGCGGAGTAGCTATGCGGTTGTTTTCCGGATCGAGATCGGGCGGGTTGATGCTTCTGGCGGCCGGCACGCTTGCGGCCCAGCCATTCGCCGCGACCGCCCAGGCGCCGCAGCCGCCCGCGCAGCAGGCGATCCCGCTCATTGGCCCCCCGCCACCCCCCCGCATTCTGCCGACGATCACGAAGGCCCAGCGCGCGCAGCTCGAAACCATGCTGGCGGATGCGGCCGCGCAAGGGCTCTCCGCGCCTTCGAACGCGGCGAATGCCCAACGCAGTGACGCCGAGATCATCAACGCGGCGCTGGACAAGGCGCGGGCTCTCCATTCGGGCCGACTCGACGACAGCGACTTCCTGAAATCCTGGGCGCTGCGGCCCACCCCCTATGATCCGTGGCCATCCTTCTCCGACGCCGTCAAACAGGATCGTCTTGCCGCCTGGATCGCGGACCTGCCGCCCCCCTATGTCGGCTATGAAGGGCTGCGCAAAGGGCTTGCCACCTATCGCGCGATAGCGACGAACGGCGGCTGGCCGACGCTGCCCGCCGGGCCGGACCTGACGGTCGGGTCGAAGGGCGAGCGCGTCGTCGCGCTGCGCAAGCGGCTGCACATCGAGGACAACAGCGTCTCTACCGGGGGCGAGAGCTTCGATCAGGACCTGCTCGCCGCGGTTCGCCGCGCACAGCGGCGCTATGGCCTCAATCCCAGCGGCATCGTCTCGACGCAGACGCTGGCGGCGCTGAACGTGCCGGTCAGGGATCGTATTCACCAGATCATGGCGAATATGGAGCGGTGGCGCTGGCTGCCCCGTACGCTTTCCGACATACGCGTGCAGGTGAACATCGCGGCGGCCGTGCTGACGCTGTTCAACGGCGATACCCCCGTCGCCTCGATGCGCGCGGTGACCGGGCGGCCGGGCGACGAGACACCGATGCTGCAATCGGCGATCCACAGCATCGTCATCAATCCACCGTGGAACGTGCCGAAATCGATCGCGACGCGCGAACTGTGGCCGAAGGAGCACGCGCACCCGGGCTATCTGAAGCGCAACGGCTTCAAGGTCATCAAGCTGGCGGATGGCGGCAGCCGCTTGCAACAGGCGGCGGGGCCGCAGAGCGCGCTCGGCCGGCTCAAGTTCGATTTCGACAATCCCTTCGCGGTCTATCTGCACGACACGCCGACGCAGGCGACCTTCGCCCGCTATGACCGGCTGGCGAGTCATGGCTGCGTGCGCCTCGAAAAACCGGTAGAATTGGCGCACCTCCTGCTGCAGGCCGACCCGGCCTGGACCGCCGACGCCGTGGAAAAGGCGATCGCCGACGGCCACACGCAACGGGTGCGATTGCCGCAGCCCGTGGCGGTCTATCTCTTTTATTGGACGGCCTTCGCCGGCAATGACGGGCAGATGAACTTCCGCGCCGATCCTTATGGCTGGGATGGCCTGCTTGCGTCCAAGATCGAGGGCCGCGCCCAAATGGCAGCACGATAGGAGGACCGGAGATGAAGAAGGCAATCGCGATAGGCAGCGCACTGGCCGCGATCCTGCTTGCCGGCGCGTGCTCCAGGCAGCAACCGGCCGAGCAGCCCGAGGAAAATCAGAGCGTCGTCGAGCCGGCTCCTGTCGCGCCGCCCCCGGCGCCCGAACCCGAGAAGGAGGCTCCGCCTCCCGTCGCCGAGGCGCCGGCCCCGCCGCCGCCCGCTCCGATCGCGCCCGATGAGCAGATATTGGACGATGCCGATGCGACGGGCATGACGGCCCGCGTCACACGCGGCCAGGACGACGAGAATCTCGCCGCCAACAGCACGGGTCCGATAGGCACGCCCTGACAGGGCTGCCGTTGGCCCGGAAACCTCAGGCGGATTCCAGCTTGTCGGCGTAGAGGAGTCGGCCCTCGCCCAGCCTGGCGAATACTTCGTCCAGGCTTTGCTCGCCGACCGCGAAGCAGCCCTGGCTGCGCCCCAGCATGCCGTGCTTCTCGATCATCTCGGGCGCGGCATACCAGGCGCCGTGGATGACGATGGCGCGGCTCAATGCATTATCATTGGTGCGATCGAGGCCGATCAGTCGCTGTGACCGGCCATGCTTCCCGCTATAATAATCGCTGGTGACGAAGGCTCCGGACGAAGACGCATTGGAGCCGGGCTGGTTGGAGAATTGCTGCAACCAACCGGTATGTTCGGGGTCCGATCCGCTGCCATGGGCGACCAGCAGGCTCGTCGTGCGGCCATTGGCGAGATCGACGAAATGGAAACGCTGTCGCGAGGAGGGCGCTGTAAAATCGGCGATGGCGATGCGATCGCGATGGGGAATCCGATGCCCATGCTCATGGAGCGCCTCCAGCGCCCGGCGCAGAAGCACCGGTCGCACCGGATTGGCCGTCTGGCCCATGCCCGTCGTCAGGGTAACGGTAGCCGATGCCGGACTTGCCATCGCTCCCGCCGTCACTGCCAGCGCGGCCCCCATGACCGCGCGGCGTGACACTATCGTGTCAAATCCGCTGTGCATCATGCCTCCATCTCGAACAGGAGAGGAACATAACAACGAATTCGTTTTAAACCATTAATCCGCCACGGCTGGGACACCAACCATCCCGGGGCGGGACCCGTTCATCGCGCCGCGAGCGCATCGAGCGGAACATACCTGCTATTGCGACAGGCTCAGCGGCAACGAAGCTGGGGATTATTCTGTTCGATCGACCGCCCCGCCAGAGCACCTAGGGCGCCGCCGATCAGCGTGCCGACGGTACGCGAATGCCCGCCATCGATCACGTTGCCGAGAATGCCGCCTCCCGCCGCGCCAAGGATCAGGCCCGTCGTGCCGTCGCTGCGCTTGCAATAATAACGCCCGTCGGACCCGCGATAGACGCGGTCGTCGCTTGAAAGCGCGCGCTCCTGATAATTGGGAGCTTCGCGATAATGGCGCGCGGGGTCCCAGCCACCCTCATAGCGATCGTCATTATAGCCCGGCGGCGGACTACCATAACGTCCGCTCCGTGCATCACGCTCACGCGCTTGCTGATAGCGGTCAAATTCCGTACGGAATATCTTCAGTTCATTGTCGAAACGCTGCTGCGCCGCTTCGAACCGTGCTTCCTCCGCGCTGGTTTGCGCCAAGGCCGGCGATACGGCCGCAAGGCAGGACAGGCCCGTCAGGGCGGCGGCAAGCTGGGCCAGTCTGGTCATCCTCTTCTCCCCGAAACCACATGCCAGCCCCCGCAAGCCGGCCTCCCTTTCTTAAACCGGAATTCGCCGGCGGCAACAGGCCACCGCTTGTGGGGACGAGGCTGCAACCGATTTCGTCGCATGCCGGCAACCGCCCGGCTATCCTGCCAGCCCGAACAGTGAGGTCCGTAATGCCGAACATCTTCGACGCCCTGCCGCAGGAAGCCGCAGAGGAGATATTCACCGATCTGCTGGTGCGCCGGGACGTGCGTATCGAACGCATCGTCTCCACCGGCCAGGCGACGCCGGTCGATACCCCATACGAACAGGACCATGACGAATGGGTGATGCTCCTCGCCGGCGCGGCGGGGCTGTGGATCGGCGGCGAAGACGAACGCGAACTCGTGCCGGGGGATCATCTGCTTATCCCCGCCGGGGTGCGCCATCGGGTGACATGGACGAGCAGGGACGAACCGACGGTCTGGCTCGCGGTGCACCTGTCCGCCCCACAAGCGAACTGAACGGCGCTCAGGCGGCCTTGTTCTGCCGCCGCGCCTTTTCCAGCTTCTTCATCAGCATCTCGCGCTTCAGGCGGGAAATACGATCGAGGAACAGCTTGCCTTCAAGATGATCCATCTCGTGCTGGAGGCACGTCGCGAGCAGCCCTTCCAGCTTTTCCTCGTGCGGCTTGCCCTCGGCATCGAGCCAGCGGGCATGGATCGTCGCCGGCCGCTCCACCTCGGCATATTGATCGGGCACCGAAAGGCAGCCCTCATTATAGACCGACAACTCTTCCGACCGATCGAACAGTTCGGGATTGATGAAAACGCGCGGGCAGCGGATCGGCTTGCCCTCGGCATCCTCTTCCTCCTGAAGATCGATCACAAGCACGCGTTTGGCGACGCCCACCTGGATCGCGGCGAGCCCGATGCCGGGCGCGGCGTACATCGTCTCGAACATGTCGTCGATTAGCGCGCGCAGATCGTCGTCAACCGCGTCGACGGGCTTCGAAACAAGGCGCAACCGGGGATCGGGCGCTTCGAGGATGGGAAGGAGGGCCATGCCTGAAAATTAGGTGTTCCGCGCCATTCCGTCAAGATTTCAGGCGATCGGTCGACGCGCGCGAAGCGCCTGCGCCAATGTTCCTTCATCGAGATAATCAAGCTCTCCGCCGACGGGCAGACCATGAGCAAGCTGCGTCAGCCGAACGGGAAAAGCCTCGATCCGCTCGGCGATATAATGGGCGGTGGTCTGCCCTTCCAGCGTCGCGTTCATCGCCAGCACCACCTCGTCTATACCGCCGGCGGCGATGCGGCCGATCAGCGTATCGATCGTCAGGTCCTCAGGCCGCACGCCCTCCAGCGCCGACAACCGCCCGCCAAGGACATGGAAGCGCCCGGGAAACAGGCGCGAGCGATCGAGCGCCCAAAGATCGGCCACCTCCTCCACGACGCAGAGCAGGCGCGCATCGCGGCGCGGATCGGCGCAGATCGCGCAAGGATCAGTCGTATCGACATTACCGCAGATATGGCACGTCGCCAGCCGTTCGTTCACCGCCTCCAGCGCGCGCAACAGCGGCATCATCGCACCTTCGCGCTTCTTGAGCAGGTGGAGCACCGCGCGGCGGGCCGAGCGAGGGCCGAGGCCGGGCAGCCTCGCCAGCGCCTGCGTCAGCGCATCAATCTCGGGAGAAGCCATGTCCGCCAACTAAAGGGTTGCGCTTCGCCTTGCCAAGGGCTTCAGAGCGTTGCCATGCGCATCGCCTTCCTCGGAACCCCCGATTTCGCCGTGCCCGTGCTCGACGCGCTTGCTGTGCGGCATGACATTGCCGCCGTTTATTGCCAGCCGCCCCGACCCGCGGGGCGCGGCAAGGGCCTCCTCCCCTCGCCTGTCCAGAAACGCGCCGAAGCGCTCGGTCTGTCCGTGCGAACGCCCGTTTCCCTGAAGGGGGAGGAGCAACAGGCGGCCTTCGCGGCACTGGCGCCCGATGTCGCGGTGGTCGCGGCGTATGGCCTGATCCTGCCGCAAGCCATTCTCGACGCGCCCTGCCACGGCTGCCTCAACGTCCACGCGTCGCTGCTGCCGCGCTGGCGCGGCGCCGCACCGATACAGCGTGCGATTCTCGCGGGCGATGGAATAACCGGCGTCACCATCATGCAGATGGAGCGCGGGCTGGACACCGGCGCGATGCTGGCGCGGCGCGAAACCGATGTGGAGGGCAAGACCGCCGGCCAGCTCACCGCCGAGCTTGCAATGACGGGTGCCGAGCTGATGGCCGAAGTGCTTGCCGATCTTGGCGATTATACGCCCACGCTCCAGCCCGAAGAGGGCGTCACCTACGCCGCAAAGATCAGCAAGGCCGAGGCTCGCCTCGATTTCACCGCCTCGGCCGTCTCGGTGGAGCGGCAGGTTCGCGCCTTCAATCCCGCGCCCGGCGCATGGTTCGAACATGCGGGCGAGCGGGTGCGCGTCCACGCCGCCGATCCGGTCGAGGCGCAGGGTACCCCCGGCGAAATCCTCGACGATCGGCTGACGATCGCCTGCGGCACGGATGCGCTGCGCCCGACGCGCGTTCAGCGTGCCGGACGCGGGGTCATGAGCAGCGAGGAGCTGCTTCGCGGTTTTCCGATTCCTGCGGGAACGCGGCTGGCGTGACGCGTTTCCGCCTCACGATCGAATATGACGGCCGGCCCTTCATGGGATGGCAGCGCCAGGCCCATGGCCCGAGCGTCCAGCAACGGATCGAGGAAGCCGCCGAGACGATCACCGGTGAGGCCGCCGCCGTCTATGCGGCGGGGCGCACTGACGCCGGCGTCCATGCGCGTGCAATGGCGGCGCATATCGACATCACGCGGACAATTATACCCTTCCGGCTGATGGAGGCGCTGAACGCACGGCTCCGCCCCTCACCCATCGCCATTCTCGATTGCGCCATCGTCGCGGACGACTGGCACGCCCGCTTTTCCTGCATTGGCCGGCGCTACATCTATCGCCTGATCGATCGGCGCGCGCCGCTGACGTTCGACGCGGGGCTGGCCTGGCGCGTGCCGGCCACACTCGACATCGCGGCGATGGCGGAGGCCGCGCGGAGGCTGGTCGGCCGGCATGATTTCACCACCTTCCGATCGATCCAGTGCCAGTCGGCAAGCCCTGTGAAGACGCTCGACCGGCTCGACATACGCCGCGTCGGCGAAGCGATCGAGATAGAGGCGGCGGCGCGCTCTTTCCTGCATCATCAGGTCCGCTCGATGGTCGGTTGCCTTGCGCTGGTGGGGCGCGGCAAATGGAGCCCCGATGATATGCAAGCGGCGTTGGAAGCGCGCGATCGCGCCAGACTCGGCTTCAACGCGCCGCCCGACGGCCTCTATTTCGTCGAGGCCGTCTACCCGGCCTGACGCGTGGGCCCGAGCCCGAACAGCCGTGCAAGCGCGCGATCGAGCATCAGCATCTGCCAGAGAAAGCGGCCGTGATCGGCGACGCCTTCGCCATGCTCGGCCACGAGACGCGCGAGCGTTTCGGCCTCGAACCAGTCGGTCTGCGCCAGTGCTGAGCCGCGCGGCAACCGCCCCAGTTCGGCCGCCAGCGGACCACGCAGCCATTGCGAGACGGATGGCGCCGTGTCCGCCACCTTCTCAGCCCCGATCTCCTGCGGCAGATGACGCCGCAAGGCACGCCGCAGCAGCCGGCGTCCGCGCAAAGCGGGCGGCACTGTCGCGAGAAAGGGCAGCAGCCGATGATCGAGCAGCGGCGCGCGCACGTCGAGCCCTGCCGCCATACCCGCCCTGTCCAGCGGCGCAAGCACCGCACCGGGCAGATGAAGCGTGCAATCGGCGAAATAGGCGCGGTCGGAGGCGATGGGTGAGGATGAAGCCCGAAGCGCGGCAAGATAGCGCTCCTCCGCCCGATAGCCGGCAAGCGCGCGACGCGCCTTGTCGTTGTAGAACGCGGCGCGGCCCGCAGCGTCGGTCCATAGCATTGCCTCGGCATAAGCCTCGTCTGCTGTATGGCCGAGCGGCGGATGGACAAGCCCTGCCCAGCGCCGCGCCTTCTCGGGCAACAGCCTGCGCAGGCGATCATCGCGGCGGTGGGCGGCATGACGGCGATGCGTTGACAAAGCCTCTTCCCCGCCCGCGCCGGTGAGCATGCTTGTCGTCCGCTCGCGACCGAACCGGCAAAGCGGCGCAAGCATCCAGGCGGCCGGATCGGCGAACGGTTCGTCGGGAAACCCTTCCTCCCCCACAACCAGCCGGCGATAGCGGTGATGCGTGGCGAAGCGCGCGGCGACGGGCGGCGTTGATGCCGCTTCGTCAAAACCGGCGGCGCATGTCTCGATCGCGCCGGGTGAATGCTCCGCCATCAGCGCAACGATCGCGGCGGCCTCGACGCTGTCGTCGAGAATGGCGCCGGCGGGCGTGTTGTCTGCCATGGCGCGATGCACGGCGGCACGCAGCCGCTCGGTCAATTGCTCCGAGAATGTAGCCGCCGATCCCCGCGCACGATCGGTGACGTTCAGTGCCCACCAGCGCGTGGGCGACGGAACGGGCCGGCCCAGACGCAGGAGGAGATGGTGGCCGGCGGGAAGCTTCTCAATCCCCGCGACGAGACAAGCATCGTCCGGCACATGGCCCAAGGCCAGATAATCCTCGATCGCGGTGAGATCGGGTGCGGGCCGCAGCAAGGGATGGACGAGCAGCCCGCGCAACTCCGAGGCGAAGAGCACCGCACCATCGGAAAGCAGCGTATAATGAAGCGGTTTTACGCCCAACCTGTCACGCGCAAGGAAGAGCGAGCCGCGCGCCGGATCGTGAAGGGCAAAGGCGAAGGTGCCTTCAAGTCGGGACAGGCACTCCGCGCCCCAGCGGCTCCAGGCGTGCAGCACCAGCGCCGCATCGTCCCCGCCGGGCAAGTCGAAGTCGGCGCGTAACGCGTCACGATTGTCGAGGCGACCATCGAACGCGACATGCAAGGCAGGCTCGATCAAGGATGCGCGGCCGCTTCCGCACAGGCCAACGCCCGGGCCGGTCCAAACGGCCGTCGGATCGAGCCCACGATGGGCCATCCCGCGCGCCATCGCCGCGACCCGTGTGGGATCGACCGGCTTGCGCGTCGTGACGTGGAAGATTCCCGCTATGCCTGCCATGCGAACTCAGACGGCGGCGGCGAGCAGGGCGAGCGATATCTTCATGGGAGCCGAGCGATAGAAGCTGCCCGGCTGGCCGGCAACAGAGGACAGGGAAGAGATGCGCCGATCATAGGATCGGCCGATCGCCCAACCCTTTCGGCCCCCGCTCCACCCATTCGATCAACAGCCCCAGCGCCCGGCGCACCGCCACCTCCTGCTCGGCGACACGCGCTTCGAGCGCGGCAATACGCGCCGCAAGCGAGGAGCCGTCGTCGGTGGGCTCGATTTCCGCTGCGCGCGCGACCGCTTCACTATCCAGGATCGAGCGCCCTTCGCTCGCGCCCTGCATCAGCAACCGGTCGAGCAGCCGATTGAGCGCGCGCGGCACGCCTTTCGTCCGATCGTACAATGCCGCGAAGGCGTCGCCCGCGAACCGTGGCGCCCCGAGGCAACCGACCAGCGCCAGCCGATGCTCGATATAGGGCTCCACTTCTTCCGGCCGCAGCGGCGTCAGTTCGTGGCGCGCCATCACCTTCATGCCAAGCGCATCCAGCGTCTGGCGCAGGACCGGGCTGCCGAAGAGCAAGAGCCGGGCGGAGCCGCCATTATCCGCGCGCAGGTTCGAAAGCTGACACAAAGACGCCAGCGCCGACGCGGAGAGAAGCTGTGCATCATCAATGGCCAGCACGATCTGCCGGCCAGCCTGCGATTCCAGAAGCTGTTCGAATGCCGCGAGAGCCTCCGATTCTACCGGATTATCCTGTTTAATCCCAAACGCTTCCAAAACGTCTTTCAGAATGGATTTTCCATTTGATGCCGTCAGCCGCACCGGCAGCGATGCCGCCCGATCGATGGTGGCGAGGAAATGGCCTATCAGCATGCTCTTGCCCGTCCCGCCTGCACCGGTGACGATCGCCATCCCCTCGCCCTGCGCAAGGGCATCGCCGAGACACGCCATCGCCTGCCGATGCGTCTCGCTCCCGAAATAGAAAGCCGGGTCCGCCGCTTCGCCGAACGGCAGCCCCGACAGCCCATAATGGTCCGCGTACATTCTTCCCCCCTCTGTCCCCCGCTCCTCTAGCGCATGTCGCCATCGACCAATATCTCGCGCGCGGGCGGGTGGCCGAGAAACGCCTGCGGACTGGCGCTTGCCCCATAAGCGCCGGCAAGGAAGATCGCGACGATATCGCCCGGCTCGGCATGGGGGAAAGCGACCTTCTCGGCCAATCGATCGAGCGGCGTGCAAAGACAACCGACGATCGTCGCTTCCTCGTTCACCGCTTCACCGAAGCGATTGGCGAGCGCCACCGGGTAATTGCGACGCACCACCGTACCGAAATTGCCGCTCGCCGCGAGTTGGTGATGCAGGCCGCCGTCAACGATCAGGAACAACTCGCCATGACTGATCTTCCGGTCGACGATCCGCGTCAGATAGACGCCCGCTTCGCCCACAAGCCACCGGCCCAGTTCGATCGCGAAGCGGGCGGCGGGAAGACGTGGACGATGGCGTCCGAGGGTTTGGCCGAGCGCTGCCCCGATCGCTTCGACGTCCAGCGGCTCGTCACCCGCGAAATAAGGCAGGCCGAAGCCGCCGCCGAGATTGACCAGCGGCGGGGCCACGCCGCTCGCCTCGGCGATATCCGCGGCAAGCGCGCAGGCGCTTGCCTGCGCCTCGATGATCGCGTCGGCGTCCAGCGACTGCGATCCGGCGAAGATATGCAAGCCGTGATAGTCGGCGCCGCTGGCGACAATATGGCGCACGAGGGCGGCGGCGCGATCGGCGTCCACCCCGAACGGCTTGGCGCCGCCGCCCATGCGCATGCCCGAGCCGCGCAACTCGAAATCAGGATTGATGCGCACCGCGAGCCGGGGGCGGCGTCCCGACCGTTCCGCGATCGCCAGCACCCGCTCCGCCTCCTTTTCCGATTCGAGATTGAGCGTGATTCCGGCGGCGATGGCACGCGCCAGTTCGTCGTCACGCTTGCCGGGTCCCGCAAAGGAAATCCGCCCGGCTGCGGCCCCTGCGGCAAGCGCCTGATCCGTTTCGCCCGCCGAGGCCACGTCAACGCCGTCGACAAGAGGAATGATTGCCTTCAATAATCCAGCATAAGGATTTGCTTTCATGGCATAATGCACATGAAGCTCAGAAGGCATGGCAAGACGCAGCCGGGCAAGGCGTGCGCGCACGATCGCCATGTCATAGACGAACAGCGGGGTATCGCCCGCCGCCGCGATGAGAGCCTCCGCCTCAAACCCGCCGATCAGCAATTGTCCGCTGCGCCCGTCGAAATCGGGGGGGATAGGCCCCATCGGCTTCATGCGCCAAGCTCCGCGCGCAGGGCGGCGCGATCAAGCTTCCCATTGGCGTTGCGTGGCAGCATATCGCGCCAGGCGATCGTGCGCGGCCGCATGTAGGACGGCAATTCGCGTTGCAAATGCTCGCGCAACGCCGCCTCATTCCTATGATCGCCGCTCACGACCAGCAGGATCGCCTGCCCCAATCGCTCGTCCGCGACACCCAACGCCGCCGCTTCCGACACCAGGCCACTGGCAAGAGCACTATCCTCGATTTCATTTGGACTCAGCCTGTTACCGGATGTCTTTATCATATCATCGTCACGCCCGATGAAGCGCAACAGACCGTCGGCGCCCCGCATCACGGTGTCGCCCGACCAGACGGCAACGCCTCCGTGAAGCGCGAAAGGTGGCGCCGGGCGGAAACGCGCTCGCGTCCTTTCCGGATCATTCCAATAGCCCTGCGCCACAAGCGGCCCGGCATGAACCAGTTCGCCCGGCTCGCCGCTCGCCGCGGGCGTCCCGTCCGGGCGGAGTACCATCAGTTCGGCAAAAGGCACCGCGCCACCGATCGCATCGGGATGCGCGTCGATCAGCGCGGGATCGAGATAGGAGGAACGAAACGCCTCGGTCAGGCCGTACATCGAGTAGATTTCAGCCTTGGGAAACAAGGCGCGCAACCGGCCGATCAATGCCGGCGCCAGCCGCCCGCCCGAATTGGTTATCCGCCGCAGCCGCGCCGCCACGTCCGCCGGCCAGCTCGCCTCGGCAAGCTGGACCCACAGCGGTGGCACGCCCGCCAGCGTGGTGATCTCCTGCCGCTCAATGGCGCGGATGACATCGCGCGGCGTGAGATAATCGAGCGGCGCGACGCTCGCCCCCGCCGCCCAGCTCGAAAGCAACTGGTTTTGCCCATAATCGAAGCTGAGCGGCAAGACCGCCAGAGTCCGGTCGGTGGCAGAGAGATGTAGATAATGCGCCACGCTGATCGCGCCGAGCCAGAGATTGGCGTGGCTCAGCATCACGCCCTTCGGTTTCCCGGTCGAACCGGACGTATAGAGGATCGCCGCCAGATCGGCGGGATCGGCGGCGGAAGGCGGCAAGCCCTCACCATGCGCCAGTGCGGCGGCCCCCTCCTCATCCTCGATCAGCAATGCGCAGCCGGCAGGACGATCAGCTTTTTCGAGTGTCGCCGCCCTGCCCGCCCCGGCGATCAGGAGGCTTGCGCCGCTATCGCCCAGAATATGGGCGATCTGCGCACGCTTGAGTAGTGGATTGGCCGGCACATGGATCAGGCCCGCGCGCGCGCAGGCCAGCGGCAACAAGCAAGCCAGCCGCGTCTTGGCGAGCCAGGACACCACGCGCGCGCCTTTGCCGAGCCCTCGCCGCTCCAACGCGAGGGCCAGCGCGGCGACCGCGCGCTCCAGCCCGATATAATCGAGCAGGCCCGCGCGATCGACAAGCGCGGCCGCATCCCCTTTCCCGCATTGCGGCAGGTGATCGAGCGGTCTTGGTGTCGGGTCTGGGGCGTGCACCGGGGTTCCACAAGATCGGCGATAGGGCGAACGGAGATAGCGCGATGCTCTGCGGGGGGGAACCTCCGTCCGCCGCACCGATGCTTGTTCCGGCGCGGGCAAGCGATTAGGCGGAGCGCCGGTTCACGGCTCAAAGGGGGAGACCGAATGACGGCAGCGAGCGACGAGGCCGAGGTGGACGCCACCGTCCGCGGTGTATTGCGCGATGTGCTGGGCATTGCCGAGGCGCGCGTCGCCGCATTCGACGAATCGACGCCCTTGTTCGGCGCGCTCCCCGAACTCGATTCGATGGCCGTCGCAGGGCTGCTGACCGAACTGGAAGATCGTCTCGGCATCATCATCGAGGATGACGAGGTGGACGGCGACATGCTCGCCACCTTCGGCTCGCTCCTCGTCTTCGCGCGCCGCAAGACCCTCCTGTAGGTCGCGCGCGCCGCCCGGCGATCAGGCCGGCTGGGCGACGGCGGCGTGGGCGGCCTTGCTTTCGAAATCGGCCTCGGCAAGGAAGCGTTCGGCATCGAGGGCGGCCATGCAGCCGGTTCCCGCCGCCGTCACCGCCTGCCGATAGACCTTGTCCATCACGTCGCCGCAGGCGAATACGCCCTCGACGCTGGTGCGGGTGCTGCCCGTTTCGACGCGGATATAGCTGTCCTCGTCGAGCGTGAGATGGCCACGGAACAGCTCGGTCGCCGGATGATGGCCGATCGCGACGAAACCGCCTTCCACGTCAAGCCGCTCGATAGCGCCCGTCACGGTATCGCGAAGATCGAGCCCGACGAGCCCCTGCGTGCCTTCGCCCGCCACGAACTCGGCCACTTCCTTGTTCCACAGGATCTTGATGTCGGGATGGGCAAACAGCCGCTCCTGCAGGATCTTCTCGGCGCGCAGGCTGTCGCGCCGATGGATCAGGGTCACGTCATGCGTGTGATTCGTGAGGTACAGCGCCTCCTCGACCGCGGTATTGCCGCCGCCGATCACCGCCACCTTCTTGCCCCGGAAAAAGAAGCCGTCGCAGGTCGCGCAAGCGGAAACGCCCTGCCCCCGCAGCTTCGTCTCGCTGTCGAGTCCCAGCCAGCGCGCCTGTGCGCCCGTCGCGATCACCAGCGTGTCGCCGATATAGACGGTGCCGCCGTCGCCGATCAGGCGGAACGGCCGCTGTGACAGGTCAACCTCGACGATCGTATCCCACATGATCTGCGCGCCGACATGCTCGGCCTGTTCCTGCATCTGCTCCATCAGCCACGGGCCCTGGATCACGTCCTTGAAGCCCGGATAATTTTCGACGTCGGTCGTCGTCGTCAGTTGCCCGCCCGGCTGCATGCCCTGCACCACGATCGGCGCCAGCCCCGCGCGCGCGCCGTAAATGGCGGCCGAAAGGCCGGCCGGGCCGGAACCGAGGATGAGCATACGGGTGGAATGGGTGGCGATCATGACGGGCCTTTTCGTCGGAAGATGTCAGGCCACAGATAGGGGCCCAACCCGTCACTAGGCAACCGATGCGACATGCGGCGCGGCACAGAAAAGATTGGCCGCGTAATTAACCCTCTTTCCGGGGAGCCTTCGCGCATCTTGGACATTATAGCCCCTAAGAGAATGATCGTGAAAGAAAGCTTAAACCAGATCCGCTATCGGTCGGCAGTGCCCGCGCTCCGCGCGGATCGATTTGTGCGGACGTCGCTTCCCCTGCTGGGGCAACAGCTTTCCACGATCATGTCCCACGGCGTCTTGCGCGCTCAGGAGGCGAAGCGGAGCATTACTGCGCCGCGCTGGATGGCGACGCGCGACCCCGCCGTCCGGATCACCCGCCTTACCGAACCTTTTCCGCATGGCGACAGCGTGGCGGTCGCCATCCTCGCCTTCGAAGATGAACGCCGTCCGCCGTTGCTGGTCGATGCGTTCGAAGCGGCTCTGTTCGAAGCCGCCGAGGCGGAGGTCGCCATGCCCGCCCTCCTGCGCCATGGTTTCGATGCCGAGATTCGCACGGTGGACGCGGCTTTCCGCGCGGTTCGCCGCCTCGTCACTGCCGGCATACTGATCGAAGGTGGTCAGCCCGCCGCCTGAGGCGGATCGATGCTTTCAGTGCCTTCCCGGAAAAGCGCGCTTGAGCGCCTTGATGCAGGAAGGGAGAAACGGCATCGAGGAGTGCAGAGGATGAAGGATTTCCAAGGGCGCATCGCGTTCATCACCGGCGGCGCCTCGGGCGCGGGTTTCGGCCAGGCGGAGATATTCGGCGGGGCCGGTTGCCGCATCGTGATCGCCGATATCCGCCGCGACCAACTCGACAAGGCGGTCGCCGCGCTGACGGCAAAGGGCATCACCGCTCACGGCATCCAGTTGGACGTCACCGATCGCGATGCATTCGCACGCGCCGCCGATGAGGTCGAATCGCATTTCGGCGCGCCGCCGCAGCTTCTGTTCAACACTGCCGGCGTGAACAGCTTCGGCCCGGTCGAATCCTCGACCTATGGCGATTTCGACTGGTTGATCGGCGTCAATCTCGGCGGCGTGATAAATGGCATGGTGACGTTCGTGCCGCGGATGATCGCGGCGAGCCAGCCCGGGCATATCGTGACGACGGCTTCGGTCGGCGGTTTCCACGGCAGCGCCGCTGCTGCCCCTTATTCGGCGGCGAAAGCGGCGGCGATCAATCTTATGGAAAGCTACCGCATGTCGCTGGAAAAATACGATATCGGCGTGTCGGTACTTTGCCCCGCCAATATCCGCTCGAACATCGCGGAGGCGACGACGATCCGGCCCGCGTCTTTCGGTGACACCGGCTATCTGGTGAATGAAGACACGATCGCGTCGCTCCACAGCATCCACATCCACGGCATGGACCCGCTCGAACTCGCGCGGCACGTCAAGCGCGCCGTGGAGGAGAACAAGCTCTACATCGTTCCTTATCCCGAAACGAAGGAGCAGATCGCGGCGCATTTCAACGCGATCCTCGACGCCATCCCGCCGATAGAGAGCGATCCCGAAGGCGCCCGCAAACGCACCGAAGCGCTCCAGAATTGGGCGCGCGACCGGGCAAAGATGATGACGAAGGGCAAGGATCAGGGCTAAAGCACCGGCAAAAGAGGGAGAGGGGCGATGATCGACTTCCACACGGCGGCGACGCCGAACGGGTATAAGGTTGCGATCATGCTTGAGGAATGCGGCTTTCCCTACACGCCGCATTTCCTCAACCTCGGCGCACAGGAGCAGAAGAAGCCCGAATTCCTCGCAATCAATCCGAACGGCCGCATCCCCGCGATCGTCGATCGCGAGGCGGGCAATCTGGCGATCTTCGAATCGGGCGCGATCCTGATCTATCTCGCGCGCAAGGCCGGCCGCTTCCTTCCCGCCGATCTGGCGGGCGAAACGCGGGTGATGCAATGGCTGATGTTCCAGATGTCGGGTGTGGGCCCGATGATGGGGCAGCTCAATGTCTTCCGCCGCTATTTTCCCGAACAGATACAAGCGGCGATCGAGCGGTATGACCGCGAATGCCATCGCCTGTTCGGCGTGCTCGACACGCATCTGGCGAACAGCGAATATCTGGCGGACGATTATTCGATCGCCGATATCGCTACCTGGCCCTGGATCAACGGCCATGAATGGTCGGGCGTGCCGATCGATCCCTATCCGCATCTCGCGCGCTGGCTGAATGCGATCGGTGAACGTCCAGCCGTGCAGCGCGGCCGCCATATCCCGCCCCGCCCGGACATGAACAGCGAGCGCGGCAAGCTGGTCGCGTCGGGCCGCAACATGCTGGGCTGACGATCGGGAACGGACACGCGCCTCACTGGTGCTTTGCGCCGCGCGCGCTTATCTGATCGGGATGGCAACCCGTTTCGACAGCATCGCCCATCGCCGCGCGATCATCGATCGACGCGACGTGGCGGAGAAGCTCGCCGCGCTCGAGCCCGACAGCCGTGATGCCGGCCGGCTACGCCAGCTTGCCGGGCCGGTGCTCAAGGCCGCGCTCGAAGCGGGCCGTGCCGAGATTGGCCGGCGGATCGACCTGATGCCGACGCGGGGCAGTGAGGCGGCCGCATCCTACGCTTTCCTGACCGATCAGATATTGCGGCTGCTTTACGATTTCACCGTCAACCGCCTCTATCCGAACGGCAATCCCAGCGCGGCGGAGCGGATCGCGCTGATTGCCGTCGGCGGTTATGGGCGCGGCGAGATGGCGCCCTGTTCGGATGTCGACATCGCCTTCCTCACCCCCTGGAAGCAGACCGGCTGGGGTGAGCAGGTCATCGAATCGATGCTTTACATGCTGTGGGATCTGGGGCTGACGATCGGCCATTCCAGCCGTTCGCTGGACGATATGGTCCGCATGGCGAAAACCGATCTGACGATCCGCACCGCCTTGCTCGAATCGCGCTACGTCTGGGGCGACCAGGCCTTGTATGATGAGGCGATCCGCCGTTTCGATCGCGAGGTGGTGGCGGGCACCGCGCGCAGTTTCGTGACCGAAAAGCTGGCGGAAAGAAACGCGCGCCATCGCCGGATGGGGGACAGCCGCTATGTCGTCGAGCCCAATCTTAAGGAGGGCAAGGGCGGCCTGCGTGATCTCCATACCCTGTTCTGGATCGGCAAATATGTCCATCATGTCCGCTCGGTGTCGGAACTTGTCACCAAGGGGCTGCTCACGCGCAACGAGCTGAGGCAATTCCAGCAGGCCGAGAATTTTCTCTGGTCGGTGCGCTGCCATCTCCATCTCATCGCCAAACGCGCCGAGGAGCGGCTGACCTTCGACGTGCAGCCCGAGCTGGCACGACGGATGCACTATACCGATCGCCCGGGAAGCTCGGCGGTCGAGCGCTTCATGCGCCATTATTTCCTGATGGCGAAGCGGGTGGGCGACCTGACCGGCGTCTTCCTTGCCCATCTCGATGAAGAGTTTGCGGCGCGGGGGCGCCGGTTCGGCCTGCCCCGGCTTCGGCGCCGCCCGCGCAATCTCAACGGTTTCGTCCTCAACCGCGGGCGGCTGGAGGCGCCGGCCGACACCTTCTTCGCCGACGATCCCGTGCGTCTGGTCGAGATGTTCGCGATGGCCGACAAACATGGCCTCGAAATCCATCCGCTCACGATGCGGCAGGCCGCGCGCGACGTGAAGCTGATCGACAACAAGGTGCGCGAGGATTCGCGCGCCAACGCGCTGTTCCTCGACATTCTCACCTCGCCCCGCGATCCCGAAAAGGTGCTGCGCTGGATGAATGAGGCGGGTGTTTTCGGCCGCTTCATTCCCGATTTCGGGCGCGTCGTCGCGCAGATGCAGTTCGATATGTACCACCATTATACGGTGGACGAGCATACGATACAGGCGGTGGGCCTGCTCTCCCGGATGGAACGCGGCGATCTGGACGAGGATCATCCAATCGCCACCGATCTCGTCCGCAATATCCTTTCGCGCCGCGCGCTCTACGTCGCGGTGCTGCTGCACGACATCGCCAAGGGCCGGGGCGGCGATCACAGCATATTGGGCGCGGAAATCGCCGAGCGCCTCTGCCCACGCCTCGGGCTGGCAGCGGCCGAGACGGAGATGGTGTCATGGTTGGTGCGTTATCACCTGCTGATGTCGACCACCGCCTTCCGCCGCGATCTGGCCGACTTCAAGACTGTGCTCGATTTCGCAACCGCCGTACAGAGCCCCGAGCGGCTGAAGCTGCTGCTACTGCTGACCGTCGTCGATATCCGCGCGGTAGGGCCCGGCGTGTGGAACGGCTGGAAGCGGCAGCTTCTCGCCGATCTCTACACCTCGGCCGAAGAAGTACTGCGGCTAGGCCACAAGCAGAAAGGCCGCCGCGAGCGGATCGAGGCGAAGCAGGCGGTGCTACGCGAACGTCTCGGCTGGCCCACCGACATGTTCGACGCTTATGCCCGCCGGCTTTCCGAAAGCTATTGGGTGGCCGAGCCTGCCGACATACTCGAACGCAATGCGCGGCTGATCGCCGCAACCGATGGCGGCGCGCGTCCCCTTGCGATCGACGCCGCGCCGGACCCGGAGCGCGGGGCCACCCTCGTCACTCTTTATGCGGGCGATCATCCAGGGCTTTTCTATCGCATCGCCGGCGCGATCCATCTGGCGGGCGCCAGCATCATCGATGCGCGCATCCACACGACGCGCGACGGAATGGCGATCGACAATATCCTCGTCCAGGACCCGTTCGGCCAACCTTTCGAAGAGCCTGCGCGGCTCCGCCGGCTCTGCGCGGGGATCGAGGATGCGATCGCCAATCGCAATCGGCTGGCCGACCGGCTGGCAGCCAAGCAGCCCGCCCGCACCCGCGCCAGCGCCTTCCATGTCGAGCCGCTGGTGCTGATCGATAATCATGCGTCGAACCGCTATACGGTCGTCGAGGTGAACGCGCATGATCGCCCTGCCCTGCTCGCCAACCTCGCGCATGCGCTGTTCCAGTCGAAGGTGACGATCCATTCGGCGCATATCGCCACCTATGGCGAGCGCGCGGTCGACACCTTCTATTTCACCGATCTGATCGGAGGGAAAGTAACCGCACCCGCTCGCCTCAAATCCCTGGAACGCCGCCTGTTGGAGGCAGCGTCGGGGGCCACGATGGAAACCATCGCGGCCTAGACTCGATTTCTGATTGATTGAATCGGAATGGGGATTTCCAAGCTGGGGGAGTTCTGATTCAACCTGCTGGCTGGGTAGGAGGCCAGCAGGGATGGCGAGACCCTATTCGAATGATCT
>DATMRS010000015.1:0-34043 GCA_035566015.1 Sphingomonadaceae bacterium
GCTCCGGCGCCCCGTCCGCTTCCAAACGCGCCGACCGCACCACAGGCAGCCAATATTCGCGCATCATCTCGCCCATCGGCGTCCCCGCACCCACCCGCGTCAACAGCGCATTGTCTTCCCGGCTCAGCATCGGTCCTCTCCCAAGCGGCGCCTGTCTAACTATGTTTCACATAGCCCTGCCCCACCGCGCCGAGATGCAGCAGACGTTCGCCAAAAAGCGCCAACATGCTCTCCGGCAGGCGGTTGCCCGAAAATGTCAGCGGCATCGCCACGTCGCGCCAGCGCTCACCATAAGCGAACAGATGATCGACTCCGCGGCTGACGTTCGAAAAGGCGTTCCCGAACGGCGTCTGTGAGGCGGCGTCGAACAAGGCCGCGACGACGCGGCTCAGAATATCCGATATCTGCATCGCATCGGCCTCGCGCCCCGCATCGAGCGCCTCCAATATCCGCCGCAGCGAAGCGCCGAAAATATTGCCCGTGCTGAGCAGCCAGCCGTCATAGCCGCCACCACGCAACGCCTGAACATAACCGCCCTCCGCGCCGCGCACGAGCCTTATCCCGTTGACGCCGGCGGCGGCGATCCGATCCTGCCCGCTGGTATCCTTGAACATATTGACCCGGCCGGTGGCGGCCAGCGTGCGCACCGTCTCCACCTGAAGACTGCAGGACGTCACCTGCGGCAATTCATATATCTGAAGCGGCGACGAGGTCGCGTCGAGCACCGTTCGATAATGGGCGAGAATAGCGACCTGATCGGCTGACGCGTCAACGGGAGGACAGACCGTCAGCCCCGCGAAACGCCCGCCCCCCGCGCGGGCGAGCGCGCTACCTTCCACCAGCGTCGCGCGGCGCACGACATCGCCGGTCGTCCGGCCGAGCGCACCCACCACCAAAGTCGTCCCGGCGAATGTATCGGTCGCGGCGAAATCGAGCAGATCGGTCAGCAGATCATCGCCCATCTCCCAGCCGTCACCGGTCGAACCAGCAAGCAGGAACTGGCGGACATAAGGCCGAATCCGGGCGACATGCGCCGCCATGCGCGCTCGATCCAGCACGCGCCGGCCATTCGCCTCAGCATAATGGGTGATGAGCGGCACCCAGAGCCGATCGACCGCCTTGTTCACCATTCCCAATCCTCTCCTTGAAATATGTCCGTCCGTCAGAAGACGGCCTTGACCGGCTTCACCGGCGGCGGCGCCCAGGCGAATCCGGGCGGCTCATCGAAATGCAGCGCCGTCAGCACCTCGGGCAGCGGATCGGCGCCGAGGCCGGGGCCGGACGGGATCGTGATCCGCCCATCCGGCCCCGGCCGCCCGACCGGTCCGAACAGCGGCATTTCCAGCTCCGCATTGAAAAACTCGATGATGTCATAGGCCGGGACCGCCGAGGCGAGTTGCAGCGTCGCGAGCAGGCCGGGGCCGAGATAGGCCGAATGCGGGGCGAGCTTATGCCCGGTGGCGACAGCGGCGCGCGCGATCTTCAGAAATTCGGTGATCGAAACCTTGATCACGCTAGGCTGTAGATAGGTCGGTGCGGGCGCGTCGATATAGGGCTGGAAATTATATATGTTGCCCAGATTCTCGCCCAGCGCGAGCGGCGGCACATCACCCGCATTGGCAATCCGCTGTATGCTCGCCACATCCTCGGGCGGCCAGACCGGCTCCTCCAGCCAGGTGAGGTCGTGCCGGCGGAGCAGCTTCGCCATGCCGATCGCGTCCTCGCAGGTCCAGGCGCAGTTGCAGTCGACCATCAGTCGCAGGTCGGGACCCATCGTTTCCCGTGCCGCCGCGACCGCCGCGTCCGTGATCTCGTGCACCTTGACCGCCCGGAAGCCCTGATCGAGCGCGATTTGGACATAATGGCGCACCCTGTCCGGATCGCTATATTTGGGCAGGCTGGCATAGGCATCGACCGTGTCGCGCACGCGTGGGCCGAAGAGATCGCCCGTGGGGCAACCGAGTTTCTTGCCGGCGAGGTCCCACAAGGCGATATCGAGCCCAGCCAGCGCGAAACGCGCCGCGCCGCCCCGGCCATAATGGTGCAGCGTCCGCCCGATATCCTCATAGAGAACGGCCGGATCGTCGAAGGTGCGGCCGGTCGCCAGCGGACCGACCAGTGTATCGACCGCCGCCCGCGTCGTCGCGATCGAGCCGAAGCCGAACGCTTCCCCCCAACCGACCAGCCCGTCCTCCGTCTCGACGCGCACCAGCAGCGAGCACATGCCGGCACGGACCGGCATCACCTCCTTGCGCTTGTGAACGATGACGCGGGATTCCACCGCGGCGATCTTCATCGGCTCGAACATGCGGCCCCCTCCTTTGCCGGCTGGCAACCCGTCTCAGGCAGGCAGTTCCTCATAGACCACGACCGGCGCGACCCGCCCGCGCGGCCCGACCAGCGGCGCGATATTGCCGTCCGTCCATGTCTCCCCGCGACGGCGGTTGAACTCGTCGAGCCAGTCGATCTCCTTGGGCGTGACCACCCAGCCGCCGCGCACGCCGGTATGCGTCGTCGGATCGGCCGAGCCCGGAGGGCTGGCGAGATTGCCTTCGCGGTAGGCCAGGATGTTGCGCAGGATAACCCGCCGCGTCAGCGCGATCATCTTGTCGCTGGTGCCGAGATGCTCCTTGGTGCGATCCTCGATCGGCCCCATGCTTTCGGTAATCATCTGATCCTGCGTCGGGATGCCGGCGAGGCCGGTATAATTGCCGGTCTTCTGCATCTCGCGATCGATCGTATGATCGTTGGCGCGATTTTCGAGGATCCGGTAGCGGCCGTACCAGTCGGTCGTATTGGGCAGATAGTTGAGTTGCAGCGTCGAGCCCCAGATCTTGCTGCCGTCCTTCCGGCGCGGGTCCCATACCGGCATCGGTTGCGAAAAGACGACCAGCATCGAATGCTCGTCATCGACCGGGACCCAGGCCCGCGTCCGAATGAAGTCGAGCGGCTCCGACGGCGCCATCGTCCAGAAAGGCAGGAGGAAATGGCCGATGCGATAATAAGCGTCGTCCGGCCCGGCCGCCCGATACGCGCAATAAGTGGTGCCCCAGGGCGCCTCCATCGCATCATATTTAGGGTGACGATTTTCATAGCGATAATAATCGACCGTACCCGGCTCGAAATGATTCTTCTTGTTATGGCCGCCATGGAGAAATCCGGCATGGACGGTGTCGATATCGCCTTCCAGCGATTGCAGCCAGTTGCATTCGCGGAACAGAAACTGAACCGTCAGCTCGCCCGCTTTCTCGAATTCGAACGTCGGCATCGGCGGCGGTTCCTCCGCCCCACCGATGTAAATCCAGACCGCGCCATATTTCTCCGCGACGCGCGCCGCCTTGATCTTCACCCGCTCTTTATAATCAGTCTCCGCCGGCTCCGACGGCATCTCGACACACTGCCCGTTCGGCGCGAATTTCCAGCCATGATAGACGCAGCGAATGCCGCCTTCCTCGTTACGGCCATAGAATAAAGAAGCGCACCGGTGCGCGCATTGGTGATCGACCACCCCCAGCGTGCCATCCGGCGAACGGAAGCCGAGAAAATTCTCGCCCAGCACGCGCAGACGCACTGGATCGCCCCCCGCGACGAACTCCTCGGGCTTGGCGATCGGAATCCAGTATTGCCGCATGAATTCGCCCATCGGGGTTCCGGGGCCAACACGCGTCAGCAGATCATTATCCTCGGCACGCATGACAAACATCCTCTTTTCGAACCTGGCCGGCGCCGCGCAACCTCATCGCAGCAGCCTCGATAACAATAATATCTTATTATAGTTATCCCGTTCGGATGCAAGAGGCAGAAACAGGCGCCTGTCGGGCGTGGATCGCGGCGGGAATGCGAAAGGCGTTCAGGCCGGCTGGCGATCGGCCCCACCGCTCCGCACATGCAGGACATGGAGCGCATCGAAGCAGCGGCGCTCGCCGAGCGCGACGAGAAGTTCGCGCGGACTGAGATGCGCCTTGGCGCGGATACGCGGCAGCAGCGCGGCGGCGACGCGGGGTTTCAGCCGCGTCTCGCGGCGATGATTGACGTAAAAGGCCGGGTTCGCGACCGCATAGTGGCCGACCTCCGCCGGATGATCGATGTCGGGCAGTTCGGCACGCAGCCGCGCGTCCCAGGACTGCACCGATCGGATCACCGCCGGCGTATCGATCTCCTCGGGAATCGCGAAGATTCGCCGTTCCTTCAGCGCGGGAAAGCTGAAGCTCGTCACCCGCGCCATCCAGCCGCTCGCCACGAAGCCGCCGAGGATCGGAAAAAACCAGAGGATCAAGTCGTTGGGCTTCAGCCATCCGCCCGAGAAAGTCTCCAGCAGCGCGCCCTTTTCCGCCGGCACCTGATCGAGCTGCCAGAACATCGCCGCCCAGCCCGCGACGCCCAGCAGCATCACCCAGCCGAAATGCCGCAGCGCCAGAGGCCACGGCAGAGGCGCATCGCCACGCACCTGCGCATCCCACGAAATGCTCCTGCGCTTCAACCAGAGCCACAGGAAACGCGAGATGCAGATCATCATGATCGGCGAGAAGAAGAAGCTGAACAGCGTTTCCAGCACCAGCGACCAGACGAGCTTGTCCTTGCCGCCGAAGCCCTTCGCTTTCCGGCTCTCGATATGGATGGCAAGCGAGAGCAGGCGCGGCATGAACAGGAACACCATCGACGAGATGGCGAGCATGATCATCGGCAGCGCCAGCGTCTGAATGCCGTCGAGCGCCATGATGCCGACTTTCAGGAAATGGAACAGGCCGTAAGCCGAAACCAGCAGGAAGGCGGCCCATAAGGGCGCCGCGACATAGCCCATCGAACCGGTGATGAACGTCTCGCGATGGACCGAGCGCAGCCGATCGAGGAACAGGAAACGCAGATGCTGCATATTGCCCTGCATCCAGCGCCGCTCGCGCGCGAGAAAGCCGGGAAAATTGGCGGGAATTTCCTCATAGCTGCCCTCGATCTCGGGCAGGAACCACACCTCATAGCCGGCGCGCGCCATCATCGCCGATTCGACGATATCATGGCTCATCGGCTTGCCGCCCCAGGGCTTGGGACCCGACAGATCGGGCAGGATGCAGTGCGCGATGAAGGGCGCCAGCCGGATCATGGCATTATGGCCGATATAGGAGGCATGCCCCATATACATAGCCTGCAGGCTGTAGCTGAACACCGACCCGTAGAGACGCGCCGCGAACTGCTGCATGCGCCCGAACAGACTGGTGCGCAGGACGGGCGTCGGGTTGGTCTGGAGGATGCCGATCCGCCGATTGCCCTCCATCATGCGCAGCAGCGTGGCGATGGCATCGCCGTCCATCACGCTGTCGGCATCCATCACCAGCATATAATCATAGGAACCGCCCCAGCGGCGGCAGAAATCGACGATGTTGCCGAGCTTGGCATTCTGGTTGACCGGGCGGCGGCGATAGAAGAAGCGCCCCTGCGGGAAAGCCTCGCTCAGCCGATGGATCGCCGCCTCCTCCGCGATCCAATATTCGAAGCGCCGGCTGTCGGAGAGCAGGAAGAAATCGAAGAGCCCGGCCAGTGCGGGTTGCTGGCCGACAAGCGATTCCCAGGTCGCGGCCATGCCGGCGGCAACGCGGGCGACATCCTCATGATAAACAGGAAAGACGACGGCTATCCGGATATCGGGCCGGGGATCGCAGGCCGAATGCTGCGGATGCCAGGGATTGTTGGCCGCCCCGCGCAGTGCATGCCAGGTGCCGAGCATCATCTTGAAGAAATTGGACGCGAGAAACCAGATCATCACGCCGTAGATGAGCAGGTAGAGGTGGAGCAGCGTATCGGGCATGCGCTGGGCGCGCAGCATCACGAAAGAGAGATAGAGGACGGCGAGTGTCGAGCAGAGCGTCAGCGTCAGGCTGACGCGCTGACGATATTTCACCACCCGTTCCCAGCCGGGCGCGGCGCCGGCCGGTTCCTGCGTCTCCTTGGTGGCGGCGAAGCGACGCCAGAGCGCTTTCTTCCACGAACGGTCGAGCATCCCCGGCGCGATCGACGTGCGGCGCGGTACGGGCTGGATCGCGGGCGCCTGCGTCCGATCCATCCAGTCCTGTAACGCTTCCCAACTGGTGATCCGCGCCGCCAGCGCCGGCAGGTCCGTCTCCGCCACGCCGCAGCAGCGCAGATAGGCGGTGAAGTCCATCGCCCTATTTGAAGACCTGCGCGGGCAGCGCGACCTGAAAGAGAATATTGATCACGCGCTGTACCGAGATGATCGGCGCCTCGGCGACATAGACGAGATCGCCATTTTCGACCGGGAAACTGTTCGCCGCGACGACGCCCTGCGCCTTGTTCCAGGCGAAATCATATAGCACCGGCTTTTCCCCCTCACGCCGGCGCAGTACGAATACGGCATGATCGTTGGCGCTGTTGGCGTTGAGCCCGGCAGCGCGCCCCAGCACCTGCGTCAGCGTCGGCACCTCGGCGAAGCGCTGCACGCTGTTGCCCTGAATGCCCGCGCCCAGCACCGCCACCTGCACCGCCGGGCTCTTGCGGACGAGGATGCGATCGTCGGGCCGCAGCGGAATCTTCTGTTCGAGCGCCGCCGCGATCGGCAGTTCGGCCACTGTGCGGTCGCCACGCAACACCGCGACGCGGGTCGCGGTCGCGCTCGTAGTGGTGGCGTCGCCTTCGCCGAACAGGCTGTTACCGTCGCCGAGTGCCTGCGTCAGCGCTTCGCCAAGCGTCAATCCCTGCGGCGGCCAGGCAAGACTCTTGGGCGCGCCCACCGCGCCGGTGACGAGGACGCTACCCTGCGGCACCGCGCCGACATCGATCGCGATCGACGGCTTGTAGAACAGGCCGAGCGCCTCGAAGCGCCGGGTCAGCGCCGCCTGCGCCTGGCCGAGCGTCAGGCCCGCCAGCCGCACCTGCCCCGCATAAGGCAGCAGGATCGTGCCGTCGGCGGCGACCGTATGGCTTCCCAGCGCAGTGGGCTGCGGCCCATCCTCCGCCCCGGGCTTGGGCGAGAAGCTCCAGAGCGTCAGCGTCATCGCCGCGCCCGGTCCGAAGGTGAAGGCCGGCGGCGTGGTGGTGGTGCCAAGCGCGTCAAGCGCATGCGCGACGGCATCGGCCTGGGCGCGCGCCTCCTTCGCGGCCATCGCCTCGGCCATCGCGGGGGTGACGGACACCACATCGACATCGGGCGCCGCCTTGAGCGCGCCGGGCGACGGGCCCGCACCCGGCAGCGTTCCGCAAGCGGTGGCGAGCAGCAGTGGCGCCAAGGCGGCGGCGCAGGTAAGGCGATAGCGGCTCATCGCAACAATCCCCACAGCAGGAGCGTCCCCAGCAGAATACCGCAGATCCAATAGAGGCGGTGTGGCCGCTCGGGTGTCTTCGGCGCCGAGGGAGCACTGATTATGTTGAGATAATATTGGTTCTGCGCCGCCCTCTGCTGCGCGTCCTGCGCGGCGCCGCTGGCTTGTTGAAGCAGCTTCACATCGGTGTCGCGCTTGGCGACGAGCGTGTCCCAGCGCGCCGACGCCCGGCTCAGTTCACGGCTGTGCGCCTGGGCCTCGGCGATCTTGTCGTCGAGCGCCGCCATCGCCGTCGCGATATTCTTCGCCTCGGGGCTGTTCGGGGTCGCCCGGACGATCGCATCAAATTGCGAGCGATATTCGGCGTTGCGAGCCTTCAGGTCGTTCACCAGCGACAGGTTCGACAGATATTGATCCTTGGGATCATAGGCGTTCGTCCGGCGCCGTTCGGTCGCCAACGCCGCCTCATCCTCGCGCACCACCTGTTCGAGATGCGCCTTGCGTTGCTCGGCATGGCCGATCAGATCGCGTTCCTGCCGCGCATTCATCCTGTTGAGATGCGCGCTGCTGTCGGCGAGCAGAGCCTGCGCGAGTGCCTGCGCGAAATCGGGCCGGTAGCCACGCGCCTCGATCGCGGCGATGCCGCTCTTCAGGTCGACCTTGACGATGATGCGCTTGCGGACATAGCGCCACAGCGCGACGTCATCGCGGGCAAAGCCGCCCAACAGCCCGCCATAACGGCTGACGATATCACCCTCGGCATAGTGGCGCGCCAGATGCAAGCGCCGATCGAGCGCGCTAACCTCGTCCCAGGAGCCGATGAACTCCTTGAGCAGATAGGCGCCCTGCGAGGAGCCATCGCCCGACCCACCCGACAGCAACGACGACAGGCTGGACGCGCCCGGCGTGGGGTTGAGCACGATAAGCGACGTCCGCGAGGTATAGACCGGCGAGGCGATGAAACCGAAATAGACGAGCGAGACGAAATTGGGGACGGCGACCAGCCAGAGGAACAACGGTCGGCGAGCAAAAGCGAGCTTCATGAATTACGCCTTGTCCTGCATGACCGCCCGTCCGTCCGACATAAAATGCCGCGGCCGGACGCAAAGCGCGCCTGCCGTAAAGCGGCAGCATGTCGGTATGTTCCGGTCGGGGCGGAAAGGACGGACGAATATTCCGGTTAACGGCCCGGAAATCAGGACCTTCATCCGCAATCCGCGAACATGTGCAGGGTCAGGGTCAGAGGGGGGTGGCGACTTGGGACGATGAGCTTCTTGGTGGGGCTATGCATCGGCTCTCATCTCCATCAACGTGCGTGCGTCAAATTCCCCCTTTTCCGCCGATACGGGATGCCCCCGCAGCGGTCCGACAATTACCCCTCGCGACGATATTCTACTGCTTCCGCGCGCAGGCACAGGGGCGGCCGCCCATTCGGCGGCGGAATGTGGTCGCTTTCAGGCGGGCCGTTTCCGATAGCGGGCGAGAGAAGGACGAATGCCCGTCCTCGGTTCAATCGAGCGGTCAGAGGCGCTGAAAAGCCGACCTGTACCCGCCAGATGTCGAAGCTGAAGCGGGCGCATCGCGCTTCCGGCAATCCGCAGTTATTACGGTCCTCGATCATGCAAGATTGGAGCGCGCAGAAGCCGCGTGACCGAACCGCAGGCGGGCAAAGGGGGGAACCTAAATGATGAGCATTGCGCGGCGCGACGTGATGGTGGGCGGCCTGTCTATGGCCATGCTGCTTTCGCGCAGTGCACTGGCGGCCTCCGCAGCCCCGCCCGCCATCTACGGCGCGACGATGACGGTCGAGATCGCGCCGGTGCTGCTGACGGTGCGCGATCGCTATCCGGTCGGCACGGCGGTGCAACTCGGCGGCGTCGCCAGCCTGATAGAACCGAATGCCGTTGCCGATGTCGCGACCAATGCCGAAACGCAATTGCTCCGCCAATCGGTGAAGCGACCGGACCTGCGGATCATCATGACGCTGGTGGAGGGGCGCTATCGCCTGGTCGCGCGCCGGTCCGCCGGCATCGCCAGCCTCGCCAACCTGAAGGGCAAGCGCGTCGGCACATTGCGCGCGACATCGGCGGAATATTTTCTCGCCCGGATGCTCGACAGCGCCGGGCTGGCTATGAACGACGTAACGATCGTGCAGGTAGGCCCGCTGAAGAATCTGGCGCCCGCAATCGCGAAGCAGGAGATCGACGCCGTCGCGATATGGGAGCCGTTCAGCGAGGATGCGGTGCGCGCACTGGACGACGATGCCGTCACCTTCAGCGGCGAGGGCATTTATCGCGAGCTGTTCAACCTCAACACCACCGCCGGCGCGCTCGCCGACCGGGGCAAGCGCCGCCAGATCGTCTCGCTCATGACTGCGATCATTGATACGACCGACGCCATGAACGCCAACCCCGCCGTAGCGGCGCAGGCACAGGCGCTGGTGGCCCGGTCAGGCGGCTATACGGCGGCGCAGATCGCCGATGCATGGCCTCATCATGGCTTTGTCGCCGCTTTCGAGGACGACATGCTGGACGTGCTGGCGGAAGAGGAAATCTGGCTCGCCCACGCGGGGAAGCGCCCGCCCCGGCCGCGCGCGCAACTCGCCCGGCTTATCGATCGCAGCGCCTATGACGAGGCGCTGGCGCTTTCGCGGCGGGGCTGATCGACGGCCTCAGGCCGCCGGCGCGGGGGATACCGGGGCCGGCATCGTCTTGAACAGATCGCTGAACGGGTCATCCGCCTCGTCGGGCGCCGGGGCCTCGCGCACGGTGGTGCGGCGCATGTCGCGCTTCTCGTTTAGATAATCGAACTCGCCGCCGCGATGCATGCTCGCCAGATTGTCCCAGATCACCAGATCGCCGGCATTCCACTTCACCGAGAAGACATATTGCGGCTGCGTGGCCCACTCGATCAGTTCGCGGATCAGCTTGCGCCCTTCCTCGCGATCCATCCCGACGATGTCGCGCAGATGCGCCGCGACATAGAGCGTCTTGCGGCCCGATCCGGCATGGACATGCACCAACGGATGCTGCGCCTTGAGCCGGGAATCGATCTCTTCCTCGCTGATGTCCGCCCCGGCCAGCTTGCGCGACCACCAAAGCGAATGCTCACCAGTCCGCCCGTCAATCCGGTCCTTCATCGACTGCGGCAGATCCTCATAGGCCGAGCGCGTGTCGGCGAACCAGGTCTCGCCACCCTTGCTGGGCACCTTATAGGCCAGCAGCAGCGAATAAGCCGAACGGAGAGGCATGAACGAGCTGTCGGTATGCCAGAGACGATCGCCCTTGCGATATTGGATCGCCGACGGATCGCGGTTGATCTCGCCATTGGCATCGAGATTGCCGGCATCGAACAATTCGCGATGGCCATGGCGCGGCAACGCGCCGGCCCGCGCGGGCGCCTTTTCCAGATGGCCGAAAATGCGGCTGAACGCGATATGCGATTCATTGTCGAGCCCGGTGTTGCGATAGACGCAGACACCCCAATCGTTCATCGCGCCGATGACCTGCGCCTGGGTAGCGGCATCAAGCGGCTGGCTGATGTCCACGCCGGATACTTCCGCGCCAAATCGCGGCAGGATGGGCTTGATCGTCAGGGACATGGTCGTCTCTCTCTCCTTGTCGCCTTCCTATATATGTATCTTGATACGCAAGGCAAGCCGCAGAACGCCGGATCGCAGGCTTTCCAACGCGAACAGGCGACGCCGAAGCGCCGCCTGTCCCCCCTTATTCCGCTAAAGATAACCGCAGGGGCCAGCCTTCGGGCGAAGGCTGGTCTGCGTTCTTTCCGAAGACGTCAGTTCGTCTGGGTCGGCGCGTCGTCGAGCAGGATCGTCTTGGTTTCCAGATAATGCATCAGGCCCTGCGCGCCGCCTTCGCGGCCGATGCCCGATTGCTTGTAGCCGCCGAACGGCAGCGAGAAATCGCTGCGCATTCCATTCTGCCCGACATTGCCGGTGCGCACTCGCCGCGCGACGCGCCAGGCCGCATCGGCATCATGCGTCAGCACCGACCCGTTGAGGCCATAGTTCGAATCGTTGGCGATGCGGATCGCATCGTCTACATCGTCGCACGGGATCAGGCTCAGCACCGGCCCGAAAATCTCCTCGCGCGCGATAGTCATGTCGTTGCGCACGTCGGCGAAGAGCGTCGGCTCGAAGAAATAGCCGCGATTGAGGTGCGCCGGACGGCCGCCGCCCGTGACCAGCGCCGCGCCTTCCTTATTGCCCTTGTCGACATAGGATTCGACGCGCTCCAACTGGCGCTGCATCGCAAGCGGGCCCATCTGCGCCTCGCTATCGTCGGAATGGCCGACGCGGATCTTCCGCATCTCCGCCGCGATCGCGTCGGCAACCTCATCGTGGCGCCGGCGCGGCACGATCGCGCGTGTCAGCATCGCGCAGACCTGCCCGCTCACCAGCGTGATCGCGCCGGCGAGCACCTTCGCCGTTTCCTCTGTCGAGAAATCGTCGAGGATGATCGCGGCCGATTTGCCGCCAAGCTCCAGCGTGCAGCGGGCGACGCGCGAACCGCAGACCTCGCCGATCCGCTTGCCGGCGAGCGTCGATCCGGTGAAGCTCACCTTGTCGACGCCCGGATTGCAGACGAGGTGATCCGACGCCTCGCGATTGCCAGGCACGAGGTTGATGACGCCCGGCGGCAGGTCCGCCTCCTCGGCGCATTCGGCGATGATATAGGCCTCGACCGGCGTTTCGGGCGACGGCTTCATCACGATCGTGCAGCCGGCGAGCAAGGCGGGCGCGATCTTCGCGGCCATGATCATGTAAGGCACGTTCCACGGCGCGATCGCAGCGACGACGCCGACCGGTTCCTGCACGACATAAGCGGCCGGCGCGGCCTGCGACTCGGCGCGGCGGATGAACGGGAACTCCCCGCCGAGATGGATCGCCTCCTGCAAATTCTGCGTGCCGCGCGCCGTGAGATAGGGGGCGAGCGAGGCGAGCCCCCCCATCTGCTCCGTCCAGGCGGCGGCCAGTTCGGGTTCGCGCCGGCGGAGCGCCTCGACAAGCCGGGTCATCGCCGCAACGCGCTCGCCCGGCGACATCCACGGCCACGGGCCTTCATCGAACGCCTTGCGCGCGGCCGCGACCGCGCGATCCATGTCGATCTCGTCAGCCTCGGCGACGCGGACGACCACCCGCTCGCTGTCGGGCGAGACGATCTCAAGCTGCCGCCCCGAATGCGGTTCTACCCAGGCGCCGCCGATGAACAGGCGGTCGGGATGGCGGAGTGCGGGTGCGCTCATGCGAAAGTCTCCATCGGATAGAGGGCCGGACAGCCCCTGAAATGTTCGGGATCGTCAGGCCGCTGACAGAGAAACAGGACCTTGCACATGCTCCCTCTCCCACAATCGGTCGCGAAGATCGCGTCCCAGGCGGTGTTCGTCGCGCACCGCCATGCGTGCGGTTGCGCCGCAAAACATAACATGATAACTATCTTGTCGCGCCGATCGTGTCAATGAACGATCACCGCCGGCCCGGCCGGGCTTGCCGAAACGTCCCTCCCCAACGAAGAGGGGCATCTGATAATTCGAGGAGAGGCATATGGAACTGCGCACGCTGGGCGCCACGGGAATGCGGGTGAGCCCGCTCTGCCTGGGCGCGATGATGTTCGGATCGATCGGCAACACCGATCATGACGATTGCGTGCGCATCATCCATCGCGCGATCGACGGCGGGATCAACTTCATCGACACCGCCGACGGCTATTCGCGCGGCGAATCCGAAACGATCGTCGGCAAGGCGATCAAGGGCCGGCGCGACTCGCTTGTCATCGCCACCAAATTCTACGCCGCGATGGGGGACGACCCCAATATGCGCGGCGGATCGCGCCGCTGGATCGTGCGCGCCGTCGAGGACAGCCTGCGCCGGCTCGGCACCGATCATATCGACCTCTATCAGATGCACCGCTACGACGACGGCACCGATATCGAGGAGGTGCTGTTCACCCTCACCGATCTCGTCCGCCAGGGGAAAATCCGCCAGTTCGGCTGCTCCAGCTTCCCCGCCGACCGGATCGTCGAGAGCCACTGGATCGCCGAAAAGCGCGGGACCCAGCGCTTCCGCTGCGATCAGCCCGGTTATTCGATCTTCGTGCGCGATATCGAGCGGTTCGTACTGCCCGCCTGCCGGCGCTACGGCATGGGCGTCATCACCTTCAGCCCGCTGGACGGCGGCTTCCTTTCGGGCCGGTATCGCGGGCCGGAGGATTTGGCCGGGGACAATCGCATCGCCTATTTCGGGCGGCTGATGCGCGGCAGTTTCGATCCGCAGGCGGCCTTCATCCGGCGCAAGCTCGACATCGTCGCCGAACTGGTGAAGCTGGCCGACGAGATCGGGGTGACGATCGCGCAGCTCGCCGTCGCCTTCGTCCTCCAGCATCCGGCCGTGACCGCCGCGATCATCGGCCCCCGGACGATGGAACAGCTCGAAAGCCTGCTCCCCGCCGGGGACCTGAAGCTCTCCGCCGAGACGCTGGACCGGATCGACGCCCTGGTGCCGCCGGGCACATCGCTCAATCCCGGGTTCAACGACATGCCTTCGGGGACGACCAAGGCCGCGCTCCGGCGCGGCTGAGGTCAGGCGGCGGCCGCCTCGCGCAACGTCGCCATGTCGATCACGAAGCGATATTTGACGTCGGCGGCAAGCAGCCGCTCATAGGCTTCGTTGATCTCGTCGATGGCGATCATCTCGACATCGGCGGTGATCCCATGCTCGGCGCAGAAATCGAGCATTTCCTGCGTCGTCGGCAAGCCGCCGGTGATCGATCCGGCGACGCTGCGGCGCTTGAGGATCAGGCTGGCGGGATCGATCGGCGGATGCGGCGTGGCCGGCATGCCGACCAAAGCCAGCGTCCCGTCGATCTTCAGCAGCGCGAGATAGTCGTCAAGATTATGCGGCGCGGAGACGGTATCGAGCACGAAATCGAGGCTGTAGGCGTGCGCCGCCATCGCCGCCTTGTCGGTCGAGACGACCACCTCGTCGGCGCCGAGCCGCCTTCCGTCGTCAGCCTTGCCCGGCGAGGTGGTGAACAGCACGACATGCGCGCCCATCGCATGCGCCAGCTTGATCGCGACGTGGCCGAGCCCGCCAAGCCCGACCACCCCGACGCGATCGCCCGACTTCACCTTCCAGTGGCGCAGCGGCGAATAGGTGGTGATCCCCGCGCAAAGCAATGGCGCCGCGCCCGCCGGGTCCAGCCCCTCGGGAATGCGCAGCACGAAATCCTCGTCGACGACGATATTGGTCGAATAGCCGCCATAGGTGGGCTTGCCGGTTTCGCCTTCGACGCCCGAATAGGTGCCGGTGAAGCCTGCCTCGCAAAATTGCTCGTTGCCCGACTGGCAGGGCGCGCACTGGCGGCACGAATTAACCATGCAACCCACGCCGACGACATCGCCGACCTTGTGGCGCGTGACGGCCGCGCCCACGCCGATCACCCTCCCGATTATCTCGTGACCCGGCACGAAGGGCCAGTTCTGCTCGCCCCATTCGCCGCGCACTGTGTGGATGTCCGAATGGCAGACGCCGCAATAATCGATCGCGATCCGCACATCGCGCGGCCCCGGATCGCGCCGTTCGAACCGCCAGGGAGCCAGCCGGTCGCCGGCCGCCGGGGCCGCATAGCCGTCTGTCAGTGTCATCATTCCATCCTCCATCGCTGGCCGGCTCGCCAGCCTAGATCGCCGCCGCGATCGCCTTCAGCCAAACGGCGACCGCATAGGCGCCGGGATCGGGGTGGCCTAGCGCGCGCTCGCCCACATAGGCTGAGCGGCCGAGCCGGGGCCGCATCCGCGCCGTCGCCTCGACGCCCGCCTCCGCCGCGCCGATCGCGGCATCGAGGATAGCGGTGGCATCCTCCCCCTCCCCCGTCCTGGCCGCGATGGCATCGGCGGCGGGCAGCAGCGCATCGAGCATCGTCCGGTCGCCCGCCTTGCCGCCGCCCAGCGACTGAATACCCTCGCACCCCGCACGGAACGCCGCCGCCCAGGCATCGGCTCGGCCCGGATCGCGCGCCTCGGCAAGGCTCATCGCAACACGCAGGACGAAAACCGCATAGAGCGGCCCCGACGTGCCGCCCAAGGCGCGGCGCAGTTCCGCCGACACATCGCGCAGCGCGGCGGCCGGATGGGCCATATCAAGGTGCGGCACCAGCGCTTCGATCGCGCGCGCGCCGCGTGCGAGGCTGATGCCGATATCACCGTCACCCACCACCGAATCCAACTCGGTCAGCCGTGGCTCCGCCTGCTTGAGCGCCGCGATGACGGCCGTAATAGCATTGGCAAAACGGCGCTTCTGGCCCTCATCGGCCCAGGCCGGCCCCAGCGTCTCGCCCTGCTCCTCCGCCTTGGGATGGGCGATAGCGCCAAGCGACGAGGCAGGGCATGTGGGCAGCGCCCACGCGCCCGCGGCGGCCGGCGCGAGCAACCTTTTCAGCCGAATATCGTCAAGCTTCAGCAACGAGATCGAGCAGCCCGGCATCTCCAGCGCGGTCAGGAAGGTGCCGACCAGCGCCGCCTCGGTCCGAACGCCCGCCTTCTGCAATCGTGTCAAAGCGTGACGCGCCACGATGCTCAATTCCTGGATCGCCGTGCCGCCGAGATTGTTGACCAGCAACGCGATGCGGTCGGCGGCCGTAAGATGGCCACGTTCGATCAGCCGGTCGAGCAGTTGATCCAGCATCACATCGGCGGGCGCGATCGGGCCACGCCGCGCCCCGCTCTCGCCATGGATGCCAAGGCCATATTCCACCTCGTCCTCACCCAGTTCGAAGCCTCGCGTGCCAGCGGCCGGAACGATGCAGGCGCCCAGCCCCAGCCCCATGCTGAACAGGGCAGCGGCGGCGCCCTCCGCCTCGGCCTTCACCTCGGCCAGTGACAGCCCCGCCTCGGCGGCCGCGCCCGCAATCTTGTGAACCAGCACCGTGCCCGCGATCCCGCGCCGGCCGACTGCGCCGCCAGCATCGTCCAACGCGATGTCGTCGCGCACGATCACCATCTCGACGGCGATGCCCGATGCGCGCGCGATCTCGGCGGCGAGCCCGAAATTGAGGCGGTCGCCGGTATAATTCTTGATGATAAGCAGGACGCCCGCCGGCCCCGCCACCGCGCGGATCGCCGCCAGCACGGCATCCACGCTCGGCGAGGTGAAGACGGCGCCGACCACGGCGGCGGTGAGCATGCCCGCGCCGACATAGCCGGCATGTGCGGGCTCATGCCCTGCCCCGCCGCCGGAGACGATCGCTACCTTGCCGCTTGCCGCCAGCGCGCGATGATCGCGCCGCAGAACGACATTCTCGCCTTCGATCCGCGTGAGCCGCTCATCGGCCAGCAGCAGCCCCTCGATCATCTCTTCGACGACGAGCAGCGGATCGTTGACAAGCTTCTTCATGCGCCCTCCGTTCGACGCGGATCCGGGTTCGCGTCTTATCCCTTGGCGGTGTTACGTTGCGCCAGTTCGATAATCCGCACCAGATCGCTGAGCGTATCGCAAACCGGCGTCGGCACGCCGAGCCGCGCGCCCTCGCGCGCGATCGCGCCGTTGATCGTCTCGATCTCGGTCGGCCGCCCAAGCTCGCGGTCCTGCAACATCGATGCCTTGTGATGCGCATGCTCGCGCAAGGCCGCATCGATCGTCGCGACGATCCGCTCGCGATCGAGGCCTAACCCCTTGGCCGCCGCGACATCCGCCGTCTCGTCCACCACCTTGGCGGCAAGGCGCCGGCCCGGATCATTGTCCATGCCGGCATTGGGGACCTCGCAAATCATCGCAACGGCGTTGAGCGCCGCGTTGAAGGCCACTTTCTCCCACACGGCGGCATTGACGTCATCGGCGACATGCGCGTTGAAGCCCGCTTGCTCCAGCAAGGCGGCCACCGCCGGCGCATGCGCGTGCGCCTCGGCGGTGAAGCCGCCGAGGTCGAGCGAGCCGAACCCATGCGTCTCGACCGATGCGGGTCCGGTCAGGTCGGCCGGCACATGCGCGGTTCCCAGCAGCACCCGCTCCGCCCCGAAGCCTTCGACCAGCAGTTCCGCATTGCCGATGCCGTTCTGCAACGTCAGCGCGATCGGCCGGCTCGACGCAAGATGCGCGACCGAACGGATCGCGGCGGCGCTGTGCATTCCCTTGGTGAAGAGCAACAGCAAATCGACGGGGCCGGCGACGTCCGCCGCCAGGCTTGCGCCGACCACCAGCGTTCGCGCGCCCTTGTCGTCGACCAGGGTGATGCCGTCACGGCCGATGATCGAGAGTCTCTCGCGATCGACATCGACGAGCGTGACGCGCGCGCCCTGCTCCGCCAGCCGGGCGGCGAAAAGGCAGCCCATCGCGCCGGCGCCGACGATCGCGACGCCGGGCGTCGAGGAAAACTGCATCCGCCCGCTCCTAGATGCCATAGATGTCGAGCATGGTGGGAACGACGTCATTCATCAGCCGGATGACCTTTCGCGAAATCTTCCACTCGCCATTTTCCAAGCGTAGCTCATGCTCGTAGCGCCCGAAATAGGCATGGCCACGATGCGTCCGCACGTCGTGCACATTGACGATGAAGGAGGAATCGAGGCGCGTCGTCCTGTCGTCCACCGGCTCCGCCAGCACATTGCCGATCATGTGCGCCACGCGCGGCATCACCACCGAGGCAACCGAAAAGCCCGAACGGATACGCTGGACGCGATCTTCCAGATTGCGCCGGCCGCGATAGAAGATCAGCGAGAGCTCGCTGTCGGGATCGTCTGTCTGCTTCCCGTCGTCGCGCCACGCCGGCATCCAGAACAGACAATCGCTGGTATAGAGATCGAGCCAGAGGTCGAAATCCATCCGATCGAGATACAACGCCTCGCGATACAGGAATGCCGCCGCCTCGGCCCGCCCGAGCACCGTCACGCCACCACCTCCTTCATGCGTGCGGCCCAGGCGCGATAATAGCTCCCGAACAGGCTTTCGTCGCAGAGCTGCGCATCGGCGAGGACGCTGCGCGCCGGCTTGAGATCGATCATGTCCGAATATTCGTTCCCGCCTTCGACGGTGGCGGCCAGCCCTCGCGCATGGCCTTGCAGCCACGGCCTTTCCTGCTCCGCCATGCCGAGCTGCGCCTCCTCGTAACAGACCGTGTCGTCGGGCGTCGCCATGCCCGTCGGATTGAAGAAATCCTCATATTGGCGAATGCGCAGCGCCCGTGCCTTCGCGCTCTCGCCGCGAGGCGCGATACACCAGGTCTGCATTTCGGTGAGGTTATGCGCGATCGGGCGAATGACGCGCATCTGGCTCGACGCATTTTCCGCGATCTGCAGATTCGGGAAGATCGTCAGGTTGCGCATGTTGAACATCCAGTTGCGCTTGGCGACGCCATGCGCCTCAGCAATCTGCTCCGCGCGCTCGAAATCGGGCTGGGCCGACGTCACCGGCATCACGCCCCAGTTCAGCACATGGCCATGATCGAAGCTCATCGTGCCGCCGGTGATGCCGCTCGCATCCTCCTGCCAGAAATCGGCGGCGCCGAGCGTCGCCTCCACCACATCGGACGCCTGCTCCTTCGCGCGCTGATCGAGGATACGAATGTAGCTCGGGTGCGTCGAGGTGAAGTGATACTGGTCCGAGCAGTTTTCGAGCTGCATCTTCCAGTTCGCCGCATAAGTGAAGCAGACCCGGCCGGGCACCAGTTCGACGCCTTCGGGGCTCTTGTCGACAACAAGGTCGAGAAGCTTGCGCGTCTCGCCCAGAAAATCCTCCAGGCTCGGCACGTCGGGATTCAGGCTCGCAAACAGGAAGCCGCGATATTCGCCGAACCGCGCGACCGGCGCGAGATCGTGATTCTCCTCATCGAAGCCGGCGGCGTAGCAGCCGCTCTTCTCCCATTTGATGTTGCGGTTGGCGCCCGTGCTGTCGAACGTCCAGCTATGATAGGGGCAGACGTGCCGAGACGCATTGCCGCATAGCTTCTGCACCAGGCGCACGCCCTTGTGCGGGCAGACGTTGATCAGGCACCGAAGCTCGCCCTTGGCGTCCCGGCTGACCATGATCGGCACGCGGCCGATGAAGCTGGTGAAATAGTCGTTGGGATTCTCCGCCTGCGTCGCCAGGCCGATGAAGACCCATCCGCCTTCGAACACATGCGCCATTTCAAGATCGAACAGCGCGGGATCGCGAAACAACGTGCGGTTGACGCGGAACACGCCGTCCTGCGGACGGTCGTCGATAAGCTCCCGAAGAGCGAAATTCTTACTCATTGCCGCCTCTTTGGCTCGTCAGAAAAAGATAACATGATAAGTAACTAGCCACTTTGCCGATGTCAATGAACTAGCCCTGCGTCGCCATTTTCCAACCCTCTTTCGCCGACGATCGACACTCCTGCCCGACACGGCAAAAACGCACTGCGCATCCGGCGATGCAACCCGCCTCGAAAACCAGGCTATCGGAGATCGAGCTTGTTCTTCTTGAGGAAGAGCGAAAGCTGATCGGCCACCGCGACATTGTTGAGATCGGCGAAAGCGATATGCGTGTTGCCCTTCAGGCCGACCGAAGGAAGCATCAGCACTTCGGCATGGCCGCCATGGGCGTTCACGATATCGACGAACTGCCTGCTCAACGCCACCGTATGCGCCCAGAACGTCTTTTCGGTATTGTCGCCCCAGACGATCTGGATCGGAATGCGCGTCAGCCGCATGAATTCGGCCAGCGGCACATGCGTCGGGCCGAAGCCGCCCTCCGACCCCTGCGGTCCCTCGCCGTCGGGAAAAACGAAGGCGGCCGGCTCATAAGCGACGATGCCCTTCACATTGTCGCTCTTCAGCGCCGCGAGCATGGCGCGCCAGCCCGCCGCCGAATTGGTGACGAGCACGCTGGGGCCGATCCGGTCTATCGCCTTGGCCGCCGCCTCCGCCTCAAGATGCGCATTCTTCGCGATATCGAACTCATAATAGCGCGCGCTCATCGCCTGATCGAACGCCTTGAGGTCGTCCTTGGGGAACTGGACGCCGGGAAACCACTGCCCCGGCGCCGGGCCGAGCCGCCAGGAGATGACGTTGCGCTGATCCTGCCCGACAACGGGCTTATATGTATACGCCTCGCAACTCATATTGCCGCGGCCGACACGCGGCCCATCCCAGAGATAGACGGGAAAGCCACGGCGGAGGAAAATGCTCTGATAGCCCTCGCCGCCGTCCCAGCGATTCTGCCAGACCTGCACGCTGGAGCTATGCCACAGGAAGAGCGCGACTTTCCGGGGGTGCTCAGGGATCTGATATTCGACGAAGCCATGATCGCAGTGCAGAGACGCCTTGGCCGGATCGCCGATTACGGTGCCGCCCGCGGTGAAGCTGCCCTGCCGCTCAATCACGATCGGCGCCGGCGCGTTGCCTCCACCGCTCGCGGCGATCGCCGGCGCGAGGCTCGCCGCACCCGAAAGCGAAAGCGTCAGCACGAGAGCAAAGGCGCCCCGCACGGATTTGGAAAAGCTCGCCCGCGCCACCACTTCTCTCCTCTTTCAGGCTGTCAGCCGTTGAGCGGCCTCTACGATTACGCCGCGCTTTCGGCCGGATAATGGATCAGTGTCGGCGGGACTTTGGCGAAGTTCGGCACGTCGGCGGCGACCGCCTGCCCCTCGGGCGATCCCATGGCCGCGCCCAAGGCCGCGCCGTCGCTGAACTCGGCTTCGAAGATACAGAAATAAGGCGAATCACCACCGACGCCCTGCACGTCGAAGCTGTAACGCAATGCCTTCAGGTCCGGCAGCTTGCGCGCCAGCGGGATATGCGTGCCCACATAATAGGCCTTGAACGCCTCCGGATCAGGCTGCGGTGGATAAAGGACCACAATCTTGTGCAAAACCACTCTCCCTCATTCGCTTCCCAGCCCAAACAGAGCTGATGACCTATGCCCAACAAGTTAACATGATAATTATTAGGGCGCAATGACGATCTTCCGGATGCCCTTTCCGTTCCGCGAGATTCGATGTCCGGCCTATTCGACGCCCTTGACCGCGGCGGACAGCGCGCACAATTCGTTGAGCAGCCGGTCGAGCCGCTGCGCACCGAAGCGATCGTCATATTCGCGCATGATGCGCATCACCTGACGCGATATCACCTTGATAACTTCGCGCCCCTCGGGCGTCAGCGCCACCAGGGTCCGCCGGCGATCGTTCACGTCTGGCTCGCGCACGATGAACTTGCGCTTTTCCAACTCCTTGAGGATCCGCGTCACGCTGGGCGCATGCAGCAGACCCACTTCGGACAGGCCCGTCGCGTCGGTCGCGCCGCGATCGTTTATCACACGCAGCACCCGCCATTGCGGCTCGGTGATATTATAATCCCGAAGCGTGGGCCGCATCGGCGCGACCACCGCTTCCTTCGCGCTCAATATAATTGCCGCGATCGATTGCTCGAACGGCGGCAGCTTTCGGATGGTCGTCGACCGTCCCCCTCGGCCCTGGCTTGCCGACATTCCCCTGTCTCCCTCGCAGCCTTCAGCAGTCGTTGCCGAAAACAGGCCGGCGCGCCAGCCATAGCGAGCCGCTTACCCTGACTGTTTCGCCTGGCGCAACAACAAAGCCCGCCGCGAGGATAGCGCGGAACAGCAGTCCCGGTTGATGGGAATTTTAAGCCAAGACATGCCGTTCGCGGGCCGCGCACCTTAACGGGGCGCGGCCCGCGCGTTCATCGGCCTTTCATGCGCCGGCCGGCGATGCGGCAGCCTTCCGCCATCGCCTTGAGCTTGGCCCAGACGATCTCCTGATGGCCGACGCGCGATCCGATGCCGCAATCGGTGCCGGCATGGACATTCTCCATCCCCACCAGCTTCGCGAAGTTGCAGAGCCGCTCGGCCACCAGTTCGGGATGTTCGACGAGATCGGTGAAATGGCCGATGACGCCCGGCACGACGATCTTGCCCTCGGGTAGCTTCACATCCTCGAAAACGCGATATTCGTGCGCGTGGCGGACGTTCGACGCCTCGAAGCTATAGGCCTGCGCGTTGATCTTCAGCAGCTTGTCGACGATATACTTGAACTCGATATCGTGGACATGCGGGCGGTGGCCCGATCCCCAGCACATGTGAAAACGGATCTGCTCCTCGGGCAGGCCGCGCAGCGCGTGGTTGATGATCTCGACGCAGAAATCGAGGTGATTGCGATATTCCTCGACGCTCCAGTCGGGATAGAACATCCATGTCGTCGCGAATTCGGGCTCATCGACTTGCAGGATCAATCCGGCATCGGTGATCGCCTTATATTCTTCGCGCACGCAATCGGCGACCGCGAACATATATTCGCGCTCATCCTTATAATAGAGATTGTGGATGCCCGCGCCGAGGCTGAGCGGGCCGAGCGCGGCGATGAAGCCGTCAACGCCGGACTTGCCCTCAAGCGCGGTCTTGAGCGCATCGATATCTTTCCCGATTGCGGCATAATCCCGATATTTCACCGGCTCGGTGCAGGCGCGGATCGTCGCCGGCGCGGGGTCCATGATGCCGCGCCAGCCGCCGCCCGGCTGGACGAAGCCCGGCCGGACGGCGCCGCCCGAACCCGCGAACCACAGGCCGGACTCATAAAAACCGGGGAAATCGCGCCGGTCCCGCTCGGCGGTGAAGGCGCGCTTCGGCTTCAGGTCGGCCGGGCGATCGATCACATTATAGCCGCTGATCCGGTCATGGATGTAGGCGGCATAAGTGCCGGGGTGCGACGCCTTCACATATTCGCCGTCGTTGAGGATATCGATGCCGCAGTCCATCTGCTGCCGGACGACCCAGTCAACCGCCTTGGGTAGTTCGGCCGCGATCTCCGCCTGATGCTCGCGTGCATTGGCGACGAGGCTGGACAGCGGCTCGGGAAGCGGAAGATTGCCGCCATGGCTGCTCAGAAAATAATCGGTCGAACGCCTCATAATCATGCCTTCCTTGATTGTTTCGATCGGGGGACAGGCGGGCCGATCGCCCTGTCGCCCAATGATTTCACATGCTGGATATCGGGACTTGGCCGCCAAAGATTGCCCGCAGCGGAAACGTGTGTTGCGCGCCCTACCAGTGCATCGGCGGCGGCCCCCAATCCTGCGAGATCGGCGGCAGATCGAACAGGCGGCGCGCATTGCCGCCCAGCACCAGCGCCTTTTGCTCGTGGCTCAGCCGGTCGCTGTGCAGCAGATAATTGAGGTTCTCGCCATAGGTGATACCCCGTCGGCGCGGGCGCGCGCCCTTGGGCAGATCGGCGCTGCGCAGCCGCGTATAGTCGCTGCCCCACAGGACCCGCTCATGGCCGAACGCCTGGAACAAGCGGTCGAGATTGGGCCAGACGTCTTCATAAGGGTAATTTTCCTGCGAGAGCAGCGGCGCGCCGCACAGCTTCACATGGACGTTGGGATATCGGGCGAGCGCCAGCAGGTCCTCGAACGGTGCCCAGGTCATCGTCTCGGGCGGCGAGACGGGATGCTGCGCGACGCCGATATGGTCGACAATCAGCGTCAGGCCGGGATGACGCTCCGCCACCGCCGCCATTCTCGCGCAGCCGCCATGGGTGGAATTGAAGATCGGCAGGCCGACTTCCTCGGCGGTCGCATAGATCGGTTCGAAAACGCCCTGATCGAACTCGGGCCGCATCTGCGCGGTGACGAAATCGCCGACCAGCGCGCGCCCCGCGACCATCGCCGGATGCGCCTTGATCCGGCGGACTTCGGCTGCCAGATCGGGTTGCGTATGCCAGAAGGTGTGCACGCCTGGAAAGCGGCCGGGAAAGCGCTCATGGGCAAGGTTGATGAATTTCTCGCTCGTCACCGCCAGCGCGATATCGACGCCGATCGCGTCCATCGCCTCGCGTGCCAGCTCGACCTGCCAGAGGCTGAGCTGGTCCTTCATGCTTTCGTCGAGCGGCTTGCCCGGAAAGGGCTCGTGAATTTGCGCGTCGATGATTTCCAGCGATTCCAGGCTATGGCTCATGGCATCCTCTTTTTGGCGGTCTTTCGTTTGCATGGCGAATCAGTCGGCGAACTCGCGGACAGCACGTTCGTAGGAGCGGCCGTAGGGCTTAAGGCCCTGCCAGACGACCAGCAGCGAGATCGTCCCCATCAGCGCGGCGTTGAGCACCATCGAGTAGCGCAGCGCCGCAGGGTCGCGGAACAGATAGTCGGTGAACAAGGCGACGATGACCGGACTCAGGGCGAAAGCGATCACATTGTTGCAGAACTGGGTCAGCGAGCCGACCTGCGCGCGCATGCGGTTAGGGGTTATCACCTGGAATGCCGCGATGCTCGGCCCGAAGCCGAGTGTGCCGACGAAGCTCGCAACCGCATTCACCGCAAGCACGAGCCAGGCGCTCGGCATAAGCGGCGAAATGATCATCAACGGAATCGAACAGATCAGGCCATAGAAGACGATCCGCAGATTGGCGTCCTGCATGCCCTTCTTCGTCCAATATTCAGACAGCTTGGCGCCGGCGAGCAATCCGATCGGGGAGACGACCAGCGTGATGGTGCCGCTGACCATGCCGACCTTGGCGAGGTCCCAGCCGAACTGGCGATGCAGAAAGGTGGCGCCCCAGGTCGCAGGGCCGGCCAGCATCATCGCCTTGATGCACATGCCGCCGATCACCGCGAGATAGGTGCGCCAATCGTCCGCCAGCCAGCGGGCGACTTCGCGGACGGCGACGTTGGGCGCGCGTTGCCCGGCGGCAAGGCCGCGGCGCGGCGGCTCCTTGCTGGTGAGCACGACGAACGACCAGATCAGCCCCGGCGTGCCGACGATGATGAAGGCCCATTGCCACGGGCGGATGATGCCGATCCCCGGCACATGGACCGGCGGAATCCCCGAGACGAAATGAAGCACCGCGCCGCCGAGGAAGAAAGCGAGACCGGTGCCGAGCATCGCACCGATCCCCATCGTGCCGGTCGCGAACGCGACCTTCTCGCGCGGCCAATAATCGGTGGCGATCGACCAACTCGCCGGGCCGTATCCCGACTCGCCCGCGCCGATACCCATGCGGGCCAGCAGCAGCGCGACATAGCTTTGCGTCATCCCGCAAAAGACGGTGCATGCGCTCCAGACCCCGAGCGAGGCGGCGACGAGGTTGCGGCGATTGCTCCGATCGGCGAGGCGCGCGACGAGGATGCCGACGACACCGTAGGGCAGCGAGAAAGCCGCCCCGATCAGCAGCGCCGCCTGCGTATCGCTGATCCCGAAATCATGCTTGATCGGGTCGATCAGCAGCGACATCACGCTGCGATCGAGCACCGTGAACATCACCACCATCGTTATGACGAATAGCGAATAATAGGCATCCTTGCGCGCCGGCCAGGCCTCGCCCTCGGCGGACGTGATCGCGACCGATGCCTCTTTCGGCTCGATACCCACCGAGGGGGCATTCGCAAGACCAGCCATCGACGCTCTCTCCCGCACCCATTCTACGTGGCCGGAACCGTCGTAGACCGCTTTTGCGCGGAGGGCATACTATTTAATATGATAAGCAATTGATCCTGGCGCACGCTCGCACGCCTGCCCACCGGCCGCTTGCCCCGTTAGGAAGTTGCACATGCCACCGCCGGAAATACGCGGGGGTTCGGGGGCCGTTCGGCTCATATGCGTTGCCCTGGATCATCCGTGCAACGCTCAGAGATTCTGTTGCCGATATTCGCGCGGGGACAAAAGGAATTTGGCCCGAAAGCTTCGCGCGAAATGCGGTGCGCTGTTGAAGCCCCAACTGAAGGCAATGTTGGTGATCGAATGATTTTGCCAGCGCGGATCGCGTAGCTGGGCCGCGCATTCTTCGAGCCGGCGCCGCAGGATATAGGCCGAAGGGGATTCGCCGCTCAGCGCGAAGATCATCCGCAGATAGCGATCCGAAAGCCCCATGTGCCGCGCGATGAAAGACGGGCTCAGCTCGGGATTACGCAGATGCTCCTCGATGCAGAGTTTCACCTTCCAGAAGCGCCCGCTCATGACGGCCGATCCGGCATTACCCTCGTCGAGCAAGGGCAGATAGGAGCTTGCCAGCACGTCGAGCAGATGGCGCCCGGCGCGCTCGCTTATGTCGGGGGACAGCCGGCTCGAGTCCTTGGCGACGAGATCGCGCGCCATCGCCGCCGCCGTCGAAGCCAGCCCTTCACCCCGCGCCAGCCGCCGGCCGCAGAGCAGGTCCGGCGACGGAATTCTGTGCTGGACCATCGCCGTGGGTACGCGGAACAGGATGACCTCGTTCGTCTCGTTGAGGCACAGATCATAATAAGTGCTGTTGTTGCAGAGGGTGAAATCGCCCTCTTCAAGCTCGATCTGATTGCCATAATGGCGAAAGGCGCTGCGACCGCGCACCTGGAGGATGAAGGTCAGCATCCGGTTCGGGCGCGCGCGGATATCTGCAACCTCGCGGCGGATCGAAATCGTGCCGCAGCGCATGCCGATCAGTTCCATCTCCCCCATCTTCAAAGTGCGATAGGCGGAATCGGGGATGCGCGAGAACACTTCGATCTGCGTCCGCTCGCCATGAAGAAGCGAGGTGTAGAGGGTCGCCGCCGCGCCGGGCCTGCGCTTCGTCGATGCCAACGCCTGCTGCATCGATTGCACCTCTCTCGCCCGGTCCGGAATGCTGTTCGCGATCATCTCGAAGACCCTATTCGACACCTTTGATGGCGGCGGAAAGCGCACGCAACTCGTCGTTCAGCCGCTCGAGCCGCTGCGCGCCGAAGCGACCGTCATATTCGCGCATGATGCGCATCACCTGGCGCGATGTGATCTTGACCACTTCGTGCCCCTCCTGCGTCAACGTCACCAGGGTGCGCCGACGATCGTTCGCATCCGCTTCGCGCGCGATGAGCCCGCGCTGCTCCAGTTCCTTGAGAATGCGCGTGACGCTCGGCGCATGCAGTAGCCCCACTTCGGAAAGGCCCGTCGCGTCGGTCGCACCGCGATCGTTTATGACCCGCATCACCCGCCATTGTGGCTCGGTGATATTATAATCGCGCAGCATCGGACGCATCGGCCCGATCACCGCCTCCTTCGCACTGAGCATGATCGCCGCGATCGACTGCTCGAATGGCGGAAGTTTCCGGATCGTCGCACTCCGACTCGCCCGTCGCTGGTCGGCCATCATGTCTCCCTTCCCACAAAGGTTCTCAGATGAAGTTTCGCCGGGGCGAGGCGTGCCGGATATGTCATGGCGCGCACAGGTGACGATTCAGCCGACGGGGGCTCATTCAGTCTCTCACCATAAGCACCTCTCGAAGCATTCACATCGCATATTTATTTATCATGTTATTTATAACGGAGGCTCGGCGCGCATGCAATTCCCCGATCGGAGGGCCGGCCCGGTTCCGAAATTCGAAAGAAAAACCCCGCCTCATCATCGAACTGGCCGATGATGAGACGAGGCCGTCAGAAGAGGCAGGACGCCTAGAAATTCTTCCGCACGGTCAAAGAGAATTCCCGCGGTGCTCCCAGGCGGGTTTGCGCGTTCAGCGTGCCTTGCAGCACCTGATAATGGTAGAATCTGTCGGTCAGGTTATTGACCGCAAAGGTAGCCGACCAGTCGCGATCGGGCGACTCATAAGTAAGCTGGGCATTCCACAGCGAATAGGGCCTGATAACATAGATAGGTAGCGGTGCCCTGAGTTGCGAGGAAGGATCATAATCCTGCTGCGACTGCCAGTTCCAGTCTAGCCGGGGCGTGAACGTGCCGACCGACGTTTCCACATCATAGGAAATATTGGCATGCATGTTCCAGGTTGGCTGGATATGGTTGCCGGGCCAGAGATAACCCGGCGCGCCGGGCGTCTTTATGCCCGACGTATAATGATTGTAGCCGCCCGACCAGTCGATGCGCAGGCCATCGATCGGAAGCGCCGTGACTTCCCATTCGAAACCCCTGATCTTGGCGGGGATGCCGACGCTCTTGATGAACTGCACATGCCCCGTATCGGCATATTGCAGACAGGCGTCGGGGGTTGCGTACCAGGTCGCGGTCGGCCCGGGTTCGCCAATACATTCGTGGCCCTGCAAGGGTGTCGCGAGAGATTTATAGTCCGTGTAAAAGGCGGACAGATTGGCCCGCAGACGACGATCGAAGAATTCGGTCTTTACGCCGGCCTCGTATGAAATAAGATTTTCTCCCGGCGTCGCCGTAAGCTGTCGTGGCGTATTCAGAATGGTCGTGAGCCCCGGCGGACGCGACCCCGTCGCAGCCGACGCATAGACGAGAATATCGTCGGTAAGCTTGTAATCGGTCGACAGCAGCCAGTCCCAACGATGCTGGATCGACTTGACCGGATCGAGAATCTGGATCGGCGGATTATCGATGGTGATCGCGATCGATCCATCGGTGTAGCGCGCGCCACCCGAAATGCGCCACCGATCGGTGATGCTGTAATCGAGATGGAAGAACCCGGACTGCGATTCATTCTTGCCTACAACCTTCGAATCCTGCGCGATCGTGAGGAAGTAGATATTGTTGTTCTGATGCCCCTTCAACCGCAGCAAAAATCCGCCGACAACCCAGTTCAACTTGTTGTTGAACAGCGTACCGTCCAACCGGACTTCGCCCGTATATTGGCGATCCTTGTTGATGAAGTGCGACGTGACATAGCCAAGTGGCGATTGGTCGCCATTCTGCGTGAAGGCATTGGCATAATTGGTATAAGCGCCGATCGCCGTCAGATGGACATTTTCCATGAGATTGGCATGGAGCTTGGCCGATAGAAGCGTGTGGCGTGCCGTCTTGCCCTGATCGAAACAATAGCCGTTAGGCAGATTGAGCGGCGAGAAATCAAGGCTGGGTCGGCAGTTCGTCGCGTAAGTCGCATAGCCGCCGGTGTAGGCAGGCACCATGAAACGGTCATCCAACTGGATACCGAACCCCTGCCGAACCGCTTTATTATAGGTTTCCACCAAAGAATTTCCGGTGTTCGGATTACCATTCGGCTGGTACGCCAATGCCACTTCCGGCGTTTCTTCCAGATTCTCCTCGCGATGACGCGCGGTGATTATCAGATCGATATCCTGATTGGGCCGCCAGCGCAGCTTGATCTGCCCGACCGCCTTCGTGCCGCCGCCCAGATGGCCGATGACGCAATTATGGTCGGGCGAACTCGGGTCGGCCAGCGGCAAGGAACCCGCCAGTTCGGGCGTGCCCTGCTTGTTCATCACGCAGGTGAAATCGAGGCGATCCTCGAAACCGTCCTGACGCTCGAAATTGCCGGAGAGGCGCACGGCCAGAGTCGGCGAGAGCCCCAAATCGAGCGCACCACCGATCCCCATTTTCTTGCGCGAACCGCCGGTGGCCGTAATATAACCCGATCCGTCACCCTGCGGGTCCTTGGTATAGAGCTTGATCGCGCCGCCAATACTGGCATTGCCCGACAAGGTGCTCTGCGGGCCGCGATTGACTTCGACATGATCGATGTCGGTGAAATCCAGTTCCGATCCGGCCGTCGTGCCATGATAGACGTCGTCGGTATAAATGGCGACGGCGGGTGGCACCGCGAGGCTCGAACTACCGTTGGTGCCCTGCTTGACGCCGCGCATCACGATTGTGGGCGTTCCCGCGCCCTGGGAGTCGCCGGGAACCGTCAGAAGGTTCGGCACCACCGCGCCCAGCGTGCCGATATTGGTGACATTCGCCGATTCGAGCTGTTGGCTGGTCTGCGCGGTGATCGCGATCGGCGTATCCTGAATATTCTCGCTGACATAGCGCGCTGTGACGACGATGTCCTGGATTCCGCCGCTACTCGACTGCGCCGGCGGGGGCGCTGCGGCGTCTTGCGCGAGCACGGGTTGCGACAATATGGTCAACGCCGTCAGGCAGGTGCCCGCCAGCCACCGCCTGCCCGCGAGTGCGGACAAGCCCAATCCTCCCTTTCGTTTCATCTTCCCACCCTCTCCATCTGTTTTGCGCATCCCTATGCCCACTCGACGGGGCGCTTGTGCGCGACATGCAATGCGGCCTTACCACAAAACATAACATGATAAATATTTCGATGCGGAGTCCGTGTCAATAAGCTATCCCTGCCTTGATCTTTACCATTTGGAATCGAGGCGCCGGCCCCACGTACCGGCCTTTCCGGCCAACCATGGGGCGATTGTTCCTGTCAGGGACGACTCATGGTGGCCGCCTCCTGTGGCGCCTGCGCAACAATGGCGATATTCCGGGGATTATAGCGATGTTCGCGTCTTCGCTCTCTCGCCCAGCTGAGTCGCCGCCGGACTTGCGATGTCCGCCGTTCGAAACGGTGCCCCCGACGCGCAGGCGCATCTCGGGGCCGGCCTGTTCTTATGTTGTTGCGATCGGCCGAAAAATATTTAACGTATTAATCAGAAAGCAGGAGCAGCTCGATGGCTGATGAGGATCGCCGCTACACCCCCGTTCATGTGAGCGCGCGGGATATCCCGCCGCCGTCGACGATCAGCCCGATCGCACAGCAATTCCTTTCCGATGGCGCCGCGCTGCCACGCATGACGTGGCCCTCGCCGGACGATAAGGAAGCGTGGCGCAAGCAGATCGCGGCGGCCGACGAGATGTGGGACCAGATGGCCCCGCCGATCCTCGCGAAGGTCGCGGCGACGATCGAGACGACTCGCATCGCCGGCGTCCTCTGCCACGATTGCCTGCCGAAGGCGGGGGCGGCTTCGGACGGACGAGTCTATCTTTTCATCCATGGTGGTGCCTTCGTGATCGGCGCGGGCGCCTTCGCGAAGGTGCTGGGCGCGCGCTATGCCGCCGCCTTCGGCATGCGCGTCGTCTCGGTCGATTATCGCATGCCGCCGGACCACCCCTTTCCCGCCCCGCTGGAGGATTGCGTGGCGGTCTACAAGGCCTTGCTCGAAACCATCGATTCCTCGCGCATCGTCATCGGTGGCGGCTCGGCGGGCGGCAATCTTGCGGCCGCGGCGACTTTGATGATTCGCGATCAGGGTTTGCCGATGCCGGCGGGGACGGTGCTGCTCACGCCCGAGGTGGACCTCACCGAATCGGGCGACAGCTTCCGCACCAACGAGGACCTGGACGTGATCCTCAAGCATGGCCTGCCCGAGTGCAATGCGCTCTATGCCGACGGGCACGATCTGCGCGATCCTTATCTCTCGCCGCTTTTCGGGGATTTCAGCAAGGGCTTTCCGCCGACCTTCATTCAAACGGGGACGCGCGATCTCTTCCTTTCCAATTCGGTGCTCATGCACCGCAAGTTGCGCAGTGCGGGGATCGAGGCGGAACTGCACGTCTGGGAAGCCCTGCCCCATGGCGCCTTCGGCCGGGGCGAGGCTCCCGAGCATGAAGAGATCACCACCGAGGTGGGACGCTTCATGAAGAAGGTGCTCGGCTGAGCGATTATTCGGGCGACAGCGTGTAATCGGTGCGCGTCGTATACGTATCATCGAACAGGTCCGGCAGTCCCGAATCGGCGATGACCACCCGCTTCACGATGCGCCAGCGGCCATTCTGCTTGACGAGCCTGTCGAATTCGCGGCCCTGCTCGATCAGGCGCGGCGGCCCCTTGATCGTGTCGTTCAGCGTCTGGGTCCATAACATCTGCGCCGTGGCGGTATCGCCGTTCACCTCGATCAGCGGATTGGTCATCAGCATGCGGAACGTGCCGGTAAGGCGTGGCTTGTCGGCCGAAACCTTGCGATAGAGGTCCGCGATCTCCACATGGCCGCGCGCGACGAGGCCGTTCACGTCCAGCTCGGCGTCCTCGACGAAATAGCGGCCGAAGCCTTCGGGGTCGCCCGCATCAAGGCCCAGATAATAGCGGCTGAACAAATCCTGGATCGCCAGCCGGTCGAGCAGCGCCTGCACCGCCGTCGCCTGATCGCCATTTTCCTGTGTCGCGCCCATCGTCACCCTCTTCCTCGCTCATCCTGTTACCGAACGGCGCGGCCTGGCTATTGCGCGCGGCCGCGACTTGCTGCACGGTGAACATGTTAACTATCCCGCTTTCGATACGATCTTCGGGCGCGGGGCGCAAGCATGGAGAGAGGAATGAGCGCACGGCCGGATTCCGCGGTACAGGAAGCAATCGACAAGATGACGATCGGCGAAATGCAGAGTCGCTACATGTTCGCGCTCGATTGGCACGATCCCGAAATGTATGCGTCGCTCTTCACCGACGACGCCGTCCTCGAATGGCCCGAAGGCCAAGCCAAGGGGCGCGAGCAAATCTATAATGCCTGCGTGCGCATCGGCGAGTTCTACGACAATCTCGCGGCGGCGGCCGCCCCCCGAAAGCCGTTCCAGCTCCGCCATTTCGTCACGAACCGGGCATTCGACATCAAGGGCGATCAGGCGCGCGCATGGGCCTATTGGCTCGATCTCAACAACGACAATCTGCAACGCTGGCCCTATGTCGCCGCTTATGGCTATTATGAGGACGATCTTGTCCGCACCGCCGATGGCTGGCGCTTCACGCACCGCAAGATATTCAACGAAATGACCGGCGAATCGCCGCGCGACAATCCGGTCACATGAGGGCGGGGCGCGGCCGGGCCTCGCGCCCGGCCGCCCGCCTTCACCCCTTCTTGAGAACGGGCAATCCCAGCACTTTTGCCGGGTTCGCCTTGAACATCAGGTCCAGATCATCCTCGCTGAATCCCGCCTCGCGCAGGACGCGGGCCGCGCGGACGAGCGCGTCGGGATGGTCGTACCAGCCGGTAAGGCCGCTGTCGGATGAGACGACGCAGTGGGCCGGGCCGATCGCCCGGATCATCTTGATCGCATTGTCGCGTCCCTTCCCGATCAGTTCGGAAGCGACGACCTCCGCATAGGCGCCTTCCGCCGTCACCTGCTTGAGCTGGTCGATCGTGGGATCGGTGAACATCGGCCCCAGCCCGGGGTGGGTGATGATGATATGTTCGATGCCACGCTTCCGCGCTTCCGCGACGATCTGCATCATTTCCTTGGCGTAAACATGTCCAGTGCCGAGCGTCAGCTTGTAATGGGCGATGAGGTCGAGCACCTTCAGCACCGACGGCAGAAGAACGCCATTCTTCGAAACGATGACGTAGGGCCGGTTCTCCTTGAGATATTTCACCTCATGTTCGGAATCATGTGTCGGCATCCAGACGACCTTCGCATAATGGCCTTCGACTTCGGCGAAATAGCGGACGGCCTGCGGGTTTATACCGCCCACCGGCGCATTGAGCACGAGCGAGCCGAATGCCTCAAACCCCGGCACATTGTCATATTTGCGGATAAGGTAAGCGAGGCCCGCCGACTCGCTCCAGTGATTCTTCAGGACGAGGCCGCGCATGCCGCGCTCATAGTCCATCTTCGCAATCTCGAACGCGTCCCACTGCCGATTATAGGCATCGGGGCCGAAATGGGCATGCAGGTCGATCGCGCCTTTCAGCACGGGATCTTCGAGATGTTCGTCGGGCTTCGGCGTGACCGGCCGCTTTTTATAAGCCTCCCATGCGTCGAGATCGGTATTTTTCGATGGATTGACGATCGTGCTCGGCGCTGGCGCCCATGTCACCTGCGGCTTGGGCGCTGCGTCGGCCGCCAAGGCGGTCGTGCCGTGAAGTTCGGCGACGAGGGCGATTCCCAGCACAGCGATCGTCAGCTTCGTTTTGCGTGAAGACATATTCCTCCCCTTCTATCCGGCCGCATCAGGGCCAATCCGTTCATTATGTCCGCGTCAAAGCAGGGTTTATAGCGACCCTGCCCACTTTCGTTGACAGTGTGTGCGGGGGTTTATACTTATCATGTTATGCTTTGTCACGCGCGGCAGGCGCGGACCCCGGAGAGGATCACCCCCATGTACGACAAGTCGGACCCACGCTCGACGCTCGCCACCGCCCAGCAG
>DATMRS010000016.1:0-9639 GCA_035566015.1 Sphingomonadaceae bacterium
GCGTCATCCACTCGTCCGAGAGCCAGAGCCCCCCGCCAGGCGGCAACCGCATGGCCGATATCTTCGCTCCCCCACGACTCGACTTCTCCCTCCAGACAGGCTGGGTCCAAAACGCCGACGAATACCCATTGCCCGATGAGGCGAACGCCGCCGCCTGACGCACCCGCACTACGAACAGGGGAGGAGTTGAGATGGATCTGGAACTGAAGGACAAGGCCGTCCTGATCTGCGGCGGCGCGCGCGGCATCGGACGCGCCTGCGCCGAAGCCTTCGCACGCGAGGGCGCTCGCATCGCGATCTTCGACTGGGATGCCGAGCAGCTCGCCGAGGCGGAAGCCGCGATCCGGGCAATGGGTGTGGAGGTCTTCACCCAGCAGGTCGACGTTTCGAAGGCCGAGGCGGTCGATGCCGCGCACACGCGCGTGATCGAGACGTTCGGCGCGATCGACGTCGGCTTCAACAATGCCGGCATCGGCTCCGCCTTCCGCGCGATCGAGGACACGAGCGAGGAGGATTGGGACCGGGTAATCGCGGTCAACCTGAAGGGCGTCTTCCTGTGCGTGCGCGCGCAGGTGCGGCACATGCGCCAACGCAATCAGGGCGCGATCATCAACACGACATCGAACGTCGCCTTCGTCGGATCGCCCGGCGGCACGCCCTATGTCGCAACCAAGCACGGCATCGTCGGCATCACGCGTTCAGTCGCGCTCGAACTGGCGACGACGGGCGTGCGCATCAATGCCGTCGCGCCGGGGGCGGTGAAGACAACGATCGGCAAAAGGATCGGCACCTTCGTCGATCCCTTCCCCGACGCGATCATCCGCAAGGGCCTGCCGATCGGGCGCTTCGGCGAGCCGTCCGAAATCGCCGACGCGGTGCTGTGGCTGGCCAGCCCCCGGTCGAGCCTCGCGCTTGGCGAGACGCTCGTCGTCGATGGCGGCTTCCTGGCGCAATAGCGGCCATCGAGGAGAGAGAGATGCGAACCGACACCCCCCGCCTGCCGCCGCTGAAGGATGAGGAACTCGATGCCGAGCAGGAGGCGATTATCGCCCCCTTCCGCAAAGTGGGCGCCGATTTTGCCGTCTCCCGCGCGTTCGTCCGTCACCCCGCCGCGCTGAAGGCGTTCCGCGTCTGGGCCACCTATGTGATGATCGATCGCAATCCGCTGCCCGAGCGGGAACGCGAGATCGTCGCGCTGCGCACCGCCTGGCTGGTCAAGGCCGGCTATGTCTGGTCGCGCCACATTCCCTATGGCCGCAAGGCAGGCTTGAGCGAAGCGGAAATGGAAGCGCTCAAGCACCCGATCGCCGACCATGGCTGGAGCGCCCCCGACGCCGCCCTGATCGCCATGGCGGACGCGCTCGTCGCCGATTTCTACGTGCCCGACGATATCTGGGTGGAACTCGCTTCCCATTTCGACGACCGGCAATGCATGGACGCCATCTTCGTCGTCGGCCATTTCGTGATGCTGTCGATGTTCCTGAACACCGCCGGCGTGCCGATCGACCCCGACGTGACACTCGACCCCGATCTGGACCTGCGCGGCTAGGACAAACCAGCCACCACTTATCGTCATTCCGGCGAAAGCCGGAATCCATGGACGGCGGCTCGCTTAACAACGAAGCGAATCGAGCCCATGCGCCCTGACTTTCGTCCGGGTGACGAGGAGGAACATCTCCCGCGATCCTGCCTGTGGCGAACGAGCACAGGCTCCGCTAGATTGTCCCAAATGCGCGAGTCCGCCGCGATCCGCGCTGTAGGGAGGGGGACAGATATGATCCGATGGCTTCTGGCGGCCCTGTTGGCCGCCGCGCCCATGATGGCGGCGGCGCAGACCGGCGCGCGCAGCTTCGACACACGGTTGCAGCACGTCGAGGACGAACTCGCCATCCGGCGCATCCTGATCGATTATGCGGCCTTCCTCGACGGGCGCGATTATGCCAGCTACGCGGCCCTGTTCACCGCCGATGGCGAGTGGGCCAATGGAGCGGGCAGCCACAAGGGCCGCGACGCGATCCGGGCGATGCTGGAAAGCACGCTCGGCCCGGCGGGCGCGCCCAATCGATCGAACTATCATATCATCAGCAATCCGCGGATCGACATTGACGGCGATCGCGCCACCGCCACCTCGCGCTATCTTTTCGTGATGCGCGGCCCGAACGGGCAGCCCGTGCCCTCGCTCGCCGGAATCTATCGCGACGAACTTGTCCGCCAGAATGGCGCCTGGAAGATCAAGCGTCGTGTCGCCGACGACATCATGCCCACGCCCGAGGAATGGAAGAAGATCGTCCCCACGCCGCAGGGTGCGAAATGAGGCGCGCTATGTTGCCGCTCGCGCTGTTGCTCGCGGCCGCGCTGCCGGCGCACGCGACAGCCCAGCCGACACGCCCCGGCCTCTCAGCCGAGCAGCGCCTCCAGCGCGTCGAGGATGAGCTTGCGATACGCCGCCTCCTGATCGACTATGCCTGGACGCAGGATGCGCGGGACTATCCGGCCTATGCCGCGCTGTTCGCGAAGAATGGCGAGTGGATCAACGGCTCGATCGTCCGCAAGGGGCCGGAAGAGATAGAGAAGATGCTTGTCGGCATTTACGGCCCGCCGCCGCCCGGCTTCGTCAACCGCGAGAGCTTCCACATCAGCACCAATATCGAGATTCATGTCGATGGCGATCGCGCCACGGCCACCTCGCGCCACCTGCTGTTCATGCGCGGCCCCGACGGACGCCCTCAGCCCGCCCTCGCCGGCCGCTATGAGGACGAGTTGATCCGCGAGGACGGGAAATGGAAGTTCCTGCGCCGGGTAGATCATCCCATCATGCCCACCGCCGAGGAATGGGGGAAGATGATGCAGGCCCGGAAACCCAAATCATGATCCGCCGCACCGGCACGATCGCGGCGCTTGCCGTTTGTCTGGCGAGCGCGGCCCCCGCCGCCGCGCAGCGCAACGAGGCCGCCGATCGTGCGGCGATTCATGCGCTGCTGGTCGCCTATGGCGCGACGCTCGACGCGCGTGACTTCAATGGCTTCAGCAAGCTGTTCGGAAAGGACGGCGTCTATGTGGCCGGCGGCGGCAAGGCCGCGACAGGTCCCGAGGCGGGCGCGATGATGCGCAAGGTGTTCGCCGCCAACGCGCACGGCTTTCGTCAGCCCAATTTCCATCTTTTCTACAATGAGGTCGTGACCTTCGACGGGCCGGATCGCGCGCATGCGACCTCCATGTCGCTCTACATGGTGCCCGACGACAATAATCGCCCGGTGGCCGCGATGGCGGCGCGCTATGAGGACCAGTTGGTGCGCGAGGACGGCCATTGGCGTTTCGCCCGGCGCACCGTCAAGGCGATTACCAACGGGCCGCCTGCGCCTGCGAAATCAGCGCGTTAGCCTGAACCCCGCATAACCGGCATCCGCCACCTCGGCGCATTTTTCGCGGAAGGCGGCGTGGCCGCCCAGCCACAGCAGGAAACGACGCGGCTTGCCCGGGACGTTCGAGCCGAACTGCCACGAATCGGCCTGTTCGAAGATCGACCCCGCCACCTTCGCCTGCGTATCCTGCCCCCACGCCTCCTCGGCTTCCTCGCTGGGTTCGATCGCCTTGATCCCGTTCCTTTCGAGAAAGGCAATGCAATCGGCGATCCATTCGACATCATGCTCGATCGAGACGGGCACGTTGGTCGATAGTGCCGGATTGCACGGGCCGTTGACGGTCAGCAGGTTGGGAAAGCCCGCGAAGGCGAGGCCAAGATAGGCACGCGGCCCCTCCGCCAGCCGATCGGCGAGGCGAAGGCCGTCACGGCCGCGAATATCCATCGCCCGGAACGATCCGGTGACGGCGTCATAACCAGTCGCAAAGACGATCACGTCGAGCGGATAGTCCACCCCGCCCGCGCAAATGCCCGTCGGCGTGATCTTCGTAATCGGGTTCTTCTTCACGTCCACGACATGGACGTGCGGCAGGTTGAACGTCTCATAATAATGCGTGTCGAGCGCGACGCGCTTCGCGCCGACGGGATAGCCCTTCGGCGCCAGCGTCTCGGCCGTCGCCGGGTCCTTGACTATCTGGCGCACCTTGTCCCGAAAGAAATTGGCGGCGAAGTCGTTCGACTTCATGTTGCTGTAGACGTCCTTGAACACCTGCAGCACACGGACGCCGCCACGCTCCCAAGCCTCCTCGTACAGCCGGCGCGCCTCACCCTCGTCCACCTCGTCGAGATCGAGCGTCGGCGGATCGTAAGGCATGCCGCCCCGCGAGCTTTTCGCCTTGCGCCAGATCGCGGCATAGTCCGCCTTCACCGCCGACACGAAGCCGGGATCAAGCGGATGGTTGCGCGCCGGCATGATATAGGCCGGCGTCCGCTGGAAGACGGTCAGGTCGGCGGCCTGCCGGGCGATGACCGGAATGGCCTGCGTCCCCGTCGATCCGGTGCCGATCACACCGACGCGCTTTCCGCTGAGATCGACGCCCTCCCTCGGCCACCGCCCGGTATGATACCAGTCGCCCCTGAAGTCCCCGAGCCCGGGGATGGTCGGGACATTGGCCGTCGTCAGGCCGCCGATCGCGGTGACGAGATAGCGCGCCTCTGCCGTATCGCCCGCTTCGGTTCGGATCGTCCAGCGGCGAGAGTCCTCGTTATAATGCGCCGCCACGACGCGCGCGTTGAACCGGATGTCCCGCCGCAGATCGAGCCGGTCCGCCACGAAGTTCAGATAGCGTTCGATCTCCGGCTGGCCGGGAAACCGTTCGGACCAGGTCCATTCCTGCAAAAGCTCGTCGGAGAAGGAATAGCAGTAGAAATAGCTTTCGGAATCGCAGCGCGCGCCCGGATAGCGATTCCAGTACCACGCCCCGCCTACGCCCTCGCCTGCTTCAAAAACGCCACAGGTGAGGCCGAGTTCGCGCAGCTTGTGGAGCATATAGAGCCCCGCGAAGCCAGCGCCGACGACGACGGCGTCGAACGTCTCCGTCCTTTTATCCTTGGGAAGCTCCGCCATTTCGCTGCCCGGTTATCAGTGGATTTCCAGATCGGCGAAATCGGGATGAAGCAGAAAGTCCCTCACCTCATAGCCGGTGAACGGAATTTGCGAGGCGGTCCGTCCATGTTTCGTCCACCAATAATTGTGCGCTCGCGGATCGGCCCAGACCTTCTTGGCATTGAGTTCATCGACCAGCCGATTGTAGCGCCAATAGGCGTCCTCCTTCACTTCGATCGACCGCTTCTCGTCGAGGATCAGCCGCTCGATGCACTGCATGGCATAGACCATGGTCATTTCGTGGAACTGGGCGACGGGCAGGCCGCCATTCGTATTCGGTCCATAAAGCGCCCACAGGTTCGGGAAGCCCGGCATCATGCAGCCCAGATAAGCCCGTGCGCCATCTTCCGCCCACAACTGCTCGATCGTCTTGCCGTCCCGGCCGGTGATCGTCATCGGATACAGGAAATCATTAGCGCGGAATCCGGTCGCGTAGATAATCACGTCGACATCGTGCTGGCTGCCGTCTCCCGCCTCGATGCCGGTGCGATTGATCCGCCGGATGCCATCCGTCACCAGCGTGACATTGTCGCTCTGAAGTGCGTCCAATATGCAATATTCAGGATCGACGACAACCGGCCGCGCGGACCAGGCGGGATGGTTCGGCGTCATGATCGCGACGAGATTGGGGTCCTTGAGCTTGCTCTTCAGGAAGTCGATGCTCCGGTCGCGCGCCGCCTTGTTCGCTTCGCTTACCGAATAGGGATCGTCGAAGTCGGGATCGATATCGAACATTTTGGCGAGATCGGGCCCGGACCCATAGAAACTCTTGAAACGCATGAAGTTCGTATGGAACGGCAGATTCCGGTCCAGCCACAGAAGTTGTGGCGGAGACGGCGACAGATAGCCGGGCACCGGGAAGAGCCATTGCGGCGTGCGCTGGAACACGGTGATATGACCCGCCTCGCGTGCCAGTTCGGGGATCAACTGATAGCCGGTGCACCCGGTGCCGATCACCGCGATGCGCTTCCCCTTGAGGTCCACGCACTCGGGCCAGCGGGCGGTGTGCCATGATTGCCCCTCGAACGCCGCCATGCCCTCGATCTCGGGCATATTCGGCCGATTGAGGAAGCCGACGCCGGTGATAACCGCGTGCGAGCGCAGTGTACGTTCGCCCTCTGGGCCATCGACGCGGATGTCCCACATCGCCGCCTCGTCGTCCCAGACGAGCGAACGCACCTCGGTATTGAAAATGATATCGCCCCGCAGATCGAATTCGTCGGCGACCCAGTCATAATATTTCTGGTTCTCGACGTGCGTGCCGTAAAGATAGGGACAGGGGAAATCGACACCGAACAGGTTCGTATAGGACCGGCTTGGCGTATCGACGCGGGCGCCCGGATAGCGGTTTTCGTACCAGGTGCCGCCCACCCCCGAATTTTTCTCGATTACCTGATAATGGATGCCGGCCCGTTTGAGCTGCACGGCGGCGTTGAGCCCGCCCATGCCCGCACCTATAACCGATACGGTAAAATTCTCAAGCTTCTTGGGATCGGGCTCCGCCTGCCATTCGAGCGATCGCGCCCATGGTTCGAGCGCGCTCTCCTCGATCATGAGGTCGAGCGCTTCCTTCTTGATGGGATGGCCGACCACCATGCTCATGCTCTCGGGCAGCCGTTCCCACGGCCCATAGCCGATCCGGCCGGCGCCGGCATCGCGATAGCCCTTCAGGAAATCGACGGCGTTGCGCCGCAGCATCGCGACGTCGGCCGGGCTTGCGGGTTCGGCCGTTTCCACGCGGCCCATCCGCACCGTCTTCAGCTTCATCGCCTTGATCTCGGGATCGCCGGTGAGCTGATAGAGCAGGCCGCGCAGGACCATCGGGTCCGCATATTCAATCGCGTCTTCAATCGCCTCGTCGCTCGCTTCAAGCAACTCGGGCCGCTCGGGCGCGTCAATCGTCGCCATCCTCAACCTTCCTGTTTTTACGCAATCCACTTAACGTGATAATTAGTTTCGGACAAGGCGATTCCTGCCGGACCACCTCCGCCATCCTCGGGAGACGGACCGCCCGGCCCCATGCCGCCGGGCGGATTTCAACGCCTTTTGCGGATTGTCTATCGGCGGTGGTTCGGGTCCCACTCCGGCATTGGGCCGATCACTTTTTCCAGATCCTCGGTGATGCGCCCGGCCACCATGACGATGAAGAGCCGGCAGTGCGAATCGCTGCGGTTCACCCAGGCGTGATTCGTGGCGCGCTGGACGATGGTGTCGCCCTTGCGCAGCACCACCTCATGCTCGTCATCGTCGAGCAGCATCACCACTTCGCCTTCCAGCACATGCAGATAATCGACCGAATTGGTGCGATGCATGAAGGGTTCGGCGCCGGGCTTGGTCGGCGGAAGATCGGTCACACGCACGCGTATGCCATGCTCGGGAATGCCGAAATGGACCGGTCCCGCGGTCGGGTCCGCCTCCGTCGCATCGATCGGCACAGGCACCGTGTCGCTCTCCCAGATATCCTGCACGCCCCAGCCTCCCGCGGCGAGGTCGCCATGGAAAGTACAGGGCCCGTCGATCAGCACGACCGATCGGCCATCCTTGTCATGGCCGGTAACGACGCGACGAAGATTGGGATATTGCTCGATATTCGCTGGCATCATGCCCTCCTCATTGGCGCGGCGGGAAATTTGATGACCGGCATCGCCTTCCCCCTTGCTCGTTCATGACCGCATTATTATTAACGTGTGAAGTTTTACACACAGCCACCGCCCAAGCACAACCCGAATCTGGGGAAGGAAGGGCGCAAAAACGGGCGGAAAGGAAAGAATGAGCGTGTCAGGAATGCGCCGTCGGGCGTCGAGCGACTGCCGTTTCCGGTTGGCGTCGCAATGAAGGCGTTCGACTATATCGTGATAGGCTCCGGGTCCGCCGGATCGATCGTCGCCACGCGATTGAGCGAGGATGCGGATGTTTCCGTCCTGCTGATCGAGGCGGGGCGGCGCGACAATCATCCCTTCATGGCCATGCCGATCGCCTTCCCGAAGGTGGCAACCAACCGCGCCTTCATCTGGCCGTTCGAAACCGAGCCGGAGCCGGGCCTGAACGATCGGACGCTGCCGATCTGGCGCGGCCGGACGCTGGGCGGCTGCTCCTCGATCAACGCGATGATCAACGTGCGCGGCAGTCGCTACGATTATGACATGTGGCGGCAGAAGGGCCTCGAAGGCTGGGGTTATCGCGACGTGTTGCCCTATTTCAAGAAACTGGAAAGGAGTTGGCGCGGCCCCGGCCCGTATCACGGCGGCGAAGGCCCGATCGGCAGCGTCCCCGTCGATCTGCCCGAAGCCTTCTTTCCTTATCTGGAGCGCGCCGCCGCCAATGCCGGTCTGCCCGTCTGTCTCGATCACCACGGCATCGGCCAGGAAGGGATCAGCCGCCTTGAAGTGACCACCAACGGCGGCCGCCGGGCGAGCACCGCGCGCGCCTATCTCCATCCCGCGATGAAGACGCGGCCGAACCTCACGGTGCTCACCAAGGCACAGACGACGCGGATACTTTTCGAAGGCAAGCGTGCGATCGGCGTGGAATATCTGCGTGACGGCAAGGTCGAGCGTGTGCACGCTGATCGGGAAATCGTCCTGTCGGGCGGCCCCTACAGCTCGCCGCACCTGCTGATGCTCTCGGGCATCGGCCCCGCCGACCATCTGCGCTCGGTCGGAATCGATGTCGTCCAGGATCTCAAGGGGGTTGGCGAGAACCTTCAGGAACATCCCAACCTGCTCAACATCTATCGTGCCAATGGGAAGCTTGGCCTGACGCGGCACCTGCGGCTCGATCGGGCGACGATGGCGGTGATGCGCTGGGCGCTGTTCGGCACGGGGCCCTTTGCCATGGCGGGCACGTCGGCCAACATCTTCCTGCGCACGCGGCCCGATCTGGAGCGCCCCGACGTCCAGATCATCACCATGCCCGTGCACCAGCATGCCGAGCTCTGGTTTCCCGGCCTCACCAAGCCGCCCGTCTATGCCTTCACCGCGCGCGTCGGCATCCTGCACGCCCAGTCGCGCGGCTGGGTGAAGCTGCGCTCCGCCAATCCGCTCGATTATCCGCGAATACGTTTCAACATGTTCACCGCGCCCACCGACATGGAGAGGATGGTCAAGGCGGTGCGACTGAGCCGGAACATTTTCGATCAGGCACCGATTCGCGATCTGGTCGCCGAGGAGTTGCTGCCGGGCAAAGCCTTGCAGACCGACGAGGAACTGACGCAGGCCATCCGCGAACAGGCGGAGCATCGCCACCATGCGGTCGGCACCTGCCGGATGGGCACCGACGATTTTGCGGTGGTCGACGCGAAACTGCGCGTGATCGGCGTCGAGAATCTGCGCGTGGCCGATGCCTCTGTGATGCCCGACGATCCCTCCGGCAATACCAATGTGCCGACGATGATGATCGGCGAAAAGGCCGCCGATCTCGTCAAAGGCCGGACATTGGAACCCGAAGACGTATCCTGACCGGCCATCGTCGGCCACTTTCGTTGACAGTGTGTGCGGGGGTTTATACTTATCATGTTATGCTTTGTCACGCGCGGCAGGCGCGGACCCCGGAGAGGATCACCCCCATGTACGACAAGTCGGACCCACGCTCGACGCTCGCCACCGCCCAGCAG
>DATMRS010000017.1:0-110258 GCA_035566015.1 Sphingomonadaceae bacterium
CGCCACCATCACCTCGATCGGCACCCCCTTGCCGCCGTCGGCGTTCGAATAGCTCGCATCCGCCACCTGCGCCCGGTCCGACCAGTGCACCACCTGCGACCCATTCGTCCCGCCCCAATCCATGAAACGTAACGCTCCCCAACTCTTCACATCATCGATGAAGGCCGGGTTGAAAATCTCCCCCGCATTGTAGAGGTCCACCTGATCGGCGCGCACGATATGAATATCGTGGATGGGGTTGCTGGCGTCGATCGACGTGAGCGTGACCGACAGATAATCGACAAGATCATAGCCTTCGTGGCCCTTGAAATCGAAGACGATCTGTCCGTCGGATTGGCTGACGATATCCGTATAGGGCAGCACGATCGTGCCCTCGCCCTCATAGGTGAGGACATAGCGATCGGTCGTGGGCAGATCGACCGGGTCCATCTGCACCAATGCCTGGATAGACGAGACGCCCGCGGGCATGGCCAGCGGGTTGCCATAGGCGTCCGTCTCCGGATGTACGGCGACGCCGTCCTTCGACCAGGCCGTCCATCCTTCCTGTACCGAGGTCTTGAACCGGTCCAGGAACGCGAATTCCGTCGACCAGTAGGAAATGCCCGCCAGATTCGTGCCGATATCGCTCATGCGATCCCCCGCCATTGCGCTTGGTGTTGAGCACATAGCGGGCCCGTTATAATCGGAAGCTTTCGGATATGGTTAATGGAGTAGTAACTGATATTCATGGGATAAATTCTGGGACCAGTGAAAAGGAGAAAAGGAGAATGCTTGTCGTTGCGGAAGCACAACGACAGCAGAGAGGCGATCTGTTCGAAGGAAGTAAGGTGTGGGTTCTTTTTGTTTGGAGCGCCTGTGCTCAGACTCCGACGGAGAGTCACCGCTTTTACGATGCGCCTTGCCCGGATTGCGGCGAGTTGAAAGACACTGGAAACGCCCGATTGAACGGGGGCTAGGGGCGCTAGTGGACGTTCTGGCCATTCTCAGAGGGTTGGCTCGCAAACCAACTGTTCACGCTTGACGAATAGGAGGACGAATGACTTCAATGGCGAAACGGGGCGAGCGAGGTGTCATGAGAATCGTTTTGCACGGCATTGCACAGTGACCGTCGCCGATCTCGATCCTTCGGCCGAAGCGGGAAGGCACGCGCCGGGCTCCCCCGCAGGGGGCGGCTGGGCTCGGCCCTTGCGCGCCCATTGGCTGGTCCTTCTCGGCGCGGCGGTGGCCGCCATTCCCACATTGGTATCGGTCGCGCGCTTTTCCTGGTCCACCGAACAGGGCGCGCACGGCCCGATCGTGCTCGTCACGGGCATCTGGCTGGTCATGCAGCGCTGGGCGCCGCTGCGCGCGACAGCCCGGCGCGGGCAGACGGCAATAGCGCTTGCGGTGATGATACCCTGTCTGCTGCTCTATATACTGGCGCGGATCACCGATATCCTCGAGGTGGAAGGCTTCGCGCTCTATGGCGCATTGGTCGCGGTCTTTTACGCCTATTGCGGCCGCCAGGCCCTACGCCTGATGTGGTTCCCGCTCGTCTATTTCCTCTTCCTCTTCCCGCCGCCCGACACAGTCGTCGCCGCGATTACGCAGCCGTTGAAGCTCGGCATCTCCGCCGCCGCGGTCGATCTCCTGCGGATATTCGATTATCCGATCGCCCGGGCGGGCGTGATGATCCAAGTCGGCCAGTATCAGATACTCGTCGCCGCCGCCTGCGCGGGGCTCAATTCGCTGATCAGCCTGTCGGCTATCGGGCTTTTCTACGTCTATATCCGGCACAATGCGAACTGGAGATATGCCTTGCTGCTGATGCTGGCGATTGTGCCGGTCGCGATCTTCGCGAACTTCATCCGGGTGCTGCTGCTGATCCTCATCACCTATCATATGGGCGATGCGGCGGCGCAGGGCTTCCTGCATGGATTTTCGGGACTCACCATGTTCGTCGTGGCCGTGCTCGGCATATTCGGCGTGGATGCGCTGGCGGCGCCGTTGCGGCGGCGACTGGCCCGTGGGGGGCAGGGATGAGCGATCGCAAGACCTTCCTGCCATCGCGGCGCGACATAATGTTCGGCGGAAGCCTGGCAGCCGCTTCGGCCATCGCCTATGCGCGCACTCCGCGTGTTGCCGAGATGGCGATCCACGATGACGAACTCGAAAAGATCATTCCCTACAAGATCGGCAAGTGGACGTTCCAGACGGCCAGCGGCCTCGTCCTGCCGCCGCCCGACCAGCTTGCCGAACAACTTTACAGCCAGCAACTGACCCGCGTCTACGCGACGAGCAATATGCCCGCGGTGATGCTGCTGATCGCCTATGGCAACAGCCAGAACGGCATGCTGCAACTCCACCGGCCGGAGGTGTGCTACCCGGCGGGCGGTTATACGCTCAGCGATTCGGAGGTGCTGGATGTGCCGCTGCATCAGGGCGGCGCCATTCCCACCCGCCGGTTCACCGCGGTAAGCGCTACTCGCGTCGAGCAGCTTCTCTATTGGACGCGAATCGGCGATATGCTGCCGATAAGCTGGACCGCGCAGCGGTGGGCGGTGGTCGAAAACAATCTGGCCGGCGTCATCCCCGATGGGGTGCTCGTCCGCCTTTCCACCATATCGATGGCGCCGGAGGATTCGAACCGGGTACTCTCCCAGTTCGCCGCCACGATGATCGACAGTGTCGGGCCGCGTGGCCGGCGATTGCTGATCGGCCGGGATTATGGCCGTCGTTGATGGCGCAGCGGCTGAATGACGTAGAAGATGTAGGCAAGCACCGCGACGATGATCAGCGCGGCCAGAATATGGTGCCCGACCGTCCCGAGCGCATTATCGATCGCGCCATTCTTGTCATTGCCGATATAATTGGCGATCGCGCAGCCGGCGGCAGGGGGAAGATAGTGCCAGATCGAATCGCCCGGTTCGGCCTCGCCGGTGGAGCGTTGCAGAAAGATCAGAATCAGGCCGGCAAAAATAGCCATGGTGATCCAATCATAAGGGGTTTCCATTATGTACCTTCCTCTGATTGTCCCGCCGACGATACGGAAGCGGCAGTAACCGTAAACAGATACGCGCGAATCGTTCGCGACGACGCTTTAGCCATCGCATAATCGCGAATCGAATGAGACAGGAGATACTGAATGTCGACCAGGCTTAGAATGGCGCTGTTGTGCGCGGGCGTGTCAGTTGCGCTTGCAAGCTGCGGAAAGAAGGCCCCGGAAGGCCAGGTGGTGGCCAGTCTGAACGGGCAAGAAATAACGCTGCAGGAACTGAACGCCGAGCTTCAGGGCACCAATATCCCCGATTCGGTCGACAAGAAGGAAGCGATGCGCACGCTGTTGCAGCGCGTGATCGACCGTAAGCTTATCGATAGCGCGGCGGCCGAACAGGGGCTCGACAAGAGCGCCGAGTATCTGACGCAGAAGCGCCGGGCCGATGAGGCATTGCTCGCGCAGCTTTATGCGAAGCAGCAGGCGTCGACGCTTCCCGTGCCCACCGCCGCCGATATCTCCAAGTTCATGGCCGACCACCCGAACATGTTCGCACAGCGCGAGCGGCTGACGCTGAACCAGATTCGCTTCGCCAAGCCCAAGGACGATGCCGTCCTGAAGGCGTTGGAGCCGACGCACAGCCTGGACGAGGTCGAGAAGGTTCTGGGCGAGCATAATATCAAGTTTGATCGTGGCCACAGCATGCTCGATACGGCAACCGTCCCACAGGAAATCCTGAAGCAGATCGCTGCGCTGCCGGCAGGCGAGCCGTTCGTCGTGCCCGGCCCGGGCGTGGTCATGGTGAGCGTCGTCACCGGACGCACCGCCGTGCCCGTGGAAGAAGCGCAGGCCAAGACGATCGCCGTCAACGCGTGGCGCGAGGAGCAGTTCGAAAAGGCGATGAGCGACAAGCTGAAGTCGCTCCGCGAGACGGCGAAGATATCCTACCAGCCGGGCTTCGAGCCGCCGGCCGACAAGGGGGCCAAGCCTGCCGTTCCGGCGATCGCGCCCACCGGCCTTGGCAATGCGGCGGCACCCGCGCCCGCACAGCCCTGACTATGAAGGCGGGGAGGGCGCTGGCGCTCCCCGCCGACGGGCCGGTCAGCCCGATTTATATTCGATGATGGTCGATCGACGACCGCCGAGCCGCCCGCGCCAGTAACGCCAGACACCCAAGGCACCGGCCGGCTTGGCGATCATCAGGAAGCTGGCGAGGCGTATCGCGTCTCGCCAGGGCCGCCGGCGGCTTTCGCGCAGGCAGATGCGCAACGTCTGCAAGAACGGCAACGCCACCCCGGCCAACGCCATGAGCAGGAGCAGCCGGCTCCCCAGGGCGATCCCGCTGAGCAACGCCATCAGGATACAAACCGGCAATAATGCGCCCCAGAGAAGCATGCTGTGCAAGGAGCGACGATAGCCATGAAGCGTCGAGGCGCGATGGCGGTCCGCCAGTTCGGCACAGGCATGTCCGCCTCGCACTGATCGGCGCCACCATTGTCCGAACCGGGTCATCGCCGCGTCGTGAAGCACCATCTCGGCGTCGAGACACTCGATGCCCCAGCCCAGCGCGCGCATGCGGATGCTGAGGTCGGGCTCCTCGCCCGCTATCATCGCATCGGGATAGCCGCCAGCGGCATCGAGCGCGGCGCGGCGCACCATCGCGTTTCCACCGAAGATACGGACCGGCCCCGGCGGTACGGACCATTCGACATCGCACAGCCAGTTATAGGGGCTGGCATCGGGATAGAGTTCCCGCACCCGGCCGAACACGGCGCCGAGGCGGGGGGCGGCGGCGAGGGCGGCCTGCCCGATGTGGAGCCAGCCCGGCTGCACGATGCAATCGCCATCGACGAACTGAATCAGATCGCACTCGGCGGGCAGAAGGGCGATGCCGGCATTGCGCGCCCGTGCCGCGGTGAAGGGCGTGCTCATGTCGAGCAAGACGACGCGCGCTCCCAAAGCCGCCGCCGCCGCCTGACTGCCGTCGGTGGAGCCCGAATCGACATAGATGAGATCGCCCGCGCCCTCCAGCGAACGCAGACAACGCAGCAGTCGCTCCCCCTCGTTACGGCCGATGACGACAATGCCGAGCCGGCTCATCGTCCCGCATTCTTCCATGCAGGCGGGGCGCCGGCCGCCCCGGACAGCGACGGCACGATAGCGCGGCGATCTTCCGCGCGAGGATAGGAGGCATAAGCGATGAAATCACGGGTGGTACGCAACGGATCGTCGTCGACCCGACCCGTCAGTGCGCAGCGCACCTGCCAGAACAGCCGTCCAGCGAGATAGGCGATACCGGCGGCGATCATGCGGAGCGCCCCGCCGGTTCGCACAAAATAGCGGCGGCGCGAATTGTACCAGTATCGGGGAAGTCGGGGGGAGGATGCCCGTCCGGCCCGTATATTCTGCACCTTCGTCGCCTGCCCGCCGATGTGGACGACGCGCGCCGCAGGTTCGTGCCATATTTCCCAGCCGGCGCGGGTAAGCCTGTGCATCAACTCGGTTTCCTCGAAATAGAGAAAGAAACCATCGTCGAAGAGGCCGACCTCTTCCAATGCCTCGCGTCGGAAAAGGACCGCGGCGCCCGTCACCCAGGGTACGGGGCGCGCGGCCTCGGTAATGATGACATGGTGTGGCTGGCGCAGCAGGCGGCGCAGGATGTCGGTACGTGCACCACGGCAAAATTCGCTGCGGATCGAAGGAAAAAGGAAGGCGGAACCCTGGATCGAGGCGTCTTCGCGCTCCAGCCTGGCGCCCACCGCGCCGATGCGCGGCGCGGAAAACAACCGATCGCGTAATGTCGCAAGCGCGCCCGGGCGTGCACGGGCATCAGGGTTGATCAGGCAAATGCCGTCAGGCAGACCTCCGCCATCACGCAACGCATAGATCGCCTGATTGTTGGCGTAGCCGAAGCCACCATTCACCTTGAGCGGTAACAAGGTCGCCCAGTCGCCATAACCCCGCGCAGCGATCGCTTCGGCGATCCGCTCGTCGGATTCGTCACCCGAGCCGCCATCGACGAGGATGACGCGAAGATTGGGCACAAGCCGACGCTCCGCATCCAGCGACGCGAGACATTCGATCGCAAGGTCCGGCGTGCGATAATTGACGATTATGGCGCCGATCGAGGCGTCAGGCCTCGGCATTGCTGTAATAGGCGCCGTAGCCATACCCTACGCCATAGCCGTAATCGTCCGACAGGAGCTGGTTGCGATAACGATTGAGCACCGTTCCGAGGAGAGGTGTCGGCTGAAGCAGCCGGATCGTGTCGCGCACCTGCTTGCGGGTCGTCTTTCCGTCCTCGGCAACGAGCAGATAGGCATCGAGCTTGCCGGCAATGATCACCGCGTCGTCGTCCGCGAAGATCGGCGGCATATCCACCAGCACGATAGCCGACGGCGGCAGCGCGTGGAGCCCTTCGAACAGCCTGTCCCCCTGCGCGCTGGCGAGCAACTCGCTCGTGCGCATGTCGGCCCTGAAAGCAGGCAGCAGGGCGAGGCGCTGATCGTTGATGCGCCTGGCCACGGCGCGGATGTCCGTTACCGCACCGGAGAGATAATCGAGGACGCCGACACCTTCGGTCAGGCCGAAACGCCGGGCGAGGGCGGGGCGGTGCAGGTCCAGATCGACCAGATAGACTTCGATGTCGGCCAGGCGGGAGAGGGCGGCGGCAAGATTGGCGGCGACAAAGGATTTGCCGACGCCGGGAGAGGCGGACGTGACACCGATCACCTTTACGTTCCGTGCCTCGCACAGCTTGCGGATCTGGGACCGCAGCAGCTTGAACGGCCGGGCACGCGTATCCGCGTGGCGAAAGCCGTAGATATTCTGCTCGGCCAGCGTCTCGGCCGGAACCTCGATCGAATCGAGCAGGTCGAACGGCGGGAAGACCGCATCGCTCTCATCACGCTGTGGCATTCCCAGAAACTCCGCATTCATGCCGCGCGCTCCGTCGAACAATCAGGTTTCTTGCTGGGGAAGGATAAGCGAGCCGAGAGAAGAAACCAGCTCATGCCGAACGCACCAGCTTTCGTCGGCTGCGTTTTTCGAGCCACCGGACGAGGAAGCTGGGCTTGCGGTCAAGCGGCGGAATAACCACCAGCGGCAGCGCTCCGGCCGCCACACCGAGCGCGGCGGTCCCCCGGATAGGCCGGAAGAAAAGCTCGAGGACGAGTGTGAGCCCCAAGCCCAGCCCCAGGCCCAAAACAATGCTGCCCAGGATGATGAGCGGACGATTCGGCCGGATCGGCGTGTCGGGCTGCACCGGCGGATCGGCCAGCGTCATTCGCTCGCCCTTCTGCTCGGTTTCCATTCGCGCCGAAACCTGGGCATTGACCAGCTTGGACCCGATCTGGCGATATTGTTCGCGCAGCCCATCGGCCTGCTTTTCAAGCTGGTCGAGGTGCTGGCCGATCGCCGGCGCCCTGGCGCGCGCCGCGCGCGTTTCGGCTGATTGCGAGAGCAGCATTGCCTTCGCCCCCCGAAGGGCGGCGATCTGCGCATTGTTTCCGGCGATCTGTGCCCGATTGGGATTGGCGGCCTGTGGCGCCGATCTTGCGGCCTGCTTCGCGGCGGCAAGCTGCGCCTTCAGGGCGATGACATCGGGATGGGTATCCGAATATTTCGCCTCGGCGACAGTCAATTGCTGCTGGAGCGCACCGACGGCACTGTCGTCGTTACGCATGGCCATTGTGGCGAGCTGCGCATTCTGCGCGACGAGGCTGCTGATCTCCGAATCTATGCGCGCTGCGTCGGAGGCAGGATCGCCGGTGGTCTGTTCGCCCAGCGCGAGAATGCTGCCATTCTCCGCTTTGATCTTCGTCATTTCGGCTTCGATGTCACGGATCTTCGCCTGGATCGCGCTCGCCTGTTCGCCGAGGAATGTCGCCGATCCGACCGCCTGCTCGGCCTGGGCGGCGGCATCGGTTTCAAGAAAATGATTCACATATTGCTGGGCGACGATCTGTGCCTTCGCCGGATCGGAATATTCGAAGCCGATTGTGAAGGCGATCGTATCGGTCGCCGCGCCGCCGCGCCAGCCACCACCAGTATTCATGTCGGCGCTGATCACGTTGATGCTGGTCGCGTCACGCATCTCTTCGATGATCTTGGAGAGCGGCTTCGATTTCCGCTCCTCGGCATAGAGATTGTTCGCGCGGATGAGCTGAATGAGATCGGGCCGGCTGAGCACGCGCTGGCGCACGCGCGCGATGCGCTGGTCGATCACGTCGGTGACGGGGGAGTCGACAAGTCCGCTCGGCAACTGCTGCGATTCGATCACGATCACCGCCTGCGAGCGATAGATCGGTGGGATCACGAACGCGGCGATGACGCCGAGAACGAGCGCGACCACCGTGGGGATGATCAGCAACCAGCGCCGCTGCCACAGTATCGTTGGAATGGCCGACAGGATGTTCGGCGCTTCCGCTTCGTCGTCGATTTCATCCATGCTTAGTGCATCCGCCCAATCTGCGCCGTGATGTTCAAAGCGCCCGCGACGGCGTGAACTTTCCGAATGCCTTCATATCGCTGATGGCGATAATCGACCGAGCCACCGATCGAAATGCGTTCCGTCAGCCGACGCGTATATTCGGCGCGGACGACGCCGAAATCCTGATCCGGTTCGTTGGAGAAGCCGCCCGTCTTGCTGTGCCCATAGGTGGCCGAAAGGCTGACGTTGCTGCGTTCCGACAGGGTGTAATTGAAGCTTGCCGATCCCCGCGTTTCGGTGCGCAAACCACCAAGGCCGCTGGGCGACGTATCGCGGCTGCCGTCGAAGCACAGCGTATAACGCGGCACCTGACGGCAAAGCGTGGCGCCGAAGCCGAGGCTGGTCGAATTATAATGCAGGCCGGCGAGGCTGGTGTGCTGAAATATGGCGCCGATCCGGCCGTCCAGCGTCCAGTTCGACCCCAGGCGCTGCCGAAGCGTCAGGCTTGGCTGATAGGATGTCGTGTCGGCGAACGCGTCCGAATCGTAACGCCCGACAGTGAAGCGCGCGCCGATCCTCGTATTCTCGCTGAAGGCGCGCGAATATCCGATGCCGCCGCCATAATTGGTGTAATCGCTGAGGCGGCTCACCTCGCCCGGATAATGGGCGTGGGAAATATTGCCAAGTATATCCCAATTGTCGCGCGCGTTCGGCTGGTAGGTGAGGCTGAAATCGCCCGATGCGATTCGCTGCCGACGCCCTATGGCCGCCTCGTCCACGGTGTCGATCGGCCCGAACAAGGCGTTGAGCGAATCGAGATAGCCCGCGTGGATGTTGCCCGACAATGTGGGACTGAACTGCTGCTTATGCCGCGCATCGACCGCCAGCGTGTCGGTGTGGCCGTAGCGGCGGGCATAGCGCGTATAATCATAATAGCCCGAGAGCGACGACGTGCTTGTAGCGGTGCGCGTCGTGAGTTCGGGGCTGATACGGATGCCCGCGAGGAGCGAGCCGGGATTGTCGTCCTCGGCAAGATAAGGGTTGCTGCCGTAGCCGACGCGCCCCTGCACCGTCATGCCCAGTTCGACAGGAGCAGCGGCGGTGGTCGTCGCCGCCCCCAGCAGCAGTGTGGCGATAAGGCCGTAGGCAGCCTTCACGGCACGATTACCGTATCGCCGGCGCGCAGCTCGGGAATGCCCGCTGGCGAGAGTGCGCGCGCGGAAGGCTTGCCCTTCAATATGCTCGAAAGATTGGTGTGGAGCGAAATGGTCTTCCCGTCCTGCTGGCGCAGGATGACGACATTGCCGAGATCGGCGAATTCGGTCGGGCCGCCGGCCAGCGTGAGGGCTTCCAGCACGTCGATCTTGCGGGAGGAGGAGAAGGTGCCCGGTGTACGGACCTTGCCGATCACCGACACCTGGTTGCCGCTTGGAACCTTGACCGAGACGGTCACTTGCGGCGCTTCGCCTTTATACTGGCTTGCCAGCCGCTTGGAAATTTCGCCCTCGATATCGGGCGGCGTCCGCCCGGCGGCGTGGACGGTGCCGACCAGCGGGAAGGCGAAGGTGCCGTCGGGCAGGACCGTCAGGGCGCGCTGAAGCCGTTCATCGCCCCAGACGTAAATTTCCAACTGATCGCCGGCGTTAATCCGATAGGTGGCCGCTTCCGCACTCGCCGGGGGGGGCTGCCCATTCGCCGCCGAAAGGGCGGTGAATGCCACTAATGCTCCGGCGAGGGTCCTGACCTTCGTGCCCAAGGCAAATTTCCTTCTATTCCGCGTCTCTATTGCACTTGCGAAGCAGGCTGGCTACCGCTCAATCTGCCGATTGCGCAAGGATTTTGCTCTTCATTCGAGATGATTGAATGCCGCTTCTCTCATTTGGCGATACCTCGTTCCGCCATGTCTATAGGGCCACAATCTGAAGCATTCGTTTATCGCGTCTTGCGGGCCTCGCGCAACACAGGCGGCGGCTAAATCAGCCATGTTGGGGCCGCCTTCTGTCGGACATTTTTGCTCATGGACCTGCCTTCCTTCGATTTTCGGCGTAGCGCGGCAGGAATGGAAGCGAAATCGTTACACATTGGGTGCAGGGCACGGCAATGTCGCCCAGGGAGGTTCGGCCTGATGACGGGAAGAATGCGTGCGTCGACGGCGCGGCCCATGCGGGCGTAGCGGGCGACCGGAATGCTTTTCCACCTCAAGACGCTCTTCTACATCGAAGTGCTGCTCGTCATCGGTCTGCTGATCGCGCGGGCGCTCGCTTCGGCCGAGGGGCGCCGACAGATCAATCCGCGGCTTATCGCGTTCGTACTGCTGCTGCCTGCGATCGGCTATCTGCTGCCGGGCGGTCGCTACGCCTATATGGTCGCATTATTGATCCTGCTTCCCGCGCTTTCGCGCAGCCGGGTGGAGGCGGCGTGCCTCTTCGCGGCCGGATTGCCGTTGATGCCGATGTTGAATTTTCCGGTCAAAGTACCGGGGCCGATCGACTATCTGCTCATCATCGGCACACCCGAGATCCTAACTCTGGCGTTTCTCATCGCCTTTCTGATCCATCGGCGTACGGCCCATGTGAAATTCAATGGGCTCGATGCCGGCATGCTGCTGCTGTGGCTGTGCATGACGCTCGTGCAGATACATGGCGCGATTGCGATAACGGCAACGCACATCCTGCGCTGTTTCGTGGGAGCGGGGTTGATGACACTGCTGCCTTATTTCCTGCTCAGCCGTTCGCTGGTCCGTGTCGAGCATCTCCGGCTGGCGGTCCGCGCGCTGGCGATCTCGGGCCTGCTGCTGTCGGTCATCGGTCTGTTCGAGATGATCAAGCACTGGACGCTATATCCGGCCATGTATCAGAATATCGGCATCGAATCGCCGATGAACCTGATGCTCCGTCTGCGCGGCGGCATGCTGCGCGCGCCTGGCCCCTTCAGCGAATCCACCAGTTTCGCCGCCTTCCTCTCGATCGCCGGTTTGGCGGTGGCGCAATCGCGCGGCCTGTTCCGGTCGCGCCTTCACCAGTTGGCGGCGGTCGCCCTGATGGTTGGCGGCCTGCTCGCGACTTCGTCGCGCGGCGGATGGCTGGCGTTCGTCTCGGGATTGCTGTTCGTCCAACTCTATCGCGGAAAAGTCGCGCGTGTCGCGATCATTGTTGCCTTGTGCGTAGGTACATATGGAGCGGTGAAGCTGGCCGGCGCCGCCGATCCACGCCTGGGAGAATTTCTCGGCGTGTCGGGCCATGCGGTTTCGACTGCGGACTATCGCGAGGATCTGGTGCGTATCGGCCTTCAGCAGGTCAGGCGCCGTCCCATTCTGGGATCCGATCAATCGACGCTGGTGGTCGTGCTTCATTCCCTCGTTCAGGGCGAAGGCATCGTCGATTTCGTCAATACCTATCTTTATATCGCGCTGTATACGGGGCTGGTGGGGCTCAGCTTCTTCCTGTCGAACTTCGCCATTCTCGCCGTCTGGCTTGGCAAGGTGCGATCCATCCTGCGACGATCGCGTCTCTATCACGATACGCTGACATTCATCGTCGCGATGGCGGGTTCGATGCTGGCGGTGATGTTCGTGCAAAGCCTGGCCGATCGCAATTTCTACTGGATCGTCTTCATCTTCGCGTTCGGCCGCGCCTTGCAGACCTCCGTCGAATTTACGCGGAAGAGCGCCGCAAAACAGGCCGCTGCGGTTCCCCCGGCTGCCATAGCCTTGCCGGCATGAAGCATATGGCTGGTGGACGATGGCGGCCACTTCTGGCCGGACTCTTCCTGCTCATGGCGGGTGCCTGCCATTCGTCGAGCGAACGCGCTGCCCGCGATGAGGCCTATTATGATGCGGCGATGACGAGCGGCGATTTTGCGACGGCGCAGCGGCGAATCCAGAAAGCGATCTCGGAAAATGATGCCGAGGCGCGATATTGGATCAAGCTCGGCCGGGTCAGCGTCGCGCTCGGCAATTATTCGCAGGCCTTCGCGGCCTATAATCAGGCGCTTGGCCTCGCGCCGGACGACGTCGAGTCTCTTCAGGCGCTCGCGCAGATGTCCTTGCTATCGGGCAATCTCGGCATGGCGCGCCAATATACCGACACGCTGCTCGTGCTGGTGCCGCAGGATGCCCGCGGGCGGCTGCTGCGCGCGGGGATCGCGCTGCGCGAAAGACATTATGACGACGCCGCGCCGGTGATCCAGGAATTGGAGAAGGACGGGCTGGATACCGACGAGCTCGCCATCCTGAAGGCGCAATTGCTGGCGGGCACGAAAAAATTCGCTGAAGCCGCCGCCGTGCTGGAGCCGCGGATCGCGGCAAGCGAGGCAAAGCAAACGCTGCTCGCCGAACTGCTCAAAATTTATCAGCAAGGCGGCAATAGAGGCGGGGTCGAGAACACCTACCGCCGCATGGCTACGCTCGCGCCCGGTGATCCCGAGCCGGTTCTGCGTTATGCCCGCATGCGTTATGCCGATGGCGCCGTTGCCGAAGCACGCAAGCTCGCGGAGGGGATCGAGGCGCGTAACGGCAATAATGAAGAAACGGCGCTCGCGGTGGCCAGCTTCTGGGCGGAGACGGCGCCCGCGAACGTGGCGGTGGCCGAATTATCGCGGATCGCCGCCCAGGGCGACCTAAACCGCAAGGCCGAAATTGCCGACATGCTGACCGGCATCGGGCAGGCGCGAGCCGCGATCGCCTTGCTCAGCCCCATCGTCGGCTCCAGTGTCAATGCGGCGAACGTCGCGGCGCAAATCGCCTATGCCCGGGCCTTGCGCGCGACCGGTCGGGTGGACGAGGCGCGGGCGCGGGTGGATAAGGCGCTTGCCTTCGACTCCACCAATACGAAAGGGCTGAAATTGCGGGCGAACATGGCACTCGCCGCGCACCAGCTGAACCAGGCGCTCGCCGACGCGCAGCTCTATGCGAGTGTCGAGCCGGAGTCCGAGGAGGGCGCCCTCCTTGTCGCGCGAATCCAGGCCGAACGCGGGGATGACATATTGGCGGAACGCGGCTTTGCGCGCGCGATGGACAAATTCCCCGACAGCCTTGCGGTACTTCGCGCCAATCTCGCTTATCTTGACGCGCGGCATCGCGCCCGTGACGCAGCGGCGCTGGCGAGCCGTTTCGCGCGATCGCATCCGACCATGGCGGAGGCGCACCGGCTGCGCATCGCGGCATGCGCGAAGGTGAACGATCAGGAATGTATCGGCGAAGCGCGGGCCTATTTGGCGCGCCTTGCGGCTGGGGAGGAGCCTCCGCCAGCCGCGCCGGCAGATGGTGGGACGGCTACGCCATGACGCCGTCGCGCGTGGAATTTCTCGGCCTCGATTTCGACGACCGGCCGACGGCGGCAGTGCATGCCTGGCTCGCGAGGCGGACGGCGGAGAGTGATTTCGCCTATGTCGTGACGCCGAACGTCGATCATATGGTGCGGCTCCAGGGCGCGGGTGAGTCCGTCTGGCAGCTCTATCGCGATGCCGACCTCTGCCTGTGTGACAGCCGGATTCTGAGCCGCCTCGCGCGGCTGTGCCATGTCGATCTGCCGGTGACAACGGGCAGCGATCTCGTCGCGACATTCTTCGCCCGGATAGTGAAGCCGGGAGAGACGATCTGCCTGATCGGTGGATCGGCCAAAATGGCAGAAGCGCTGGGCCGACGGTATCCGACGCTGGTGATTCGCCACCATGAACCGCCGATGGGCCTTTTGCAGGACGCAGCCGCGCGAGCGCGCGCCGTTGCCTTTGCGGCCGAGGCCGGGGCGCGGGTGACGATGCTGGCGGTAGGGTCGCCGCAGCAGGAACTGCTGGCGTGGGAAATGGCGCGATCCGACAGCGTGCGTGGCACGGCGCTCTGCATCGGCGCGGGTGTCGAGTTCCTGCTAGGCACCCGCAGCCGGGCGCCAGAAAAGATGCAGCGCGCGGGCCTTGAATGGGCGTGGCGTCTTGTTGCCGAGCCTCGTCGCATGTGGCGGCGCTATCTGGTGACAGGCCCCGCCATTTTTCCCGCGACATGGCGATGGCAGCGGGCCCGGAGCAGGCAAGCGAAATGAGCGTCGCGCGATCGATGGTGTGGAGCGTCGGCGGGCAAGGCGTGACGCTCGTCTTCAGCATGGTGGGCACGGTCGTACTCGCGCGCGTACTGACGCCTGGCGAAACCGGCGCCTTCGCCTTTTCGGTGGCGATGTTCGCGCTTGTCCAGTCGCTGCTTCAGTTCGGGATGGGCAATTATGTCCTGCGCGCCGGGACGCTGACCTCCCCCCTGAAAAACACCGCGACGACGCTCGCGGTCCTCCAGGGCATATTGGCCTCGTTCCTGATGGCGCTGGTCGCGCCGGTTGCGGGATTCCTGAGCGGCGACTCGCGGATCGCCTGGCTCAGCCTGCTTGTCGCCGTTGCGCCGTTATTTTCCGGGCCGGAAGCGATCTGTCAGGCGCTCTGGGCCCGCGACAGTCGCTTCGGCGCGATCGCGGCGCAAGGTGCGGCGAAAGCGTTGGTTCAGTCCACCGTCAGCATCATCACCGCGCTCATGGGGTGGGGCGCCTTCTCGCTGGCGGCCGGTTTCGTCGCCTCGGCGGTATTCTCCTTTCTCTGGAGCGCGTATCAGATTTTCCTGCGTGACGGCATCCGCCTGCACCTCGATCGCGACGAGTGGCTGCTGCTCAAGAATTACAGCGCCAGTTCGATGCTGCTCACTATCACAGTGACGTTGAATCTGCGCCTGCCCGAACTGTTCATCGGCCGCATGTTCGCTATCGCCTCGCTGGGCCAGTACAGCCGCGCGGCGGGCACGATCGACATGCTCCAGAAATCGATTTCCTATCCGACCGCGCGGGTTTTCATGCCGCGCATGATGAACGGGCTGAATGCCGGCGAGCCGATCGACAAGAGCGTCGGCGAAATGCGCGATCCGTTCCTGTTCGTCATGTGGCCCGCGCTGGCGGGGCTGGCGGTTCTGGCCGAACCGCTGACCTTATTCCTCTATGGGGACCAGTGGCAGACGGCGGGCCGGGTGCTTGCGATCCTCTGCCTCGCCTGCGCATTCGATGTCGCGCGATCGGGCAGCATGGAATTGCTGCTCTTCCGCGACAAATTGCGGCTCAACAACAAGGTGGAGGCCGTCAGGCTCGCGTCAAACTTCGCGTTCCTGCTGCTGGCCTTTCCGTTCGGCTTCATGGCGGTGATATGGAGCCGCGTGGCGGAGGCCGCATTCGGTTTTTTCCTCTACGGATGGACCCTGCACCGCACCGAGCAAATTCCGCTCTGCCGTTACATGCGCAGCTATGCCCTGCATGGCGCCCTGACGGTTGTCGCGGTTCTTCCTGCACTCGGCCTGATGACCTTGGAGGGTTGGCCCCGCCAGCTCCCGGTGGGCCAAATGCTGCTTGCCGTCGCGGCCGGCGTCGTGGCGTGGGCCGTCGCCCTGCTGCTGATCGGCCATCCCGCCGCGCGGATCGCCAAAGGCGCGCTGCGGCTGCGCTATCGGTAGAGGATCAGCGGTTTCGCCAGCGCCTGACCGCGGGGGGCGTCCAATCCTCAATCAGGTGCGAGAGCGAAATGCGCCAGTCGAACCGGTCCTGCGAATCAGGCCGCTGGCGGAAGTTCGTGGTGCGCTGCGCCAGTTGCGTGACCCCGCCTTCGGGCGCCGTGTAATAATAGGTGGCGATCGATCGGCGCGAACGATCCGCGGGACAGGTGAGCGGATCGGGGTGGCCATGATAGCTGTCGAGCGCGGTGTTGAAGATCAGCGCCCGCCCGATCAGCGGCGCGACCTTGATCTCGCAGCGGGCCATCTTTCGGTCCCACAACTCCAGATCGCCGCCATATTCGGGCAGCCAATCCTCGTTGAGATAGATTAGCAGGTTGAGCCGGCGCTCGAGCTTCATGCCCGGATGAATGTTGAAATCGGCGTGGACGCCGAGATGACCGCCGCGCTTTGTCTCATGGAGGCCGCCGCCCAGGAAATAAGGGTCGGCGACCAGCCCCTCGATACCGGTGAGGGCGCGCAGGAAGCCCAGAAAAGCTTGCGAATTGAGTTCGGCAAGGAGATTGCGGACCAGTCCGCTACCGCTTTCCTGCGGGTGGATCTGATATTTGAACCGCTCTTGATCGCGATCGAAGAAGGCGCGGTTCTCCAGCGACGGATAGGCGCCCGCGATAGCGCGCAGCAGATCGCGATCGAGGAAGTCTTCTATGACGATATGCGGGAAAGGCGCGGCGCTTCGATAGGTTTCCCGGAGGCGTTCGCCCGCGGCGAGACACGCCTGTTCGTCGAAGGAGAGAAAGCCGCCTTCGTCCCTGAGCGTCAGATAGGCCATTCGGTTCGTTCCTGATCGAAAGAGGTCTGGCGAGTCATCGTCGGCTCAATAAGCGGCGCGCGAGAACAGCACCGTCGCGCCGGTCCGGATGAGTATGTAGAAGTCGAGCGATAGCGACCAGTTCTCGATATAATAGAGATCATGCTCAAGGCGCTTGAGCAGTTTTTCCTCGGTATCGGTTTCGCCGCGCCAGCCGCAGACCTGCGCCCAGCCGGTGATCCCCGGCTTCACATTGTGCCGCGCCGCATAGGTTTTCACCACCTCCGAAAAAAGGCGGTCGCCGGCGCGCGTCGATGGCGCGTGCGGGCGGGGACCGACCATCGACATCTCGCCGCCGAGCACGTTGAAAAGCTGCGGCAACTCGTCGAGGCTGGTGCGGCGCAGGAAACGGCCGACACGGGTGATCCTGTCGTCGGTACGCGTCGCCTGTCGTATTGCATCGGGCTCGCACACCTCCGCCCGCATGGTGCGGAACTTCCAGATGCGGAAGACATGATTGTTGAAGCCCTCGCGCGTCTGGCGGAAGAAGATCGGGCCGCCATCGTCCAGCTTGATCGCCAATGCGCAGGCCAGCATGATCGGCGACAGGATGAGCAAGGCGAGCGTTGCGAGGAGGATATCCTCATAACGCTTGAGAAGTTGCTCGGCGCCCGAGATCGGCCGCTCGAACAAGGTCAGCACCGGCAGGTCGCCGAGCAGCGCCACCGGGCCATGGGCGAAGGCAAAGCTGGCGAGATCGGGCGCGAGGCGTATCCGCACTGGCGTCACCGCCAGTTCTGCGACCACCTCCTGCAAACGCGATTCGGCCGACCAGGGCAAGGCGACGATAACCTGATCCAGGTCGCCCCGACGGATCAGCTTTATGAGATCGGAAAGATTGCCGCGCATTGGCACGTCGGCTTGCCGCGGCGGCAGCCTGTCGTCAGCGCGATCGTCGTAGAAACCGACGAGGGTGATCGTCAGCCGCGAGTCGTTCGTGATATAGCGGGCGAGCCGGTCGCCCTGTACGCCGGCGCCGAAGATGGCGACCCGATGATTGAAGATGCCGCGCTTCTTCAGACGGCGCATCCAGACGATGCCGATCGCCCGCACCGTGCATAATGTCACGCCGCCGGCGATGACCCAGGCCGTCGCCCAGCCGCGCGAATAGTTTTGCGAAACCTTGAGAAGGAAGCTCAAGGTCAGCATGAACATGCCCGTCGTCAACCAGGCGGTGAGCACGCGGCTCCACGATTGGCGCACCGAAAAACGGATATCGACGTCGAATGCGCCGACGATCTCGGCGAGTCCGGCATAAGCGAACGCGCCGATCAGCGTCGCGTTCATATATTTGGTGAACTCGGACGCTCCGAGTTCGACATCGCCGATGATCAGGATCAGATAGGAAAGGCCAAGGAGCGTGCCCACCTCGGCCATGCGGAGCAGGAGCACCGCGAGGTCGAACCGTAACTCGTTTCCGCCACCCCGGCGCGCGGCGGCGGAAGGCTCGGGATCGGCGGGGCGAACGCCGGCGAGCGTGCCGGGCAGAGCCTGCCCAACATCACCGTCCGGAACCGTCTCACGCCCACCCTGCATCGCCGCCTCAAACGCCTGCCGAACACCGATCCCCTTGCCGGGGCAAAGCCGCTTCTATCGCGTCCTTCCTACGAGAAGGTTGAAGAAATCACGCCACGAACGGGAAAAGCACCATCTCCTATTCGGGCAGGAAATCGTGGACGGAGAGATAACGTTCGCCCGTATCATAGTTGAAGCCGAGAATACGGGTGCCGGCGGGCAGTTCGGGCAGCTTGGCCGCGATCGCCGCGAGCGTCGCGCCCGACGAGATGCCGACGAGCATGCCTTCCTCACGCGCGGCACGACGCGCCATTTCCTTGGAGTCGCTCGCCTCCACCGTGATCGCGCCGTCGAGCAGTTGGGTGTGGAGATTGGCGGGGATGAAGCCCGCGCCGAGGCCCTGTATGGCGTGGGGACCCGGCTGGCCGCCTGAGATGACCGGCGACTGGACCGGTTCGACCGCATAGACCTTGAGGTTCGGCCAGGCCTTTTTCAGCACCTCGGCGGCGCCCGTGATGTGGCCGCCGGTGCCGACGCCGGTGATCAGCACGTCGATCGGCGAATCCGCGAAGTCGTCGAGGATTTCCTGCGCGGTCGTGCGGGCATGCACCTCGACATTGGCCGGATTTTCGAACTGCTGCGGCATCCAGCCGCCTTCGGTCGAGTTCGTGAGTTCGATCGCCCGCTCGATCGCACCCTTCATGCCCTTCTCCTTGGGCGTCAGATCGAAGGTCGCGCCATAAGCGAGCATCAGCCGCCGCCGCTCAAGCGACATCGATTCGGGCATGACGAGGATCAGCCGATAGCCTTTCACCGCCGCGACCATCGCAAGGCCGATGCCGGTATTGCCGCTCGTCGGTTCGATGATTGTGCCGCCAGGGCGGAGCTTTCCGGACTTCTCCGCATCCTCGATCATCGCCAGCGCGATGCGGTCCTTGATCGAGCCGCCGGGATTGGCCCGTTCGGATTTGATCCAGACCTCGGCATCGCCGAACAGGCGCTGCATCCGGATATGCGGCGTGTTGCCGATCGTATCGAGAATGGTGGAAGCTTTCATGCGGCTTTCTCCTGTCCAACGATGTTCTCGAGCGTTTTTGGCGGCTCGAACGTGCGGGCATTCTTCAGTTCCGGGAACCAGCGCGCCCATAATAAGGTAACGCAGATCGCGCCGACACCCCCAGCGACGACAGCCGCTATGGGGCCGATCAAGGCCGCCAGGAAACCCGATTCGGCCTCGCCCAGTTCGTTCGAGCCCGAAATGAACAAGGTCGATACCGCGCCGACGCGGCCGCGCATCGCATCGGGCGTGTAAATCTGGATCAGCGACTGGCGGACATAGACCGAGAACATGTCAGCCGCGCCAAGCAGGCCGAGGCAAAGCAGAGACAGCGGCATCCAGCGCGAGAAACCGAACACAATCGTAGCCAGCCCGAACACGCCGACCGCGCCGAGCATCTTCACGCCGACATTGTGGCGCAGCGGCCGGAAGGCGAAGAACAGGGCAATGCACGCCGATCCGATCGCCGGCGCGGCGCGGAGGTGACCCAATCCCTCGGCGCCGATATGCAGGATATCGCGCGCGTAGACGGGGAGCATCGCGGTCGCGCCGCCCAGCAGCACCGCAAAGAGATCGAGCGAAATCGCGCCGAGCACCAGCCGGTTGCGACGGACATAATGGAGACCGTCGATCATCTGCCGCCAGGGATTGGCGACCGTATCCAGCCTGGTGCGCGGAACCGGCCCTATCAGCATCAACGAGGTGAAGCTGAGCGCGAACAGCAAAGCCGACGCCGTATAAGGCGCCCAATGGTCGATGGCGTAGAGATAGCCGCCGGCGGCAGGGCCGATCACCGCGCCTGCCTGCCATGCGATCGAGCTGGCCGCGATCGCGGTGGGGAGGACGGCGATCGGCACCAGGTTGGGAGCAAGCGCGCTCAGCGCCGGGCCGGCGAAGGCGCGCGCAACCCCCAGCAGCGCCGCGATCCCGAACAGCATCGGCAGCGTCGTCACCTGATACCAGGCGAGAAGCGCGAGCGCCGTCGCGCAGCTTGTCTCCAGCAGGACCGAGCAGCGTGCGATCCAGCGGCGGTCCACCCGATCCGCCACCCATCCGACGACGAGCGTAAGAAGGAGGAGGGGCAGGAACTGCGCGATGCCGATGAGGCCGAGCTGGAACGCGGCTTCCTTGGTGCTCATCGTTCGGCGGGCGATATCGTAGACCTGCCAGCCGATAACGACGACCATCGCATTCTGCGCGAGCGTCGAGGTGAAGCGTGCGCACCAATAGAAGCGGAAGTCGCGGAAGGAAAAAGGGGAAGCTGTCGCCATCGCCCGCCCGTCTATGCCGGGGAGGGCCGACGCGGCAACGATATTTGCATTGAGGGCGATGATGGAAGGGCTATTCGGAGAGGATCAACCCCGCCTCCGGCTTGCGGATCGTGGGCGTCATCCGCGCGACGCTGCACAGGCCGGCGACCAGCGCGAGCGCCGCCGCGACGAGCGCCGGTGCGGGCCCGTTGCCGAGCCCGAGCGCGAGCAGCGCGGCAACGAGCGTCGCGCCGAGCGTCTGGCCGACCATGCGCGTGGTGGAGATGAGGCCGCCCGCCGCCGCCGCCCGCTCACGCGGGGCGGTGCCGATGACGAGCCGCGAGTTGGGCGACAGGAAAAGGCCGAAACCGGTGCCGCACAGCGCCATCCGCCAGGCGACGTCGAAATAGTGCGGATCGGGCGGAAGCCAGGCAAGACAGAGCAGGGCGATGATCGCGACGGTCATGCCGATCCCGCCCAATATGCCCGCCGGATAGCGATCCGAGAGCATGCCCGAAACGGGTGACACGAACATCATCGTCAGCGGCCAGGGCGCGATCATCGCGCCGACCTCGCCGGGCGAGAAACCGTAGACATGCTGGAGGCGGAACGGCATCGTCAGGATGAGCGTCATCGAGCCCACGAAGGCCGTGAAGGCGCCGATCGTCGACAGCGCGAGAATGGGCCGGCCGAGCAGGTCCACCGGCATGATCGGGCGCTCCTCGTGCAATTCGCGGCGCACGAAGAAATAGCCGATGAAGCCCCCCGTCAGTACGATTGCCGCCGAGATGACGGGCGAATCGCCGTGGACGCCGCTTTCCAGCCCGGTGATGATGAGCCCGAACATCGCCGCACAGAGCACCGCGCCCAGCACGTCGAACGGCTCCTCGCGCGGCTGGGGATCGGGCAGCGCGCGGCCGATCAACAGCGAGAGGATCGCGAAAGGCACGGCGCTGGCGAAGACCCAGGGCCACGGCCCCACTGCGAGAATGAGGCCGCCCAGGGTCGGCGCGATGGCGGCCGAGATCGACACGACGACGCTGTTGACGCCAAGGCCGCGCCCGAGCTGCTTCGACGGATAGATCGAGCGGACGAGCGCCGAGGAAACGCTGAGCGCCGCCGCCGCGCCCAATGCCTGCACCGCCCGGATCACGAGCAGGAAAGGCAGGCTGCGCGCGAAAAAGCACAGCGCGGTCGCGATGGTGAAGATGATCTGGCCATATTGATAGAGCCGGCGATGACCGAGCCGGTCGCCCAGCGTGGAAAAGGGCAGCAGCGTCATGACCAGCACGAGCTGATAGACGGTGACGACGAGCACCGCCGCTGATCCGTCGACCTTCAGGTCGTGCGCGATCGTGGGCAGGGCGACCGTCGCGATCGCCCCGTCGATAACGACGAGCGCGGTGCCGAAGGAAACGGCGGCGATGGCGAGCAGGCGGCGGGGCAGGGGAAGGCCGTCCCCCTGAATGGGCTGGGTAATGGCGTCGTTCATGCGATCGTCACGAAACTGTCGAGAACCCGTTTGCGCCCGGCATGTTCGAAATCGATCTCCAACTTGTTGCCCTCTATTCCGGCGACCGCGCCATAACCGAACTTCGTATGGAAGACACGGCTGCCCAGCGCGATGTCGGTGCGCGGCTTCGCGGCGAAGCTGACCGCCGACGCGCGGCTTTCGACGATGTTGCGTGAGGTGCGCGGCGGCAGGCCCGTCGCCGACGCGCGCTGCCAGCCGGGCCCCCGCCCGGTGCCGCGCGCGACATCGCCGAACGGGTCCGCCTGCTCCGACCATTGGGCGCGCCAGAGCGATTCGCCACCCGCCATCGTCGTCTCGCTATCGATATGCTGCTCGGGCAACTCACTGACGAAGCGCGAGGGGATGGAGGAGGTCCATTGCCCATAGATGCGCCGGTTGGCGGCATGGAAAATGAAGGCGCGGCGGCGTGCGCGGGTGATCGCGACATAAGCGAGGCGGCGTTCCTCCTCCAGACTGGCGAGGCCGCCTTCGTCGAGCGAGCGCTGCGAGGGGAAGACGCCTTCCTCCCACCCCGCGAGGAAGACCGTGTCGAACTCCAGCCCCTTCGCGGCGTGGATCGTCATGATCGTCACCTTGTCGCTGGTGCGATCGGCGTCATTGTCCATGACGAGGCTGACATGCTCAAGGAAATCGCCGAGCGTTTCATACTCTTCCATGGCGCGCGTCAGTTCGGCCAGATTTTCGAGGCGGCCGGAGGCTTCGGCGGTGCGCTCGGCCTGAAGCATCGCGGTATAGCCAGATTCGTCGAGCAGCAGCCGCGCCAGCTCGGGATGCGGCAGATCGTTCAGCCGATCGCGCCAGCGCGCGAAATCGCTCACCAGATTGCCGAGCGCACGCCGCGCCTGCGGTGACAGCTCGTCGGTGTCGAGAATACGCGCCGCAGCCAGCGTCAGCGGTATGCCCTCCGCACGCGCAAGCTGATGCAGCTTCGTCACCGCCTTGTCGCCCAGTCCGCGCTTGGGCGTGTTGACGATTCGTTCGAACGCGAGGTCGTCCGCCGGCTGTGCCACGACGCGCAGATAAGCGAGCGCATCGCGTATCTCGGCGCGCTCGTAAAAACGAAAACCCCCGACGATGCGATAGGGCAGGCCGATCATGAGGAATCGGTCCTCGAACTCGCGCGTCTGGAACTGCGCGCGCACGAGGATGGCGATATCCTCCAGTCTGGCGCCGCCTTGTTGCAGCGCCTCGATCTCCTCGCCGACGCGGCGCGCTTCCTCTGGGCCGTCCCAGACGCCGATGACGCGCACCTTCTCGCCCTTGGCCGCCTCCGTCCATAAGGTCTTACCGAGGCGGCTGCCATTGTTCGCGATCACACCCGAAGCGGCGGCAAGGATATGCGGGGTGGAGCGATAATTCTGTTCGAGCCGAATGATCTTCGCTCCGGGGAAATCCTGCTCGAACCGCAGGATGTTCGCCACCTCCGCGCCGCGCCACGAATAGATGGACTGATCGTCGTCGCCCACGCAGCAGATGTTGCGCCGCTCCTGCGCGATCAAGCGCAGCCAGAGATACTGGCTCGAATTGGTGTCCTGATATTCGTCGACCAGCACATATTTGAAGCGCCGCTGATACTGCTCCAGCACGTCGCGATGCGTCGTCAGGATCGTCAGCATGTGGAGCAGAAGGTCGCCAAAATCGCAGGCGTTTACCGCCTTCAGCCGCGCCTGATAGGCGGCGTAGAGTTCCTGCCCGCGCCCGGCGGCGAACGCCTCGCTCTCGCCCGCGTCGATCCGTTCGGGCGTGAGGCCGCGATTCTTCCAGCGATCGATCAGGCCCGCCAGCAGGCGCGGCGTCCAGCGCTTCTCGTCGATATCGGCGGCACGGATGAGCTGCTTCATCAGGCGAAGCTGATCGTCGGTATCGAGGATCGTGAAGTTCGATTGCAGGCCGACCAACTCGGCGTGGCGGCGGAGCATGCGCGCGGCGATCGAATGGAAGGTGCCGAGCCACGCCATCCCTTCCGCCGCCTCGCCCAGCATCATGCCGACCCGTTCACGCATCTCGCGGGCGGCCTTGTTGGTGAAGGTGACGGCGAGAATTTCCGACGGCCAGGCGCGGCGGGTGGCGACGAGATGGGTGAGCCGCGCCGTCAGCGCTGCCGTCTTGCCCGTACCCGCGCCGGCGAGGACGAGCAGCGGCCCCTCCGTCGTCAGCACGGCCTCGCGCTGCGCGGGATTGAGGCCGCTCAGATATGCGGGTTCGAAAGAGGCGGGGAGATCGGTCACGGGCGAACAGTTAGGGAACGAGGGGCGCGAGGGCAACCGCCCGGAAAAAGAGAAAAAGGACAAAAGGATAGGGGCGGTGGGGCGTCGCGTGGCAGGGATGCGACGGATGGAGATTCACCTTGCCCCGTCGCTGTGCCAGAAAGGGCGGGAAAGGGGAGGAAGACAATGCGCCTGCGGCACTGGATCGCGTTCGCCTCGGCCATGATCGCCTTGCCGGCGGCGGTACAGGCCCGATCGGGGGGCGATGCGGACTTCCGCGCCTTTCTGGAAGGATTGCGCGGGCAGGCGACGGCGGCGGGCGTGACGCGCGCGACATTCGATTCGGTCGTCCCCACGCTCAGCTTCGATCCGCGGGTGGTGGAGCTGGATCGCGGCCAGCCGGGCGGCAATCCGGCGACCGCCTCCTCGGGTTTCGCGCCGTTCGCGCCCTATCGCATCCGCCATGTCGATGCCGATCGGATATCGCGCGGGCGGGCACGTTACCGGCAGCTTCGCCCGCGCCTCGCCAGCATCGAGGCGAAGACCGGCGTGCCCGAATCGATCATGATGGCGATCTACGGCCATGAGACGGGCTACGGCTCCTTTACCGGCAATTTTGACTTGCTGCGCTCGCTGGCGAGCCTCGCTTATGAGGGGCGGCGGCGCGAGCTGTTCACCAATGAGCTGATCGCGACGATGCTTCTGCTCCAGCGCGGCATTCCGCGATCGGACCTCAAGGGAAGTTGGGCGGGGGCGACCGGCTATCCGCAATTCCTGCCCAGCATGTATATGCGCCTCGCGGTCGACGGCGACGGCGATGGGCGGGTCGACATCTGGCGGAGCGAGGCGGACGCGCTCGCCTCGATCGCCAATTATCTGCTGAACGCCGGCTGGAAACCCAATGTGCCTTGGGGCGTCGCGGTGCGCGTGCCGGCCGGGCTGGACAGGGCGGCGCTCGCCTCGCGGCTCAACTCGCCGCGCTGTCCGCGCGTGATCCAACGCCATTCGAAATGGCTGACGATCGCCGAATGGCGGCGGCTGGGCATCACCTTCCTCGGTTCGAAGGTGCCCGCCGAGACGGAGATGGCGTCGCTGATCGAGCCGGACGGCCCGAACGCGACCGCCTATCTGCTGACGAACAACTATCGCGCGATCCTCGATTACAACTGCTCCAATTTCTACGCGCTGTCAGTGGGGTTGCTCGCGGATGCGGTGGCGCAATAGGGCAGCCGCCGGGGCGGGGGCGCTCCTCGCGCTGCTGCTGACGTCCTGCGCGGGCGGTGGCGGGCGCGTGGCGCGCGTCTCCGATGCCGGGGTCAAGATCGGATCGCCCTACACCGTGCGCGGGCGGACCTATGTGCCGCGCGACGATCGCCATTATGACAAAACGGGTTACGCCTCCTGGTATGGCGGTCAGCATCGCGGGCGGCTGACCGCCAATGGCGAGCGGTTCGATCCCGATGGAATCAGCGCGGCGCATCCCACCTTGCCGCTGCCTTCCTATGTCGAGGTGACGGCGCTCGACACCGGGCGGACCATCCTGGTGCGAATCAATGATCGCGGCCCCTTCGCCGACGGGCGGATCATCGACCTGTCGCACGGCGCGGCGGAGCAGCTTGGCATCGTCCGGCTGGGCGTCGCGCGCGTCCGCGTCCGCCGGGTGGAGCCGACCGAGCGGCAGAAGAAGGAGGCGCTGCGTGGCGGCCGCGCGGTTCCGCCGCGTGAGGATGCGCCGGAGCAGCGGTTGGCAGCTTCCGTACCGCAGACTTTGGCGCCACCACCTCCGCAGCCCTCTTATATCGCGCCGGCCCCCGTGGGCGTGGAAGAAGGCGCCTATGTGCAGGTGGCGGCGCTCTCCGATCGTGCGCGCGCCGACCAACTGGCCGCGTCGCTCGGCGATCTTGGGACAGGCATCGTCGTGCCGGCTGGAACGCTTTATCGCGTGCGTATCGGGCCGATCGCCGCGGCCGATCTCGCCTCGGCGCTGGCGCAGGCGCGCGCGCGCGGCTATCAGGATGCCCGGATCGTTCGCGATCTCGCGCCTTGACAAGAAAGGACCACCCGCCAGCGATGAAACCCGCCCTGTTGTTGACCAGCGTCCTTGCCCTCGCGATCGCCGTTCCGGGCAGCGCCGCCGCGCCGCCCTTCGACACGCCGGCCCCCGTCGCCTTCATGAAGGACCTGTCGTCGGGCGCGATTCTCTACGCCAAGGACCCGGACCGGCGCATGCCGCCCGCGTCGATGGCGAAGATGATGACGGTCTATGTCGCCTTCGACATGGTGAAGAAGGGCGAACTGAAGCTGGACCAGATGATCACCGTGCGGCCCGAGACGTGGAAACGCTGGCACGGCCCGCAGGCGGGATCGACGATGTTCCTCTCGCCGGGCGAGCAGGTGAGCGTGCGCGACCTGCTGTTCGGCATCGTGACGCTGTCGGGCAATGACGCCTGCGTCGTGCTGGCCGAGGGCGCGTCGGGCACCGAGCAGGCATTTGTCGCGCTGATGAATGATGCGGCGCGGCGCATCGGCCTTAAAAATTCGCATTTCGGCACGTCGAACGGCTGGCCTGACGAGGGCGTGACCTATGTCACCGCGCGCGACCTTGCGACGCTCGCCCAGCGGACGATCCAGGACTTCCCCGATTTCTACAAGACCTTCTACAGCCGCGAGAGCTTCACCTGGGGCAAGACGATGGGGGGTGAGGATATCACCCAGGCCAATCGCGATCCGCTGCTGGGCCGGGTGGCCGGCGCGGACGGCCTCAAGACAGGGCACACGCAGGAAGCGGGCTTCGGCTTCACCGGATCGGCCGAGCAGAATGGCCGGCGGCTGGTGATGGTGCTGGCGGGGCTCACCTCGTCGAACGAGCGGGCGAGCCAGTCGATCGCCTTCATGAACTGGGGCTTCCGCGCGTGGAAATCGGTGCCGATCGCGAAGGCGGGGCAGAAGGTGCAGACGGCGGAGGTGCAGCTTGGGGACGCGCGCAGTGTCGGCCTCGTCGCGCCGCGCGATCTGGCGGCGACGATCCCGCAGGGTTCGGCCGCGCGGATGCAGGTGAAGGTCGTCTATAATGGTCCGATCAAGGCGCCGTTCGCCAAGGGCCAGCATATCGCCGACCTGGTGGTGACGACGGGCGACACACCGCCGCAGACGATGCCGCTGGCGGCGGCCGAGGCGGTGGGCAAGGCCGGCTTCTTCGATCGTATCGCCGCCGGCTTCCGCTCGCTCTTCGGCCTCTCCTGAAGGCGATCGCGGCGGGCGTGACCGACAGGTTCATCAGCCTCGAAGGCGGCGAAGGGGTCGGTAAATCGACGCAGGCGAAGCGGCTTGCCGAGGCGCTGGAGGCGCGCGGCCATAAGGTGCTGCTGACACGCGAACCGGGGGGCAGTCCCGGCGCGGAAGCGATCCGGGCGCTCCTCCTCGAAGGCGAGGCGGGGCGCTGGACGGCCGAGGCCGAGGCGTTGCTCTTCGCCGCCGCGCGCGCCGATCATGTCGCGCGCACGATCCGGCCGGCGCTGGCGGCAGGTCACTGGGTGATCGCCGACCGGTTTCTCGACAGTTCGCTGGCTTATCAGGGCGGGGCTGACGGGCTGGGTGAGGCGGCGATCCGTGACCTGCATCGGATCGGCAGCGGCGGCCTGCTGCCCGATCGCACGTTGCTGCTCAGCCTGCCCGAGGAGGAAGCAGCGGCGCGAGCCGCTGCGCGTGATCGCGTGGGGGCCGATCGTTTCGGGGCGCGCGATCCCGCTTATCATGCGCGCGTGGCCGGGGCGTTTCATGCGCTGGCGACGGCTGAACCGGCCCGTTTCCGCGTGGTCGACGCGACCGGCGCGCCCGAGGCGGTGACGGCGCGCCTGCTCGCGGCGCTGGACGAACTGGCGTGAGCGCACTTCTCGGCCTCGGCGTGCAGGAGGCGGCGCTGCTGGGCGCGGTGCGATCGGGCCGTTATCATCATGCCTGGCTGCTGGCGGGGCCGAAAGGCGTGGGCAAGGCTAGCTTCGCCGACGCCGCCGCGCGCCGATTGCTTGCCGAGACGGCGGGGCCACCGCCGGAGGGGGAGGGGCTGGCGCTCTCGCCCGATCATCCGACGGCGCGGCTGATCGAGGCGGGCAGCCACCCCGATTTGGCCCGGTTGAGCCGCCTCGCGCGTGAGAAGACCGGCGATCTTGCGCGAAACATCAGCGTCGATCAGGTGCGTAGCCTCCAGCGCCTCTTCGCTACCGCGCCCAGTTTCTCGCCGCTGCGCGTTGTCGTTATCGATGCGCTGGAGGATCTGGAGGCACCAGCGGCCAATGCGCTCCTCAAGAATCTGGAGGAGCCGCCGACGGGCACTTTGTTCCTGCTCGTCAGCCATGTGCCGGGCCGCCTGCTGCCGACGATCCGATCGCGCTGCCGGCTGTTGCGCTTCCCGCTGCTCGACGACGCGCTCGTCACGCGGGTCCTGAAGGGCGCGTTGCCCGAGGTAAGCGACGCGGAAATCGCCGCACTGGTGCGGGTGGGGGAGGGCGCGCCGGGCCGCGCGCTGCATTTCGCCGGGCTCGACATTGGCGGGCTCGACCAGATGATGACTCGGCTTCTTACCGAGGGGGACGCAACGGGGACAACGCGATCGACACTGGCGCAGACCTTGTCCCTGCGATCCGCGCAGGCACGCTACGAAGCTTTCCTTGAGCGCGTGCCCGCCCGCATCGCCGCCGAGGCGCGGGTGGCGGTCGGGCCGCGCCGTGCCGTCGCACTCGCTCTGTGGGAGAAAGCGCGCGACCTGGCGGGCGGGGCGGTGCCGCTCTCGCTCGATCCGCAGGCGACGGTTTTTGAGCTAGCGGGCTATCTCGCCGCCCTTGCCCCTGACGGGAAGGCCGCTAAAGCCTGAACCCCATGCCCAAGCCTTTCTATATCACCACCGCGATCAGCTATCCCAACGGCCGGCCGCATATCGGTCACGCCTATGAAGTGATCGCCACCGACGCCATCGCCCGCTTCCAGCGATTGTCGGGCCGCGACGTCTTCTTTCTTACCGGCACGGACGAGCATGGGCTGAAGATGGTGCAGACGGCGCGCGGGGAGGGAATCGAGCCCCGCGCGCTGGCGGACAGGAACTCGCAATTTTTCAAGGCGATGGATGACGCGCTTGCCATCTCCTACGATCGCTTCATCCGCACCACCGAACCGGAACACCATGAAGCGAGCCGGGCCTTGTGGCGGGCGATGGAGGCGAATGGCGACATCTATCGTGGCCGCTATGAGGGCTGGTATTCGATACGCGACGAAGCCTTTTACGATGAGAAGGAACTGATCGCGGGCGAGGACGGCGAGAAATTGTCGCCGCAGGGCACGCCCGTCGAATGGACCGTCGAGGAAAGCTGGTTCTTCCGTCTGTCCGCCTGGCAGGAGCGGCTGCTGGCGCATTATGAGGCGCACCCCGAATTCATTCGGCCCGAGAGCCGCCGCAACGAAGTGCTGAGCTTTGTGCGAGGAGGGCTGTCCGACCTATCGATCTCGCGCGCGAGCTTCGATTGGGGCGTCAAGGTGCCGGGCGATGAGGCGCACGTCATGTATGTGTGGGTGGACGCGCTCACAAACTATCTGACGGGTGTTGGTTATCCTGAAAATAGCGATACTTATCGGAACTACTGGCCAGCCGATCTGCACATTATTGGCAAGGATGTCGTGCGGTTCCACGCGGTTTACTGGCCAGCCTTCCTGATGGCGGCGGGGCTGCCGCTGCCGACGACGGTGTTCGGCCACGGCTTTGTCCTCAACCGGGGCGAGAAGATGTCGAAGTCGGTCGGCAATGTCGTCGATCCGGTGGAGATGACCGCGCTCTACGGCGTCGATCGGCTGCGCTATTTCCTGCTGCGCGAGGTGAGCTTCGGCCAGGACGGCAGCTACAGCCACGAGGCGATCGTCACGCGCACCAACGCCGATCTCGCCAACAGCTTCGGCAATCTGGCGCAGCGCGTGCTCTCGATGCTCCACAAGAATCTGGCGGGCGAGCTGCCGGCGGCGACGTTCGACGATCCAGCCGATCGGGCGCTGCTCGACGAGGTGGCGGCCGCCTGCCGCGTCGATCTGCCGCGTCATTTCGAGGAACTGGCGCTGGAGCGCGGGATCGAGGCGTGGATGCGCGGCGTCTTCGCGTGCAACCAATATGTCGATGCGCAGGCGCCCTGGGCGCTGCGCAAGAGCGATCCGGAGCGGATGAAGGCGGTGTTGGCGACGCTTTTCGTCGCGATCCGATCGCTCGGTATCGCCATTGCGCCGGTCATTCCCGATGCGTCTGCCAAACTGCTCGACATGATGGGCGTGGCGGAGGATGCGCGCGATTATGCGGTCCTCGCCGATGAGGCGAGCTGGTACGCCCGGCTGGCGGGATCGGGCTTCCGCCTCGCCGCGCCGACGCCCATATTCCCTCGGCTTGAACTGGAAGCGAATGCCGCCTGATGTTCGTCGACAGCCACTGCCACCTCAATTATCCCGGCCTGGTCGAGGATCAGGAGGCGGTTCTGGCGCGCGCGCGGGCGGCGGGCGTTTCGACGATGCTCAACATCTCGACGCGCGAGCGCGAATGGGACGCGATCATCGCCACCGCGACGCGTGAGCCGGACGTATGGGCCTCCGTCGGCATCCATCCGCATGAGGCGGACGCCCATCCCGACGTCGATACCGAAAGGCTGGTGGCAGTAGCGGCGCATCCGCGCGTCGTGGGCATCGGCGAAACCGGCCTCGATTATTATTATGACCATAGCGACCGCGACCGCCAGCGGACGAGCTTTCGCGCGCATATCGCGGCGGCGCGGATCACTGGCCTGCCGCTGATCGTCCATACGCGTGATGCCGAGGCGGACACCGCCGAAATCCTGGCCGACGAGATGGGGAAGGGCGCCTATAAAGGTGTGATCCACTGTTTCACCGCCAGCGCCGATTTCGCGCGCAAGGCGCTCGACCTCGGCCTCTATATTTCGATCTCGGGCATTGTTACCTTCAAGAATGCCAAGGATTTGCAGACCACTGCTGCGGCCTTGCCGGCGGAACGCCTGTTGATCGAGACGGACTCGCCCTTCCTTGCGCCGGTGCCGCATCGGGGCAAAAAGTGCGAGCCCGCGTTTGTCGCCGATACGGCCCGGATGCTGAGCGGGCTGCGCGGGATCGCAACCGAGGAACTCGCGGCAGAAACCGCACGAAACTTCTTCGCCTTATTTGATAAAGCGGCCGGCTGACGATGGGCCTGAAGGTGCGGATCCTGGGGTGCGGTACGTCCTCGGGCGTGCCACGGATCGGGAATGACTGGGGCGCCTGCGATCCGGCCAATCCAAAGAACCGCCGCAGCCGCGCGTCGATCCTTGTCGAGACCGAGGCGACGCGTATCCTCGTCGATACCTCGCCGGACCTGCGCGAGCAGTTGCTCGCGGCCGACGTATCGGCAGTGGACGGGCTGATCTGGACGCACGACCATGCCGACCATTGCCACGGGATCGACGATCTACGGCAGCTTTTCCACGCGCGCGGCGCACCGGTGGACGCTTATGCGCGCGCGGTGACGCTGCGTACCTTGGAACTGCGCTTCGCTTATGCATTTGAGGGTAAGGACGGCTATCCGCCGGTGGTCACGGGCCATTTGCTGCCCGAGACGATCCGGATCGGCGATATCGCGGTGCGGACAGTCGACCAGCCGCACGGATCGATCCTGTCGACCGGGCTGCGCTTCGAAGCCGATGGACGTGCGATCGGCTATTCCACCGATTTCAATATCTTCACCGACGATATGGCGGCGCTGTTCGAAGGGCTCGACCTGTGGATCGTCGATGCGCTGCGCAAGCGGCCGCACCCGACGCATCCGTGTCTCGACCAGACGCTCGACTGGATCGAACGGATGCAGCCGAGGCAAGCGATACTGACGCATATGGACCAGTCGATGGATCATGCGAGCCTGCTGGCCGAACTGCCCGAACGCATTGTGCCGGGCTATGACGGGTTGGAGGTGACGGCATGAACGGCGATGATGCGCTGGGCGTCGTCTATTTGCTGGGCTGCCTCATACTCGTGGGTAGTGCGCTGGCGGTGCGGCGCATGCCGGTGGGCGAGATGATGCGGATGGCGCTGGCCTGGGCCGCCTTGTTCGCGATCGCTGCTCTCATCCTGCGATATTTTACATAATGTATATTATCAGACTTTTGAAAAGGCCCCGGTCGAGGGGGGCTCCGATGCTTGAGAGGTTGCGTGCGATCATGGCGCGGTTGCGCGATCCCGATAGCGGCTGCGAATGGGATCGCGCGCAGACCTTCATGACGATCGCGCCCTACACGATCGAAGAAGCCTATGAGGTCGCCGACGCGTGCGAGCGCGACGACATGGCGGCGCTGAAGGACGAGCTTGGCGATCTGCTGCTCCAGGTCGTCTATCATGCGCGCATCGCCGAGGAACGCGACGCCTTCACGGTGGACGACGTGATCGCGGCAATCTGCGACAAGATGATCCGCCGCCATCCGCATATCTTCGGCGCGCCGGGCGATGTGAGCCCCGGCTGGGAGACGCTGAAGGCGGCCGAACGCGCGAGCGGCGCCGATCGGTCGACGCTGGCGGGTGTGGCGCGCGCGCTGCCCGCCTTGCTGCGTGCGACGAAGCTGCAGAAACGCGCGGCGCGCACCGGCTTCGACTGGCCCGATGCATCGGGGCCGCGCGCGAAGATCGTCGAGGAAATGGACGAAGTGGACCGCGCCCGCACCCCGGACGAGCGCGCCGAGGAAGTGGGCGACCTGCTGTTCGCGGTGGTCAACTGGGCGCGTCATCTGGGTGTGGAACCCGAAGCCGCGCTGCGGGCAGCCAACGACAAGTTCGAACGACGCTTCCGCGCGATGGAGGCGGCGGCGGGTGCTGCGTTCGCCGGCCTGCCGCTCGCCGACAAGGATGCGCTGTGGAATGACATCAAAGGGCGTTGATACGCGGGAATGGCGGATGCGACTTTTCGGATGGAGAAAATCAAGCTGCCCTGCCCGTTTCGTCCGTCCGATTTTGCCACGCCACCCCTTTGACATTCCGACGCAAGTCGGAATCCATGGACGGCAGGTCGATAGAAATGGGGAGTGAGCCGCCTCCATGGACCCCGGCGTTCGCCGGGGTGACGGGACGCTGAGGAATCGGCGTCGGTGATGGCCCCACCCCACCCCCCCTGAAAGGAAGGAGCCTCTTAATCGCAGGTCAGGCGTCGTCTTCAGCACCGGGATTGGTCATCATCGCTTCGGCGACGCCGGCGGCATTAGCACGGATCGCGGATTCGATGCGGGCGGCGGTTTCGGGATTCTCCTTGAGGTAGGTCTTCGCATTCTCGCGGCCCTGCCCCAGCCGGACCGAGTCATGGCTGAACCATGCACCCGATTTCTCGACAATGCCCGCCTTGACACCGAGATCGAGCACCTCGCCCATCTTCGATACGCCCTCGCCATACATAATGTCGAACTCGACCTGCTTGAACGGCGGTGCGACCTTGTTCTTGACGACCTTCACCCGCGTCGAATTGCCGATGATATCGTCGCGATCCTTGATCTGGCCGGTACGGCGGATGTCAAGCCGGACGCTGGCATAGAATTTGAGCGCGTTGCCGCCGGTCGTCGTTTCCGGGCTGCCATACATCACGCCGATCTTCATGCGGATCTGGTTGATGAAGATGACCAGGGTGCGCGAGCGGCTGATCGATCCGGTGATCTTGCGCAGTGCCTGACTCATCAGCCGCGCCTGCAGGCCGACATGGCTGTCGCCCATCTCGCCTTCGATCTCCGCCCTCGGCACGAGCGCCGCGACCGAATCGACGACGAGCACGTCGATCGCGTTCGACCGGATCAGTGTGTCGGTAATCTCCAGCGCCTGCTCGCCCGTGTCGGGCTGTGAGACGATCAGCTCGTCGATATCGACGCCCAGCTTCCTCGCGTACACCGGATCGAGCGCATGTTCGGCATCGATGAAAGCCGCGGTGCCGCCCGCCTTCTGTGCCTCGGCGATCGCATGGAGCGCGAGTGTCGTCTTGCCCGAACTTTCCGGTCCGTAAATCTCGACGATGCGGCCACGCGGCAGGCCGCCGATGCCGAGCGCGATGTCGAGCCCGAGCGAGCCGGTGGAAATCGCCTCGATCTCGATCGCATCGCGCGAGCCGAGCTTCATCGCGGAGCCCTTGCCGAATGCGCGGTCAATCTGTGCGAGCGCCGCCTCGAGCGCTTTCTGCCTGTCCATATCGGCCTTTTCCTTGTCGGATTCGATCAGCTTCAACTGTGCCGCCATCTTTCCACCCTCTCGTAGATCGAACATTCCGAACGTCAACGCATGATGCGCTTCGTACACGCAATGTTCCGATAGAACAAGAGAGGAACTTCAGCCGCGCGAGCCGCCCTCATAGGGATCGAGCGCGGCGCGGACGCCGTCAATCGTGAAGGGCTTGGCAAGATGTGGCGCATCACAATGGCGCGCAGGCGGCGGTTCGACATGGCCGCCGGTCGCGAAGAGAAAGCCGACGCCCTTGTCCGCCAGCCGATCGGCGATCGGCCAGCTCGGTTCCCCGCCGCGCAAATGAATATCGAGAATCGCGACGTCGAAGCCGCCCGCCTCGACATGCCCCAGTGCCTCGTCCACCGACTCGGCGGTGGCCGCGACGCGATGGCCGAGCTCCTCGATATAATCCTCCAGCATCATGGAGATGAGGGGTTCATCCTCGACAATCAGGACAGAAAGCGGACTGGTCATGTGCCCACGCATAGGTGGCATTGATCCCAGCGCCTAGCCCGTTTTTGCAGCCAGCGTATCGCGCACCGCCTCGGCAAGCTGCTGAACCGAAAAGGGCTTCGGCAGGAAAGCAACGCGATCGAGATCGATCGAGCGGCGCAACTGCTCTTCCGCATAGCCCGACATGAAGAGGATCGGCAGGTCGGGAAAACGGTCACGCGCGTGGCGGACGAGGGTCGGCCCGTCCATCGTCGGCATGACGACGTCGGAAACGAGCAGATCGACGCGGCTCACCCCTTCCACCTCGCCTTTCTCCATCCGGTCGAGCAGGTCGAGCGCCTCCTCGCCATTGGCGGCGACGAGCACCTTGTAGCCCTGACGCGTCAACGCGCGCTCGGCGACCGCGCGGACCATATCCTCATCCTCGACGAGAAGGATCGTGCCGCTGCCCCACAATTCGCCCTGCCGCGTGCGGCGGCGGGGACGCGCATCAGCCACCTGCTCGGCGCGGTAGACGGGGAGATAGAGGACGAAACGCGCGCCCTCCCCAGGCTTCGAATCGGCGAAGATGAAACCGCCCGATTGCTTGACGATGCCGTAGACGGTGGAGAGGCCGAGTCCGGTGCCGCGCCCCACCTCCTTGGTGGTGAAGAAGGGTTCGAAAATCTTGCCCAGGATATCGGGGGGAATGCCGCTGCCCGTGTCCGACACGCTGAGCGCGGTATATTCGGCCACCGGCATGATATCGCTGCCGATCGCGCGCACGTCGGCCGCGGCGACGGCGAAGGTCTGCACCGTGAGCGTGCCGCCGCCCCGCCCCGCCATCGCGTCGCGTGCATTGACCGCAAGATTGACGATCACCTGCTCAAGCTGGCCGGGATCGGCGCGGACCGGCCCGAGATTGCGGCCATGCTTGATGACAAGCGTGACAGTTTCGCCGATCAATCGCTTGAGAAGGTTCGATATCTCCGAAATGACGTCGGGAAGCTGGAGCACTTGCGGACGTAAGGTCTGCTGGCGTGAGAAAGCGAGGAGCTGGCGGGTGAGGCCGGCGGCGCGGTTCGAATTCTGCTTGATCTGCTGGATATCGTCATAATCGCTGTCGCCGGGCGAATGGCGCATCATCATCAGATCACAATGGCCGATAATGGCGGTCAATATATTATTGAAATCGTGGGCGACACCGCCCGCCAATTGGCCGACGGCCTGCATCTTGGTTGCCTGCGCGATCTGGCGCTTGAGCTTCGATTCCTCGCTATTGTCCTTGAGGCTGAGCAGCACCGCCGCCTCGCCCAGCCCCTTGGCGCCGGCAATGGTGAGCGCGACGGGCTCGTCGGCGCGGCCAGCAAGGCGCACGGCAAGATCGCCGGCTGCGCGGTGGCCGGCTGCGAAGCGGCGCACCGCATCGGAGACGGCGGCCTTGTCCTCCTTGACCACGAGATCACTGGGATAGAGCACCGCCTCGCCCTTCGGTACATTGGCGGCGCGGCGGAAGGCGTCATTCATGAAAAGGAAGCGGCCGTCGCGCTCGGCCAGCGCGAGGCCGAGGGGCAGCATCGCGAGCAGGGCGTGGACATTGGCGGTCGCGGTGCTCGCCCCGCCCGAATGGAGCGCGGAAGGACCATCCTCACCATCGAGAAGGAGGAAGAGCACCGGGGCGTCGGGCCGATCGTCGACAGGCACCTGGAGGATGCGAAGCGGGGTGCCTTCGTCACGCTCGGCGGCGAAGCGGATCAGATCGTCCTCGCCGGTGACGAGCAGATCGACGAGGTTTCGCCCGGACGCCTCGGCGGAAGCGTCGCCCAGCGCACGTTTGAGCAGCACCCGGTCGGCGGCGATCAGTCGGCCTGCGCCATCGACGAGCGCCGCCATGATCCCCGCCGCCGCCAGCCGACGGCCTCCCTCACCGCCGATCAGCCGCGCCGCTTCCCCGACGAAGTCAATCGCTTCGGCAGGCGAGAAGCGCCAGACGAGATGATCCTGCGCGACCCCCGCACGCGTCATCCGCGCCTCGAAGCGGCCGAACGAGCCGACGAGGCCACCGACCCTGCTCTCTCCTTCGCGCCAGGCGACGCGGCCGGCGGCGGCGAGGCGCTCGCTATCTTCTTCGCCGAGCGGCAGGTCGGGTGGGGTCGGCAGCCCGCCGAACCACTCCTCATAACGGCGATTGGCCGCGATCACCACGCCGTTACGATCGGTGACGGCGACGGCGGCGGCATCGCCCTCGATCGCGGCGCTGAGCAACATCCTGTCGCTGGCGGCGTCAGCCGCGCCTGTTTGTGCATGACGCATGCGGACGAGGAGAAGGGCGAGGCCGGCGGCAGCGAGGAAGATCGCAGCGAAAACCCCGGCAAACAACGCATCATCCACCGCCCAAAGCAGGAGCAGCGCCGAGACCGCTCCCACCGCGAGCGCGGCGAGCAACGCCCCCCGATCCATCGCGCGGGAACGTACAGGAAAGGAAGGGAGGCTGGCCATCGACCGTCTTCATCTGCCCTGTCAGCCGGTGGCGTCAAGCGCCTCTGAAACGCGCAATCAGCCGTGCCGGTGCCGGATCGCGCGCCGCCGCCATTTGGCGCCGATCCACCAGCGCCACGCGAGCGCCGCCATCACATAGCCCGCGGCCGCCGCGATCGCCGCGATGATCGCGAGGCCGACGAGCAAGGCGGGCGCGGCATCCGCCAGCAACCAGCGCGCATAATCGCCGAACGATGCCCCGCCCGCGCTCAATGTCGCCAGCGTCGCCATGTCGGCATGCAGGCCGAGCAGGCGATTGCCAACGAACAAGGCGGCGATGAGAAGAAAGGGCGTGCTCAACGGATTGCTGAGGAACGTCATCGCCGCCGCGACCGGCACGTTGGCGCGGAAGGGCAGCGCGAGCAAAGCCGCGCCCGCGATCTGGACGCCGGGGATCAGCAGGAAAATGCCGACGAACAGCCCCAGCGCGGTGCCGCGCGGCACCGAACGACGGGTGAAGCGCCACAAGGCCGGATGGAGGACGCGATGCGCGACCGGGCGCAGCCAGCCGATCTGTTCGATGCTCTCGCGCGTCGGCATCGCCCCGCGCCACCAGCGCCGCAGACGATCGAGGGCGCCCGGCCGGGACGCGCTCATCCGCGCTCCCGCAGCAGGCGGCCCTGCTCACGCTTCCAGTCGCGCGCCTTCTCCGTCTCGCGTTTATCGTGCAGCTTCTTGCCCTTGGCGAGCGCCAGCTCGACTTTCGCGCGGCCGCGCGGGTTGAAATAGATGGAGAGCGGGATGAGCGTCATCCCTTCGCGCGAGACGGCGACCCGCATTTTTTCTATCTCCCGCTCATGCAGGAGGAGCTTGCGTGGGCGCTTCGGCTCATGGTTGAAGCGATTACCGTGGCTGAACTCGGGGACGTTGGCGTTGACCAGCCACACCTCGTTCCCCTTCACCTCGGCATAGGATTCGGCGATCGATCCTTCGCCGAAGCGCAGCGACTTCACCTCGGTGCCGGTGAGTGCGATGCCCGCCTCGAAAAAATCCTCGAGGAAATATTCGAAGCGTGCCCGCCGATTCTCGGCGACCACCTTCGTCTTCTCGAAAGAGGCGGGCTTCGGCCGGGCCATGGCGAATCAGATCAGCCCCGCATGGACGAGCGCCGCGTCGACGGCCTTGCGGCTTCCTTCCGAAGGCCAGGTCATCGGCAGGCGAATTTCGTGCGGGAAATCGGGGCACACACGCGACAGGGCATATTTGATCGGCCCGGGCGAGGCATCGCTGAACAGCGCGGCGTGGAGCGGATAGAGCCGATCCTGCAGGGCCAATGCCTGCGCCCAGTCGCCCGCGCGACAGGCGGCCTGAAATTCGGCGCAGAGCTGCGGCGCGACATTGGCGGTGACCGAGATGCACCCCGCCCCGCCCATCGCCATGAAGCCGAGCGCGGTGTCGTCATTGCCCGAAAGCTGACAGAAATCGGGTCCACAGGCGAGCCGCTGCGCGCTGACCCGCGCGACATTACCAGTCGCGTCCTTGACGCCGACGATACGCGGGCTCTGGGCCAAACGCGCCATCGTCTCGACGCTGATGTCGGTCACGGTGCGGCCGGGCACGTTGTAGATCAGGATCGGCAGGTCGCAATGTACGGTGAGATAGCTGAAATGCGCGACCAACCCGTCCTGACTTGGCTTGTTATAATAAGGCAGGACGACGAGCGCTGCCGTCGCGCCCGCCGCCTTGGCGTGGCGCATATGATCAAGCGCGACCTTCGTATCATTCGATCCGCAGCCGGCGATCACCGGCACGCGGCCCGCCGCCTGGTCGACACAGATTTCGATCACGTGATTATGCTCGGCGATCGACATCGTCGCGCTCTCGCCCGTCGTCCCGCACGGGACGAGCGCCGAGGAGCCCGATTCGATCTGCCAATCGACAAGCGCGCGGAACGCAGCCTCGTCGACCGCGCCGCCGCGAAATGGCGTCGCCAGAGCCGGTATCGACCCGCTGAACATCGTCTACTCCCTTCACCTCGGCTGTGGCACGCGGCATAGTGCGCCGCAATGAAACAGAACCGGGTAGTTCCACCGCCTGATAAGGAGGCGAGCCGCATCATGTCCAGCACGGTGAGACGCTTGACGATTTTGGCGCTGCTCACCGCTTCGGTCGCCGCCACCGCCGCGCTCAGATCGGATCAGCGCGACTGGTATCGCAGCCAGCTTCGCCTGCCGGGCGCGACGCCCCCCGCCGCCGCGCCGACGCCCGATCCGATCGCCGAGGCGGTGGTCCGCTGGAACCGGCTGCGCCAGAGCGACGGCTATGCCTTTTCGGACTATGCGGGCTTCCTGCTCGCTTATCCCGGCTGGCCAGGCGAGAACGCGCTGCGCCGCGCGGCGGAAAAGAGGCTCGATCCCGGCACCAACCCCGCCGAGGTGACGCGATTCTTCGATCGCTTCCCGCCGCTGACCGGCCGCGGCGGCGTGCGCTATGCCGAGGCGCTGGCGGCATCGGGCCGGCAGGCGGAGGCGCTGGCCGCCGCGCGGAAAGCGTGGACCGAAAGCACGCTGTCGGACGAGGATGAGGCGTGGCTGCTCGGCCGCTTTGGATCCAGCTTCACCGTCGCCGATCAGGACCGGCGGATGGATCGGCTGCTCTGGAACCGGCAGACCGGCGCTGCGGCACGCCAGATCGCGCGCGTCTCTTCGGCCCGCCGCCCACTGTTCGAGGCGCGGCTGGCAATGCAGATGCGCAGCGCCGACGCCGCGGCGAAGGCCGCCGCTTATGATGCGGCGGGCGCGCGCGATCCCGGCTTCGTCGCCGACAAGGCGCTGTGGCTGCGCGATTCGGGCCAGGGCGTGCAGGCGCGCAGCTATCTGGCTGAGGCGCGCCGGTTCGACGCGCCGCCGCTCGATCCGGCGGCATGGCTCAACGTCTATCTGACGGTGGCGCAGCAGGCGGCGCACGACAACCAATCGACGCTCGCCTACGATATCGCGCGACAGGCGGACGCCGCCTTCGCGTCCGGCACCAATGTGCGCGAACGCGACCTGCCGATACGCGATGCCTATACCAGCCTCGTCTGGCTGGGCGGAATAACCGCACTCAAGAAGCTGAACCGGCCGGCCGACGCGATGGCATTGTTCGAACGCTATGCCCGCGCGGCGCGCACGCCCTCGACCCAGACGCGCGGCCTCTATTGGGCGGGGCGGGCGGCGCTGGCGGCGAGTGACGCCGCTTCCGCCAACCGCCTCTTCACCGAGGCGGCGGCACATCCCGATCAGTTTTACGGCCAGCTTGCCAGCGAGCGGCTGGGCCGCGTCGTCACGCTGCCGACGCCCGACGCCGCGCCGGTGACGCCGGCCGAGCGCGCCGCCTTTGCCGCGCAGCCGATCGTGCAGGCGGCGCGGACGCTGGGTGAATTGGGCGACTGGGCGGACCAGACGCGCTTTCTGCGCGCGATCGCCGACAATGCGGGGAGCGATGTCGATCATATCCTCACCGCCGATCTGTCCCGCTCGATCGGGCGGCCCGATCTTGGCGTGATGGTGGCGCGTAACGCTCGCAATAATGGCGCAAGCGATTTCGTGCCAACCGGCTTCCCGACCGTGCCCGTGCCACCCTCGATGGAGAGCCAATGGGTGATGATCCACGCGATCGCGCGGCAGGAAAGCCAGTTCGACCGGCAGGCGGTGAGCCGCGCCGGCGCGCGCGGGCTGATGCAGCTCATGCCGGGCACCGCCCGCGATACGGCGGGCAAGCTCGGCCTGCCCTATGATTTCAGCCGACTGACCAGCGATCCGCAATATAATCTGCTACTTGGGTCCGCTTTCTTCGACAGCATCCTAAACTCGTTCGGGGGCAATCATGTGCTGGCGATCGCGGCCTATAATGCCGGACCCGGCAACGTCCGCAAATGGATCGCGGCAAATGGCGATCCGCGATCGAGCGCTGTCGACGTGCTCGACTGGATCGAAGCCATTCCTTTCGCAGAGACTCGCGGCTATGTCCAACATGTGCTTGAAAATGCTGTGGTCTATGACTCGATGAATCCGAAGCATGCGCGGATGCCTGAACGTAATCGCCTCTCCGCCTATCTCGGCAAGACGACGCCCGGTTGACGTCGCATGGATCGTCCCAACTATATCACGCCCGAGGGGCTGATGCGCCTGCGCGAGCGCTATCAAACCCTGTTTGCAATCGAGCGGCCGAAGCTGGTCGAGACGATTTCGTGGGCGGCGGGCAATGGCGACCGTTCGGAGAATGGCGACTATATTTACGGGCGAAAGAAGCTGCGCGAGATCGACCGCGAACTGGGCTTCCTCTCGCGGCGGATGAAGGCCGCCAAGGTGGTCAATCCCGCCGCTCAGACCGACCGCTCGCGCGTCTATTTCGGTGCAACGGTGACGATCGCCGACGAGGAGGACAACCAGCGCACGGTGACGTTGGTGGGCGAGGATGAGGCCGATGCCGGCGTAGGCCGGATTAGCTGGCGCTCCCCCCTTGCCCATGCGCTTAAAGGCGCGGCGGTGGGTGACGTGCGGCGCGTGGCGCTCCCGAGCGGCGCGAAGGAGTGGGAGATTGTGGGGATCATGTATCCCTGACTTTCCCCGTCACCCCGGCGAAAGCCGGGGGCATGGACTCGGTCCCCTTTCAATTCGTAGCCAGCCGTTTCCGTGGATTCCGGCTTTCGCCGGGATGATGTGGCGCAGGAGCAGCGAAATTAATCCCCGTCGACCTTCATCCCCAGTTCGGATCGGGCCAGGCGGGCGACTTCGGGATCAATCGCGGGGGGATCGGTGGGGAGGAACTGCTCCATCCGGTCGGCGACCCAGGTGAGCGCAGCGATGCGGGCGGCCTTTTTGTCATTGCCGTCGATCACCTTCCACGGCGCCCAGCGCGTGTCGGTGTGCTGGAACATATCGTGCATCGCGGAGAGATAGTCGGCGCGGCGGCCGCGATTGCGGAAATCCTCGGCATTCACCTTCCAGCGTTTCCACGGGTGGTCGATGCGCCTTTTCAGCCTCTTATCCTGCACTTCCTGGCTGATATGCAGAAAAATCTTCAGGATATGGGTGCCGTCTTCCTGCTGCTGCGCCTCGAACTCGTTGATCTCGTCATAGCCGCGTTTCCACTCGGCGGGCATTGCGAAACCCTCGACACGTTCGACGAGAACGCGGCCGTACCAACTGCGATCGAACAGCGCGATCTCGCCCGCGCCGGGCAATCGCGTCCAGAAACGCCAGAGGAAATGGCGCGCCTTCTCCTCCGCGGTCGGCGCGGCGATCGGCCAGACCTCATAATTGCGGGGGTCCCATTCGGCGGTGAGCCGCTGGATCGTGCCCCCCTTCCCGGCCGCGTCCCAGCCTTCGAACAGGATCACCGTGCGGCGGCGATGGATGGTGTGCGCGACCTGGAGATGCGCGAGCCGTTTCTGAAGCGCCTTCAGATCGTCCTGATAGTCGCCGTCATAGTCGGCGCCCTTCTCATAGTCCGACAGGTCGATCGCCATGCTTTCCTCCCGACGCGAGACGCCTTCATGCCAGCTTTCACACGCGATTTGCAGAGGGGGTGTGCAGAAGCGTCCCGATGGAGACGGAAGCCGATTCCCCACACTACGATTCCGTCATTCCCGCGAAGGCGGGAATCCATATTCTCTGTCGCCCATAAGGACATGCAATCCGGAGGTTATGGATTCCCGCCTCCGCGGGAATGACAATCTTTTTGGAAAAAAGGATCGATGTCACGCCTTGCCCTGCGGCTCCGCCACACGGATGTTGAGCTCGCGCAGTTGCTTCGCGGTGACGGGCGCAGGGGCGTTCATCATCAGATCCTCGGCCTTTTGCGTCATCGGGAAGACGATCACCTCGCGGATGTTCGGTTCGTCGGCGAGGAGCATCACCATCCGGTCGATCCCCGGCGCTGAACCGCCGTGCGGCGGCGCGCCGAACTTGAAAGCGTTGATCATGCCGGAGAAATTCGCGTCCACCTCCTCGCGCGTGTAGCCGGCGATCTCGAACGCCTTGTACATCACCTCCAGCTTGTGATTCCGGATCGCGCCTGATGAGAGTTCAACTCCGTTGCAGACAATATCGTACTGATAAGCAAGGATATCGAGCGGGTCTTTCGTCTCCAGCGCCTCCAGCTCGCCCTGCGGCATCGAGAAGGGGTTGTGGCTGAAATCGATCTTCTTCGCGTCCTCGTCATATTCGAACATCGGGAAATCGACGACCCAGCAGAATTTGAACGCGCCCTCCTCGATCAGACCGAGTTCCTCACCCGTCCGGGTGCGCGCCGCGCCGGCGAGGCGGGCGGCGTCGAGTTCCTTGCCCGCGGCGAAGAAGACGCCGTCATTTGGGCCGAGGCCAAGCGCGGCGATCAGCTTCGCGGTCGCCTCGGCCCCATGATTCTTGGCGATCGGGCCGCCGGGCTCGCCATCCTTGATGTTGATATAGCCGAGGCCCGAAAAGCCCTCCTTCTTCGACCAGTCGTTCATGTCGTCGAAGAATTTGCGGCTCTTTGCCCCCGCACCCGGCGCGGGAATGGCGCGCACCACGCCGCCGCCCTCGACAATCCGCGCGAAGATGCCGAAGCCCGATCCCCGGAAATGATCGGTGACGTCGCTGATCTCGATCGGGTTGCGCAGATCGGGCTTGTCCGAACCGTAGCGCAGCATCGCGTCGCGATAGGCGATTCGCGGGAAAGGCAGCGCCGTCACCGCGCGACCGTTCGCAAACTCCTCGAACACACCATGCAGGACGGGCTCTATCGCATTGAAAACATCCTCCTGTGTGACGAAGCTCATCTCAAAATCGAGCTGGTAAAATTCGCCCGGGCTGCGATCGGCGCGCGCATCCTCATCACGGAAGCAGGGCGCGATCTGGAAATAGCGGTCGAAGCCCGCGACCATCAGGAGCTGCTTGAACATCTGCGGCGCCTGGGGGAGCGCGTAGAATTTGCCCGGATGCACGCGACTGGGCACAAGATAGTCGCGCGCGCCTTCCGGGCTGGACGCGGTGAGGATCGGTGTCTGAAACTCGGTGAAACCCCGCTCGATCATCCGGCGGCGGATTGAACTGATGACATTCGAGCGCAGGACGATGTTGCGGTGCAGCCGCTCGCGCCTCAGATCGAGGAAACGATAGCGCAAGCGGATATCCTCGGGATAATCGGCCTCGCCTGCGACCGGCATCGGCAACTCCTGCGCGGCGGACTGGACGTCCACCTCGCGCGCGCGGACCTCGATCTCGCCGGTCGCGAGATTGGGATTCACCGCCTCTCCTGCGCGCGCCACCACGTCGCCGGTGATCGTGACGACCGATTCGGCGCGCAGCCGCTCCAACACCTTGAACGCATCGGAATCGACATCGGTGACGATCTGGGTGATCCCGTAATGATCGCGCAGATCGACGAACAGCAAGCCGCCATGATCGCGCTTGCGATGCACCCAGCCGGACAGGCGAACCCGATCGCCGACATTCGACGCGCGAAGCTCGGCGCATGTATGGGTACGATAGGCGTGCATCTGCGGGACTTTCTGTAGCTACAAATTACCGTGCGCCGCGTCGTCCATAGGGGCGCGTCTTGTCAAGGCGGATGGCGGCGCTATGAACCGTCCATGAAAATTCATCCGCTGATAAGCGACAACGCCGCGCTCACCGATCTCGTCGCCCGCCTCTCGCGATCATCCTTCGTGACGGTCGATACCGAGTTCATGCGTGAGAATACCTACTGGCCCGATCTCTGCCTGATCCAGATCGCCGATTCCGAAGAGGCCGCCGCGATCGATCCCAAGGCGCCCGGTCTGGACCTCACGCCGCTGCTCGATTTGCTCGTCGAGAATGAGGAGGTGCTGAAGATATTCCATGCCGGCGGCCAGGACCTCGAAATCGTCCATAATCTGACCGGCAAGACACCCTACCCGCTGTTCGACACACAGGTGGCGGCCATGGCGCTGGGGATGGGCGAGCAGGTCGGCTACTCGAACCTGGTCGAGAGCATGCTGGGCGTGAAGCTCGACAAGGGCGCGCGCTTCACTGACTGGAGCCGCCGACCGCTCGACAAACGGCAGATCGACTATGCGATCGCCGACGTAACGCACCTCGCCATGCTTTTTCCGCGCATGCTCGACAAGTTGCGCAAGACGGGGCGCGGCCAGTGGCTCGATCAGGAGATGGAACGGCTGGGCGATGTCGCCTCCTATCTTGTCGTTCCCGAACTCGCCTGGACGCGAATCAAGGCGCCGAGCCGCAAGCCCGAGGCGCTGGGCCGGCTGAAAGCGCTGGCAGCCTGGCGCGAGCGCGAAGCACGATCGAAGAATCTGCCGCGCGGCCGGATCGCGAAGGACGAGACGCTCGCCGATCTCGCCGGCAACCCACCGCGTGCGCAGGCGGATCTCGCCAAGGTGCGCGGGCTTTCGTCGAGCTGGGCGAGCAATGATATCGGCCGGCGGCTGATGGAGGCGCTGGCGGCGGCAACCCCACTGCCCGACGCGGAAATGCCGGCGCGCGACGATCGCAAGCCCGGCCTCGGCAAGGAAGGCGCGCTGGTTGCCGATCTGCTCAAGCTGCTACTCAAGGTTCGCGCGCGCGAGGCCGATGTGGCGCCGAAGCTGATCGCCCGCTCAGACGATCTGGAGGCGCTGGCGGCGGGCCGACGCGAGGGAATCGCGATGCTAGAGGGCTGGCGCTATGACGTGTTCGGCAAGGATGCGCTGGCGCTGGTCGAAGGGCGACTGGCATTCAGCGTGAAGAACGGGCGGATGACGATGTCCGAAGTGGCGGAATAACGATCGGGCAGCACCTATCCGATCTGGGGGTGCTTACCCGATCGTCAGGAATTTCTCGCGCCGGGCTTCGCGCAGGGCACTGCGGCTTTGGCCGGCCAGCGCGTCCAGTTCCTCGCCGATGGCGATGCCAAGCAGGGCGATCGCCTGTTCAGGATTGCGGTGCGCACCGCCAATCGGCTCGGGCACGATCCGGTCGGCGACGCCCAGGCGCTTGAGATCGGCGGCGGTGATGCTGAGCGCCTGCGCGGCGTCGGCGGCCTTGTCGGCGGTGCGCCACAGGATCGAGGCGCAGCCTTCGGGTGAAATTACCGAATAAACGGCATGTTCGAACATCAGCACGCGGTTTGCCGCCGCCAGCGCCACCGCGCCGCCCGATCCGCCCTCGCCTACTACCACGGCAACCAATGGCACGCCGCAATCCAGGCAGGCCTCCGTACAGCGTGCGATCGCTTCGGCCTGGCCGCGCTCCTCCGCCTGCACGCCCGGGAAAGCGCCCGACGTATCCACCAGCGTCACGATCGGCAGGCCGAACCGGTCGGCCAGCTTCATCAGGCGGATCGCCTTGCGATAGCCCTCCGGCTTCGCCATGCCGAAATTATGCTTGAGCCGCGTGGCGGTATCGTCGCCCTTCTCGTGGCCTATCACCATCACGCGCCGACCGCCGATCCGGCCGAGGCCACCGATGATCGCCGCATCGTCGGCAAAGGCGCGGTCGCCCGCAAGCGGCACGAAATTGTCGACGAAGCCGGCGACATAATTCTTGAAATGCGGCCGCTCGGGATGGCGGGCGACCTGCGTCTTCTGCCACGGCGTCAGCTTCGCATAGGTATCGCGCAGCAGCCGTTCGGACTTGGCCTCAAGCTTCGAAACCTCGCTTTCAATATCGAGCGAGCCCGCCTCGGCCGTTTCGCGCAATTCCGCGATCCGCCCCTGAAGCTCCGCGATTGGCTTTTCAAATTCGAGGAAGGTCACCATCCTTCCGGCGGTTAAGCCCGAGATTCGGCCACGTCAACGCAGAGGAGAAGCCTGCCCACGCTTTTCTGCGGCCGCGGCAGCCTCAATATTCGGCCTCGATCAAGTCGCGGTCGAGCGTGACGCCGAGCCCCGGTTTCTCCGACAACAGGACGAAGCCGGCATCGGTGATGACCGGCGCGTCCAGATAGGGAAGGACATAATTCCGATAGGCCGATACCGGCGGGTTATGCAGCACCTCCACATAAGGCGAACACAGTGCGGCAGCGATGTGCATCTGACAGATGGTGCCGAGGCTCTGATAGCCCTCATGCGGGATGATCGTCACACCGAAGGCCTCGGCCAAGGCCGCGATCTTGAAGAAGCGGCCGGGTCCGGTCAGCATCACCTCGGGCTGCCAGCAGCCGAAACAGTCACGAATCGCATAGTGGCGGAAATCGGCCAGATCGACATTATTCTCCCCACCGGCGAGGAGAATATCGAGCCGGCTGTTGAGCGCGGCAAGACCGTCGAGATCGGTACGGGCCAAGGGCTCCTCAAGCCAGCCGACGCCCAGTTCCTGATAGGCTTTTCCCGTCGCAAGCGCGCGATCCAGATCCCAGGAGATGCCGCTTAGATTTCGGCCGCGCGCCTGATTGGCGTCGCACAGGATCATGAAATCGTCCGATGTCGCCGTGCGCACGCTTTCGACCAGCCGGATATCCTCGCCAATCGTCTCCCAATGGGGGCGAAGCTTGATCGCCTTCCATCCTTCCGCATGGACGCGGACGGCAAGATCGGTCCTCTCCTCGATCGACGCGCCCCGCCCGATCGTGCTGCAATAAGCGAGCACTTCGCCGCTCTCGCCGCCCCAGAGGCGATAGAGCGGCTGGCCCAGCAACCGACCGGCGATATCCCAGAGCGCGATCTCGGCCGAAGCGACGTTCTTGCCGGAGAGCCCGCGATCGCCCCGTTCAAGTCGGGCGACATGGCCGGCAATGGGAAAGAGCGGCTGGCCGATCAGGCATTCGCGAATCCGGGCCAGCGCGTCGGGCTCGACTCCCGGCGCAAGCCCAAGGACGCCCTCATCCGTTTCCAGCTCAAGAATATGGTTGCCGCCGATCTGCCCCCGAAAGGAAGGCCCGGCGCCGGGCAGAGGGCCGAGGTCTTCGACGAGGCGCAGCGCATATTGGCGGACGGCGACAATATGTGTGTGGCCCGCCGATGCGATGCCCTCCGGTTCCTTCATGGCCCCTCCCCCTTCTCTTGTGGATTTAGGCCGAGGCCGCTGCCTTGAGCTTTTCCCGGCGCAGCCGCTTGCGCGTAACTTCGGGAAAATTGTCGGGCACGGGCGGCGTGTCCTCGGGGGCCAGCCAGAGACGAAGGAGAAGCCGTTTCCGTGTTTCGGAATTCTGGAACTCGCGTCGGCCATGGAGGACCGTGCGGTTGTTCCAAAAAAGAATCTCGCCATCCTCCAGCAGGAACTCCGCCCGCGTATTCTCGGCGACATCGCGCAGGAAATGCAGCGCCTCATCGAGTTGCGGCGGAAATGTCTCGCCTCGTTTTTTGGCCGCATTGCGCATGCCGCCGTCCTGCAACTCGCAAGCGAGTTCGCCATTCACGTCGGCAAAGATCACCACCTTGCGGTCCGTCAACACCTCGTCCTGGCTGATCATCGCATAATAGCCTTCGAAAAGCGCGGGCAGCAGATCAGGCCGGCGGCGTAGAAACTCGTTATAGATGGTGGGCACGCTCGCGATCACGCTGGTGCCGCCATGCTCGGCGCGGCGGACGCAGGCGAGGCCCACCACCTCGTCGGTATCGGTGTGGAAACCGGCCTCATGCGAGCTGCGATAGCCGCGGCCCTTGGTGCGTTTGTCATAGGGGTTTTGCGGATCGGCCTCCTCCTCGACATAGCCCATGAGGTCGCCAAGATCGTTCTGCCATGATGGCCGGCCCAGATGCGTGCCCAGCCCCCAATAAATCCGCTCGATCCCGTCGCGGCCATATCGGTCCGCGGGCAAGCCGGTGAGCACGGTGGCACCCGGTCCGGTGCGCAGATCGGCTATTATCTTTTCGGCCAGGCGGCGGATGACAGGATGATCGAAATCCTCGCGCGTTACCGACAGGCTGGGCTTGTCACGCGTCCTGGCAAGCATCTCGTCGAGCGCGGCAAGCTCCTCCGGTTCGAGATGGCGGAGGAATATATCCTTCGGCGGGTTGCGCCAGGCCGTTTGATTTTCGATCAAGTCACTGCCGATCTTCATCTCGTCGCTCCATCCTCGGGTGGCGATATCCGCTGCAAGGCCCATGCCGGCGGGAACTCGGGATCGTCGGCGCCCTTGCCGTTACCGGATCACTCGACAGTAAACCGTAAATCCAGTTTTTTCGGTTTTCAAGCGATAAAACCCATATAGGATCGCGTGCATTTTCGTGCTGTGCGGCCCTTGAAGTGGGCGCCTGGACGAGAGTGACGCCCATTCGATTGTCGTACTTGACGCGGAAGTATCGCTTGCCGTAACTCTAAAACCTAGACGAATGGCATAATAGGGCCTGCATGATTGATGAAGCGCTTATCCAGGAAGTGTCGGAAGATTTATATTCGGCCGCACTCCGCCGCGTCCCTCCCGACACGGTCCGTGCGCTGGAACGCGCACGCGGACGGGAAGAACAGGAGAGCGCCCGCGCAACGCTCGACCTGATGCTGCGCAGCGCCGCCGCGGCCGAGGCGAACGACAAGTTCGTCTGCTCCGACAGCGGCGTGCCGACCTACCTGGTGGAAATCGGCGGCAGTGCCCAGTGGCAGGGCGATATCAAGGCGGCGATCACGCGCGGTTTCGCGCATCTGGTGGACACCATTTCGCCGCCCCTCCTCAAGCATGTGAACAACCCTCTCACCAATGAGCGCGGCTTTGCCGGCAAGGACATGCCTTCGATCAGCGTCGATCTGATCGGGAATGCCGATTATATCGATATCACCTGCATTCCCAAAGCGCTTGGATCGGGGCGTTGGGCGTCGATCAAAACGTTCATCTCTCCCTCGCTGGAAGAGATCGAGAGCTGCGTCATGGATGCAATCCTCGAAGCCGGATCACAGCATTGCCCTCCGGTCGTCGTCGGCGTGGGTATCGGCGGCAATTTCGACCTGACGGCAAAACTGGCGAATCGCGCAACCTATCGCGAGATAGGATCGATCAATCCCGAGCCGATGCTGGCCGCTATGGAAGAGCGGCTGGCCGAGGCCGCGAACGCAACCGGCTTTGGGCCGATGGGCGTCGGCGGTTCGACGACCGTGCTCGCGGTGCATATCGATTACGCCTTCGGGCATGGCTACACGCCCGTCGCGGTATGCTTCAACTGCTGGATCAACCGGCGGGCGAAGGCACGGCTGCACAGCGACGGCCGCATCGAGCGGATCTTCTGATGGCGACCGTCCACCTCTCCTGCCCTCCGCCGCGCGCAGAGATAGAAAAGCTTGCCGTCGGGGATCTCGTCTATCTCACCGGCGAGGTGATCGTCACTGGCGGGCAACCGGCGCATAAGCGCCTGATCGCCCATATCGAAGGCGGCCTACCCGTCCCGATCGACATGTCGGGGGTGTTCATCCACCTGCCGCACATGATCGAGGAAAGGCCGGACGGCGACGGCTATGAGATTCATTATGTGAACCCCACGACGAGCCGTCGCTTCGACGAATATATGCCCGCGATCATCCGCGCCTTCGACCTGAAGATCGTTGGCGGGAAGGGCGGGCTGGGGCGCGATGTCGTCGCGGCGATGCGCGGGACGGGGTGCGCCTATCTGTCGCTGCTGGGCGGCGGAAGCGCGATCCTGTCGCAAGCTATCAAGAAGGTCCTCCAGGTCGAATGGCGCGACTTCCCGCCGCATTTCCGCCTGACCAAACTTTATGTGGAAGAGTTGGGGCCGCTGACCGTTGGCATCGATGCCCACGGCAATTCCATCTACGAACAGATCGAAACCACGGCGCGCGCGCGCTTGCCCGAGATCATGGCACGTCTCGCGAAGCGGCGCGAAGCGGCGGAGGGGACGCGCTGACCATGAGCAACATCGCCCCCCTCTTCATCGATCCCGCGCGCGACACGGCGTTCAAGCGCGGCATCTTCAACGCGATCATCGCGCCCCGTCCGATCGGGTGGATCAGCACGGTAAACAGTGAAGGGCAGGCGAACCTCGCCCCCTTTTCCTATTTCAATATCGTGTCGAACCTGCCGCCCATCCTGATGTTCTCTTGCAATACGCCCGAGGACAGGGACGCCAAGGATACGCTTGCCAATGTTCGGGCAACGGGGGAGTTCGTCTTCAACCTCGTCAGCGCCGATTTGGCGGAGGCGATGAACGAGACGTCGACCCCGGTTCCGCACCATGTCGACGAGTTCGAACATGCCGGCATTGCGAAGGCCGCATCGATCAAGGTGCGCGCGCCACGCGTCGCGGCCTCTCCGTGCAGCCTCGAATGCAGGGTCGTCCACACCCTGTCCTTTGGCGGCGACGAGGGGCCGGAAACCAACATCACCTTCGGCCAGGTCGTCGGCATGCATATCGCGCCAGGCTTCCTCCACGAGGATGGCCATTTCGACACACTCGCGGCGCAACCCATATCCCGGCTCGGGGGAGCCGAATATGCAGTCACACAGCACAGCTTTGAACTTACCCGCCGCTTTACTCGCGCGAACGAAGCTACATACTGAGAGAGCCAGCATAAAGATGACCAGCATAGAAAGAAGGCCGGCCCTCCTCCAGTTGGGAGAAACGCCGGGAAAGGCGCAGCGGATTCTGGCCCGCGGCCAGAATTTCGTCGTCGAGCATATGATTGATGATGGCACCGGCCATTTCGGCTTTGCCTCAGCGACCGAAAGCATCCTGTTGCTCCCGACAGCGGCGGTAAGACTTTCCGGCGATCTGACCGCCGATCTTCCACGCCGGTCGATCGTCATCGTGCCGGCGGGCGCCTATGAGATGCGACTGGTGGAGGCAGGGGACCTATATCTCCTGTCGACCGACCGGCTGGATATCGACGATCGCCAGGAACTGAACGCCGATATGTACGCCGATCCGGATCCACGCGTCCGGCCGGTGGGACCACCCTTCAAGCGGGCCGGTACGTCCGAGGATATCCGGATATATCCGGTCGAGCAGATTCCCATCCCGCCGGACAATGGGCGGCTGCGCTTTCTTCAAAGCGAGACGATGAGCCTCAACTGGGTGGAATATAGCGGCACGCGCGGCCGCGACGCGCTGAGCCCTCACGCGCACGACGATTTCGAGCAGGCGTCGCTGGCGATCGAGGGTGATTTCGTTCACCATCTGCGAACGCCCTGGGGCCGCAACGCAGACTTATGGAGGGAGGATGAGCATGTCCCCGCCGGCGCGGGCAGCATCACGATCATCCCGCCGCACATAATCCATACGACCGAGGGCGTCGGCGATGGTCTGCATATTCTCGTCGATATCTTCGCGCCTCCTCGCCGTGATTTCATCGCGAAGAATTGGATATTCAATGCCCGGGATTATGCCGATCCAATGGAGGCCGCCTGATGTTTTCACGGAAACATGCGGGCTTTGTGCCCTGTCCGTACATATTTGCAATGCTGGTAAAGCTAATCCTCGATTATAGTACGCCCCCCCAGCAGCACGGCTGTTGATCGGGCAGAAGATCGAGGAGGTACTTTCTTGTCATCCGAGGAACCGACACCGATGCCTTCGAGCATAGCGGACAAATCCGGCGACTGGGGCAGCAGGCAGGCTGCGGAATTACGTAATCGTGGCGTGTCTCGCTACGTCCAGCTCGCCACGCTGTTCCGTCGTCGAATAGAGACGGGCGTCTGGGATGTGGGCGCGCGCATTCCCACGGTGAGCGAACTGGCGGTTTCCTGCGACGTAGCGCGCGAAACGGTTCGTCAGGCGCTCGACATTCTGGAGACAGAGGGTCTGATCCGGCGCTATCGCGCCAAAGGGACCTTCGTGACCGCCGCGCCGCGCGAACAGCTCTGGTGCCAGCTCGAAACCAACTTCCTGGGTCTGTTGCAGGCACGCGAAGGCGCCCAGATCGAACTGCTGGGCGAGGAGCGGAAGACGCAGATCAGCGGCAATATCGAATTCGGTGCGCTTGAACCCGCCTATCGCCGTCTGCAACGCCGCCACTGGCGCGATGAGCAGCCCTATATGATCGCGGACGTGTTCATTTCCGAAAAATGGGTCAATAAAATTCCCAGGGCCGCGTTCAGTAGCAAGACCGCGCTCAAGCTTGTCGCTGATATCAACGAATTGAAGATCAGCGATGTCGAGCAGATCATGACGATCAATGTCGCGGATCTGGAAGCATCGGAGGCGCTGCGAATCCCGCTCAATGCGCCGGTTGCCCAGATCGAACGTTACGCGATCGATTCGAACGGCATGCTCGTCCTCTTCGCCCGTAATATCTATCGCGGCGACGTGGTTCGACTGAACATAAAATCCAAATAGGATAAGAAAGCCGAGACACGCGACGTCATGAACAAAATCTATCCCTCGGCGCAAGCCGCCCTCGAAGGCGTGGCTTTCGACGGCATGACGCTGATGTCGGGCGGTTTCGGCCTGACGGGCAATCCGGAAAATCTAATCACGGGCCTGCTGGAAACCGGCGTGCGCGGCCTCACCGTCATTTCGAACAATTGTGGCGCCGAAGGCTTCGGTCTGTGGGCGCTGCTCAACAACGGACAGATCGCCAAGATGGTGTCGTCCTATATCGGCAACAACCAGCTCTTCGCCGACCTTTATTTGCGGGGAGAACTGGAGCTGGAGCTTAATCCTCAGGGCACGTTGGCCGAGCGGATAAGGGCGGGGGGCGCCGGAATCGCGGCTTTCTATACGCGAACGGGGGTCGGCACAATCGTCGCGGCCGGAAAGCCGACCGAGGACTTCAACGGGGAAACCTATGTCCGCGAAACCTGCCTCACCGCCGATCTCGCCATTGTGAAGGCCTGGAAGGGCGATCCCGCCGGGAACCTCGTCTATCGAAAGACCGCGCGCAACTTCAATCCCGACATGGCCACCGCCGCCAAGGTGACGATCGCCGAAGTCGAGGAGCTCGTGCCCGCCGGCGCGCTCGATCCCGATCAGGTCCATACGCCCGGCATCTATGTCGACCGCCTGATCCAGGGCGAGCATTACGAGAAACGGATCGAGTTCCGGACAATCCGGGCGCGGCCCGACGCCATGCAATCTTGAAAGAGGACGACGCATAGCGCCGTCTAAACAGGGCACCGACATGAAAGACGCGTTCATCTGTGACGGCATACGCACGCCCATCGGCCGTTATGGCGGTTCGCTGGCGACGGTGCGGGCCGACGATCTTGCCACCCTGCCCCTCAAGGCGCTGGCGGGGCGGAATGGCGGGGTCGACTGGGGCGCGGTGGACGACGTCATTTTCGGCTGCGCCAATCAGGCGGGCGAGGACAATCGCAACGTGGCGCGGATGGCCACCCTACTGGCGGGATGGGGCGACGGCGTCACCGGAACGACGGTCAACCGCCTGTGCGGCTCCGGCCTCGACGCCCTCGCCATCGCCGCCCGACAGATACGTTGCGGGGAGGCCGACCTGATCGTCGCCGGCGGCGTGGAAAGCATGAGCCGCGCACCTTTCGTCCTGCCGAAGGTCGACAAGGCGTTCGGCAGGGGCGCAACGCTCTATGACACGACGATCGGCTGGCGCTTCGTCAATCCGCTCATGGTAGCGGCGTTCGGCACCGACTCTATGTCCGAGACGGCCGAGAATGTGGCCGACGATTTCAACATCAGCCGCGAGGATCAGGACCGGTTCGCGCTCGAAAGCCAGCGACGCGCGGCGGCGGCCCAGGCCAGCGGCCGCCTTGATCGAGAGATCGTTCCGGTTTCGCTGCCGCAAAAAAACGCTGCGCCGTTCCTCTTCTCGCAGGACGAGCATCCCCGTTCGACCAGTCCGGAGGCGCTTGCCCGGCTGAAGCCGATCGTCCGGCCGAACGGAACGATCACCGCAGGCAATGCGTCGGGCGTGAACGACGGCGCGGCCGCGTTGATCGTCGCCAGCGAAGAGGGCGTTCGCAGGCATGGTCTGACACCACGCGCCCGGATCCTCGGCGCGGCAACTGCCGGGGTACCGCCGCGCATCATGGGCATGGGCCCCGCCCCCGCTTCGGAAAAGCTGCTCTCCCGGCTCGGCATCGCAATCGGCGATGTTGAGGTGATCGAACTCAACGAGGCTTTCGCCAGTCAGGCGCTCGCCGTTCTGCGCCGGCTCGGCCTGCCCGACAATGCGGAACATGTGAACCCGAACGGAGGCGCGATCGCGCTCGGTCATCCGCTCGGCATGTCGGGCGCGCGGCTCGCCCTCACCGCCACCGAAGAGCTGGTGCAGCGCGACGCCCGCCTCGCTTTGTGCACGATGTGCATCGGCGTCGGCCAAGGTATCGCGATGATGATCGAACGCGCGCGCTAAGCCTCTACTGCGCCGCTGCCCGGCTGGGATCGGCTATGAAGGTTTTCGGCCGCGTCGGCGCGGGATCGCCGTCCGCCTTCAACTTTTCGGCCTGGGCCGAAACATAGCCGCGGATCATGTCGATCTCGTCGGGGGCGAGAATTTTGCCCCAGCCGATCATGCCGTTGTCCTCAAGAAGGCCGTCATGAACGATCTGCTGCCACAAATCCTTTTCGGGTAGAGCCGCCGAACGGCGAAGGTCCGGAACGATATTGGGAGATCGCGCGCCGCCCGAATGACAGCGGGCGCAGTTGCGCGCGAACAGCGCGCCGCCTTGTTCAATCTGCGCCTGCGTCCAGTGGTCGGAAGCAGGATTGGCCGGGGGCGCCTTGCCCGGATCGGGCGGCAGCTTGGCCTTGCCGTCCAGACGGAACACGACGACGCGGCCGGGCTGCGGGGCATAGGAAACCTTGGAAGCCCCGGTGAGCATCGTCGGCCCGCCCGCCCCGCTGACGACCGCAAGATATTGCACGCCATCGATGCTGTAGGTGATCGGCGCCGGCATAGCGAAGTTCGGCATCGGATAGGACCATAGCTCCTTGCCATCGGTGGCCCGGTAAGCGGCCATCTCGCCGACCACGTCGCCGCGCGACTCGAACACCAGTCCGCCAGCGGTGGCGAGTGCGCCGCCGCCGGAAAACTCCTTTTTCCAGACGGTCTTGCCGGTCGCCGGATCGAAGGCGATGAAATAGGTCCGTGCGCCAATCGGCCGCGACAGGACGCCCGTGTTGGACGGCCCGCCGTCGACCTTCCTGAAATCGTCCATGGCCTGCATATACTGGCTGTTCTCGGACGTCGTCAGATAGACAAGGCCGGTCTTCGGATCATAGGCCATCGGCGCGACCCCATGAGCGCCCCCCAGCCCCGGGCTGAGCAGGAACGGCCCATGTTCGTAGCGCGAATTGGGCGTATCGACCGGACGGCCGGTCGCCAGATCGATACGCTTCGCCCACGTGATCCCTTTCACGAACGGATTGGCGGACAGAAGCTTCCCGGTGCGCCGGTCGATAATATAGAAAAAGCCGTTCTTGGGCGCATGGAACAGCACCTTGCGCATCTTACCGCCGATCTTCATCTCCGTCTGCACGATCGGCTGGACCGAATTATAGTCCCAGCTTTCCGCCGGATTTTCCTGATAATGCCAGACATATTTGCCCGTATCGGCGTCGATCGCGACGATCGAGCACAGGAATAGGTTGTCCCCCTGCCGGTTCGAACGGACCTGATAGTTCCACGGTGAGCCGTTGCCGGTGCCGATGTAAATCTGGTTCAGGTCCGGATCGTAGGATATCGCATTCCAGGCGGTGCCGCCGCCGCCATATTTGTACCATTCGCCGTGCCAGGTCGGCTCGACGAGGCTTTTCATGATCGGGTCGGATGCCGCGCCGTCGGGCGGCGCCTTGGGATCGCCCGGCACCGTATAGAAGCGCCAGACCATCTTGCCGGTCTGCGCGTCATAGGCGCTGACATAGCCGCGCACGCCGAAATCGGCCCCGCCATTGCCGATGATCACCTTGCCCCGGGCGATGCGCGGCGCACCCGTTATCGCGTACATCTGCTTGGGATCGGTCGTCTGCACGCTCCAGACCGGTTTGCCCGTTCGGGCGTCTACGGCGATCAGGCGTCCGTCGATCGTGCCGATATAGACCTTGCCGTCGTAGACGGCCGCGCCCCGGTTGACGACGTCGCAGCACGCGCGCACGCCCAGCTTGCCGGGCACCTTGGGATCGTAGAACCAGAGCTGTTTGCCGGTCCTGGCGTCGAGCGCATAGAGCTTGCTCCACGCCGTGCTGACATACATCACGCCGTCCACGACCAGCGGCTCGGACTCCTGTCCTCGTGTCGTATCGAGCTCGAAATACCAGGCGGGCACGAGCCGGCTGACATTGCTTTGGTTGATCTGGTCGAGCGTGGAATAATATTGGCCGTAATAGGTGCCCCCGTTCACTAGCCAGCTTTCCGGTTCCTCAGCGGCATGCACCATACGCGCGTCGGTCAGCGCGGCCGAGCCGTAGGAGGTATCGCCCCGATGATCGCCGGCTCCCGCAAGGACCACCGCGAAGGCCGCGGCCATAAAGATACGAACACCTTCCATAGGGCGATCCTGTCTGTAATCATGGATGGGCATCAGCGCGGCCGGCGATCGGCCAGTCAGGCGAGCGGCTCGCCTTCGAAGGTGATCCTGTGCATCAGACGCCGCTCGCCCTGATAATCGTTCGCCGCATAATGCCAGGCGGTGATATTGTCCCAGAAAGCCACCGAGCCCTCGTCCCAATGGAAGCGGCAGAAAAACTCGGCACGCTCACGTGCATAACTGTAGAGATATTGCAGCAGCGGCTGGCTTTCGGCTTCGCTCCAGCCTTCGAAATGCTTGGTGTAGGCCGCGTTGACGTAGAGGCTTTTGCGGCCGTTCACCGGATGCGTCACCACGACCGGATGCACCGCTTTCTCTTCATCCTGGTCGGTGTTGATCAGCCCACCGCCGCTCTTGGCGAAACGGTAGCCGCTGTTGGAATGCACCGCCCTCAGACGCGATAGCGTTGCCTTGAGCCCCTCCGACAACGACTCATAAACGGCCGCCATGTTCAGGAACAAGGTGTCGCCACCGACGGGCGGCAATTCGCGCGCCACGAGTATCGAGCCGGTCGGCGGTTCGGCATAGAAGGACCCATCGGTGTGCCACGCTCCGCCGATGTTTGTCGTCTGCTGCTCTTCCTTCCGCACTTCGGACATGTGGGGATAGCCCTCCACCGTCTTGACGAAGCGCACCTTTTTCACCGGGCCGAAGTGCCGCGCGAACCGATCGTGATCCGTCGGCGTCAGCGACTGCCCGCGAAAAAAGGCGACGCCATAATCGGCGGTGGCGCGGCGGATCGCGGCATAGGCCTCCTCGGGAAGCGGCTTCGACAAATCCAGACCGAGGATTTCCACCCCGCAATGGCCGGTTACGGGCCGGATATCGAGGATACCGTCATATTTTCCTTCATTCTGTCCATGTGCCATGGCTCGATCCTCAATAATGTGATTGCTAGTCGAACCCGTTATCGCGCGCCTTTGCGGGGATGCGCCTTCAGGGCTTCTTCATTGATCTCGACGCCCCATCCGGGCCCCTGCGGAACGTTGATCGCGCCGTCTTCCAGAGCCGGCAGCGCGCTGAACACATCCTTCGCCCACGGAACGATATCGGCATCGAATTCCAATATCCGGAGATTGGGAATGACGGCGGCGAAGTGCGCGCCCATCATCGCGTGGAAGGGGCTGCCCGCGGTATGGACCGCCACATTGACCTGGAAGCTGTCCGCCAGGCTCGCCATGCGCACCGCCTCGGGCATGCCGTTCCACATCATGTCGATGATCGCGACGTCGACAGCCTGATGCTGGAGATAGGGCAAGAGATGCCGGCGTCCATATATCGCCTCGAGCGAGGCGATCGGCGTCCGCGTCGACCGTCTTATATCCGCCAATGCGGCGGGCTCATACAGGTCGAACTCCAGCCAATCCGGATCGAACCCCTCCAACGCGCGCGCGATCCGGCGGAAACCTTCCGGCCTGAACGAGAAATTGAGATCGAGCATCAGGCCGGTGTCGGGGCCCGCCCCTTCGCGCATCACCTCCAACTGGCGGAGAAGCGCCTTGAGCGTCTGGGCATCCAAGTTGCGGGCGGGATCGCTATTGCGACGGCCGAGATTGGGGCCGAGCGTGCCGTCGGGCTGATCGAACATCATCAGGTTGGTCTTGAAACTACCGATGCCCCTTGCGGGTACCTCGGCGGCGACACGGCGCAGATCGTCGAGCCGGCGTACCGGCGTTACCCCCATGGCCTTTTCGAACAGATCGGGTACCATCGCGCGATAGAGGCCGCAATGCGACCAGTAAACCGGCGTGCGATCGCGGACTTTTCCGCCGAAAAGATCCCAGACGGGCACACCCAGCGCCTTGGCCTTGATATCCAAACACGCATTTTCGATCGCCGCCGCCGCCCGCATGTTCAGCCCGCCATCGTTGAGGCGGATGGCGGTTTCCAGCGCCGCGCCGATCCTGCCCGTCTGCCGCGGGTCCTGGCCGATCAGCGGGCCCGCGAGGGCGTGGATTACCGCCGGCAGCGCCGCCACCCGCAGGCCGGTAAATTCGGACCAGCCGACCAATCCTTCGTCGGTCGTGATCTTAAGGAACGACCAGGTCTGCCAGCCGCCGTCGGCGTGGAAATCCTCAACTTTGGCAATACGCATCGTGCCGAGCCCCGTCAGAACTTCACGGAGGCGCCCACCTGGAACCGGCGCCCGACAAAATCGTAGTAGACGCCGTTCGACGTGGCGAAGAGGCCCGGTATCGGATCGACCGGCGGGTCCTGGTTCAACAGATTCTGGATCGAGCCAAAGAGCTGAAGATTTTCGGTGATATCATAGCTGCTGTAGAGGCTGAGATATGCGATCGCCGGGACACTGTTGTCATTGATCGTCGAAGACGGCCCCTGATTGTAGGAATTATCGATCGTGCCGGCGGAAATGAAATCGACCCGCGCCGTAACCGACGCCGGGCCCAGCGCATAGGTGCTGGAAAATGTGAACTTCGCACGGGGTAGAGAATAATTGTTGTTCCCGCCATTTTCGCCCGCGTGATCGACAGTGTCCCCGCCGGCTCCCAGGTTCACCTTGACGTGATTCACATAGGTCATGTTGAAATCGGTTGAGAGCGATCCCGGTATCGATCCGAGCTCGGTTCTATAGGCCAGCTCGACGTTGAAGCCGTCTGATTTCACGAAACCGGCATTCAGGACGGGCAGATTGAGCGCCGTCGGCGCGCCATCCGCATCGAACGTGAATTTGCTGCAGAAAAATTCATCCCCCGCATTGCACAGGTTCGCGACGTTGGAGCTTGCGACCGACGTGATCGCGCCTTGCAGATTGACCCTGTAATAATCCACCGACGCCTGGAAACCCGGCAGGAACCTGGGTTGGAAGACAGCGCCCGCTGTCACCGTGTCCGCGATTTCCGGATCGAGATCGCGGTTTCCGATCGACACATTTGCCGGAATGTTGCGTGTGAAGCCGTTGACTGTGATTGTATTCTGGTTGACCGAACCCTTGCCGAACAACTCGAAAATAGCCGGTGCCCGCAAGTCGCGCGACCGCGTCGCCCGGAAGCGAAGACCTTCGACAGGCTCATAATTAACGCCGATCTTCCAGGTCGTATGATCGCCCGCCGTACTGTAGCTGGCATAACGGATCGCGGCATCGATATCCAGCGATCGTGCCATCGGCAAATCGCGCGCAAGCGGCACGAGGACTTCGAGATAGCCTTCCTTGACGTTGAACGATCCGTCGAGATTGGTAGCGTTGTTGAGCAGGAAACCGCCCGCGTCCGAAACCGGATCGACGCGGACCTTCTCCTTTTCACGGCGATATTCGAAGCCCGCCGCGATAGCGACCGGGCCTGCCCAGGTGCTGAATGGCTGTCCGCGCAGGTTGATCGCGGCGCTGTCCTGATCGTAATCCGCATATTGATAGGCGGTCTTCAGATAATAATTGGCGGCATCCACCGAAGGCGCGCCCACGCCGCCAACCAGATTGACCGGCTGGCACCCCGCCGCCGCGGGATCGAAGAAGGGGCCCGGCACGGTCGCCCGGCAGACGATCTGGCCGTTATACAGTACGGCGTCGGTCGCGAAGGCGAACTTGGCCTTGTCCTGATTATGCTCGGTCGCGTTTCTGTAGCGATTGCGGCCGAAGCCGACATGCGCGTCCCAGTTCCAGCCGCCGCCCAGATCGCCCTTTGCGCCCAGGGCGACATGCCACGTCCGGGTGCGCCCTCTCGCCACGCCATTGGCCAGCTCACCGGTTCCCGTAAGGTCGTAATTCAATCGATTGATCGTGAAGCTGGAAATACCGGCCGCATCCATCGCATCGACGATCTGCTGCGATAGATAAGGGTTGTCGCGGCGGATCACCGCGCCAAGCGCGCGCGGCGGATTGACGATATTGATGCTCTTCACCTGCGCATAGGACGCCTCGACGAACAGCGACAAAGCATCGCTTACATCATATTGTGTCCGCAAATAGGTGCTGAGCCGGGAGACGGGGTTTGCCAGGCTGTTGTTCGTCGTGAACGCCGTCGCGTTGGGATCGCCGCCGACCATGGTGAGCGCGCCCGGAAACTCACCCAGCTCGAACGGCGCCAGCGCCCCGCCGGGCAGGAACTGCATATTGGCGAGCGAGAAATTCGCCGGTCCGGTAATGACGCCGCCCGGTGTCGACTTGGCGACGACGTTGGGCAGGACGAGGTTGGCCGGCAATCCGTTCGTCTTCCAGTTCGGATTGCTGACGATATTGTAGAGTTTCGCGCTCCAGTCGCGCGTATAGACATCGCCCAGGCCAGCATCATGCGAATAATCGAACCCGGCGACGATGTTGCCCCGACCATCGGCAAAGTCGGTGCCGGCAAGACCGCCGATCCGATAGGTTTCATTGTCCCCATATTGGGAAATCCCGGTCTGCCCCTTGATCTCGATGCCTTTATATTTTGATTTCAGGAAGACGTTGACCACGCCGGCCACGGCATCAGAGCCCCATTGGGCCGACGCGCCGCCCGTCACGACATCGACATGGTCGATCATCAGCGAGGGAATGACGTTGAGGTCAACCGCCACGACCGACCCGGCGGACGCCGCCGGCGCCTGCGGAACCATCCGCATGCCGTCCAGCAGCACGAGCGTGCGGTTGGCGCCCAAGCCGTAGAGGTCCGCGAAATTGGCGCCGGGAAGCTGCGTGCGATAGCCGGTCGAGGCCGGATTGAACGTCGCCTTGAACGACGGCATCTTCGTCAGCACGTCGGCGACATTGCTGGCCTGGAATTTGTCGAGAGCCTCATTCGATACCACCGCCATCGGCGTCGGCGCGTTGAAGCCGCTGACGTTTACGCGCGATCCGGTGACGACGATTTCCTGAATCGGTGCCGGCGTGCCGGCGGTCGAGCTATTGGGCGTCGACGCGGCGGGCGAAGTCTGGGCAACCGCCGTGCCACTTATGCAAAGGCCAAGCGCCAGAACACTCGCACCCGGAAATTTCAATTTCCCCTTTTGCAGTCCAAAGTCCGCACGATGGGCAGATTCTCTCACCACATCTCCCTCCCAATATAATCATCAAAGATTTTTTCGATCATTTTATTATTTACGTCCGCAAGGTTGAGCGGCTTTTACTTCTTCACTATCTGCCGGACGGAAAACGCCCGAATCTACGCCAAACAGCGGCGCGATAGGTCTACGGCTGTCGGGCGCTTCCTCACGCCTGTTAGCCAACGCCTAGGCAACTCTACTCAATCACCTAGATTATTAGTACATCGGTCGCAACCGCGCAACTCTTTTGCGTCTGCCTGAAAATTCCCATTTTGCTTGCCGCGAATTGGATCGCCGAAATCATGAACGATTAATCTGTAGCATTCGATCTTGATGCTCGACAAAGGTGCGCTATCGGGCCGATCAGGCTCGACCCGTTGCCGCCCGACCATGCTCGCGATGGAGGAAATGGGCCGCCCCGAACAGCATGAGCGCCGACCCCGCCGGGAAGGTCGCCACCACCAGAAGCGAATAGCGAACCGACTGAGCGCCGAAGCCCTGAAGGACATAATCGTTGAGATAGCCGACGAGTAGCGGCCCGAGGCTGGTGCCGATCAGGCTTGCCGACAGCAGCAGGATCGAAACCGCGAGCGCGCGGCGCTGCGGCCCCGCAATCTCCATGGCCACGGCGTAGACGGGGGCTGTGTGCGCCAAAAGGAACAGGCTTTCGAGGCCGATGCCCGCCATCCACGCCCAGCGCGGCTCGCCGAGCAGGAACAGCACCTGCGACGGCGTGACCGCGAGGCAGCAGAGCGCCGGAAGCCACAGCCGCCAGCGCGCATCGCCTTTACCGAGCTGGTCTGTCAAAAAGCCCGCCATCAGCACGCCCACCGCAGTCAGCACGCCACGGAATGGCCCCAGTGCAACGGCGATCTCCCCGATGCCAAGACCATGGACGCGCGTCAGAAAGATCGCGCTCCACGCCGACGTAGCGTTGAGATGCGCGCCCACCAGCGCCGAGCTGCAGGCCAGCAAGACGAAAGGCAGCCTTACGAAACTGAAATCGAGAAACTTCGCGCTATCGTTACGCGCCGATTTTTCTGCGGCCGTTTCAAACCGACGCCGAGGCGGCTCCTTGACCGTCAGCGCCAGTATGCCGGCGAGCGAGAGCCCGACCAGGCCGGAGACGATGAAGGTCGTCCGCCAGCCATAAGACTGGCCGATCCAGCCCGCGATCGGATAGAAAATGATGCTGCTGATCGACGTCCCCGCCGCGAAGTAGACCGACAAAGCCCGCGCGCGCGTGCGCCGACTGAACATGTCGTTGATCATCGCGTTGGAGGGCGCGGTGCCGCACGCCTCGCCCGCCCCCATGAGGAAGCGTGTCGCGGCCAGTTCGAAAGCATTGGTCACGAAGCCGGTGAACATCGTCATCAGGCTCCACGCCGCGAAGCCGACGGTAATCACCACACGGCGGCTGACCCGATCGGCCAATGCCGCCATCGGCACGCCGAGAAGCGCATAGAAGAGAACGAAGGCGAATCCTGAAATCAGCCCGTAAACAGTATCGCTGATATGAACGTCGATCCGGATGAGCGGCGCCAGAAGCCCCAGGAGCCCGCGATCGAAATAGTTGAATGCCGCGATCAGGATCAGGATGAACAGCGTATAGCCCGTCCGCGCCTTCGAAAAGGGCGCTTCCGAGGCTGTGATATCCGCGTTATTGGCGGCGGAAGCGCCCAATGGCATTTCCTGCTGCGCGTGCGACGAATAGGCCTGCGTCATGCCGCATGCTTTCCGTAGGGCAGGATGTGGAGCAGCGGCTTGCCGGCGATGAAATGCTCCAGATTTTGCCGAACCGCTGCCGCCAGCCGTTTGGGGGATTCGGCGCTGCCGCCACCGCCGGTATGCGGCGAGACAATTAAATTGGGCGCGTCCCAAAGCGGGTCGTCGGCCGGCAGTGGCTCGGGGGTGGTGACATCCAACGCCGCCCCCGCGAGCCTGCCCTCGACCAGCGCCTGGCGAAGCGCGACCTGATCGATCAAGCCGCCGCGCGCGATGTTCACCAGAAAGGCACCGGGCTTCATCGCCGCAAATTCCGCCGCCCCGATCACGCCTTGGGTTTCGCGGTTCAGGGGCGCCGCAAGCAGCACCGCGTCCGCCTCGGCCAAGGCCGTCTTGATGTCGGCAACGGCGAAGGACGCATCGACGCCTTCGCGAGGGCCGCCCGATCGGGTCACGCCGATGACGCGCATGTCGAAGGCGTGCGCGCGTTTGGCGATTTCGAGACCGATCTTGCCCAGGCCGACCACCACCGCCGTCTTCATGAAGAGCGATCGGAAGCGCGGACTGAAGCCCCTGTTCCAGTCCCGCGCCGCCACGTTCCGCACGAAATCGGGCACGCAATGGGCGGTGGCCAGCAGCAACGCCATCGCATGCTCGGCAACGACGGGGGCGGAATGGCCGCCGCTGCTGGTCACAACGACATCATGCGGCACACCATGGGCCTCGAACCCCTCATTGCCGGCGGCGACGGTTTGGAACCAGCGCAGCGAGGGCGTTTCGCGCAGGAGCTTCGCGACCTCGGCGGTATATTTCGAAGCGCCCGACGAGATGATCGCATCGGCGCCGTCAAGCGCCTCGCCAAGCTTTTCCGGATCATCCACGACGACGATTTCGGCGCCGTCCACATCCTTTATGGCCGGAACGACGGCATCCTTATACACGTCCACGGGAATCCAGACGACAACGCGCATATCTTTTCCCTCTCCCGGTGCGCGTGTCTTTGTGGGGTCATCCTCCGTCCCGGACCTATTCAAAGTCCGGGTCAAACCACGGCTACGCCATGCTTCTCGGATGCCGCCTCTCCCTTGCGCATATCCGCTATCGGCCCGAATGTTCCAGAACCGCCCTTTGGTGTCAATATTCTATGTTTTTATGTGATAAGGGACGATAGGTGGCGCGCGCCGCTATCCGGCCGGAAGTCCTTCTCGCTCGAAATAGGTATTCGCCGCATCGACCAGATGGTCGATCACGGCCTGGCGGGCCTCTTGCGTGAAACTGGCCGAATGCGGGGTGAGGATGACATTATCGAGCGGATGGAAGCGCGGATTGACCGACGGCTCCCGTGGAAAGACATCCAATGCCGCGGCCGCCAACGCCTTGCGCTCAAGGGCGTCGAGCAGTGCCTCTTCGTCCACCACCGCGCCGCGCGCGATATTGACGAGAATCCCATCCCGTCCCAGCGCATCGAGCACGCGGCGGTTCACCAGATGGCGCGTTTCCTCCGACTCTCCGCAGGCGAGCACGAGAATGTCGCTGTCGGCGGCGAGGTCGACGATATCGGTATGAAAAGCGAAGGGTTGGTCGGTTCGTTCACGGCGCGAAGTATAGCCGACCGGCATGCCCAACGCCGCGCATTTTTCCGCGACGCGCAGCCCGATTCGGCCGAGGCCGACAATGCCGACGCGCCGGTTCGTCACCCGCCTCGCGGTACGGAAACGCCCCTTTTCCCAAAGGCCCGAACGAACGAAGCGATCGGCGCTGACGATGTCTCGCTGCGCCGCGAACATCAGCCCGAGCGCGAAATCGGCGACATCTTCGGTGAACTGATCGGGGGTATGGGCTAGCGCAATCCCCCGCCGATCCAGACCCGCGACATCGATCTTGTCCAGCCCGGCGCCCATCGACAGCACCAGTTCGAGATTCGGCAACACGTCCAAGAGGCCGGGCGGAACGCCGAGCAGCGCGCGCGTCGCCACCACTCGGGTCGTAGAAGGAACCGCCTCTATCGGCACCGCGTCCAGACCTTCCAGGACGTGCTCGCTCAAAACGAAATGCTGCGCGAGGGCAGCGTGAAGATCATCCGGCAACTTCGCAATGACCGTAACCTCGCCGCGCCTGGGCTCCATATCCACTCCGTCCATGCTGCATCAAATCTCGGGTATAGTGATTAACCCATTTCAATGGGTCAATAGCGCTCCCGTCGGCTGTACGGATCTCAGACGATTCCCGTAAGCTACCGGTTTGCGCTTGACATTTAACCTAATGATTCAGTCTTTCTTCCCAAGAACGCCCCGCCCTCCTCTTCGCAACGCGAGTCTGGCTTACATGATCGAGACCGTCACCGCACCAGCCGTCACGCCGCCCATGAGCGCTCTCCCTCGCGGCGCATGCGACTGCCACATGCACGTCTTTGGGCCGTTCGACGCCTTTCCTCCGCCCGATGAACCGAGCTACGCCCTGCCGGACACTAATCCGACGCTTCACCTCACTACACTCGACCGGCTCGGCCTCGATCGCGCGATACTGATCCAGCCCTCGCCCTACCAGACCGACCATCGGGCACTGCTACACGCCCTCGCCAACAGCCCGGATCGGTTGCGCGGCATCGGCTCCTGCGATGCCGAGACGAGCGGCGAGACCTTGCAGGCGCTGCGGCGGGCCGGCATCATCGGGCTCCGCTTCGTCGAGATGAAAGCGAAGGATGGTGGCCGCTATCCGGGAACGCAGGGGCTGGACAGTTTCGATCGGCTGGCGGCGGATATGCGCACCCACCACATGCATGCCCAGCTTTGGGCCGATGCCGCTTCCTGCGCCGATGCCGCGCAAAGAATGGCGAAACAGGGCATGACGTTGGTTCTGGATCACCTCGCCGGTTTGGGTCCCGAAGACCTGCCCGGCAGCCGGAATTTCGACAGGATCGCCGAGGCGCTCGACAGCGGGCTGCTGTGGATCAAGCTCACCTATTTCCGCAAATCGGCCCGGCCTTTGGACTACGGCGACATGCGCCCGGTTGTTGCGGCGCTCGCCGAAGCGAGGCCGGATCGCCTGCTTTGGGGTTCGGACTGGCCCTTCGTGCGCATGGACGGGGAGCAGCCCGACGCCGGTCGCCTGATCGGGCAGCTCCGTGAATGGATCGGCGAGGATGCTTTCATCCGGGTCGTGCGCGACAACCCGGCGATGCTGTTCGGCTGGTAGCTACCGCGCTTAGGTCTCCCTGGGCCGGTCCCCCAGCGGATGACGGCTGTTCACCAGATCGACCAGCCGCCGGCTGTCGACATGCGTGTAGATCTGCGTCGTTGCGATATCGGCATGGCCCAGCATCGTCTGCAGCGCACGCAGGTCCGCCCCGCCTTCGAGCAGGTGCGTGGCGAAGGCATGGCGCAGCACATGGGGGCTGATCCGCGTGGGGGCGATCCCCGCCTCCGCCGCGAGTGCCTTGAGCAGTTGGTAGAGCCTCACCCGGCTCAGATGCGAGCGTCCTGATGGGAAAAGCCAGGGCGCATCCGCAGGCACACATGCACCCCACACTGCCACCGCGGCGCGCGCGCGATCGGAGATCGGCACCAGCCGCTCGCGCCCGCCCTTGCCGCGCAGGATCAGGAAAGGCCGATCGCCAGACAGCGCGCGGCGTGGCAGCGAAACAAGCTCGGTTGCGCGCAGCCCCGATCCGTAGAGCAGCTCGACGAGCGCGATCAGCCGCAGCACCGCCGAGTCGTCGGGCCGGGCCGCCCGCCGTTCCTCCAACGTGGCGAAAAGCCGATCGATATCGGCATGGTCGAGCGTCCGGGGCAGCGTGCGTTCGGCGCGCGGACGCGGCAGCGCGGAGGAGGGATCGTCCGTCCGTAACCCCTCCTCCGCCAGGAAGCCGTAGAAACGCCGCAGCGCCGCCGCCTTGCGCGCTACCGTCGCGCGCGCCAGTGGCATCCACGCCGCGCCCAGCCGGCCCAGATCCTCCGCCCCCGCCGTCGCTAGCCGGCCGCCGAGCAGGGCGGAGGCGGCGCGGAGATCGGAATCATAGGCCATCAACGTATTCTTCGCCGATCCCGCCTCGGCCGCCATCATTTCGAGGAAGCGCCCGATCAACCGGCCGTCTTCTCCAACTTCCAGCGCGGCGCCCTTCACGATCGCGTCATCGCCTCCGCCGCGATCATCCGCGCCTCATTCTCCAGCCCCACGGCCTTCAGCGCGGCCATCATGTGGTAGAAATAATGCGCGGGTACGCCGCGCCAGGTCGGCGTCTGCATGCCCACGGCACAGAGCAAGGCGACGGTGCCCGGCTGCCGCGCGCGCGCGGCCTTGTCGATCGCGCGCGTCCATACATCCTGGGCGCCCAACGGCAGGTCGGTAGCCTTGGCGAGCCGTTCCTGGTCGCGCGCCGAAATCCGCCCGAGGCCGGCAAGCGCGGCGATCAGCAGTCGGCTCTTGTGAAGTCCCTCGGCTCCCGCGCGTTCGCGGAAGGAATCGATCCGGCCGAAGCTCAGATCCACAGCCGGCCGGGACGAGCCTACCGCCAGCATCGCCCAGGCGGCATCGCCAGACTTGCCCATATTCTCGACGACGGGCGCCCAGCGTGCCGCCTGTATGTCGAGCCCGGCGGAGAACATCGATCCGATCAGCGCGGCCGCATCGCTCGCCCTTGTATCGCTCGGCGTGATTCGCGCCGCCGCGCGCGCGGTGAGGATCGCGGCGCCGTAACGGTCGCGATCACCCTTCGCCCCGCTCCACAGCGCGCGCATCGCCGACAGGCGCGCCGCCTCATCCTGCCCGACATAAGCGGTACGCAGCCGCCCGGCGTCGCTGTCCGTCACCTCGGACACATCGGTTGCGTCGTAAACCGTGCCGTAAAGATCGACGAGCGCGACGTTCGAGAAGACGCCGAGCGCGGCGGCGATCCGCGCCGCCTTGATCCGGTCGGCCGGCGGCACCATTGCGGCCCTCGCGCGCCACGCCTGAACCTGCGGCCCCACCGTTTCGAACAACGGATCGGGTATCTTGACCGCGAGCGCCGTGGCGAGGCCGAACCGCCAGGCGGTCAGCTTGTCGACCCCATTCCATTCGATATTGATCGATCGCCGGCCGTTGACGCCCGCGCCGACCACTTTCTCGGCCAGAAGCCGATCGATGCCGCGCCCTGCCCGCTTCTGCTTCGCCTGGTCCATCAGCGCGCTCGCGACCGATGGTTCGCCCGACAAAGCCGCGCACATGGCGGCGGCCAGCGGCCAGACCGGCTCGTCGCTGATCCGCTGCGCCCCGGGCACCAGCGGACACAGGCCGGCGGGATCGGCGGTGGCGAGCCGCGTCTGCGTCGCCACCTGATACATGTTCGCGTTGAAGTTCGCGACATCGACGCTCTGGACGAGCATCCTCGCCGCATCCGCCTCGCCCATCCGGAGGAGGAGCCAGGCGCGCTCAGCCACCCAGTCCACCGGCGCCACCGCACGGGGCGACGCGAGACGCGACAGGAGCGCACGCCGGAGCAGGATCGATTGCCAGCGCGAGGCGATCGGCGCGTCCAGCCGGTGCATGAGCACCGTGAGAAAACGGCCGTTCGCCTGCCCGAACGCATCGGTCGCCATGCCGTAGGGCGGCGATACCATGCCGACATTGGCGAGCGACCGGCGGGCGGCGGGCGGCAGCTCCAGTTCCTCGGCCTTTTTCTCCGCCTGCTCTGCCTTCGCCGCGGCTTCGGCGGGGCTCAGCTCCTCGGGCGGAGGCGGTGGCACGATGTCGGGCGGCAACAGCACCGTCGGTCCGCCGGGTTGCGGCGTCGGAGCGGCGGGTCGCTGCGCCGGTGGCGCCGAGGGCTGGGGCGGCGGCGCGGGCACAGGCTCGCCGAATCCCGGCGGCAGCAGGGATTCGGGCGCGCGCTGCGCCAATGCGGGCCAGTAGGCTATCGCGCCGCCCGCGACGCCGCAAAGCAATAGGCCGGCGAAAAACCTACTTCTGAGCCGTGACATTCAGCATCTCTTTCTCGACACGAACCGGCTGCACCTCGGTATTCCGGTTGGCGAGGAAGAGCACGCCTCCCACAATCAGCACGACGATCAGAAGGAGGATGATGCTGGAACGCGACATGGGCTTCCCTTGAGCTGGCCCCCGGACAGGCGGCTTCGACATGGACGATGCGTGGGCTTTTGCCCCACGCCCCGCCACTGTGTATAGCCCCGCCGCCATGCAGCAAAGCCTTTCGCCCGACAGCGCGCCCCGCCATCGCACGATCGTGCTCATCGGACTGATGGGCGCGGGCAAGTCGACCGTGGGGCGGAAGCTCGCGGCCAGACTGCATTTGCCTTTCGTCGACGCCGATACCGAGATCGAGCGCGCGGCGGGCCTCAGCATTCCCGAAATCTTCGAGCGGTTCGGCGAAGCGCATTTTCGCGACGGCGAACGGCGCGTGATCGCCCGGCTGATCGATGGCATGCCGAAGGTGATCGCCACCGGCGGCGGCGCCTTCATGCAGCCCGAAACGCGCTCGCTGATCCTCGACCGGGCGACCACCATCTGGCTCGACGCCGATATCGATACCTTGGCCGAACGCGTGCGGCGGCGGGACAATCGCCCTTTGCTTCGCGGCAGGAACCCGCATGAGGTGCTGTCCGAACTGGCGGCGGTGCGCAATCCCGTCTACGCGCTGGCCCCCATCCATATACGCAGCGAACCCGTGCCGCATGAGGCGACGGTGGAAGCGATAATGAAGGCGCTTGAAGCATGACACGGGTGGACGTTGCGCTGGGCCGGCGCGCTTATGCGATCGACATAGAGGATGGCGCGCTCGATCGGGCAGGCACGCTCCTTGCCTCCTACGCGCGAGGGGAGCGGCTGGTGATCGTCACCGACGACCACGTCGCGGCGAGCCAACTCCCGCGGCTCACCGCCTCGCTCGCCTCGGCCGGCATCGCGGTGGCGACCGAAATCCTTCCCGCCGGCGAAGGCACCAAGAGCTGGGCGTATCTCGAAAAGCTTCTCGATCGCCTGCTCGGCGAAGGGGTGGAACGCGGCGACCATATCGTCGCGCTGGGCGGCGGCGTGATCGGCGATCTCGTGGGCTTTGCGGCGGCGATCCTGAAACGCGGCTGCGGCTTCGTGCAGGTGCCGACCACCCTGCTCGCCCAGGTCGATTCGTCGGTCGGCGGCAAGACCGCGATCAATACGGCGGCGGGCAAGAATCTCGTCGGCTCTTTCCACCAGCCGTCCTACGTCCTGATCGATCCGACGACGCTCGATACGCTTCCGCCGCGCGAAGTGCGCGCAGGCTATGCCGAGGTCGTCAAATATGGGCTGATCGACAGCCTGCCCTTCTTCGCCTGGTGCGAGGAAAACGGCAGCGCCCTGCTCGCCGACGATGCGGCGGCGCGGGTGGAGGCAATCCGGCATAGTGTCTCGGCCAAGGCCGCGATCGTCGCCGAGGACGAGCGCGAGACGAGCGGCAAGCGCGCGCTCCTCAATCTCGGCCACACGTTCGGCCATGCGCTGGAAGCCGAAACGGGCTTCTCCGACCGGCTCCTCCATGGTGAGGCGGTGGCAGCGGGCATGGCGCTCGCTTTCCGCTTTTCCGTGCGTCAAGGCCTATGCCCAGCTGAGGACGCCGCGCGTGTCACCGCCCATCTGCGCGCCGCCGGCCTGCCCGCGACCCTCGCCGATGCCGGCGTCGACGCATCGGGCGAGGCTCTCGTCGCGCACATGGCGCACGACAAGAAAATGGAGGCGGGTCGCCTCCCCTTCCTCCTCGCGCGCGGCATCGGCCAGACCTATCTCGCCAGGGAAGTGGATCTTGCCGACGTCGCCGCCTTCCTCAATGAGGAACGGGCCAGCTGACATTTCCAATCGATCCTAGCGTCGTTTCGCCGCCAAGGCATCGAGCGCAAGGGCGGCCGCGCCCAATGGACCGGCGTCGTCGCCAAGCGCGGGCGGGCCGATGATATGCTCCAGAGCGGACGGCGTGATGCGGGCGATATAGCCGTTCAGCAAGGCGGCGGTGCGCGCGCGGATCGAGGGGAGCAGGAAGGCGCGGCCCAGTCCCACGCCGCCGCCGATCAGGATGCGATCGGGCGAAAGCGTGAGGATGAGGAGCGCCATCAGCTCGGCCAATTCATCCGCGATCTGCCACCATAAGGGGTCGTCGGGGGGTACCTCGCCCGCCGGCTGTCCGGCGCGGGCGGCGATGGCGGGGCCGGATATCAGGCCTTCCAGGCAGTCGCCATGATAGGGGCACAGGCCGACGAAATGGTCGCCGGGCGCGCGCCGGACGCGCAGATGGCCGATTTCGGGATGGACGAGGCCATGAACGGGCCTGCCGTCGATCAACACGCCGCCGCCGATCCCGGTGCCGATCGTCAGATAAACGAGCGCCCTTGCCCCTTGGCCCGCGCCCCAGCGCTGTTCGGCAAGCGCGCCGCCGGCGACATCGGTGTCGAAGCCGATCGGTACCGCGAAATGGTGGGCGAAATGGCCGCGCACATCGGTGCCCGCCCAGCCGGGCTTGGGTGTGCTGGTGATCGTTCCATAAGCCGGGCGCGTGGGATCGAGCTGCACAGGGCCGAAGCTCGCCACGCCGATCGCGGCGGGCGCGCCATGCTGTCCAGTCCAGCCCGCGATGGCGTCGGAAAGGGCCGCGAGCGTCGTTTGCGGATCGGCGGTCGGTACGCGCAGCCGATCGAGTATCCTGTTACCGCGCGCGATGAGCGCAACGCATTTGGTGCCCCCCAGTTCGACACCTGCAACAAGCGGGGGCGCGGCGTCACCGTCGGGCATCAGGCGCTGCTCTGCCGTACATTTTCCACCACGAAGCCCCGCCGCCACATCAGGAGCAACAGCAGCAGCCCCGGAAGCGCGACGAGTGTCGTCAGCAGATAGAAACCCGCCCAGCCCAGCGCCTCGGCCGCATAACCCGACGGTGCCGACAGCCACGTCCGCCCGACCGCGGCGAAGGAGGAGAGCAGCGCAAATTGCGTCGCGGTGTAAGCGAGATTCGACAGGCCCGAGAGGTAGGTGACGAAGACGGTCAGGCCGATACCGCTCGCCAGATTCTCGCTGCCCACCGCCCAGGCGAGCATCAGCGGCGAATGGCCGGCCCAGGCGAGGGCAGCGAAATTGAGGTTCGTCACCATCATCAGCATGCCCGAGACGACGAGCGCGCGACCCATACCGAGCCAGGCGATGAACGGTGCGCCCAGCGCGGAGCCGACGATCAGCGCCCAGAAGCCGACCAGCTTGTTCACCGCGATATATTCGGTGTCGGTGAAACCCAGATCGACGATCATCGGATTGAGCATCGCCTGCCCCATGGCATCACCCAGCTTGTAGATGAGGACGAAGAGGAGGATCAGCACCGCGCCGCGCCGGCTCAGGAACTCACGGAAGGGCAGGATCACGGTTTCCGACAGCCATTCCGTCACACCGCGTGCCGGCCGCTCGGCGGCAAGCGCGATCTCGTGCAGGCCGCGCCCGCCGATCAGGGCCGCCAGCACGCCCGGCAGGACAAGGAAAGCCGTCACACCATAGGCGACCGCCCAGCCGAGCCCCGCGCCTTCGGCCGAGGCGAGCCACACAGTACCGGCGCCCGCGGCGAGATTGCCGATACGATAGCCGAACTGGTTCATCGCGGTGCCGTGAGGCAATTCGGCATCGGGCAAAATCTCAATCCGATAGGCGTCGATCACGATATCCTGCGTCGCCGACAGGAAGGCTGTCATCACTGCCCAGAAGGCGAAGGCGGCCAGGCCGCCCGCCGGATCGCTGCCTCCCAGCATCCAGATCGACAGGAAGAGAAGCGCCTGGACGGCGAACAACCAGGCGCGCCGCTGCCCGACGAGGCGGGTCAGCAGCGGGATGGGCAAGCGATCGATCAGCGGCGCCCAGAGGAATTTGAGCGTGTAAGGCGTCGTCAGCCCGATCGCGAAGCCGATCGTCGTCTTGTCGACCCCTACTTTCGACAGCCAATAGGTCATCGTCGCGAGTAGCAGCGTAAGCGGAAAGCCGCTCGATATGCCGAGCAGCAGCGCCGCGACGGGACGGATGTGGAAATAGGGGCGGATGCCGGCCAGCCCGCCGGCCGGCGCTTCCTCGATCATCGTTTCGTTCATCAAGGCGCGAGCATAAGGCGGCCCGCCGGCTTGGAAAGCCCCAAAAGGTCAGGCGGGCGCGCCCTCATCATAGAGGGTGAGGCCCGGCGGCAACCGCCGCGGTGTCGTCCCCGCACGCCGCGCCTCCACCGCCAGAAGCGCATCGCGCAATATCCGATGCGAATAAGGCTTGGCGAGGCAGCCGATCGCAAAAGAGCGTGCCTCGGGCGGGCAATAGCCGGTGACGAGCAGCACCGGCACGTCCCGGCCAAAAGCGGCGCGCGCCACCGCCAGGCCGTCATCGCCGCTGGATAGTTGCACGTCCGCCAGCACGAGATCGGGCGGCGCCTTTTCGAGGAGCGCGATCGCCTCGGCCGCATTGTCTACGGTGCCGACGATCCGGTAGCCCTGCTCGCGCAGATAATGCTCCGTATCGAAAGCGATGAGCGGTTCGTCCTCGACGATCAATATGCGGTTGATCGCCTTTTCACGCTTGCCGAACATCATGGCCGCCGACTCATACGCATGGGTTCTCCAACGATAAATTGCGGCGAAACCGGACGCCAGCGGTAACAACGCATATCCTATGCGCTTGACCGCACGCCGCTTTCAGCGGACCAAGGCGAGACGGGCCGGTTGCGGGCCGGGCCCATTCCTTTCCCGAACCAGCCAGGGAGACGCCGTTTGGCGAAGCGCCTCACCCTCTACATCCTGCTCGCGATGATCGCCGGCATCGTGCTCGGCGTCGTCCTCCATGCCGCCCTCGACGATCCGAAGCAGATCGAGACGGTCACCAGCTATCTGACGATCCTGACCGACCTGTTCCTGCGGCTGATCAAGATGATCATCGCTCCGCTGGTCTTCTCCACGCTGGTTGCGGGCATCGCACATATGGGCGACACGGCGGCGCTGGGACGGATCGGCTTCCGCAGCATCGCCTGGTTCCTCACCGCGAGCCTGCTGTCGCTGACGCTTGGCCTGATCCTCGTCCACCTGTTCCAGCCCGGCACCGGGTTGCAGATGGCGCTACCCGAGGCGACCGCCGCCAGCGGTATCGATCGCGGCGATTTCAGTCTCCATCAATTCATCACCCATCTCGTCCCGCGATCGATATTCGAGGCGATGGCGACCAACGAGATCCTTCAGATCGTCATCTTCTCGCTTTTCGTCGGCGTGGCGATCACCGCGCTGGGGGAGAAGGCCGCGCCGGTGGTGCGCGGGATCGAGGCGCTGGTCGCGATCATGCTCCAGATCACCGATTACGTCATGCGTTTCGCACCCGTCGCGGTGTTCGCGGCGGTGACGACCGCCATCGCGCAGGAGGGCGTCGGCATCCTCGCTACCTTCGGCTATTTCATGGGCAGCTTCTATATCGGGCTGTTTCTGCTGTGGGGACTGCTGCTCTTCCTCGCCTTCGCGCTGACCGGCGGTCGGGCTGCAACACTTGCTCGCTACATTCGCGATCCCACGCTGCTCGCTTTCTCCACCGCATCGTCCGAAGCCGCCTTCCCGCGCACGCTGGAAGCGCTGGACCGGTTCGGCGTGCCGGGGCGCATTTCCAGCTTCGTGCTACCGCTCGGCTATTCTTTCAACCTCGACGGCACGATGATGTACTGCACCTTCGCGACGATGTTCATCGCGCAGGCCTATGGCATCCACATGCCGCTCGGCTCGCAGATCACGATGCTGCTCCTGCTGATGGTGACGTCGAAGGGGATGGCGGGCGTACCGCGTGCGAGTCTCGTCGTGATCGCCGCGACGCTGGCCTTCTTCGACATACCTGAAGCGGGCCTGCTTCTGATCCTCGCGGTCGATCATTTCCTCGACATGGGGCGATCGGCGACGAACGTCATCGGCAATGCGGTGGCGAGCGTGCTCGTCGCCAAATGGGAAGGTGCGCTGGAGCCGCCCGAATCGCCCGACATCGCCCCCCTGCGCGCCCCCAGCCATACCGCGCATCATGGCCGTCGCGGGCTGGAGGAGGAGCGATAGCTGGCGCGGGGCACATGTTGAGGCTAGGGGATCGGCATGCCTCCCACCCCTCCTCGCCCTCCTCGCCGCGAACCTGACCGGCCGCTGACCGCCGGCAAGGGACAGCCGCAGCGCATCGCCAAACTGCTCGCCCGCGCCGGTGTCGCGTCGCGGCGCGAAATCGAGCGGATGATCGCCGAGCGACGGATCGCGATCGACGGCGTGCCGCTGGAAACGCCCGCGACGATCATCACCTCGCTCGATGCCGTGACGGTGGACGGCAAGCCGGTGAAGGCCCCCGAGCCGGCGCGCCTCTTCCGCTTCCACAAGCCGGCCGGTCTGCTCACCACCGAGCGGGACCCTAAGGGCCGGCCCACCATCTACGACCGCCTGCCGCCTGACCTGCCGCGCGTGATGCCGGTCGGCCGGCTCGACCTTTCCACCGAGGGGCTGCTGCTGCTTACCACCGACGGCGGACTGAAGCGCCAGCTCGAACTGCCCTCGACGGGAATCACGCGCACCTATCGCGCGCGCGTGTTCGGCCCGATCAGCCAGCCACGCCTCGAATCATTGATCGACGGAATCGAGATAGACGACATCCGCTATGGATCGATCGACGCCAATCTTGAACGGCGCACCGGCCGCAATGCCTGGGTGGAAATGAAACTGACCGAGGGCAAGAATCGCGAGGTGCGGCGTGTCCTTGAGCATTTGGGGCTTCAGGTCAGCCGGTTGATCCGCACCGCCTACGGCCCCTTCCGACTGGCCGACATGCCCGTCGGCGCGGTGGACGAGGTGCGTCCGCACGAACTGGCGGCGCTGCGCAAGATGCTGAAATGAACATGATATGCGGATAATCGCGGGCGCATGGCGGGGCCGCAAACTGGCGGTTCCGGCGGGTCTGGCGACGCGGCCGACATCGGATCGCACGCGCGAGGCTCTGTTCTCGATGCTCGCTAGCCGGCTGGGCAGCTTCGAGGACCTGGTCGTCGCCGATCTTTTCGCAGGCACGGGTGCGCTTGGTCTCGAAGCGCTTTCGCGCGGTGCGGCGCGCTGCATCTTCGTCGAGCAGGATCGCGCCGCACTCGACGCGCTGCGCAAGAACGTCGCTGCGCTGGAAGCGAGGGCGGACATACGCGCCCAGCCTGTCTCGACATTAGGTCAGGCCCGGGAGCCCTGCCATCTCCTCCTGCTTGACCCGCCTTATGACAGCGGAGGGGGCGGCGCGCTTCTCGAACGGTTGAAGCGGCTCGGTTGGGTCGCCCCCGGCGCGTGGGTTAGCATCGAGACGGGGCGGCACGAAAAGGTCGGCGCGGGTGGCTTCCGCTTTGATGCCGAGCGCGTCCATGGCAAGGCTAAGCTCAGCCTGCTTCGCGCCGAAGACTGAACCCGCGGAACCGCCGCCCCCCTTTTCGCGCTCTGCGTCGGTTAAGGCTGACGAAGGGCGACGGGATTGGCTGGCAGGAAGAAGGACGAAGGCGATCCGCGCGAGGCGGCCGAGCATGCCGGACTGATCCACGTTTCCGACGACCAGCCAGGCATTACGCGGCGGCGCGCGGGCAAAGGCTTCCGCTATTTCGATGCCGAGGGGCAGCCGGTTCGCGACAAGGCGGTGCTCGCGCGCATCCGCAAGCTCGCCATTCCGCCCGCCTATGCGGACCTCTGGATCTGCCCGCATCCTAACGGACACATTCAGGCGACGGGGCGCGATGCGCGCGGGCGCAAGCAATATCGCTACCATGACCGCTTCCGCGAAGTCCGCGACAGCGCGAAATATAAGCATATGCTGGACTTCGCGACGACGCTGCCCGCCATAAGGCAGCGGATCGCCAAGGATATGGCGCGGCGTGGCCTGCCCCGGGAAAAGGTGTTGGCTACCGTCGTCCACCTGCTGGAAACGACGATGATCCGCGTCGGCAATGCCGATTATGCGAAGCAGAACAAGAGCTACGGCCTCACCACGCTGCGCGACCGGCATGTCGCGATCGAGGGATCGGAGCTGCGCTTCCGCTTTACGGGCAAGAGCGGCAAGACATGGCAATTGGCGCTGCACGATCGGCGCGTCGCGCGTATCGTCAAGGCGAGCCAGGACCTGCCCGGCCAGCATCTCTTCCAATATCTCGACGAAGCGGGCGAGCAACATGAGGTGACATCGACGGACGTGAACGCCTATCTACGCGAAATATCGGGGCAATCGATCACCGCGAAGGATTTTCGCACTTGGACGGGCACCGTTCTTGCCGCTCTGGCGCTCGCCGGGCAGGAGACGCCCGAAAGCGAAGCGGCGGCGAAACGTGGCATTCGCGCCGCGATCGACACTGTGGCGAAGAGCCTGGGTAATACACCCGCCATCTGCCGCAAATGCTACGTCCATCCGGAAATATTGGCCGCTTATGGACAGGGAGTGCTCGACCTGAAGCTGCGGCGCGACAACGCCAAGGACGGGCTTGATCCTGCTGAAGACGCCGTGCGTCGGTTCCTGCGCAAACGACTGTCCTGAAGAGCCGTTTTTTCTTGGAAGGCGAAACAATCGCCTCTTCCCGACGTTGAGCGCGGCGAAAGGGAGAAGGATCTTGGCTCGTCAGATCAGTTCGCTTACCCTTGCCGACGCCCGAGAGATCATAGCCGGGGGCGAGGCAGCCGCCGAAAAGCTTGGTATCCCTTATAACATCGCCGTCGTCGACGTAGGCGGCAATCTGATCGCCCATATCCGTATGGACGATTCCTGGGTCGGCAGCATCGACATAGCGATCCACAAGGCATGGACGGCACGCGCGTTCGACATGTCGACCGAGATGCTGGCTACTATGGCGCAATCAGGCAAGCCGCTGTTCGGCATTCAGGATACCAACCGGGATAAGGTGGTGATCTTCGCGGGCGGCATGCCGGTGAAGCTGGACGATGTCGTCATCGGCGCGGTGGGCGCGAGCGGCGGCACCGTCGATCAGGACCAGAAGGTCGTCGAAGCGGCGGTCGCGGCGTTCAGTCCCGCGGGCTGAAAACTCACCGGGAAAGAGGCGGCGATGATCGCGCATCTCCCTTATTGTGGTTCGCCCCCTATGCCCGCGGAGCTCGCCGGGCGCTTCAATCTCGATCCGGTCCTGATCGTCGTCTTGGTGGCGGTGGGCACAGCGCATTGGGCATGGGCCAGGCGCAGAAATGAGGGCGGATATGCCGCAGCCGGCTGGCTGGTGGCGGCCTTCGCCTTCCTCTCTCCGCTTTGTGCGCTGTCGGTATCGCTGTTCGGCGCACGCGTCGCCCAGCATATGATATTGCTGTTGCTCGCCGCGCCGCTGATCGCGCTCGCCCTTCCGCCAGTGCCCGAACGATATGGTCTGCGCGGCCTGTGGGGCAGCACGGCGGCTTTCTTCGTTGCATTATGGTTCTGGCACATGCCGGTGCCCTATGACGCGACCTTCCTGTCGACGCCGCTCTATTGGACAATGCACATAAGCCTGTTCGGCAGCGGCATTCTCCTGTGGCGCGCATTGCTCCGGCACCGGCCGGAACATACGGCGCAGGTTCTCGCGGCAGGCGCGCTCAGTTCGATGCAGATGGGGCTGCTGGGCGCAGTGCTGACGCTGGCGAACCACCCGATGTTCCTCTGGCACTTCGGGACGACAGGCGCATGGGGGCTCACCCCGCTTCAGGATCAGCAGATCGGCGGGCTCATCATGTGGGTGCCGGGCATACTGCTCTTCCTCTGGGCGGCGCTGCGTTCGCTGTCGCGGCTGTGGAACCTACTCGAAGAGGCGCGGCCGGCATGATGGGGCAGCCGCTCGGCTATCTCGACGCGGCGGGCGCACGCGCCTGGGGCGTCCTCCCCCTCACCTGGTTCACACTGATCGTCTCCATCCTCGTCTGCCTGATCGTCGGCATCCTCCTGTGGCTGGGCGTGCGGCGCGCGCTGGCGAACGGCGGCCCGGCGGAAACCCGCGCCACCCCGGTGGAGCGCGGCGGCAACGGCGTCCGCTGGATCGTCATCGGCCTGATCCTGACGGCGGTGCCGCTGTTTGCGACGCTGGTCTGGACGATGGTCGCGCTCGCCGCCGTATCGGGGCCGCCCGATCATCCGGCGCTGGTGCTCGACGTGACGGCGCATCAATGGTGGTGGGAAGTCAAATATAACGGATCGAACCCATCCCGGGGCTTCACGACCGCCAATGAGATTCACGTACCCATAGGCGTGCCGATCCTCGTGCGCCTCCATGGCGGCGACGTGATCCACAGCTTCTGGGTGCCCAAGCTGACGGGCAAGACCGACGCCATTCCCGGCCAGACCAACCAAAGCTGGATCGAAGCTGACAAGCCCGGCCGCTACCGAGGCCAGTGCACCGAATTTTGCGGCGCCCAGCATAGCAAGATGGGTTTCGAGGTGGTTGCGGAGCCGATGGCGGACTTCGAAAAGTGGCGAGCCCGTCAGTTGCAGACCGCCCCGCCGCCCGCGACGCCAGCGCAGGTGCGCGGCCTGGCGCTGGTCGAGTATCGCTGCGGACTGTGCCACACGGTTCGCGGGACGAGTGCGGGCGCCGTCACCGGCCCCGACCTAACCCATCTGATGAGCCGGCGCACGATCGCCGCCGGCATGCTCCCCAACAATCCGGGCACCCTTTCCGGCTGGATACAGGACCCGCAGGGCGTAAAACCGGGCGCGCTGATGCCCGCCCAATATCTTTCCGGCCAGCAGCTCTCCGATGTTCGCGCCTATCTGGAGACGCTCAAATGAAACCGGCCGATTATCGCACGCCGAAGGTCGACGCGAGCAGCGTGGAGCATGAGGCTCATCTGCTGAAATTGTGGGAAACGGCGCCCGGCCTGCGTGGATTCCTGAGCACCGTGGATCATAAGGAGATAGGCAAACGCTACATCGTTACCGCGTTCCTTTTCCTGTTCCTCGGCGGGATCGAGGCGCTGGTGATGCGCCTGCAACTTGCGGGGCCCGACAAGACCCTGCTGACCCCCGAACAATATAATGAGCTATTCTCGACGCACGGGATGACGATGATCTTCCTCTATGCGTCGCCGATCCTGTCCGGCTTTTCCAATTATCTGTGGCCGCTGCTCCTCGGCAGCCGCGACATGGCCTTTCCCCGGCTCAACGCGCTCAGCTACTGGATCTATCTCGCGGCGGGACTGTTCCTCTATGCCGGCTTCCTCACCGGCAACGGCCCTAATGACGGCTGGTTCAACTACGTCCCTTATGCCTCGCGCGACTATAATCCGGGGCTGAACCAGGATTTCTACGCATTGGGGATGGTATTCCTCGGCATATCGACGACGATCGGCGCGGCCAATTTCATCGTCACCGCCTTCCGCACCCGTGCGCCGGGCATGTCGATCAATCGTCTGCCGATCCTCGTCTGGGGCACGCTGACCGCGAGCGTGGCCAACCTGATCGTCGTGCCCGCCGTCAGCCTGGCCTTCTTCCTGCTGTGGATGGACCGGCAATATGGCACCCATTTCTTCGATCCGCAGGGCAATGGACAGCCGCTGCTATGGCAGCATCTGTTCTGGATATTCGGCCACCCGTGGGTCTATGCGATCGTGCTGCCCGCGATGGGTATGGTGTCGGACGGCCTGCCCGTCTTCTGCCGGCGGCCGCTCGTCGGCTATTCGCTGGTGGCGCTGGCGACGGTCGCGACGATGATCCTGGGCTTCGGCGTCTGGGTGCACCACATGTTCGCGACCGGCCTGCCGGGACTCAGCCTTTCCTTCTTTTCCGGCGCGTCGATCATCATCACCTTTCCCTCGGCGGTGGCGATCTTCGCCTGGCTGGCGACGATCTGGCTGGGGCGGCCCGTCATCACCACCGCCTTCCTGTTTTTCGCCTCGATGATCCTGCTGTTCGTGATCGGCGGCGTTTCGGGCTTCATGACCGCCAGCGTGCCGGTCGACTGGCAACTGACCGACACCTATTTCATCGTCGCGCACCTCCATTATGTCCTGATCGGCATCAACGTCTTCCCCGTCGTTGGCGCGACCTATTTCTGGTTTCCCAAGATGACGGGCCGCCTGATGGATGAGCGGCTGGGGCGCTGGAATTTCTGGACGATGTTCCTGGGCTTCAATATCGGCTTCCTGCCGATGCACCTCACCGGCCTCTACGGGATGCCACGCCGCATCTACACCTATCCCGCGGGCATGGGCTGGAGCACGCTCAATCTCGTCACCTCGATCGGCAGCTTCCTGTTCGCCGTCGGCGTGCTGCTATTCCTGATCAATGTGGTGAAAAGCTGGCGTAGCGGATCGCCCGCCGGCGCCAATCCTTGGGATGCGCCAACCCTCGAATGGGCCACCTCCTCGCCGCCGCCGCCCTATAATTTCGCGATCATCCCCACGGTCGCCTCGCGCCACCCGTTGTGGGAGGGCCGGCTGGATGAGGAAGGCGCCGTCTCGTCCCTCGATCGCGGCATGCTGCTTGCCGAGGGGAAGGAGACGATCGGCACGTCGGCGCTCGACGGTGCGCCGGACATGGTGCTTGAAATGCCCGAGGACAGCTATGCGCCGCTCCTCCTCGCGGCCGGCCTTTCAATCTTGTTCGCCGGCCTGCTTCTCCGGCTGTGGCCGGTGACGGCCGTAGGTGGGACAGTCGTTGCCCTGTCGGCGCTGGGCTGGCTGTGGCCGCGCCGCGAACTGCGCGAGCGGGAGGCCGCCCATGCCTGAAGTCGCGCTGGCCGAGCCCAGGGACCTGCCGGTCGGCCCGACCGGGCGCCGCGGGCTCGGCTCCTGGGGTGTCGGCACGCTGATCGCGAGCGAAGCCGCGCTCTTCGGTTATCTGCTGTTCGCTTATTTCTATACCGGCGCGGCCGCGCCGGGCGCATGGGTGCTGGAGGCAGAGCCTTCGCTCAAGCTGGCGCTGCCCAACACGATCCTCCTGCTGCTGTCGAGCGTCGCGGCATGGTTTGGCGAGAGCGGCGTGCTGAAGGGGCGGCGCGGCCGGGCGCTGACAGGCTTCGGGCTGGCGTTCGTGATGGGGGCGGTGTTCGCGCTCGTCCAATGGTTCGAGTGGCAGGCGAAGCCGTTCGGCATCGGCGCGTCGAGCTATGCCTCGCTCTATTTCGTGACGACGGGTTTCCATATGGCGCATGTCCTTGTCGGCATCGCCATATTGGCGGCGCTCTTCTGCTGGACGGCGCTGGATTATTTCAGCCCCCGCCGGCGGCTCACCGTCACCGCCGGCGTCCTCTACTGGCACTTTGTCGACCTGGTCTGGCTGTTCGTCTTCGCTACCTATTATATCACGCCTTATCTGGGGTTCGGCACATGAATGCCCGACATGAAGCGCTTCCCCATCATCCCGCGCCGCATCGGGAGCGGGTCGCGCTCCATGAGAGCCTGTTCGGCGTGGCGGGCGGGCCGATCGCCTGGTTCGTCCAGCTCTGCGCCGGCTATGCGTTGGCAAGCTGGCCCTGCTTTCCGAACAGCGATCGCGGCATCGCTCCCCTGCCCGGCTATGGCTGGACATGGCCGGCGATGATCGTGGTGCTGGTCGCCGGCGTGCTGGTGGCCTTCGCCGCTTTCCTCGTCTCGTGGCGGGTCTTCCGTCGGACGCGTGAGGAAGCCGGCGGCGGCGAGCATGAGTTGCTGGAAGTAGGAACGGGCCGTAGCCGCTTCCTTGCGCTCTGGGGCATGATCCTCGGGGGGAGCTTCACCATCGCGACCGCGCTCGACGCCGTCGCCTTCATCCTGCTGCCGCGATGCGCCGGCTGATCCCCCTCATGGCGCTCGGCCTTCTCGCGTCCTGCGGGAAGGGTGACCACTATGCCGAGGCGAAGGCGCTCATCGCCGCCAATTGCGTCGCCTGCCATATCGTGCCGGGCGTCCCCGCCGCCACGGGCACCGTGGGTCCCTCGCTGGCCGGGGTAGGTCGCCGCAAGGTACTCGCGGGTCGCTTCCCGAATACGCCCGCGACGATGGCGCGCTGGATCGAGCATCCGCAGGCGATGTTGCCGGGCACCGCCATGCCCGAAATGGGCTTTACCGCCGCACAGGCGCGCACCATCGCCACCTATCTCTACACGCTGGATGATGAAAAATGAGATGCTTACGCCTGCTTCCCGCGCTCACGCTTTTTCCCATGTCGGTGGCCGCGCAAACGGTGCCGCCCCCGGTGCCCGCGAACGAGGTGTTCACGCGTGAGCAGATCGGGCACGCGCTCGCGGCGCCGACCCCGAATGCGGGGCGCACGCACGCTAACGTCCCGCGCGATGACGGCCAGTGGACGATGCCGTCCAAAAATTATGCGGGCACCCGCTATTCGGCGATGAACGAGATCACGCCCGCGAACGTGCGCAACCTGAAGCCGGTCGTCACCTTTTCGCTGGGCGTGAACAAGGGGCAGGAGGCCGCGCCGATCGTGGCGGACGGCACGATGTATATCGTGACCGCCTATCCCAATTACGTCTATGCACTCGATCTCACCAAGCCCGGCGCGCCGCTCAAGTGGAAATTCGCGCCGAAGCCTCTGCCAGCCAGCCAGGGCGTCGCCTGCTGTGATGTGGTCAATCGCGGCGGAACGATCAGCAACGGCAAATATATCTTCAACACGCTCGACGGGCAGACGATCGCGATCAACGTCAGGACGGGCAAGGCGGTGTGGCGCACCAAGCTCGGCAACATCAACAAGGGTGAGACGATCACGATGGCGCCGCTGGTCGCCGACGGGAAGGTCTATGTCGGCAATTCGGGCGGCGAACTGGGCGTGCGCGGCTGGATCGCGGCACTCGACGAGAAGAGCGGCAAGCTGCTGTGGAAGGCCTATAATACAGGGCCGGACAAGGATGTGCTGATCGGTCCCGCCTTCAGGCCCTTCTACGCGGCCGATCGCGGCAAGGACCTCGGCGTGAAGACCTGGCCGCCCGAGGCCTGGAAGATCGGCGGCGGCAATGTCTGGGGATGGGTCAGCTATGATCCCGAACTGGGCGTGATCTATCACGGCACGGGCAATCCCGGTCCCTGGAATCAGGAGCAGCGGCCCGGCGACAACAAATGGACGACCGGCATCTTCGCGCGCGATCCCGATACGGGTGCCGCCAAATGGTATTATCAGTTCACGCCGCATGACGAGCATGATTATGACGGGATCAACGAGCAGATATTGCTCGACATGCCGTTTGCCGGGAAGATGCGGAAGGTGCTCGTCCGGCCCGAGCGCAACGGCTATGTCTATGTTATCGAGCGCACGACCGGGCGCGTGCTGTCTGCCGATCCTTTCGGACCCGTCAATTCCTCCAAGGGCGTCGATCTCAAGACCGGGCGGCTGATCGTCAACAAGGCGAAGGAAACGAAGCTCGGCCAGGTGGTCCGCAATATCTGCCCCACCGCGTCGGGCGCGAAGGACTGGAACCCCTCCTCATTCAGTCCGCGAACAGGGCTGATCTACATTCCGCACGAAAATCTGTGCATGGACTGGATGAACCTCGAGGTGAGCTACATCTCCGGCACGCCCTATGTCGGCGCAGAGGTGCATATGAAGCCGGGCCCCGGCGGCCATCGCGGCGAATTGACGGCGTGGGATCCCGTCCGGCGCCGTCCGGTCTGGACGGTGAAGGAGAATTTCCCCGTCTGGTCGGGCACCGTCGTCACCGGCGGCGATGTCGTTTTCTATGGAACGATGGACGGCTGGTTCAAGGCGGTCGACGCGCGCACGGGCAAGCTGCTGTGGCGGTTCAAGGCGGATAGCGGCATCATCAGCCAGCCGGTCAGCTATCGCGGGCCCGACGGGCACCAATATATCGCCGTGCTTTCGGGCGTGGGCGGCTGGGCGGGGGCGGTCGTGTCGGGGCCTGTCGATCCGCGCGACGGATCGGCCGCGCTCGGCTTCGTCAACGCCATGTCCGATCTTCCCAAATATTCCACCGCCGGAGGGACGCTTTATGTCTTCGCGCTTCCGCACTGAGGCCGTGGGGCTCGCCCTCCTGCTGCTCGCCGGCTGCGACAAGGGGCAAGAGGAACAGGGGATGCCGGCGCAGCAACCGATCACGCAAGGCGTGATAGACAGCGCGCTTGCCCCGGGATCGAGCGCGCCCGCCGTAACCGAGGACCCACGCGCCGCCGCTTATTATGACAATGCCGACGCCGTGAACACCGGCAAGCGATTGTTCCATCAATATAATTGTTCGGGCTGCCACTCGAACGGCGGCGGCGGCATGGGGCCGTCGCTGATGGACGATGAGTGGATCTATGGCGGCCGCCTGACGCAAATACATCAGACGCTGGTCGAGGGACGGCCCAACGGCATGCCCGCCTGGGGCGGACGGATACCCGACGAGCAGCTCTGGCAGATTTCCGCTTATGTCCGTTCGATGTCGTTACCGGCGACATTGGCGGCGCAGAACGGGCCGACGCCGTCACAGTCCCCCGCCCCCGTGCCAAGAGCAGCCGATCAGCATGCCGGTTGGGCGCCGCCGCCCGACACGACTAACGATTATACGACAACGACGATGGGGCCGGGGTGAGACATTATCCGCTGCTGTTGCTGGCGCTGCTCGCCACACCAGTCTTTGCCGATACCGTTTATGTTTCCGATGAGCAGGCGAACGTGCTGCGCGTCGTCAACGGCCAGACGGGCGCGGTAAAGGGCGCGATCGCAGTCGGCGCGCGTCCGCGCGGCATGGCGCTCTCCCCCGACGGGCGCACGCTCTACGTCGCGGCGGGCGACGCCAACCGGATCGATGCCATCGATCTCGCGACAGGAAAGGTGGTGCGCCACCTCGATTCCGGCACCGATCCCGAACGGTTCGTCGTCAGCCCCGACGGCAAGCGCCTTTACATCGCCAATGAGGATCATAGCGCCGTATCCTTTTTCGATCTGCCGGCGAACAAGGTGGTACGCGAGGTGCGCGTCGGCCCGGAGCCGGAGGGCATGGCGGTCAGCCCCGATGGCCGACTGGTAGTCGCGACGTCGGAGGGCGCCAGCACCGTCCATTTCATCGATGCGACGACGGGCGCATTGATCGATAGCGCGCTGGTCGGTTCGCGCCCCCGCGCCGCCCTGTTCCTCGATCACGGCAAGCGGCTCTGGGTCACGTCCGAGCTTCGGGGCACGATCAGTGTCTTCGACGTGGCCACGCGCAAGATCGCCGCGATCATCGATCTGCAAAAGATGCTGCCCGACATCGATCCGGTGCAGGCCGTCGAGCTTGCTGCCACGCGGGACGGCAAGCGCATCTTCGTGGCGCTGGGCCGCGGCGATCACGTCGCGGAGATCGATCCGGCGACGCGCGAGGTCGTGCGCACCTTTCCGGTCGGCAACCGCAACTGGGGCATAACGCTCTCGCCCGACGAGAAGCGTCTCTACGCGGTGGCCGGCCTTTCGGGAGACATGACCGTGATCGATCTGGTGGCCAATCGGGTGATACGTACCGTGAAGTTGGGAGGACGTCCCTGGGGCGTGGTGGCGACGCCATGAGCGCGTTGCTGCTCGGTATCCTGTTGCAGGCCGCGCCCGCGCCGGCACAACCGCGCGAGCTGGTGGTCTGCGCGGATCCCAACAACCTGCCCTTCTCCAATCGCGCGGGCGAGGGATTTGAGAACAAGATCGCCGCGCTGCTGGCGCGCGATCTCGGTGCAAAGATCAGCTATATCTGGTGGGCGCAGCGGCGCGGCTATGTCCGCAACACGCTGAACGAGGCGAAGTGCGACATCTGGCCGGGTGTGGCAAGCGGCGTCGAAATGGTCGCGACTACAAGGCCTTATTACCGTTCCACCTATGTCTTCCTGACGCGCAAGGACAGGCCGCTGGGCGGCCTCACCCTCGACGATCCGCGCCTCAAGTCGCTGTCGATCGGCGTGCAGATGGTGGGCGACGATGCGATGAACACGCCGCCCGCTCATGCGATGGCCAGCCGGGGGCTGATCGACAATATCCGCGGCTATATGCTTTACGGTGATTATCAGCAGCCCAACCCGCCGTCCGCAATCATCGATGCCGTCGCCAAAGGCGATGTGGACGTTGCCCTCGTCTGGGGGCCGCTTGCCGGCTATTTCGCACAGCGATCGGCGGTGCCGCTTCGGATCGAGCCGGTGACTCCCTGGCTCGATCAGGCGCAATGGCCAATGGTCTATGACATTTCGGTGGGGGTTCGCCGCGACGAACCTGGCCTTCGCAAGGCGATCGAAGCCGTCCTGGAGAAGGAAAAACCTACGATAGACGCACTATTGCGCGACTATGGCGTGCCCGCGCCAGCGGGCGATTGACGCGCCCGCGATCCGCCGCCTAGCTGATCGTCGAACGCGGCAAAGCCGCCGACGCGATCAAGGAGCGACGCATGACCGAACCGACCGGAGCCGCCGGGCTCACCATGTATCATATCCCCGGCTGCCCCTTCTCCGAGCGGGTGGAATTGCTGCTCGATCTCAAGGGCCTGAACGGGATCATGGCGGATCATGAGATCGACATCTCCAAGCCGCGCCCCGACTGGCTGCTCAAGAAGACGCGCGGCACCACCTCGCTCCCCGCGCTGGAGCTGGAAAATGGCGAGACGCTGAAGGAAAGCATGGTCATCATGCGCTACTTCGAGGATCGCTATCCCGATCCGGCGGTGGCTCAGCGCGATCCTTATCGCCACGCCGTCGAGAATATGCTGTGCGCGACCGACGGCGCGTTCACGGGATCGGGCTACCGCATGATCCTGAACCGCGATCCGGCCAAGCGCGACGAACTCGCTGCCGAAGTGAATGCGCAATATGCCCGGCTCGATGATTTCCTGCGCTATTACAGTCCGAACGGCACCTATCTGTTCGACGCGTTCGGCTGGGCCGAAGTGGCGTTCACGCCGATGTTCAAGCGACTCTGGTTCCTTGAATATTATGAGAATTACGAGATCCCGCAAACGCTGACGCGCCTTCTCGCCTGGCGCGAGGCGTGTCTGGCGCATGAGGTCAGCCAGCGCCATCATGGCCATGAGGAATTGATGAAGCTCTATTTCGATTATAGCCAGGGCGCGGGCAACGGCCGCATTCCCCAAGGCCGCACGATATCGAGCTTCACCCTCGATCCCCATTGGCGCGATCGGCCGATGCCCCCCCGCGACAAATGGGGCAAGGCGCCTGGCGATGCTGAACTGGGGCTCATCCCCGTCTGAAAAGGAGCCGAATCCTCATGCGGATCTTCGCCCGTCTGGTCCTGCCGGCCGCTCTCCTCTGCCTCGCCATCGCGCCGGCATCCGGCCAGGCGCCTGAAGGGCAGCCACCGGCGCCCAAACCGGCGACGGTCCGCGTAACGCTACAGACGAGTGACGGGCCGATCGTCCTCGAACTGGAAAAGGAGCGCGCGCCGATCACGACCGCCAATTTCCTGCGTTATGTCGACCAGAAGCGCTTCGACGGCACCAGCTTCTATCGCGCGGCGAAGGTGGCGGAGGGCTATGGTCTCGTCCAGGGCGGGACGCGCAACGATCCCAAGCGCACACTCCCGCCGATCGTGCATGAACCGACCACCCTAACCCACCTGTCGCATGTCGAGGGCGTCATCTCGATGGCGCGTGAGGCTCCGGGCACGGCGACCGGCGATTTCTTCATCACCGTAGGCGACATGCCCTCGCTCGACGCCGATCCGACGCAGCCGGGCGATAATGCCGGCTTCGCCGCCTTCGGTCATGTCGTCGAAGGCATGGACGTGGTGCGCCACATCCTCGAAGCGCCGACCTCACCCACCGAAGGCGAAGGCATCATGAAGGGCCAGATGCTCTCACCCCCGATCCGCATAGTCACGGCTCGCCGGACGGAGTGAAGGCGGGGAAACCCGAATTTATCGCGCTGGACCGCCACCGAACGTCAGCGTAGGCGCGAATCATGGTCCAACTCGCGCCCGAAATTATTGCCTTGCTGTTCTTCGCGGCAGTCGCGGCGGGCTTCGTCGACGCGATCGGCGGCGGGGGCGGATTGATCACCCTTCCTGCCCTTCTGGCGGCCGGCGTCGGCCCCGTCGCGGCGATCGCCACCAACAAGACGCAGGGCAGTTTCGGCACGGCGTCCGCCACCTGGGCCTTCTGGCGCAAGGGCCATATCGACTTCAGGCTTCTCAAATGGCCGCTGATCGCCACTCTGGTCGGCGCCGCCCTCGGCGCCGGCACCGTCCTGCTGGTCGATACAAAATGGCTGATGGTGCTGCTGCCCGTCCTGCTCGTCGCCATCGCCTTCTATTTTCTGATCGGCCCCAGGGCGAGCGACGAGGACGTCCATGCCCGGCTCACGCCCTTCGCGTTCGGGACGGTCGCCGGCGGCATCGGCTTCTATGACGGCTTCTTCGGGCCGGGCACCGGATCGTTCTTCATTTTGGCGCTGGTCACGCTGCTGGGCATGGGGTTGACCCGCGCCACCGCGCACACCAAGGCGCTGAATTTCACGAGCAACGCCGTCTCGCTCGTCATATTCGCGATCGGGGGCCACGTCCTCTGGATCGTCGGCCTGATCATGGCGGCGGGCCAGGTGATCGGCGGTTGGGCCGGCTCTCACGCCGCGATGCATTTCGGGCCGAAGATCATTCGCCCCTTACTGGTAATCGTCTGCCTCGCAATGGTGGTGAAACTTCTCGCCGACCCGGCTAACCCGCTGCGAGCTTGGGTCAGCGGCCCGTTTTGAGCTGCCGGTCAGCTAATATGAACGTGTGCGCAGCCGCCCTTCATAATCACGCTTGCCAATCGGAACGCCCCGCATCCGCAGGATGTCGTAGGCCGTGACAACGTGGAAGTAGAAGTTGGGTATCGAGAACGACAGAATCAGCGTCTCGGACGTAAAGGCGAGTTTGCGAGGACCGATCTGAAGGTCCAGATGCCTGCCCGCCCAGCCATTTACCTCGTCGGATCCGAACGCCTCCAGCGCCCTTTTCGCCTTCTCCATCATCCCTTTCAAATCGCCGAATGGAACCGGTCCCACAAGTGCGGGCGGAGTGAATGCGCCCGTTCGCGCAGCCTCAAGTCCCCACACCGCATGATGCCATGCTGCCTCGATCTGGAAATGAAATGGGGCCATGTCATCAATCAAGCGAACTTCCACAAAGTCGTCAGGGTCGTGGCCCGTTTTCACGCAATGCTCCTCTGCGCGATCAAGGACGCGCGCGAGAGCATTCACGGTCTGCAAGAAGGTCGGCACACTGATGTCGTAGAGTGAGATTGACATGAGCGGCGCTCTCCCCGGCGACTTTGCGACTCTGCTCTTAGTGAGAGAAGCGGACTGCGCCAACGGCAGCAATGGGGGCGTTTGGCGGATGGGGTGGGATTCGAACCCACGGTGAGCGTGAACCCACGGCGGTTTTCAAGACCGCTGCCTTAAACCACTCGGCCACCCATCCTGAGGCAAGCGCCTGTACCGTGTTTTTCGGCGATGCCAACGCTGTTCCTGTGATTGCCCCTGAAAATCGGACTTTCCACTCCTATCTATCTTTTTTGTCGATGTGCCGCTAACGCAGCGCGGTTTTCGCGGACATATGGATCAAGAGGGCTGATGGCCAAGGAAGAACTGCTTGAAATGCGCGGGTCGGTTGTGGAACTCCTCCCCAACGCGATGTTCCGCGTGCGGCTGGAGAACGATCATGAGGTTCTCAGCCATACCGCCGGCAAGATGCGCAAGAATCGTATTCGCGTGCTCGTCGGCGACGAGGTGCTCGTCGAATTGACGCCTTATGATCTGACCAAGGGTCGGATCACCTACCGCTTCAAATAATCGGACTGCTGTCGTGCGGCTGGTCCTTGCCTCCGCCAGCCCGCGCCGTCGCGACCTGCTCGCGCGTCTCGGCATCGTGCCCGATGTGATCGATCCGGCCGATATCGACGAGACGCCGACCAAGGGCGAACTGCCGCTGCCTTATGCGCGGCGCATGGCCGCGGCGAAGGCGCAGGTGGTGGCCGAACGCTATCCCGGCAGCCTGGTGCTGGCCGCCGACACGGTCGTCGCCGCCGGACGGCGCATCTTGCCCAAGGCAGACACGGAGGCCGAGGCGCGCGCCTGCCTCACTTTGCTGTCAGGCCGGCGTCATCGCGTCATTTCCGCTTTGTGCCTGATCGATGGCAGCGGACATGCGCGGCATCGCGAATCGATCAGCATCGTCGCCTTCACGCGCCTGACCGATACGGATATCGCGGCCTGTCTCGCGACCGGCGACTGGCAGGGTAAGGCCGGCGGCTATGCGCTCCAGGGCCGGGCGGAAGCCTATGTACGCTTCCTCTCAGGCAGTCATTCGGGCGTGGTCGGCCTGCCGCTATTCGAAACCCGCGCCCTGCTCTCCGCCGCCGGCTATGCGCCGCAAGCGGATGGCTGAGTGGCTCTATGAAGCCGGCATTGGCGAGGCGCGTGCGGCACTCGTCGAAGGGGATGCGATCGTAGAGGCACGAATCGAGCGCGAGGAGGAAGGGCCACGTGTCGGCGCCGTGCTGTCGGCGCGTTTGGTGCGGACGATGCCGGAAACGAAGCGGGCGCTCGTCACGCTCGAAAGCGGCGCACCGGCCATGCTGCGCCCCGTGCCGATGCGGATCGGCGAAGGCGCCCCCCTGCGCGTGACCATCACGCGTGAGGCGATTCCGGAGGAAGGCAATCCCAAACCCGCCTTGGCGCGGCTCGCTACAGAGGAGGAGGCGCCCTCCCCCGGCCCGTCGCTGCACGACAGGATCGTCGCCACTGGCCATCTGGTTCGCCAGTTGGATGCGCATGAGAGCGACGCTCTGGAGGCGGCCGGCTGGTCCGAAGTCTTGGAAGAAGCACACGGCGGCCTTATCGTCTTCCCCGGCGGGCTGCTTCGGTTGGCGCTGACTCCGGCCATGACCCTGTTCGATGTCGACGGCTCGCTTGCCCCCGGGGCGCTGGCGATCGCCGGGGCAGCGGCCGCGGCACGCGCGATCCGGCGGCTCGACATCGGCGGTTCGATCGGCATCGATTTGCCCAGCGCACAGGGCAAGGCCGATCGCCAGGCTGCGGCGGCGGCGGTGGACGCATGGCTGCCGCCGCCATTCGAACGTACCGCCGTCAACGGCTTCGGCTTCCTCCAGATCGTCCGCCCGCGCCCGCGCGTGTCGCTGCCCGAGCGGATTCGCGTCGATCCGGTGCTGACGGCGGCGCTTGCGCTCCTTCGGCGCGCCGAGCGCGCGGGGGGCGCCGGCCGGCGCACGATCGCAGCCGCCCCTGTCGTTATCCGTCGTCTCGCCGCCGCGCCCCAATGGCTGGAGATGCTGGGGCGCAGAACGGGCGCGGCGATCGACTTGCGAGAGCTGCCGGGCGCGCCCATATCCGGCGGCGATGTCCATGTCGAACACCCGCCGGCCTAAGCGCGCCGTCTGCCCTTATTGCGGCGACCCCGCCGTCGCCGAGCATGCGCCTTTTTGCAGCAGAGGCTGCCGCGATCGCGATCTTCTCAAATGGCTTGGCGAGGGCTATCGCCTGCCCGGCCGCCCCGCGACGAGCGACGGTGAAGAAATCGACGCCGATGGGCTGGACAGCGAGCGGGACGGCCCTCTATAGGCCCCCCGACGCTCCGGCCCAGGTAGCTCAGTTGGTAGAGCACGTGACTGAAAATCACGGTGTCGGCGGTTCGATTCCGTCCCTGGGCACCATCCTTCCGTTCAGCAGCATCCGCCACCATCCTTGAAACCCTAGGTATTCTGCGGTATTTCACCTTTGTAGCGTTCGCAGACGTTCGATTGCGTTCGCTCACATACCCCCAATCTCGGGGGTGTTTTTGGGGGTATATCGCTGGGGTATCCTTCAAACGGGCAAAATACCCCCAGCTACGGGGCATGGGCATGGCGCTCACCGATATAGCTGTTCGCACCGCGAAGCCGGGCGATAAGCCTTACAAGCTGTTTGATGGCGGCGGGCTGCACGTTGCCGTCACCCCGGCCGGAGGGAAACTCTGGCGGCTCAAATACCGCCTTGCGGGCAAGGAAAAGCTGCTCTCGCTGGGAGCCTATCCGGCAACGTCACTATCTGCCGCTCGCAAGGCCGCCGATGCCGCCCGCGTCGATATGGCGGCGGGCGTCGATCCCTCGCTGGAGAAGCGCCGCGCCAAGGCCAAGGCCATACAAGGCGCTGGCGACACGTTCGCGGCCATTGCGGCGGAATATATCGCCAAGCGCAAGCGCGACGGGGATCGGCCCTATTCGCCTGCCACGGCGGCCAAGGTCGAATGGTTAGCCGCGCAGTTGACGCCTGCCATCGGCACCATCCCCGTTGCGTCGATCGAACCGAGCGACATTCTGGCGGCCCTGCGCAAGCTGGAGCGCAAGGGAAATCTGGAAACAGCGCGGCGATGCCTGCAATTCGCTTCGCAAGTGCTGCGCTACGCCGTCGCCACCGCGCGCCTCGCCAGCGATCCCAGCCGCGACTTGAAGGGCGCTCTTACCGCGCCGCGCGTGAAGCACCATGCCGCGATCATCGAGCCGGCGAAGCTGGGCGGCTTGCTCCGCGCCATTGACGGCTATCAGGGCGACGCCGTGACGCGGCTGGCGCTCCAGCTCGCGCCCCATCTATTCGTCCGCCCCGGCGAACTGCGGCAGGCCCGTTGGGAAGAACTGAACCTGGCGGCGGCGACTTGGATGATCCCGGCGGAGAAAATGAAGATGCGCCGCCCCCATGCCGTCCCGTTATCCCGGCAAGCGCTTGCCATTCTTGACGCTCTACGGGCGATCACGGGCGGCGAGGAAGGCTATCGCGGCTATGTGTTCCCCTCGCTGCGGACGCGCCAGCGGCCGATGAGCGAGAACACGCTCAACGCGGCGCTGCGGCGGCTCGGCTATTCCAGCGACGAAATGACAGCGCACGGCTTCCGGGCGACGGCTTCCACGCTGTTGAACGAAAGCGGCAAATGGAGCGTCGATGCGATCGAACGCGCGCTGGCGCACGGCGACAGCGACGCGGTGCGCGCCGCCTACCATCGCGGGGCGCACTGGAAAGAGCGCGTGGCGATGGCCCAATGGTGGAGCGATTATCTCGACACCCTGCGCAAGGGCGCGGACATTGTGCCGTTTCCCGGCCGGGAGGTGGGATAGAGTTTCACCGGACTCTCGGTCCGATGGAAGCGGGCTGGCGACAGGATAGCCCCACGAGGCTGGCCCTGCCACATTCGGGGCGCTTGGTGGGCGTCCAGCCTAGGCCGCGCCACCATCGACAATCCTATTTCGGCTGATCCCTTGACCCGCTTCACCGCCACCCCTGTCAACTGCTCGACGCGCTGCTAGCGACAGCCGCCGCGCGCGGACTGGAGGCGACGAAATGACGCTCAGAACCACACCTATTCTTCTTTAATTCTCTTAATAATATCAGTATTATATAGGCACAATCAGTACCCGTTTTTGCGTGTTTTGCAGCCTCCGAAATGATAGAAGTTTGAGCTGTTTCTCGGAGGTTAGCACGATGTCTCCAATCCCGAATCGTCGCCATTTTCTCGCTGGTGGATTCGCGGCGCTTTACGCCTGCGGCGGGTTTAGCTCGCTTCATACGGCTCTCGCCAGACCGGTGCTCTTGCGTTCCTTCGCCGGGAACCGGACCGCTTCAAGCTTCGCTTCCTGCCTATTCCGGTACGAAGATGTCATGCCCAACGCCTTGGTCAGCGCCATTGAAACCGAGCTTAGCCATATTGTTGTGCAGCACGACAGTGAGGCGGAGGAGCGCCGAAGCGCCGAATTCTTCGCCTGGCTCACGGTCCGCGTGATCGCGCCGGCTTATCTACGGCGCGCCGGGTATGACCAGTTGGCGGCAGATTGCGAAAATCAGTCCGATTTGCGGGACGAAGCGCGCCCTTCGGCTACGGCACAACACACCATCGGCAAGCAATATGCCTACTCCCTGACTCCTCGACTCGCGAGCTTCGCTTATGGCGCGAGCGCCCACGCCTCGACAGCGACGTTCTATGCCGGCCATGAGGACATCGAAACCGTTATCGAGACGGGCCATTATTGCGCCCTCGCGCTGCTCGAAGGCTTCTCTTACGAAGACGCCTCGCCGGCCGACGCGGCGCAAATCTGGGCCTTTGCCGTGCGGGCGATCAACGCGGATCTCCAATTGAGTCAGGCAGATATGCCCGGCATGGTCTACGGCTGAACGTGCCGGCCTGATCACGTCGGGCCGAAGCTCCTACGCGATGCGCGCCGCCTACCTCCACGGGCCACATTAGAAATAGCGCATCGCGGTGGTGCGGTGACCATCCCGACATGCTGTGAACGGAGGCGAAGGTTGCGCCGCTACAGGGCGAGCCTTGGCGGCATCCCCGGCTGGCGTTAAGTCTTGGGTGAAGGCGGGGGTCATGCCCGGCTCTAACGCTTTGCTCTGGGGGGTAAATGTCCACGCCACTTCGCCGATTGCTTGCCCAATATCGGGCGGCATCCCGTACCGAACGCGAGAAGGGGACGTATTTCGAGCGGTTGGCGGTGGCCTTCGTCAAGCACGATCCGGGCATGGTGCAGGAATATGAGGATGCCTGGCTGTTCTCCGATTGGGCGAAGGCGCACCGGCTGGACGGGCGGGATATTGGCATTGATGCCGTCGCTAAAATCCGGGGCGAGGATAGCTTTTGCGCGATCCAGTGCAAATTCTATGCGGAGGGGTATCGCATCCAGAAAGGCGATATCGACAGTTTTCTTAGCTCATCACAGACCAAGCATTTTTCCCGTGGCCTGATCATCGAAACGACTGGCGCGCCGTGGAGCGTCAATGCCACAGCGTTGCTGGACGACCTGAATGTCACCACGCTTGATCTGGAGCGGCTTGAGCAGAGCCCGATTGATTGGGAGGCTTGGTTTCAGCGCGATGAAATCAAAGTCGCCCCGCCCAAAGTGTTGCGAGAGCACCAGCGTGACGCCCTCGCAGCCGTTCGGGAGGGGCTTGCGGAGGCCGATCGCGGCAAGCTGATCATGGCGTGCGGCACGGGCAAGACGTTCACCAGCCTGAAAATCGCCGAGGGACAGGTTGGCGCGGGCGGCACCGTGCTGGTGCTGGTGCCGTCGCTGGCGTTGATGAACCAGACGATCCGCGAATGGACAATAGACAGCACGACGCCGCTGCGTTCCTATGCGGTGTGTTCCGATGTTCAGGTGGGCCGGCGGACGCGCGACAAGGATGACGTGGCGGAGGTTGACCTCCACGACCTGGACTATCCCGCCACAACCAACGCGGCCAAGCTGGCGTCCCGGTCCTCCTATCCGGCGGGCGACCGGATGACGGTGGTGTTTTCCACCTATCAGTCGATTCAGGTCATAGCCGACGCGCAAAAGCGGTACGGCTTTCCCGAATTTGACCTGATCATCTGCGATGAGGCGCATCGCACGACCGGCGCGACCTTGGCGGGTGAAGACGAAAGCAATTTCGTCAAAATCCATGATCAGGACTTTATCGCAGGCCGGAAGCGCCTCTACATGACCGCCACGCCGCGCGTCTTTGGCGAGGCGGCCAAGGCCAAGGCGGGCGAGGTATCGGCCGCGCTGGCGTCGATGGACGACGAAGCGCTGTATGGCAAAACGCTGTTCACCCGTGGCTTTGGCTGGGCGGTGGAGCATGGCCTGCTGACCGATTACAAGGTGCTGGTGCTGGCCGTGGATGAAGCCATGGTGTCAACCGGCGTGCAGAACCGGCTGGCGGATGGCTCCAGCGAAATGAAGCTGGACGACGCGACCAAGATCATCGGGTGCTACAAGGCGCTGACCAAGAACGGCCAAAAGGGCGAGTTTGCCAACGACGGCCAGCCGATGAAACGCGCTTTGGCGTTCTGCAAGGATATCGCGTCATCGAAGCTGATCCGGTCCGAATTTGCAGCGGTGGTCAGTGAATATCTGGCGTCCGATGAGGGCGAGGCAGCGATGGGCGACGCGGAGGCGCTGCTCTGCGAATTGCGCCATGTGGACGGCACGATGGGCGCGAAGGAACGCGGCGCGCATCTGGAATGGCTGAAGGAACAGCATGGCGAACGGATCGCGCGCATCCTAACCAACGCCCGCTGTCTGTCCGAAGGCGTGGACGTGCCCGCGCTCGACGCCATCCTGTTCATGCACCCGCGCAAGAGCCAGATTGACGTGGTGCAGTCCGTCGGGCGGGTGATGCGTCGCGCGCCGGGCAAAACGATGGGCTATGTCATCCTGCCGATCGGCGTGCCCGCCGGGATGACCCCCGAACAGGCGCTGGCCGACAATGAGCGCTACCGCGTCATCTGGCAGATATTGAATGCGCTGCGCAGCCACGATGAACGCTTCGATGCGATGATCAACAAAGCCGATCTTGGCGTGGACATAAGCGACCATATCGAGGTGATCGCCGTCAGCAACAAGCTACCGAGTGGCAAGACGACCACGCAGACCGGGCATATTGGCGCGGGCGGCGGTGGCGATGGCGAATCGTCTGAAGGCGACAGCACGCCCAAGGCCGCACCAGCCTTCCAGAACGCCTTTGTGTTTGATGAATTTTCCAGGGCGATCATGGCGAAGATCGTCAAGAAATGCGGGCGGCGCGACTATTGGGAGGATTGGGCGGGCGACATTGCCACAATCGCCCAGACCCATATCACCCGGATCAGCGCGCTGGTGCAAAAGCCGGGCACGTCCGAACGCGCGGCGTTCGAGGCTTTTCTGGCTGAAATCCGCGATGACCTGAACGACAGCATCACCGAAGCCGACGCGATCGAAATGCTGGCGCAACATCTTATCACCCGCCCAGTGTTCGACGCGCTGTTCGAGGGGCACAGCTTCACCGGCAATAATCCGGTCTCGAAAGCCATGCAGACGGTGCTGGCGGCGCTCGACGAGCATCGGCTGGATAAGGAGGCGGACAGCCTCCAGCGCTTCTATGACAGCGTGCAGCGGCGCGCGGCGGGCATTGATAATGCCGAGGCCAAGCAAAAGATCGTCGTCGAACTGTACGACAAGTTTTTCCGCAACGCCTTCCCCAAGATGACCGAGCGGCTGGGCATCGTTTATACACCGGTGGAGGTGGTGGACTTCATCCTCCATTCGGTGAACGAGGTGCTGCAATCCGAATTTGGACAGACGCTGGGCAGCAAGGGCGTCCATATCCTTGATCCCTTCACCGGCACCGGCACCTTCATCACGCGGTTGCTGCAAACGGGCCTCATCAAGCCCGACGAGCTGGCCCACAAATACGCCCATGAAATCCACGCCAACGAGATCGTGCTGCTGGCCTATTACATCGCCGCGATCAATATCGAGGCGGTCTATCACGGCATCATGGGTGGCAATTACGTGCCGTTCGAGGGCATCTGCCTGACGGACACGTTCCAGCTTTACGAGCAGGAACGCGATCTGATCGCACATCTGATGCCCGAAAACAGCAACCGCCGCACCCGGCAAAAGGCGCTCGATATTCGCGTCATCATCGGCAACCCGCCGTATTCGGTGGGACAAGGCAGCGCGAACGATAATGCCGCCAATGTCGATTATCCCCGATTGGACGGGCGAATCCGCGAAACCTATGCCAAGCGATCCAAGGCGACCAACAAGAATGCGCTCTATGACAGCTATATCCGCGCGATCCGCTGGGCCAGCGACCGGATCGGCGACGCGGGCGTGGTGGCCTATGTGTCCAACGCCGGATGGCTGGACGCCAACACCGCCGATGGCCTGCGGAAATGTCTGGCGGATGAATTTGCCAGCATTCATGTGTTCCATTTGCGGGGCAATCAACGCACGTCGGGCGAGCGATCCCGGCGCGAAGGCGGCAAGATTTTTGGCAGCGGCAGCCGCACGCCCGTCGCCATCGCGCTGCTGGTCAAGAACCCCGCCGCCGCCGAACATGGCCAGATATATTTCCACGATATTGGCGATTATCTGACCCGCGAGGACAAGCTGGCGATCATCGCCCGGTTCAGCAGCATTGAAGGCATCGCGCGCGCGGGCGGCTGGCAGACGATCACCCCCGATGAGCATGGCGATTGGTTGGGGCAGCGTGACAAGGCGTTCGACGCCTTCCTGCCGATGGGGGACAAGGACAACAAATCGGGTGCGGTACTATTTGCGAACTATTCGAGAGGTATTGAAACTGGGCGCGATGCGTGGTGCTACAACGCTAGCCGCGAAACCGTGGCCCACAATATGCGCGCGATGATCGGCTTCTATAATGCTGAACTGGCGCGGTTCGACGCTGCCCACCCCCATGCCGACCGTAAGGCACGTGGCGACGCGGTGGACGGGTTTATCGACAATGACCCGACAAAGATCAGTTGGACTAGCAGCCTGAAAAGCGATTTGGCCAAAGGCGATGCGTTCACCTTTGAGGCATCAAACCTGACCCCCAGCCTCTATCGCCCCTTCACCCGCCAATGGCTCTACTACACCGGCGATACCGTTCATCGTGTAGGCCAGATGCCGCGTATCTTTCCGATGGGCGAAGCTGCGACCAATCGGGTGATTATGGTGAAGGCACGTCCAGCCGAAGGCGGGCAGCTTGCCTTGATGGTGGACACCATCCCCGAACTGCAAACCGACGGCGGCACGCAATGTTTTCCTGAATACCTCTATGAGGCAGCCAAAGGTGTAGCCAGAACAGAACAGAACAGAACAGAACAGAACAGAACAATTATACCCTCCATTAACGGAGGAGCAAGAACAAAATCTGGTGATTTGCACGTCGGGCGGGGGGGCAGAAAGTCGCCTTCAGCGTATTGATGAGCAACGCCGTACCGAGCCTCCACATGGTGGATATCGAGGGCAGCCAATGCTTCCCGATGTTTCTCTACGAAACGGAGGGCGGGCAATGAGCGATACGCAAGCCAGCCTCTTCGAGCAGGATTCGCCTCAGCCCCGAATCGTGCGCCGCGACGGCATTACCGACGAAGGGCTGGCCCATTTCCAGGCGGCCTATCCCGAAGAGGCGATCAGCAAGAAAGACCTGTTCTACTACATCTATGGCCTACTCCATTCAGAGGACTATCGCGCTCGTTTCGCCGACAATCTCTCAAAGCAATTACCGCGCATTCCCCGCGTGAAAACCGCTGCTGATTTCCGGGCCTTTTCCAAGTCAGGGCGTGCGCTGGCGGGATTGCATGTGAACTACGAACAGGTGGAGCCTTACCCCGTTACAATCGCTGAGGGTGATTTTCGGCTGGCCAATATCCCCGACCCGGTGAAATTCTACCGCGTCGAGAAAATGAAATTTGGCGGCAAGCGTCCGAATCTCGACAAAACGACCGTCACCTACAACACCAACATCACCATGACCGGTATCCCGCTGGAAGCCTATGAGTATGTGGTGAACGGCAAGCCCGCGCTGGAATGGGTGATGGAGCGCCAGTGCGTGAAGACCGACAAGGCCAGCGGCATCGTCAACGATGCCAATCGCTATGCCAACGAAACCGTGGGCGACCCCGCCTACCCCCTACTGCTGTTCCAACGGGTGATCACGGTAAGCTTGGAAACGATGAAAATCGTGCGGGCGTTGCCGAGGCTGGAGATTTAAGGCCTGTCGCGCGCGCGACTAGCATCTTCCGCGCGATATCTCTGTTGTCCGACACGAGATCAACGGCTGGAAATGGCCGGGCTTCACCCTTTGCTATCGATGGGCGCTGGCAGAGTTCGCTAGCGTCCGCTATGTTCCGCATATGTACCAGACGTTCGCTTGGAAGGGGCGAGCCAATGACAGGATATGCAGGCATGGACGATAATGGAAGCGCGGCGGCGGCTCTTGCGATCATTCGAGAATGGGAATGGGAGTACGAGGATTTTGATGGCTTCGGTACGACGCCGAAATGGCTTTCTCTGAACGAAGCGATGAACTCGCTTGCGTTCGCGGGTCATGCTGATCCGGCTCGCGCGTTCCTTAGGCTCCTGGCCGATGGTGCGCTGGTGACGCGGGGCAAATACCAGTGGCGGGCTTTTCGAGCGGGTAACCATTTCGACGGAGAGGGAAGCGGGGGCATTCCACCGGCACGCTGGCTTGTAATCGTCGATTCCACTCCTTTTGACATGTTTGATCTGCCAAAGCTTGGGTTATCAAACATGGAGCCAGGTGATTGGGACTGGCGGAATGGTTGCTGCACCGTCGCGGCGGCCTCTGACGGCGATCCAGCCAAATGGTGGGAAACCGGATATGCCGAGGAATGGTTTTCCGCTTGGGATATCGAAGTGCATTGCCCGTCAGTCGATTTCCCGAAGAGCGATAGTGCCCCTGCTGTCGAGAATGACGCTTGCGAGCCTGCCGAACCTCTGGTGCCCATCATTGGTCATAGCAAAGGCCGTCCGCCCAAATACGATTGGGAAGGCGCGTTAGCCCATGTCACGGCTGTAGCGAACACGCCGGACGGCCTGGAAACCGGCCCTGGCGCACAGGCTGCAATTGAGCGCTTGATGGCCGACCATTTCACGCGGACCAGCAATGATGGAAGCGGCCCTTGCGAGTCCGAAATCCGCAAGCGGGCGAGCCGTGTGATGAAGGCAATCGAGGCGTTGAAGCCGTCGCTTTCCAAGGTCGCGTAAACGGCGCTTGGCGGGAAGGCCGATAAATCCCGCCGCGCATGATAATCAGCCTTTCCCGGCCCTTATGGGCCTTTATCGGCGGACAACCGCAGCCATCCGCCAGCATCCTTTCGCATACCGCCGAGGCATTTCGCCACGGCGCAATCGCGAAGGAAACGGCCAATCATGGCAATTCAGGAACAGGGTCCGCCTCTCGCCTACAGTATTAAGGAGGCTTGTCGCGTTTCGTCATTGGGGCGCACCCGCCTTTATGCCCTTATCAACGAGGGCCGGCTCGAAAGCCGCAAGATCGGCAAGCGCACACTGATCCCCGCCGTAAGCTTGCGCCGCCTGATCGAGGGGGAGGCGTGAGCCATGGCCCAGACATACGAAGCCCCGCACATTGGCGGGGCGTCGCGGAACAACTGTGGTGGCTGCTTCCGTGCTTTTTCTACCCCGCGCGTCTTGCAGACGCAATTCCTGATCGCGGCCTGCCAGGTCCGCCCCGAACTGGCGGCGATGCTGGCTGCGTTCGTCTTCGGGGGAGGCGGGGCATGATAGACCTTCACGCCATCCGCGCTGCCAATCCGCTGCCTTCGATTGTGGGGGCAACAGTGAAGCTCCAGCGCGCGGGCCGCGAGTATAAGGCTTGCTGCCCCTTTCATCCCGACAGGTCGCCCTCCTTCACCATCTTTGCGGATGGCGAGCGCTTCCATTGCTTCGGCTGCGGGGCATCCGGCGACGTGCTGGATTTTGTGCAGCGGGCGTATGCCGTGCGGCTACCCGAGGCGGCACGGATGCTCGGCGCGGGCGATATGCCCCGGCGGCCCATGCCTTCGAGCCCCGAGGCTTCGGACGGCGCCGACACCCGCGCGAAGCGTGCGCGCGCCCTGGCGATCTGGCACCGGGCCAAGTCGGCGGCCGGGACGCTGGCAGAGGCCTATTTGCGCTTCCGGGGCATCCTTCCCCCCTATCCGCCTGATTTGCGGTTCCTGCGCCTTCGCTGTGGCAATCTGGGGGCGTTGCCGTGCCTTGTCGCTGCGGTGCGCGACGTGGCGGGCACGGTGATCGGCATTCAGCGGATCTGGCTTGCCGGCGATGGGCAGGGAAAGGCGGCCATTACCACCCCCAAACGATCGCTGGGCCAGGTGAAGGGCGGCGCAATCCGGCTCGGCAAGCTGGACGGCACGGGCTGGCTGACCGTCTGTGAAGGCCCCGAAGATGGCCTGTCGCTGCGGAACATGCTGGGCGGCCCGGTTTGGGTGGCGGCGGGGGCGACGTTCCTGCCCGCGATGCAGTTTCCCCCCGAGGTGCGAACGATCGTGATCGGGGCGGACAACGACCCGGCCGGGTGCAGGGCGGCAGAGGATGCGGCGCAGGCCTATGCCGGGCGCGGGCTATCCGTCCGCATCATCCGGCCCCTTTCTGGCTGCAAGGACTTCAACGACGAATTGAGGGGGCGCGGCAATGGCTGCTAACCCGAGCATACAAGAGCGGCTGGCAGCGGCGGACCCGTTTGCCGGTTGGCCCGATCCGATTCCGCTGCGGGACGAACTACCGCCGGTGCTGGCCTTCCCACCCGATCTGTTGCCGAGCCAATTGCGCGGCTGGGTGCTCGACATTGCCGAGCGCATGAATTGCCCGGTTGATCTGGTGGCCATCCCGGCCATGGTTTCGGCCGGGGCGCTTATCGGGCGGCGCATCGGCATTCGACCCCAGCGACGCACCACATGGCTGGAAGTGGGCAATCTGTGGGGGTGCGTCGTCGCCCGGCCCGGCTGCATGAAAAGCCCGGCGGCAGCCGAAGCGCTTGCCCCGATCCGGGGACTGGAAGCCAAAGCGGCGGAATGGAACAAGGAGGCCGCCGCCCGGTTCGAGGTAGCCGAGGCCGTGCACAAGCTGGAGCGCGGCGACGCCGACAAGGCCGCGCGAAAGCGGCTGAAAGACGAGGGCGCGGACTCCGCGCGGAAGGTGCTGGCGGCGCTTGTGACGCCCGAGCCGCCATCGGAGCGGCGGTACTTCACAAGCGACGCCACGGCGGAAAAGCTGGGCGAGATATGCGCGGCCAATCCGGATGGCATCCTGGTTCATCGCGACGAACTGGTGCCGCTCTTCACCGACCTGGACAGCCCCGAAAAGGCATCGGCGCGTGGATTCTTCCTGACCGGCTGGGGTGGGCAGGAAGGCTACACCTTCGATCGCATCATGCGCGGCACCGTGCGCGTGCCAGCGGTCAACCTGTCGGTATTCGGGACGACCCAGCCGAGCCGCATCGCCGCCTATATGCGCGACAGCATCCGGCGATTCGATGATGGCATGGTCCAGCGTTTGCAGTTGCTGGCCTGGCCGGATTTCACGGGCGAATTTCGAGAGGTGGACCGCTACCCGGACAGCGAGGCGCGGCGGCTGGCGCATGAATGCTATGCCGATCTGGCCGGTCTCAACCTGCACGAAATCGGCGCGCAACGGGATGAAGTCGACGGTCTGGGAGCGGTGCCCTTCCTGCGCTTTGCCGATGATGCGCAGGATATTTTCACCGAATGGCGGGCAGCGCTTGAAGCGGAATTGCGAGGCCAGGATTTGGCCCCGGCGCTGGTGGCCCATTTGTCCAAATATCGCGGGCTGATCCCCCGGCTGGCCCTAATCTGCCATCTTGCCAACAATGCCTACGGCCCGGTTTCGATTGAGGCGGTACGGCAGGCTTTGGGCTGGGCCGATTATCTCCGATCCCATGCCCGGCGCGCCTATGCCTCGACCATGATCGATAATGCCGAGGCGGCACGGGCGATCTGGCGGCGCGTCCACAGAGGTGATCTGCCCCAGCCGTTCACCGCGCGCGACATTCGCCAAAAGGGATGGTCTGGCCTGACAGAGCAAAGCCGGATCGAGGCCGGCCTGGAAGCGCTTACCGATGCCTACCGCCTCCGGGCTGAAAAGGTCGATACCGGGGGGCGGCCGTCAACACTCTATCGCGCCAATCCCAAGGCCATGCACGCATGAACGCCCCCGACAGGAACCCCCGAAACCAACAAAAGCCCTTTTGGGGGTTTTGGGGGCAACCCTCCCCGGCACTTTCCCGAAAATCGAGGTGAACCCATGACGGCACGCAAGAGCAAGGCGAAGCCCCCAGTGGACAAGGCAACGCGCCCGCCAAAAACCCCAATCATTATTGAGGAAGGCGAAGAGACAGCGGACGCCATCACGCGTGCAACGATCGCCCCGGCGCTACGGCACGGACAGCTCGCCCTGGAATTGGCCAAGCCATTTTTTAGCGGGATGCCCAAGGATCAACAGCCCGCGCTGGCGCACTTCGTAAGCGAGATCGCGACGCGGGCCAGCGAAGCCGGCGGGGGCGATATGGCGCTGGCCAGCCGGCTACTCGCCGCGCAGGCCATGACGCTGGATGGCATCTTCACCGAATGCGCCCGGCGATCGGCGCTCAATATGGGCGAATATATCAACGCCTCCGAACGCTATATGCGCCTGGCCCTCAAGGCGCAGGCCAATTCCCGTGCGACGATCGAAGCGCTGGCGAAGCTGCATAGCCCGCGCGAACAGACGGTGCGGCACGTTCACGTCAACGAAGGCGGCCAAGCCGTCATTGCCGATGAATTTCACCATCACGCGGGGGGCGCAGAAAATGCACAATCGACCGAACAACCCCATGCAACCCGAACCGGCGCGATTGGCGGCCGCCCCGCGCTGTCTGGCCCGGACCCGCTCGGGGAAGCCTTGTCGCTCCCCGGCGGTGAAGGGGCGCAAGCGGTGCCGAATGCACGGCGGCAAGGGTAGCGGCGCGCCCAAAGCCAACCGCAACGCCTGGAAACACGGCGCGAGGGCCGCCAGCACGCGCGATACGCTCGCGTTGATCCGTGCACTTGGCGAAATGCTCGACGATAGCAGGGGAGAAGCCTGCTAGCCGATCCGTGGCCATGCACCCCTCCGGGGGGGCTTCAAAGTTCAGCGCTCGCGAAGCGGACACCGCAGTGAACCTGTGTTAAATCGCTAAGTCAGTTTTTGTCAGATTTTTGCACGCGCGACCCCATGAAAGGCGGACGGACGCATGGAGGCGGTATCGCGCCAGCCCCCTCGCATTGGCGCGAAAGGCGGCCTGAACCGCGCATCCATCATTCATCCCCGTTCGCCACTATCCAGCATTTTTGGGGGTATTTTTGGGGGTATTCTGTAAAATTGCTCTATAATAAATGGCTAGTTTCAGCTATTTTTTAGCATTAATGTGATGCCGTCCCTGTCCCCGAATAGCGACATCTTGCCAGTCGGCGCCGGTTCCTTCACTGATTGATCAACGATCATCAGGAGAAAGCCGGACATGAGCGAAGAACGCCCCGTCGATCGCAGCGCCGTGATCGGCATGATTACCGCCTGCTGGAAAACGCAGGTGATCGGTGAAGGCGTGCGGCGCGGGATATTCGAAGCACTGGCGGAAGAACCGGATACGGCCGGCGCTCTCGCGACCGCCAGCGGCGTGGATACGGACGGGATGATGCGCCTCCTGCGGGCGCTGACGGTGCTCGGCCTTCTCGATCAGACGGGGCCGGATCGTTTCGCGCTGGCACCCGCCGGCCGCTATCTCACCCGCGACGCCGCCGATTCGCTGAGCGGCATGGCGATGCATTGGTCCGAACGCATCTGGGAGAGCTTCGCCAATCTCAGGAATAGCGTCGAAACCGGGGAAGCCTCGGTGCCCTCGGGGCCTGAGCATTTCGCCGAATCGCAGGCTGATCCCGTCCGGTCCGACATCTTCAACCGCGCCATGGCCGAGGGCAGCCTCATCGTCGGCCGCGCCCTCGCCAAGGCGCATGATTTTTCGCGCTACAGGACGGTGATGGACGTTGGCGGCGGCTATGGCGCGCTACTTGTCGGGCTGGTCGAGGCCAATCCCGGCCTGCACGGCTTCGTCTTCGACATGCCCGTCCTCGCGAATGCCGCGCGCCGCTATCTTGCCGAACAGGGTGTGGACGACCGGGTCGATTATGTGGGTGGCAGCTTTTTCGAAACAGTACCGGCCAAGGCCGATTGCCTGTTGCTGAAGTTCATCCTTCACGACTGGAATGATGAGAAATCGATACGGATTCTCGCCAATTGCAAGGCGGCGGTCGGCAAAGGCAGCCTCTTCGTGATCGAACGAATCATTCCCGAGATGGTGGGGCCGAAGGACGCGGCGGTTATCCAGGGCGACCTCGTGATGATGAGCGTGGGCGGCAAGGAACGCACCGCTGCCGAATATCGCGCGCTCTTCGCGCAAGCGGGGCTCAAGCTCGACCGAATCATTCCGACCGAAACCGATTTCTCGATCATCGAGTGCAGCGCGGCCGATCTATAGGCCTGTCTCCGCTATGATCTCAGCCGGGCGCAGCTCATGGACGAGTTGGTCCATCCCGCACTGGCGCGGCGCCTTGTCGGGGCGCCAGCGTAGCAGGCGCGTGCCGTGACGAAACCGATTACCGGTAACCTGATCGTAGAGCACCTCGACCACCAGTTCGGGACGCAGCGGCTCCCACGCACTTGCCTCGCCATTGTTCCAGCGGCTCGGCCCGCCGGGCGCGCGGCCGGTGAAGCCCGGCGGGCCAATCAGCGGATCGAGCTTCGTCGCAAGCGCCGCGCGTTCATCCCGGGCAAGGCCCGAGGTGAAGCCGACATGATTGAGCCTGCCCTCGTCATCATAAAGGCCGAGTAGCAGCGAGGCGACGCCCCTGCCCTCCTTCTCCCGCCGGAAGCCGCCCACGACACAGTCGGCCGAACGATGCTGCTTCACCTTGAGCATCGCCCGCTCACCGGGGCGATAGGGTTCGTCGAGCCGTTTGGCGACAACGCCATCGAGCGCGCCGCCGCTCCGCGCCAGCCACGCTTCGGCATCCGCCACATTCTCGCTACGCGGCGACAGCAGCAGCGAAGGGCCGCCGTGCGCGGCCTGGAAGCGCTCCAGCACCGCCCGGCGATCGGCAAGAGGATCGGTCAACAGGTCGCGGCCTTCCATCATCAGGCAATCGAACAGCATCAGTTGCGCGGGCGTTTCGCGTGAAAGGCGATCGATGCGGCTCTGCGCCGGATGGAGGCGCTGCTGGAGTGCGTCGAACGACGCTATGTCGCCGATCGGCAGGATCAGTTCGCCGTCCAGCAGAAAGCGCGTCGTGCCGACATCCCTCAGAAGAGCGACGATTTCCGGGAAGTAGCGGGCGAGCGGCTTGCCGGACTTGGAACCGATCTCGATCCTGTCGCCATCCCGAAAGGCGAGCGCGCGGAAGCCGTCCCATTTGGGCTCGAACTGCCAGCCCGGTTCTTCGGGCAGCGCATCAACGAGCTTCGCCTCCATCGGCGCCGGCAGCGCCGTCATGTATCGGCGGAACCCGGCTCGGCCATCTTGCGATGTTGCTCCGCGAGTACGGCGGCGGGTGTGACATGCGCCGCGGCCGCCTGAAGCTTGTTCATCCAGCCAGAGACGATATGCGCCTTGCCGGCGATCATCGCGTCCCAGCCATCCTGCGCGACCTTGGCGGCGTCGGCCTTTTCCTCGACGCCCACCTTCGTATCCATCATGTCGGCGCGTTCGAAAAATTCGGTTTCGGTCGGCCCCGGCATCAAGGTGGTGATGGTGACGTTCTCGCTGCCCTTGATCTCGTTGCGAATCGCATCGGCGAAGCTGTCGATGAACGCCTTGGTGCCGTTATAGACCGCCTGGAAGCTGCCCGGGATGAAACCGGCGATCGAGCCGGTGATAAGCACCTTGCCCGTGTTGCGTGCCACCATGTCCCGCAGCACGGGCTGGAGCAGGCAGAGGGTGCCGGTGATGTTGGTGTCGATCACCCGCCGCCACTCGGACATCTCCTGGTCGAGGAAGCTGTGACCCAGCCCGCGCCCCGCATTGGCGCAGAGCAGGTCGACCTTGCGTCCTTCGGCGGCGGAAAGCAGCCTGTCGACGCCGTCCGTCGTCGCCAGGTCCGTCTGGATGAAACGGAGGTCGGCGCCATGGCCCCGCAATTCGGCCTCAGCGTTCGTATCGAGCGGCTCATCGGCGGCGAGCAGCAGATCATATCCTTCGCGCGCGGCAATGGCCGCAAGCTCGAAACCTATACCGGACGACGCGCCGGTGACGATCGCGAATGTATCGGCCATGGAATCGATCCTTCGCCTAGACTCGTTTCCACTTAGGTTGAAGCGTAGCCCGAGTTTCTGAGGTAGTTGGCGCATTCGTGTGGTGGGAAGGCGTCGAGCAGGGTGCCGATGCGACGCCAAGTTGCCTCGACGGATCGTTCGGCTGCCTTACGGAGC
>DATMRS010000018.1:0-80397 GCA_035566015.1 Sphingomonadaceae bacterium
CCGTAAGGCAGCCGAACGATCCGTCGAGGCAACTTGGCGTCGCATCGGCACCCTGCTCGACGCCTTCCCACCACACGAATGCGCCAACTACCTCAGAAACTCGGGCTACGCTTCAACCTAAGTGGAAACGAGTCTAGAGCAGGGTCGAGGCGACCTGCTGAATCTCGTCCGCCGCGGCCTGAAGCGGCGGCAGCAGTTCCGAAAGGAGCCCCGCGGCCGAAACGCGGCTGACCGAGGTCGCCGCGACGATCGCCGCGGTCCGCGCGCCGCCGATCGCCAGCGGGATGGCGATCGATCGCTGGCCGAGGAAGATTTCCTGATCGTTGATCGCCCAGCCTTGCTTTCGTGTCTCCGCGAGCTGTTTGCGCAGATCGGCGAGCGACGACACGGTATTGGGCGTGAACGCCTCCAGTTTCCATCCCTTCAATCGACGATCGAGTTCCTCGGGGGGCAGGGAGGCCAGCAGAACCTTGCCGGGCGAGGTCGCATAAGCGGGGAATCGGGCGCCGACATGCACGTAAAAGGGTTCGAACTGCTCATAGGTGGCCCGAGCGATATAGACGACTTCGCGTTCGTCGAGCACCGCGATCGAGCAGGTGATGCTGAGCCTGGTCGCCAGTTCGCGCAGCAGGGGCCGCGCCGTATCCGAAAAGGGCTGCGAGGACAGGTAAGCGAAGCCGAGATTCAATACGCGCGACGTAAGCCGGAAGCGGCCCTCGTTGGCGACGGCATAACCCAGCACCTCCAATGTTCGCAGCACCCGCCGCGTGCTGCCGGGCGTCAGGTCAAGCTGACGCGAAATCTGGCTGAGCGTCCATTCGGGATTTCTGGAGTTGAACAGCTCGATCACCGCGAGCCCCTTCTCCAGCGACGGGATATAGTCGTCGTCGGTCGCGCGTGCATTACCCAAGGAGGCTTCCTTTGCTTTGGATCGGATCGACTACCAGCATCGGCAAGGCCCCGTCCGCCCCCTTTCATTAAAAAGAAGCGGTTGAGATCATTGCCTGTTGCCGGCCTGCTGACCCGGGATATGCGGCGGCAGGTTACACCAGCTTTCCGGGCAAAGTCGATGGGGTGAGAGGGCAGGGCGACAGCCGCTTTACGGATGGGCCGACAGCGCCTCGCACAACATTTCCTCGATCGCCGGCGTCATGGCGGGCGCGTAGCGGGAGCGGCCGATAAGCCGTCGCATCGGCGCAAGATGTATATCCAGCGCCTCGAGCCGTCCGGCGGCAATCCTGTCGGCGACGGTATAGGCGAGCAGATGGCCGACGCCGTGGCCGTCCTCCACCATTTCGATGAGCGCGTCGACAAATTCGATGAAAAGAGGCTGTGTGCGGGGAGCAAGACCTACATCGCGCAATATCTTCCTTGCCCAGCGCGCGTGGGTTTCCCGGCGGCCGGGAAAGATATATTGTAAATCCTCCAACGAACATTCTCCCGCCGCCAGCCGCGCGCGTGTGCCGGGCTGCGCGATCATCACCAGCGGAAGTTCGCATATCTGGCGCGTATCCAGCGGCGTCTCCGCGTCGAACGGTATCGAGAAGATGGCGAGATCGAATTCGCCTTCCTCGATCTGGCGCACGACTTCGGCCGAAGGGCCGGTGGGGCGGAGGTCAAGCTCGACATCCGGATGCTCCCGATAGATGCGCGGTATCAGCGGTCTTAGATAATTTTCCCGCACGAACGGCCCGACGCTGATCCTGAGCACGACTTTTTCAGTCGGCTTTCGCGTGTTTTCGAACAGGCCGCTGCTGACCGCGAGGATCGTCTGGACGACCTCGAACGCTTCTTCGCCTTCCCTCGTCAGGACGGGCGTCGTCCCCCGGCGCCGTTCGAACAACTGGCGGCCGAGGCGTTCTTCCAGCGTCTTGATCTGCTCGCTGACCGCGGGCTGGGAGATGTCGAGCTGCTCCGCGGCTCTCGCGAAGCTGCCGGAACGGGCAGCGCAGGCAAAAGTGCGCAACTGGGCGAAGGTAACGTCCTCCACCACCCTCAGCAGGGCATCCGTCTCCGACATACAGGTAACTGCTTATGACATCGTATAAGCGCCTGCAACGTTGCTTCGGAAAATTTATCATGTGAACCATTATCACGTTCAGTTTTTGGTTCAGTCGCATGGCGTGAGGCAACTGGGAGCCGCAAAAAAAAGCGGCCTCGATACGCGATGAAGGAGGGGATAGACAATGACGTGGAGCGGACGATCTCGTTTGATGGCCGGTACGAGCCGGCGCCTGCTCGCCGGTAGCTGCCTCGCAATATTGGCCGGTTTGCCGGGGCCGGTGCTTGCCCAGAACGCGGCGACGGCGCAGCAACCCGCCAAGGGTGGAATCGAAGACATCATCGTCACCGCGCGCTACGTCAGCGAAAATATCCAGGACACGCCGATCGCGATCACCGCGCAGACCGACGTGCAGTTGAAAGCGGCGAACGTCACCAATATCGGCAAGCTCGGTGCCGTGGTGCCGAACCTCCTGACGATGCCGGGCGATTCGCAATCGGCCGGTACACCCGTCATCGTGATGCGCGGCGTATTGCAGGGCACGACGTCCAGCATCGCCGTGCCGCCGGCGGTCGCGATCTATACCGACGATATTTACCACGGCACCACGGCAGGCTCCGAACTGGACTTCACAGACGTCGATCGCGTCGAGGTGAATCGCGGGCCGCAAAGCACCTTGTCGGGCAACGCCAGCATCGCGGGGTCGATCAAGCTTCATACCGTGGACCCGAAGGGCGACGGCTCGGGTTTCCTGGAAGGCGAGGTCGGTTCCCGCAAGCTGCTGGGCATGAGCGGCGCGATCGATCTGGGCTTGTCGCCGACGCTGGCGATCCGCGCGTCGGGCCATTTCGAGCGGCAGGACGGTTTCGGCAACCGCCTCGACTTCACCTGCATGATGCAGAAGCAGGGCACGCCGGAACTTGCGGGGACATTGCCGCTGTTCGATCCCAGTTCGCCGGATCATGGTTGCGTCATCGGCCATACCGGCGGCGGCACCACCGCCGTCGGGCAGGTGAAGCTGCGCTGGCGCCCGACATCGGACATCGACATCATTCTGACCGCCCGGCATCGGCAGGAGGATCTGGAGGAGACGCCCGAAGTCGCCTTCGGCTTCAACCCCGGATGCTTCGATACCCCCGATTGCAAGGTAAGCGCCGGCGCGCAGGCCTATCACCGGGCGACCTATAATACGTTCGGCATAGTCATGGGCCCCTGGTTCGTGACACCCGAACGGAGCGGCGGCCTATACGATACCTATGCGACGAATTGCCGCCCCGTGCTCGACAAGTCGGGCGGAGGATTCCCGGCGGGTTATCCCGACGGCTTCTGCTTCGATCAGGGGAAGACGGCGCGGAATACGCTTTTGTCGGGCAAGATGAACGCGCGGCTTGCAGACAACGTCAATATGACGGCGATCGTCGGCTATACGAATTATGCCAATGAATTCACGCAGAATGGCGATGCGTCGCCGCTTGGCCCCGTCATCTCGCACTTCCATAATCGCGACAAGCAATGGTCGGGCGAGCTGCGCTTCAACGGCACATTATTCAACGACAGGCTGCAATGGGTTGTCGGCGGCTTCCTGATGCGTCTGACGGGGCATCAGGACAACATGATCAGCTTCGTCAATATCTATCAGAATTCGAAGGTTCTGGGAAAGAATGACAGCCAGTCCGGCTTCTTCCACCTTGACTATAATCTGACGGACCGGTGGCGGATATCCGGCGGCGCGCGCTATACCGACAGCAAGATCGCCATCACGATCAACAATCCGCAGGCCGTTTCCGTCCTCGATCCCGTCAGTTCGGTTCAGCATCGTTGGGACTGGTTGATCTCGACGGACTACAAGATCACCGACGATGTTCTCGTCTATGCGTCGGCCTCCTCGGGCTCGCGTCCGCCGGGCTTGACCACGATCGTCGCCACGCCGCGCCAGTTGCAGCCCACGCCCGGCGAGGACCTGATCAATTATGAAGCCGGCGTGAAGACCGAGCTGTTCGATCGCCGCCTGCGGGCGAACCTGACGGGCTTCTATATGGATTACCGCAAGCTTTCGACCGCGGTGCGCGGCATCGAATGCCGCAACCAGCCGGGCGACGTCGCGACCTGGATCGGCGTGGATCAATCGGACCCGGAAGCGATCGTGGAATGCTCGCAATTCCCGGGTGATCCCGATCCGATCGCCTTCATCAAGAGCTTCGGCATTCCGGCCAAGGTCAAAGGATTTGAGTGGGAGGTCACCGCGGTTCCGATCGACGGACTGCGCCTCGACTGGTCGGGCGGATATAACAAGTTCAAATCCGGCGCGGCTGTAGGGGCGCCGGGTTATTACGCGCCCGGCAATCATCGCCAGCCCGAATGGAACATGCACGCCGATGTCTCCTATGACATCGACACGTCGATCGGCACGTTCATCCCACGGCTGGACTGGAGCTGGCAGTCGCAGCAGGATTACGATCCGACGCCGCAGACCGGCCGGCCCGATCCGACCTATGTCATTCGTCCTTATTCGATCTGGAATGCGCAGATTGCTTATCAGGCGCCGGGTGGCGACTGGCAGGCGGCGCTTCAGGTCACGAATCTGGCCGACAAATGGTATCATTATCAGGTCTATACGGGCACGATCGATACTTATGCCCGCGTTGCGCCGCCCCGTGAGTTCAAGCTCACCCTGCGCCGCAAGTTCTGACCCATGCTCTTCCCAACCTGCCCCCACGGTGCAGCCAAGGCAAGTTGATTGCACTGTGGGGTTCTTTTTCAGGGGTCCGCCTGATTGGGCGTGAGGATCTATTGCTGAAGATTTTACTGGAGATGATGGAATGAAAGCTTTGGGTGAGCGTATTCTGACGACGCATGTCGGGAGCCTGGTTCGTCCCGCCGCGCTGCTGGAAATGATCATCGATGGCGTCGCGGGCAATCCGGTCGATCAGGCGGCGTTCGATGCGCTGGTTGCAAGCAGCGTGAAGGATGTCGTCGCCAAGCAGGCCGACGTCGGCGTCGATATTCCAAGCGATGGCGAATTCTCCAAGCCCGATTTTCACAATTACATCATCAAGCGCCTTGGCGGATTGGAAGTGCGGCCGCCGGAAACCAGCACCAACGCCATGTACTATCCCAAGCTGGCGGAAGAATTTCCGAAATTCATGAAGCAATATGGCGATATGTATCGCACGATGTGGCTGCCGCCCGAAATCCCGCGTGAAAAGATCGAGGCGGCGTTGAAGGTCGCTATTCCCAGAACGACCGTAACACGCCCGATAACCTATGAGGGCCAGGCCGAACTGCAACGTGATCTGGACAGTTTCAGTGCGGCGCTCGCTGGCCATGATTTCGCCGATGCTTTCGTCCCTTCGGCCACCCCATCGCGCTACGACGCTTTCCCCGGCGATATCTATGCTTCGGAGAAGGATTATCTCTACGCGCTCGCCGATGCGATGCACGAGGAGTATAAGGCGATCGTCGATGCGGGCTATATGGTCCAGCTCGATCTCGGCCTGCCGTCGCGCAATCAGGTGCTGCCGGGCAAGCGCCATCCATCGCTCGATGATCTGCGGCGCGCTTCCGAATTGCAGGTAGAGGCCTATAATCATGCACTGCGCGGCATCCCGACCGAGCGCGTGCGCTACCACATGTGCTGGGGCAGCATGAACACGCCGCACACCACCGACGTGCCGCTCAGGGAAGTCATTGATCTGATTCTGAAGATCAACGCCAAATATTATGTGATCGAAGGCGCCAATCCCCGCCACGAACATGAATGGATGGTGTGGAAGGATGTGAAGTTACCCGAAGACAAGGTGCTGGTCCCGGGCGTCGTCAGTCACCAGACCAATGTGGTGGAGCATCCTGAACTCGTTTCCTGGCGTATCCAGAATTATGCGAGTGTGCTCGGCCGCGATCGCGTCATCGCCGGAACCGATTGCGGCTTCTCGCAAGGCTGGACGATGATGCGCGTTCATGAGGAGGTGCAATGGGCGAAGCTCCGCGCGCTTGCGGAAGGGGCCGCACTCGCCACCAAAGCCTTGTGGAAATAGCCGCGCGCATCGGAGAGAACGGACAATGGCAGTCGAGATACTTCATGAGAGCATGCGCCGGATCGCGTCGGAGGATCGCGCGCCCGAACAGCTTGGCGAAGGCTATGGCGGGCCGACCGGCCCCACAGAAGGGCCTGTGTGGATTCATGAAAAGGGGCATCTTCTGTTCAGCGACATCCACGGCAATCGCCGCATGCGCTGGGCGCCGGGCGAGGGCGTGACGGTCGACAAGGAGGGCACCGCGAACGGCAACGGCCAGACGCGCGACCGGCTCGGCCGGCTGGTCGTCTGCCATCATTTCAGCCGCTGCGTCGATCGTGAGGAGGCCGACGGCAGCGTCACGGTGATTGCGGACAGCTATCGGGGACTGAAACTCAACCGGCCCAACGATGTGGTGGTCAAATCCGACGGCAGCATCTACTTCACCGATCCGCCGCCCCGGCCGCCGCTGACGCCGCCCGAACATACACCCGAACTCGACGTGGCGGGCGTCTATCGCGTCTCGCCCGATCTGAAGCAGATCAACAGGGTGGTCGGCAGCTTCGTCAATCCCAATGGCTTGTGCTTCTCGCCCGATGAGAAGATCCTCTACATCAACGACAGCAATATTCATCGAAAGCTGATCATGGCCTATGATGTCGAGGGCAACGGCATGCTCGACCTCGGCAGCGAGCGGTTGTTCTGCGATATGCGGGGTGACAATCGCCGTGGTATCCCAGACGGCATGAAATGTGATGTCGAAGGCAATATCTATTGCACCGGACCCGGCGGAATCTGGGTGATAAACCCAGACGGGCTTCATATTGGTACGATCTTGAGCGACAATATTCCCGTCAACATGGGTTGGGGCGACGAGGATTGGTCGACGCTCTATTTCGCGGGCGCCTTCACGATCAATCGCATCAGGCTGGACATTCCCGGCATCCCGGTTCCGAGAGGAGAGGTCCGGTAAGGCCGGATTGATGGAAGAGGCCGATGCCACCGGTGTTGAACCGCCCGGCGAGGCTCTCATGAGGCATGCGGCGGCGGCTGGCATGGCGGACCAATCAAGCCCGCGCGGCTGGTACACCGTCTTCATATTGGGGACGGTGGCCATGCTGTCCTATATGGACCGCGGCGTCATGGCGCTGTTCGTGCAGCCCCTGAAACGCGATTTCGGCCTCTCCGATACCGAGGTGAGCTTCCTCCTCGGCCTCGCCTTCACCTTGCCTTACGTCCTGTTCGGTTTCCCGATGTCGCGCCTGATCGATCGCGGCGTGCGGCGCACGCTGATCGCGGCCTGCCTCGCGGCGTGGAGCTTCGCCACCGCCTTGTGCGGCATCGCCCAGAATTTCTGGACGCTTTTCGTCTGCCGCGCGGTGACGGGCGGTGCGGAGTCGGTGAACACGGCCGCCGCCCTCTCCGTTATTGCCGACGCGATCCGGCGGGATCGTCTGCCGCGCGCCTTCGCTATTCAGGCCGCCGGCGTGTCGACAGGGGCCGCCTTGTCCCTGCTGATCGGCGGCTTGCTGTTCGGCCTCCTGATCCACGTGCCGCCGATCCATCTGGCGGGCATCGGCGTGATCTATAACTGGCAACTCGTGTTCATGATCGTCGGCATTCCGGGGCTGTTGCTTGCCGGCCTGATGATGTTCACCGTGCCCGAGCCGGGCCGGAAGGGCGGGACGAGGCCAGGCGGTTATCCTCTGCGTCAGGTGTTCGGCTTCGTCGGCGGCCTGCGCGCGCTCCATCTGCCTTTGCTGGGTGGCATCGTTCTCCTGTCGATGCTGAATTACGGGCTTGGAGCCTGGTCGCCGGCTTTCTATCAGCGCACCTATGGCTGGGGCCCCGAAGTGGCCGGGCCGTTGATGGGCATCGTCTCGCTGGTCGGATCGCTGATCGGGCTGTTCGTCGGTGCGCGGCTCGCCGAACTGCTGGCGCGAACCCATGACGACGCCAATCTGCGCGTGCTTCTGCTGGCACATGGGCTGGCGCTGCCGCTGCATGTGATCGGGCCGCTGATGCCAAGCCCGTGGCTGGCGCTCGGCTGCAACGCGATCGCCGGCATTTTCGGGGTGATGGGCGGGCCCGGCTTCTATGCCGCGCTCCAGCTCACGACGCCGAACGAGATGCGTGGGCAGATCAATGTCCTGTACGCGGCCAGCATGAACACGATCGGCGGATCGCTGGGGCCGACGCTGGTTGGGGTGCTCACCGATTTCGTCGCCCCGTCCGAGGCGGACCTTCGCTACGTGCTGGTGGGCGTCAACCTGCTGATCGCGCCCGTTGCCCTGCTCCTCCTCTGGAAATCGCTCGCCCCTTACGCAAGAACCTATCGACAGCGCATCGACGCCGGAGAGGTGATGGAATGACGGCGGCCAATGCCAGCAGGGTGATCGATGCGCGCGCGGATGCCGACGGCACGGCCGGCAAAGCGGGGTCGCGGGGCTGGTACACCGTCGTCCTGCTGTCGGCCGTGATGATGCTCGCTTATATCGATCGCGGTGTCATCGCGCTTTTCGTCCAGCCGATGAAGCGGGACCTCGGCCTCACCGATACGGAGGTGAGCGTCCTCCTCGGCTTTGCATTCACCTTCCCTTATGTCGTCGTCGGCCTGCCGATGTCCCGCATCGTCGATCGGGGCGTTCGCAAATATCTGGTCGTGGGCAGCCTTGCCCTGTGGAGCCTGACCACGGCCCTGTGCGGGCTCGCCCAGAATTTCTGGTCGCTCTTCGTCGGCCGGGCGGTGGTGGGGAGCAGCGAATCGGTGGTGACGCCCGCCGCGATCTCGCTGATCGCCGACGCCATTCCGCCCGAACGGCTGCCGCGCGCTTATGCGATCTACAATGGCGGCATCACCGCCGGAAGCGCACTGGCGTTGCTGATCGGCGGCGTGCTGATGGGCCTGCTGGCCGACATTCCCTCGATCGAGCTGTCGGGCATCGGCGTGCTGCATAGCTGGCATCTGGTGTTCATGATCGTCGGCATTCCCGGCCTGCTCGTCGCCGCGTTGATCGTCGTCACCGTGCCCGAACCCTTGCGGAGGGGCGGCAGTCAGCCGAAAGGTTATCCGCTGCGCGAAGTGTTCGGCTCGATCGTCGGCCAGCGCGCTCTTCATCTCAATCTGCTGACGGGCATGGTCCTCCTCTCGGTGGTGAATCAGGCCCTTGGCGCCTGGATGCCCGCTTTTTACGAGCGCACTTATGGGTGGGGGCCCGCCATATCCGGCCCGCTGCTCGGGATGGTGTCGCTCGGGGGAGCGGTGGTCGGCCTCGTCTCCGGCGCATGGCTGGCCGAGTGGTTCGGCAAGCGCCGCGACGACGCCAATGTGCGTGTCCTCGTCCTGTCGCAGGCGCTGGCCCTGCCGTTGACATTGGCGGGGCCATTGATGCCCAGCCCCTGGCTGGCGCTGGCCTTTGGCGGCGTCGGCGGGGCGCTGGGCGTGATGGGTGGCCCCGCCTTCGTCTCCGCGCTCCAGATCGCAACGCCCAACGAGATGCGCGGCCAGGTCAACGTGCTGTACGCCACGCTTGTGAACGTGATCGGCGGATCGCTGGGGCCGACGCTGACCGGCCTTTTCACCGACCATTTCGTCACGTCCGAAGCGGATATCCGTTATGCGCTGGTGGCGATCAAGCTGCTCTTCGGCCCCGCGGCCCTGTTCTTCCTGTGGCGGGCCATGAAGCCCTATGGCGCCATCCATCGGGAGAGGGTCGATGAAAGCCGCCGGGATGCCTTTTCATAATTAAATCAGTCCGAGAAATGGCGGATCGTTGCATGGCCGGCGCGAATGGCTAACGTCGTGTTCCTCAGGGGGATGGGGCGACGGGAATGTACAAGGCATGGCGGGCGGCTCTCATGGGCGCCTTGGTCGGGATCATTGTCGCGGCGGCGGCTTGCCCGGTGCTGGCGGCGGACAAGCTGGCGGTTACGCCGCCGCCTTTCTGGGTAGTGCCGGTTGCGACACCGACGGATGATGGCAAAGGCGACGGTGCGCCGGTGAAGGTGCTGTTGCGTGATGAACAGGTTGATCTCAGTCCCGGCAAGATCACCCGCTATTCCGAAGGTATTATCAAGGTACAGACGCCGCAGGGTTTGTCGGCCGGGGCAGTCTCGTTCACCTGGAATCCGGATAGCCAGAGCGCGACCGTACACAAGCTTCAGCTTCGGCGCGGCGCGCAAATAATCGATGTGCTCGCCTCGGGCCAGAATTTTACAGTGATACGCCGCGAGACGAACCTCGAGAATGCCGTACTTGACGGCCAGCTTACCGCCTCGATCCAGCCAGAGGGATTGCAGGTGGGGGACATTATCGATTTTTCGGTGTCGATCATCACCAGCGATCCGGCGGTCGGGAACCATGTCGAGCAGATCGGGGCGATGTGGAACGGGGTTCCGATTGCGCGTGCGCACCTGCGTACACAATGGCCTTCTTCGGTGCCGATGCGTCTTCAGGCCAATGGGGGGCTCGCCTTGCCCAAAGTCGTGCGCCGGAATGGCCTGTCGAGCATCGAACTTTCGATGGACAATATACAACCGCTGGTGCTGCCCAAGGGCGCGCCGCCGCGTTACCAATATGGCCGCCTGCTCGAGATGACCGATCTGGCATCATGGGACGGGATCGTCGCGCTGATGGCGCCGCTTTATGCCAAAGCGGAGCAGTTGCCGGCCGATGGCGCCGTCCAGATTGCGAAGATCAGGGCGGCTTCGCCCGATCCCAAAGCGCGCGCTGAGGCGGCGCTTGCGCTCGTACAGGATCGCATCCGTTACGTCTTTCTCGGCATGAATGACGGCGGCCTCGTTCCGGCTGATGCGGAGGCGACCTGGTCCCGCCGTTTCGGTGACTGCAAGGGAAAGACGGTGCTGTTGCTGGCGATGCTGCACGCGCTCGGCATCGAGGCGCATCCGGTGCTGGTGAGTTCGGCCCTCGGCGATGGGCTTGAAAAACGACTGCCGGTGATCGCCCTGTTCGATCATGTGCTGGTGCGCGCGACGATCGGCGGCCGTACCTATTGGCTTGACGGCACGCGCGTGGGCGATCGTTCTCTCGAAGGCATCGAAACGCCCAACTGGCGCTGGGGATTGCCGCTCGTCCCGGGCAGTACGGCGCTGGTTGCGATGGTGCCGCCACCTTATGATAAACCGCAAACCGACGTTTCGATCCTCATCGACGCGACCGGTGGCCTTACGCCGCCGGCGCCGATTCATATCGAGCGGACAGTAAGGGGCGACGAAGCGATCGCCACCAATCTCGCTTTGGCCAATGCCGTCGGTGATGTGCGGGACCGGGCGCTGCGCCAGTTTTGGAAGCAAAATTACGATTTCGCCGAACCAAAGACCGTCACGTCCAGCTTCGATCCGATCAAGCGTGAATTCAAGCTGGTGATGGACGGCACCACCAAGATGGACTGGAATGAGGGCTGGTACGAAGCCGATCACGTCTGGGTCGGCTACAAAGCGGATTTCGGTCGCGATCCGGGGCCTGACAAGAACGCGCCTTATGCGATCGCTTATCCCCGTTACACGCACGTCACAGAAACCATCTTGCTGCCGGCGGGCAGGGGTACTTTTACCATCACCCCCGGTTCGGACGTCGATCAGACGGTTGCGGGCAGCGAATATCACCGACGCGCCAGAATCGAGGGCAATCGCTTCATCGTCGAGACAAGCGATCGAAGCCTTGCGCCCGAATTCCCCGCGGCCGAGGCGCCCGCCGCCCAGGAGATGTTGCGCACGCTTGCCAAAAAGAGCGTCTTCCTCAATCGGCCATCCTACTATCTTGGAACGCAAGCCGACATCGCGGCCCGATTAACCGGAATGCCAACCACCACGGCAGGTATGCTCGATCAGGCACTCGTGCTGATCCATACGCGGCGATATGATCAAGCCGTCGAACGCTTCACAAAAGTTATTGCCCGCGAACCCAAGAATGTATCCGCGCTTGCCGGCCGGGGGATCGCGCGAACCTATGCCGGCGACACGGCGGGTGGCACGGCCGATCTTGATGCGGCGCAAGCGCTCGCCCCTCGGGATGCCGTCGTCCTTCGCGCTCGTGGGCTGGTGGCCCAACATGCCGGTCATTTTCAGGAAGGAATCGACCTCCTGACCGCCGCCCTCGATATCGCGCCTGGCGATCTGTTCACATTGGCCCATCGCGCCGAGGCCTATTATGCCGTCGGCCAATATGATCGGGCCTTCGCTGATACCACGACTATCCTCGCGCGAGATCCGTCGCAGGCGCAGCTATATTTGCTCCGCGCCAATATCCTGCGTGGCAAGGGCGATACGAAGGGGGTGGCTGAGCAAGCGGATGCGCTTGTCGCGACCAATCCGAAGGATGTCCTTTCGCTCGTCACGGCCGGCAGAATCTATGCGGCGGTCGATCGGCAGGACAAGGCGATGGCCGCATTTACCGCCGCGATCGCGATCAAGCCTGAAGCCTATATCTATATCAACCGCTTCCATGTCCGTCCGCCGTTGGATGTGGCGGGCCGCCAAGCCGACCTCGACGCGGCGATCAAACTCGATCCGAAATCGCCGGAGGTGCCCGAGCTGAACGCCGTTATCCTGGGCCTGCGTCACGATTGGCGCGGCGTTGTCGCGATACTGACCGATCTGATCGCGAGCAGGCCCGCGGACATCTCGCTGCTGACCAAACGTGGCGTGGCTTATGCCAAAATGGGTGATCAGGTGCTCGCCGACAAGGATTTTGCCGTGGTCCGTGCGGCCGCGAAGACGGCGCCGGCGATGAACCATCTCTGCTGGGTGAAGGCTAGCGAGGGTGTGGCGCTTGATAGCGCGCTTGCGGATTGCGATGCGGCGCTCGCCCTTTCGCCGGACAACAGCCTCATTCAGGACAGTCGCGCGTTAGTTCTGCTTCGGCTTGGTCGGATCGACGAAGCAGTGGCCTTGTATGACAAGGTGCTCGCCAAAATTCCGGCCTTATCGTCGTCACTCTACGGCCGTGCTGTCGCCAAGGCGCGCAAGGGGGATATGGAGGGCTCTGCCCGAGACGTGGGTGCTGCGCTCAATTACAATCCGCATGTGCGTGAGGAGTTTGAGGGCTACGGCCTGTCGGTGCAGGGCGAAGCAGCGAAGGCGGCCAAACCGGGCGCGTAATCCCGGTGAGGACTTATCTCGCGCCTGGTATCAAGTTCTCAGCCGCGGCTCCGCGACATGTTCAGCTTTATGGCGGCACGGATGAGCGCCTTCAGCGCTTCCTTGTCGATCGGATCGCCTTTGTGGAAGTCGATGGCGCGGCGGGTGTTGCCTTCTAGGCTTGCGTTGAACAGGCCGGCCGGGTCTTCCAGCGCCGCGCCTTTGGCGAAAGTCATCTTCACGGCGCTCTTGTAGGTTTCGCCGGTGCAGATCATCCCGTCATGATACCAGACGGGAACGCCCCTCCATTTCCACTCCTCGACGACTTCTGGATCGGCCTCCTTGATAAGGGTGCGAAGCCGCGACAGCGTTTCGCCCCGCCAGTCGCCCAGCGTGGCGATCCTTTCATCGATCAGGTCGGAGGGCGACTTTGCGTCCTGAGGCGGAGCTTGGCCGATGCGGCTTCTTCCTTTTCTGTTCCTCCGCGCTCAGTGCAGATCATTGCGTATGGTGGCAAGCGCGCCGCCATCTATCTCCCACTTCGCGCCGTTCACATAGCTCGCCTCGTCGGAAAGCAGGAAGGAAACGACGTTGCCCACCTCCTCGGGCTTGCCGCAGCGGTTGAGCGTCGCGACCTGGCCGAGCGTGTCGAGCCCCTTCTGGACGTCGCCCGCAAACATCTGCTCGATCACCTCGACCAACAGGGGTGTTTCGATCACGCCGGGCATGACGCAGTTCACGCGGACGCCCTTCTGCGCCACCTCGCTCGCGGCGGTGCGCGTCAGGCCGACCACGGCATGCTTTGTGGCGTTGTAGGCGCAGCCGCCCGCCAATCCCCGCTCGCTGCCAATCGAGGCGGTATTGACGACCGCGCCTGAGTCTTGCCGCACCATATGCGGCAATACGTAGCGCAGCCCCAGGAAGATGCCGCGCTGATTGACGCGTGTCAGCCGATCAAATTCCGCCACGTCATATTCGTAGGTGGGGGCGAGATGCCCTTCGACGCCGGCATTGTTGAAGAAACCGTCGATCCGCCCAAAGGCATCGATCGCGGCCTGGGCGTAGCGCTGAACCTCGCTCTCCTCGCCGCAATCGGCGACGCAAGTCTCGACGTGGGCGCCCTGCGATCGCAGGGCCTCGGCCCGTTCGGCAAGCCGGTCTCCATTTATGTCGACCAGCAGCAGTTTCGCGCCTTCGCGCGCCAATATCTCGCAGGTGGCGAAGCCGATCGCGCCAGCGGCGCCGGTGACGATGATCGATCGGTCGGAATGGCGTGCCATGACAATATCCTCTCGATTGTTTTCGTTCGTATCGCGGCGATCCGATCAGGCGTCTTCGGTTATCTTCTCCCGCTTCGCCCGATAGACCGGCATCGGCAGGCCCTCCATATGCGCCTTGAGTTGTAGGGCGAGATGCAGCGAATGGAAGCGGCACTGCATGAGGTTGCCGCCCTGGAACCAGAGCCCTTCCTGCGCGGTCGGCTTCCACATGTTGCGCAATTCGCCTTCCCACGGGCCGGGGTCGCCCTCGGTGCCCGATCCGAGGCCCCAGCAGGGGCCGACCTTGCGCTCGACCTCGGGCGAAATGAGCTGGCCTACCCACTCACTCATCGGCCGGTATCCCGTCGCATAGACGATAAGGTCGGCAGGCAGGAAGGTGCCGTCGGCCATGCGCAGGCCATCCTCGACGATCTCGGCGATCTCGCCATGCTGCACGGCAATCTCGCCGGCGGCGATCAGGTCGGAGCCGCCGACATCGATATAATAACCCGCCGCGCGGCGATAATAGGCCATGAAGAAGCCGGTTTCGTCTTCGCCATGCCAGAGCTGGAAGCCGCTCTTGTCCAGTCGTTCGTAGAAATCGGCATCGACCTGCCGGAGGTGATCGGTAAAGCCTTTCTCGAACACGGTGCGCGGGCGGAAGGGCATCGTGGCGCCCATCAGATCGGCGAGACCGATGTCCGCGCCGGGCTCGGCATAATAGATGCCCTTGGTGATATCGCGCATCGTATCCGCACGCACCACGACGGTGGGCGAGCGCTGGATCATCGTCACCTGCGCACCATGCTCCCACAGATCGACGCAGATGTCGTGCGCCGAATTGTTCGATCCGATGACGAGACAGCGCTTGCCCGCCAGGCCGGCGCCGTTGCGATGATCCGCCGAATGATATTGCTGGCCCCTGAAATGCTCCGCGCCGGCGATGGCAGGGATATGTTTCGCGCCCGAGAGGCCGGTGGCGAGAATGAGTTGCTTCGGCCGCAGCATCAGCGTCTCGCCATTGCGCTCGACCGTGACCAGCCATTCGCCGGCTTCCTCGTCATAGGTCGCGGCGGTGCAGCGCGTGCTGTTCCAGATGTCGATCTCCATCGCCTTGGCATAGATTTCCAGCCAATCGGCGATCTTGTCCTTCGAACTGTAGAGCGGCCAGTGATCGGGAAAAGGCAGATAGGGGAAATGATCGAGGAAGATGGGATCGTGCAGATAGAGCGAATCGTACCGTGCACGCCAGCAATCGCCGGGCCGTTCCAGCGCATCGACCACCAGCGCCGGCACGCCCAGCCGCTTGAGACGCGCCGCCAGCATCAGCCCGTTCTGGCCGCCGCCGACGATCAGGCAATAAGGCTGGACGCTGTGGCCGAGCGTGCGGGCGACCTCTTCGCGCTCGTCACGCCAGGTCTGGCGACCCTTCCGGGCGCGATGCTCGATCCCGTCGGGACGGCGCGGGCCGCCTGTCTCCTCATGGCCGATCAGCTCGACGGCTGCGGTGAGCAGGACATAAGCCCGGCCGTCGCGAAGCTGGACATGCCCCCGGCAGCGTGCGGCCGCCGTCTTGAAGGTGAACCAGCCTTGCGTATCATCGGTCATCGGCAGCGCGGGATCGTCCGTCGCGAAGCCGGTCGGGTCGGTCAGGCCGGACTGTTGGCGCGCCATGGCCGCGATCGCCTCTTGCCCCTCCAGCGTGACGATGTCCCAGGTGAAGGCCAGCAGATCGCGCCAATAGCATTCCTCGGCGAACAGGGTGCCCCAGTCCGCGCGCGACGGCGCCGCCAGCGCGGCCGCGAAACGCGCGAGCCAATCCTGCACGGGCGTTGTGCCTGACGATGTCACCATAGGTCCGTTCCTCTTGATCGGTCAGCCGGCGGCGGCGGTTTCCTCCGGCATCGGATAGTCCGCCGCATTGTCGACCCAGCCGCGCCGCGAGAAATCGAGCCGGGGCGGCGCGAAGACGTCGATCAGCCGCATGCCTTCGCCCGCAAGGCCCTGCGAGGTGTGGATGACGCCCGCCGGGATGATCGTCGTCGATGGACTGTCTATCTCCAGTTCCTGATCGGGCCGCCAATGCTGCCGGTTCGGCCCCCACGGCACGCGCAGAAAATGAACCCAGGACCCTTCGAGCGCAACCGAGCCCTGTTCGAAATCGGCGTGTGAATGGGGTGACAGATTGGTTTCGTCGCGCGGCTCGAGGAAGCGGGAATAGGGCACCATCATCAGCTTGCGCGTGCGATAGGCATGCACCATTCCGCCGCGTGCATAGCCCTCCAGCGTCGAATAGCGGCGCAGGCGATAGCCGTCGACTGGCTCGGGCCAGGGCGTGATCGGGGCGACTTCGGGTGCGCCCTCCGCATAAAGAGTGGCATTGGCCGCGTGCTGGGCCAGCTTCTCCTCAGCGGTGACGAGTTGGACGACATGTCCCGGGCGATCGAATCGAATGGTCCAATCCCCCGGCGGCAGGATGGCGAGGTCCTCGGCCTCCAGCGTCTCGCTTTCCCCGCCGGCGGTCACGGTGACGCCGCCTTCGAGCGCATAGACGAACTGCTCGTCCTTCGCGGTGCCGTCGAGCGTCGCGCCGGCCTCGCCCACATTACAGACGATCGCGAAATTGGCCGCGCGCGTGATCCAGGTGCGGACGCCCTCGTTCGTAAGCTGTGGCGCCTCAGCATAATAGCGGCCGATCGATGCTTCCCTGAACATGGTGTCTCCGGGCTCTCCGTTGATTGTCAGGCTTGAACCTGATCGCAAAATAGCGATACGAGGTTTCGTTCTGTGATACAATGAGTCGATGGGTTGCGGGTCAGTCAACCATCTCGCGCCCGGCGGTTTCCGCAACACCGAACAGCCAGAGCAGCGCGACCGCGAGCGACGCCAGCCCGAAGACGAGGAAGATCAGCGTGATCGATCCCGTCATTTCCAGCACCCCGCCGACGAGCAGCGGCGTGAGCATCGACGCGCCACGCGCGATGCTGCTCGACGTGCCGAGCGCGAGCGAGCGGATGCGTGTCGCATAGGTTTCGGCGGTGTAGGGCCAGAGCAGCATCGATCCGACCGAAATGCCGATTTGCCCGATGATGGCGAGCCCGACGAGCCAAAGCCGCGCATCGAGATTGAGGAAAAGCATGATGAGCAGCGCGATTCCGCCCACGCCGGGGCCGATGATCGCAGGCGGCCGCCGGCCGATATGGTCGATCGTCTGGCGAAGCAGGAGCGGGAGGAAGAAGATGCTGATCGCAACGATGGCGTTGTAGCGCAGCGCGTCGGCCACGGGGATCTTGAACATGCTGACGAAGATCGACGGAATCCATGTGACCAGCCCGAAGGACACGAGCGAGGTGAGGAACCAGAGCAGCGCGGTGACGATCGAGATTTTCCGTACCTCTGGTGCGAGCAGCATCGCGAAAGGCACGCGCGTGCCGCCGCCGGGAATGGGTGGGCGGGCGTCGGGACCCGGTATCTCGCTGCCGCCCAGCCGCTTGAGCGAGGCGGCCGCCCGGTCCGCTTCCCCTCGCCTAGCGAGCCAGCGCGGCGATTCGGGCAGGACCTGTGTGAAGGGCAGCAGGAAGAGCGGCGCCGCGCCCAGCGCAAACATGATGCGCCAGCCGAAAGCGGGGATCAGCCACGCGCTCGACAAGGCCGCGAGGCCGAACCCGATCGTCATCAGGAACTGGAATGTGCCGAAGAAGCGACCGCGTGTCGCCGTCGGTGCTATCTCATTGATATAGCAGATCGAAATAGGCAAGGCGCCGCCGATCGCAAGACCCTGCGCGGCGCGCAGGATGATGAGTTGCTCATAATTGCGGGCCGCGGCGCAGCCGAGCGCGAGCAGGCTCATCACCAGCACGAGCAGCTTGAAAACGGGAAGGCGGCCATAGCGTTCGGCGAGCGAACCGAAGACGATCGCGCCGATAAACTGGCCGCCATAACCCGCGGAGATGAGCCAGCCGCCTTGCAGCGCCGACAGGTGCCATTCGCTGACAAGCACGGGCAGCGTATAGGCGATTACCACGCTGTCCCACGAGTCGCACAGCATCAAGAGGCCGAGCAGATAGGGAACCTTGGCGCGCAGCGACCAGGCGCCCCCGCCGTCCAGCACTTCGCCGATCCAGGAAGGGGCGGGGATGTCCGCGACCGCGGTTTCGGCCATCAGGCCGGACCCACGCCGATCGGCGCGCGGACGCGCGCTTCATGCCTTTCGTTCGACAGCAACGCCCTCTCCCTGCGCGCATTTTCGATATCTTGTTTCGACATACAAAACACTGATAGGGGTGTCCAACGCATTATGGTGGATGAAGGAGAGGGCCGTGGCGACACCGGAGGATCGAGGCGTGGACGCGGCGCTCTGGCCACTAGTGGAGGGCTTTCCGCCGATCGATGTGGGTGCGGTGACGCTGACCGGTTTCCGCGCCGCCATGGTGGACATGGCCGTCCTGCCCGACCCCACGTCCCATCCCGATATCCGGATCGAAGAGGTGATGATCCCCGGCGGAGGAGCGGCGGCGGAGACGGTGAGAGGCCTGTTCTACCGGCCGGTGGAACGCGGATCGGCCGGGGCATTGCTGCACATCCACGGCGGCGGCTTCGTGATGGGGGCGCCGGAGATGGACGCGATCCGCAATATCGAGCTTGCCCGCGCGATCGGCTGCACGATCCTGTCGGTCGATTATCGTCTGGCGCCCGAGAATCCGCATCCGGCGGGGCTGGAGGATTGTCACGCCGCGCTCGCCTGGCTGGCTGGGCAGGGGACGCCCGGCCGTATCGGGCTGATCGGCGAAAGCGCGGGCGGCGGGCTGGCGGCGGCGCTGGCGCTATTGGCGCGGGACAGGGGCTCGGTGGCGCTGGCCTGTCAGGCGCTGATCTATCCGATGCTCGTTCCGCCCGACCAATCGCGCGATGCGGCTGCGCCAGATCCGCGCACGGGCCATTATATCTGGACGCGCGCATCGAACGATTATGCCTGGTCCGCCTATCTCTCCGGCCAGCCTGCGGACCCCGCCACCGTCGCCGGCATCGCGCCTGACCTTGCCGGTCTGCCGCCGGCCTTTCTGGCGGTCGGCGAGCTTGACCTCTTCGTGTATGACGATCTTGCCTATGCGGGCAGGTTGCTCGCGGCGGGATGTTCGGTGGAGGCGCACCTCTTCCCCGGCGCCATTCACGGTTTCGATCGGATGACCGATGCGGCGGTCAGCCGGCGTTTCACCCGTGACCTGAACGCCTTCCTCCTGCGCCATCTCGGCTGAGGCGCCGTCGCTTCAAAGCTTTAGCGCGCTCGAGATTTCCTCCGCCGCGGCCTTGGTGGCGTTGATCAGCTCGCGCGAAGGCTGGCGCGAGATGAACTGGATCGCGCTCAGCATCGAAATCATCGCGACCAGCTCGTTACGATGATCGCGGATCGGCGCACTCAGCGCGTTGATGCCGAGCACGGTTTCCTCCGGTGCGGCGGCCCAACCCTGCTCCTGGACGCGGAGCAATTCCATCCGCAGCGATTCCGGATCGACAATGGTGTTTTCGGTAAGCTTTTCGAGCGGCTCGTCGGCTATCTTACCCTCCCGCGCCAGTCGATCGGCGAGGAGCAGCTTGCCGGCCGCTGTCGAATGCAGCGGCATGCCGGCATGAGTACGGATCACGACGCCGATAACGGCATTGCCCTCCAGCGTTTCGACGATCGACACGCTGTCGCCATAGACGAGCGAGAGATTGACCGTATGACCGAACTCGTCGCGGAGCCGGTTCATCGTCGGCCGGGCAAGGCGCACCAGCCCTTCATAAGGGGTGAGTGCCGCGACGCGTGACAGCGCGATCAGGCGGGCGCCCGCCGCATAACGCTCGCTGCCCTCGTCCTGCACGGCGTAACGCTGATCGACCAGCGTGCGCAAATGCCGGAAAACGCGCGCCTTGGTGGTATCGAGTTCCTTCGACAATTCGGTCACGCCGACCGACGGACGCGTCGCCAGCGCCTCGAGAATCTTGAGGACCAGGCGTATGGCCATGACGCCGCCCAGGTTCGCCTGTGCATCGTCCCTGCCTGATTTTGTTTTGTTACTTGCCATCGACGCCCTCTGCCATGAACTCGTCGGGCATGGAATAGTCGATCGCCCGCGCGCGGGCGGCGCTGGCGCATGCGTTGGAGAAATGCGGCCCGTCCATCATCAATCCCCGAAATAGAAACGGTAGCCGTTTTCGCCGATCGCGCGGCGCGTCGCGGCATCGGGGACGATATGGTTCAGCATATCGATCGCCATGCCGTAGCTCGCGACATCTTCATGGCGGATGAAAGGGGCATCGCTCCCCCAGAACAGTTTTTCGGGACCGAAGCGGCGCAGCAGATCCCGCGCATATTCGGCGGGCAGGTCCCGATCCGGGCACTTGGCGTCGGGATGGCGGAAGGCCGATGTCATCTTGACCCAGACATTGCCGCGATCGAGCAGCCGCACCATGCCCTGATAGCTGGGCGCGGCCAGGCGGGGCGCGGGATCGTGCCAGCCGAAATGGTCAATCACCAGCCTGACACCGGTATCGATCAGCCGGCTGGCGACCTCCACCAGGCGATCGCCCTCGATATTGAGATGGATGTGCATGCCAAGGTCGCGCAGCCGGCAGCAGAGCCGCTGGAAATCGTCTCCCCCAATATCGGGCAACGGATCGAGGCCAAACCATTGCAGCCGTACCCCGACGATCCCGTCAGCGCGCATCGCTTCCAACGTATGGAAATCCACCGTCGGATCGACATTCGCGGTCGCGCGCAGCCGTTTGTGGGCGCGCAGGGCGCGGATCGAATAATCGTTATAGGTGCCGAACAGGCTGGCCGCCGCGATGACGCCGTAGCGCACGCCGTGCGCGTCGAGATCGGCAAGCAAATCCTCCGCCGAATAGACATAATCGGGCCGCACCCAGGCGGTGCTGACGAAGGGCATGCCGGGTCCCCAGACATGGGCGTGGCAGTCGATCAGCGGGCCTTCCGCCGTGTCATCCTGTATCGCCATCGCGTTTCAGCCGAATGTGGGGCCGTAGAGGGCAAAGGCGGTGCCGCCGAAGAAGTGAGCGCGTTCCCCTTCGTCCAGCAGACGGGCCGAGGCGTGCAGCCGCTCGATCTTCTCGGCATAGGGCGCCGAGCTCTGTCCGACATCCGAACCCCAGAGCAGCCGCTCCACCCCGAAGCGATCCGCCAGCGCGCGGACGAAGGCGGCGCTGTCGAAACCGGCCTCCTCCAGCCTGTCGAAGTTGATGTCCGTCACCTTGAAATAAACATGCCCCAGTTCGCCGAAGGCAGCGAGGCTTTCCGTGATACCGAAGCCGGGCGGAGGCGGAACGACATAGTCGATCCCCTGCGACGCCGAGAAACGCGTTTCTGGCGTCGAGGCGTGGGGCACGCCGACATGGTCGATCAGGATCGGCAGATCGCGAAACCGCCGTGCGACGTCGAGCAGCGCGGCCAGCCCCGCCTCATTGTTGCGCCGATAGAGGATGACCGTAACGGGGAGGCAGAGATCGGCCGCGGCCCCCCAGAGCGCCAGCGCCTCTTCGCCGGCAAGCCATTCGGTATCGCTTTCCGATAGGCCCGGTGCGACGATGCGCAGCCCACCGAGGCGATGACGGCTGGCGAGATCGCGCAACGCGTCCGGCGCGGCCGGGTCTTGCGCGTCAAGGACAATGATCGGCACGAAATGGCGGGGATAGGCGGCCGCCGCGTCGAGCGCATAGCTGTTGTCATAGCCGTAAAGCGTGGCGCGCTGCACGATGCAGGCATGGGCGACGCCACATGCGTCCATATTCCGCGCCAGATCGTCGATGGTGAAGACAACCGGCGTCACCGGCGGCTTCGCGCCGCCACGAAGCGTGCCATAGGGATAACGCTGCCGATCCGCCGACAGCACGTGCGCATGGGTATCGAAAAGCACCCGCCCCTCCGTCATCATGGCCGCGACCTTTCTTGCCTTTGGCGGTGCCATCCGCGACAAAGGGTCGATAAAAACGAATCAGTCGTTGCGACTAGCGATACAATGGAGGAAGGTCTATGCCGCGCATCCCCTATCCCGACATCAGCACGCTGCCGGATATTATGCAGCAGATGCTGGCGGGCACGCCGCTCAACGTCGTGCGGATCGGCGCTCATGCGTCGCCCGCCTTGTTCGAGGCGCAGGGGCGGCTGGGCTATGCGATCGCCGATCCTTCGGTGCTCGATCCCCGGCTGCGTGAGGCGGTGATCCTGCGCGTCGCTCATCTGTCGAACAGCGCCTACGAACTGCATCACCATCTGTCGATCGGCCGTTCGATCGGCCTGAGCGAGGCTGAAATCGCGGCGCTGGGGAATCGCGACTATGCCGCGCTCGATCCGCTGCTCGCCGCCGCGGCGCGCTTTACCGACGAGGTGGTGACGCGGATATCGCCTTCGGACGAAGCGCTGGAAGGCTTGCGTGCCATCGCGTCCGACCAGATCGTCGTCAACGTCGTGCTGACGATCGGCTGCTACATGGCGATCGCGCGGCTGATCGCGGTGACGGGCATCGAGATCGACGAAGGCGCGCTGGGCCACCTGCCGAGCAGCTTGGAGGACAGCGCCGCCTGAGCCTGTCCTCCGCCAGGGCCCGATCAGAAATTCCGCTTCAACGATACCGCCCAAATACGGGGCAGGCCGGGCTGCGCGGCGACCTGGCCGGCGCTGGCCGCGCCCTGATCGAGCAGGGTGAGGTAATAATATTTGTTGAAGACGTTCTGCACTTCGAACGAAAGCTGCCAGTTCTTGCTTGGCGCGGTCCAGGATACGCGGGCGTTGCCAAGGAAATAGCCGTTGATACGATCGAAGAAATCGTCGTTCACGGCATTGGCATAGACGTGTGACTGATAGGAACCGTCGAAGCGTGCGCTGAGCGTCCCGATGTCGGTTTCATAATCATATTGCACGCCGAAGCTGTAGGTCCATTCGGGCGTATAGGGCGTCGTCATGTCGAGCGTGACGGTGGTCGGCCCGGTGATCTTCTTATATTGGAAATCCAGATAGCTGAGCGATCCGTCGAGCGACAGGCCCGCGATTGGGTGCGCCTGCACTTCAACCTCGAAGCCCTTGACGTCGGCGCTGCCGATATTCGCCGGCTCGGCGCAGGGGCGGCCGGGACACGCATTGAGATTGAGGATGATATTGTTGAACCGGTTATAGAAGGCCGCCGCGTTCAGCCGCAGGTGGCGATCGAACAGGTCGGCCTTGAAGCCCGCCTCGTAGGTCGTCAGCGTCTGCGGCTGGAAGGATGTGAGCTGATTGCAAGGCGCGGTTGATCCCGGCGGCAGGTCCGAACATTCGCCCGTCGCCGGGCCATAATAAGGATAGGGGTTCACGCCGCCGCCCTGATAGCCCGTCGCCAGCGAGGCATAGACCAGCAAGGCCGGCGAGATGCGATAGTCGGCGACGAGGCGGTAATCCCAGCGATCGCCGCTATAGGTGCCGGTGATGTTATTGATGCCGACCAACAGGCAATTGGGCGGGTTGTTGTTGCCCAGCGGCCCGCCCGGCGCGGCGAAGTTGCACGCGGGCGGCAGCGTGCCGTCCGGGTTGCTGCGGAAATAGGTGTAGGATTTCTTGTCCTTCGAATAACGCAGGCCGCCGGTGAGATTGAGGCCATCCAGCGGATGAAGCGTCACGTTGAGGAAGCCCGCTTTGGACGAGGCCGGCGTGGTATCGGGGCCGTTGATGAAATCGATGCCCGAATAATTGAGGTCGACGCGCGCGCGCAGCGAGCCCTTTTGATCGGAATAGAAGCCGCCAACGGTGAAGTCGGCGAAACCATCGGCGACGGTGCCGTTGAGCCGTAATTCCTGGCTGAAATAATGGAAGCGCAGCGTATTCAACTGCTGCTGGCTGGGGATGGGTGATCCGTCGGAGTCTGTTGCCCAACTCGACGTATAGCGGCGATAGGCGGTGATCGATTTCAACTGGAAATCATCGGACAGCGACCAGTCGATCGTCCCCTGGATGCCGCCGCCGCGATAATGCTGGATCGGGTCAACCGAAAAGGGCTTGTAGGGTAGTTGGTCGCTCGGCTGCATCGGATCCAGAAAGGTCGCGTAGCTCACATATTTGCGGTTATAGCCCGTCAGCGTATCGCAACTGCTCTGCCCATAGGGCACGAAGCGGCAGTCGAAGGGCACCGGATTGCCGTCCGTCCCCGTCAGGAAAGGGCGGCCGTCCGGAGTGGTATAGACGCCGTTCGCATAACGGATCACCGACGCGCCGGCCTCGGACCGGTCCTGCGTATAATCGCCCGAGACGTTGATCTCGAAATCGGCGCGGGGCTTCCAGCGCAGGCTCAGCCGGCCTGCCGCCATCGATTGGCCGCCCAGCGTGCCCAGCTTGGCATCGTTGCCGCGATTGAGCGACGGCACCGTCGATCCCAGGTGGGTCAGCGCATAATCGAGGCGGGTGACATAGCCGTCGCGATTCTTGCTGACGCCGGCGATGCGGACAAACAGATCATCCGATAACGTAAAGTCGGCCGAGCCACGCAGATCGATGCGGTTGTACGAGCCATAGGTGGCCTGGAGCGAGCCCGTGTTGGAGCCGTCCGGCTTCTTGCTGAAGATCTTGATCGCGCCGCCGATCGTATTCTTGCCGGCCAGCGTGCCCTGCGGCCCGCGCAGCACTTCGACCCGATCGATATCGGTCAGGTCGAGCAGCGAGCCGGTGACGGTCGGGAAATAGACGTCGTCGATATACATGCCGACGCCGGGTTCGAGCGCGAGGCTGTAATTATTCTGCCCGACGCCCCGAATATAGGCGATCAGCCCCGAACCGTTGATCTGGCCCTGCGGCCTCAGCGTAACGTTCGGCGCCTGCGAGGCGATCTGCGCGATATCGGTCTGTCCGCGCGCTTCGAGCATCGCGGAGTTCACCGCCGTGATCGCGATCGGCGTGTCCTGCAGCCGGGCTTCGCGAAACTCGGCGGTGACGACGATTTCCTGAACCGTGTTGACCTGGCTGCCCTGCGTCTGTGTCGGCGCCCCGTCCTGCGCAAGCGCCGGCGCCGCAAGGCCGGCCATGATCGCGAAAGACGACGCGACTCCCAAGAAGCTCCGCTTCATCTGCACCCCTCCCCATGACGTTCCGGACTGAATGTCGGCTGCCTTCATTTTTCAATAACCGTAACAGTGTTTCAAAAATCGTCAATAGGAGGAGATTGGAGGGGTCTGAGGAGGAAGAAAGGGGAAAGGCTCTCAGCAGGCGATACGGAGTTGCAATGGTGGCCTGCAGGGAGAGCCCATCGCCGGCAACTGTTGCCGACGGCGCGCGCTTCTGGCTCTATGGCAGCGGCGGGCGAACACGCTTCGCCCACAGCGAGAGGGTGCTATGATCATTCCTGAATCCTTCCATGCGGCGTCGGACGATCTTCCCTGGGCCGACAATTGGGCCGGCGATCCGGGCATCAAGCTGAAGCTGCTGATGGCCGATATCGAGGGCGGACGTTATGCCGTGCGCATGCTGTTCGAACCGGGACTGGAAGTCGCGCCGCACAAGCATTCCGGCGAAATCCATGCGTTCACCTTCGCCGGCGAATGGGCTTATCTCGAATATCCCGACAGTCCGCCCAATCGCGCGGGCTCCTATCTGTTCGAGCCGCCGGGCAGCACCCATACGCTGAAGGTCGCCGATCATGTCGAAGGGCCCACCGACGTGCTGTTCATAATGTACGGCGCGATGCTGCACCTCGATACGAACCGGGCGATAATCGGCGTTACCGATGCCGAGAGCGTGCTGAGGGAATATCCCGATCTCCTGCGCCAGCAGGGCAAGAATCCGCCGACGATTCCGATGGGCGGGATGATGTCCTATCGGGCCTTCGCGTCATGACCGTCGAAGAGGAGGTGAGAGCGCTTCGCGCGCTCGTCGAAGATCAGGCCGCCGAATTGAAGGCGGCACGCCACGCCATCGGCCTGCTCGAGGACAAGAATGAGATCGAGCGGCTGCAATATATATACGGCTTCCTGATCGATAATCGCATGTTCCGCGAAATGGCCGATCTGTTCGCCGACGAGGGCGCATGGATCGAGATTGGCGAGCGCGGCCGCTATTATGGCAAGGAGAATATCCACCGCTTTCTGCTCGAGGTTCTGGGCGGTGGGCGCTGGGGATTGGTGCGCAATGAAGTCATCAACCACGTTCAGCAGCAGCTTCTCATCACCGTCGACGAGGATCGCCGGCACGCGCATGCTCGCGCCCGCGCCGAAGTCCAGGGCAATTCGCCGCCCGACACGCCGACCTTCCTGTTCGCCGACGGCATCTACGAGAATGACTATGTGAAGGAGGACGGGCGCTGGAAGATACAGGGCATCCGGGTGACGATGACCTTCTATGCCGCGCTGGAGCGGGCGAAGATCTGGTTTCCGTCCGCGCCGCCCAGCGCCGATGTGCCGCCCGATGCCCCGAGCCAGCCGGTGGTCGAGCGGCTGGGGCGTCAATTCAACGCGTTCCGCACGCCCCACCCCGTCACAGGCACGCCGCTGCCCCTCCCGGTGTCCGATCCGGCGCAGGGAGACGCTGGCGGCGGCGGGATCGATCAAGTGACCTCGCAGCGATCCTGAGCGGCAGCGCATTTTCCATAGTCACGCCGGCCGCCGCGCGACACGGCGATCCAGATCAGTCGCAACAAGGCCGGCCAGCCAATTCCCGCCGAGCCGTTCGTTCATATCCCCGCTGGGCGTCGCGGACTGATTCGAAGAACTGGCGGCCGGTAGAGGATCCGGGCGCCCGCTATGTCCATGCGCCGTTCATCAATATGCCGGGGTCGCCGGCGCGCATAACTGGCAGCCGATGGCGTACGGCCCAGATACCCGGATAGCCTATCTGCCGACTTCGACCAACGCCAGTAGCTATGCGGCAAGCATACAGAGCGCCTCACCGCGAAACGCGATCATCCAAATTTCAAGGCCATGCCGCTGCGCGCGGCGACGTCTATGTCGTGACGACCTTCGTTCTCTATGGTTTCGACGAAGCGGGACGCTTCTCACGGATTCGTCCGGCCATGTAGCAGAGGGTCATTTCCAGCGTCCGCGCGGCAGGGCTAGCCTTTTTGTCTGCAGCGGGGGCAATCAAAGCGGAATACGGGCACGCGGGATGGACTGGAAAGTCTTGGGATCATGCTCTATGGGCACGGCCCGGCTCTTTCCTTCCAATCCAGGTGACTCCATGAAGATCAGCGGCGTGGACATCCGTCCCGGCAATATTATCGAGTATGAAGGCGGGCTGTGGCGCGCTGCGAAGATCCAGCATACCCAGCCGGGCAAGGGCGGCGCCTATATGCAGGTCGAGATGAAAAACCTCGTAGACGGCCGCAAGACCAATGTCCGCTTCCGGTCGGCCGAGACGGTGGAGCGCGTGCGGCTCGACACCAAGGATTTCCAGTTCCTGTTCGCCGAAGGCGACCAGCTGACCTTCATGGACAAGGAAACCTACGATCAGGTGTCGTTGCAGCGCGACATGCTGGGCGACGCCGCCGCCTTCCTGCAGGACGGGATGGACGTGGTGATGGAGCTGTATGACGAGAAGCCGATCTCGGTGCAGTTGCCCGATACGATCGAGGCGACGATCGTCGAAGCCGACGCGGTGGTGAAGGGGCAGACCGCCTCCTCCTCGTTCAAGCCGGCGATCCTCGACAATGGTGTGCGAGTGATGGTGCCGCCGCACATCTCGGCGGGGACGCGGATCGTCGTCGACGTCTACAATCAGGAATATGTGAAGCGCGCGGACTGATCGGCATGGTATCGCATTCGGGCCTCATCACCGTCATGGAGCGCGCCGCGCGCAAGGCAGCGCCGCGCCTCAGACGGGATTTCAACGAGGTCCAGCACCTTCAGGTGAGCCGCAAGGGGCCGGCCGACTTCGTGTCGATGGCCGATCGCCGTGCGGAAGAGACGTTGTTCGAGGAACTGCGCAAGGCACGCCCCGACTGGGGCTTCCTGATGGAGGAACGCGGCGAGGTGGAGGGTGATCCTGCCAAGCCGCGCTGGATCGTCGATCCGCTCGACGGCACGTCGAACTTTCTCCACGGCATCCCCCATTTCGCGATCTCTATCGCGGTGGAGGAGCCGCGTCCCGGCGGCGGCCGGGGCGAGGTGACGCAGGGGCTGATCTATCAGCCGCTGACCGATGAGAGCTTCTGGGCGGAAAAGGGCAGGGGGGCCTGGTTGCAGGACCGGCGGCTGCGCGTGTCGGCGCGGCGCGAGCTGGCCGATTCGCTGATCGCGACCGGCATTCCCTTCCTCGGCCATGGCGATTTCAAGACATGGAGCGCGATCTTCGCGGCGATCGCGCCGCAGGTCGCGGGCATCCGGCGCTTCGGATCGGCCGCGCTCGACCTCGCCTGGGTCGCGGCGGGGCGCTACGATGCCTTCTGGGAAAGCGATCTCCAGCCGTGGGACGTGGCGGCGGGCGTGCTGCTGGTGCGGGAGGCGGGCGGCTTCGTTACCGACTTCCGCGGCGGCGACCGGGCGATGGAGCGCAACGAATTCCTCGCCGCAAACGATCAGCTCCATTCCCGATTGCACAAGCTGGTGGCCGGCGCCCTGCGCTGAACGGGCGCGCAGGAACAAAGCGGGGCCGTTGCGAATCATTCTCATGGCCCCGAGCCTTGCCTAGTGGGAATTGCGGTCCTAGAAGCCGCCGCGAAGGCCGGATTCCGGCTCACCCGAAGCGGAGAAACGAAAGATGGCGACGGTCGCCGCTGGGTATCTGCCGATTTTGCTGTTCCTGATCGTGGCGCTGCTGCTGTCGGGCGCATTCGTCGTGCTGCCGATGATCGTATCGCGGCTCACCGGATCGGCGAATCCCTATCCTGATAAGCTGACCGAATATGAATGCGGCTTTCCCGCGTTCGAGGACAGCCGGGCGCAATTCGACGTGCGTTTCTATCTCGTCGCGATCCTGTTCATCGTCTTCGATCTCGAAGCCGCCTTCCTCTATCCATGGGCGGTTTCGCTGGGTGCCGTCGGCTTCGCGGGCTGGCTGGCGATGATGATCTTTCTCATCGAACTCGCTCTGGGCCTCGTCTACGCATGGAAGAAAGGAGCGCTCGAATGGGAGTAGAATTGAGCGCACAGCCGGGCGTCACGGCTCCTCCGGAGAATACGCTCCCCGATCAGGGCTATTTCCTCGACCTCCAGAATGAGGTGCAGGATAAGGGCTTCCTCATCACCTCGACCGAGGAGTTGTTCCAGTGGGCGCGCACCGGCTCGCTATGGTGGATGACGTTCGGCCTCGCCTGCTGCGCGGTCGAGATGATTCATGTGAACATGCCGCGCTACGACCTCGAACGGTTCGGCGCCGCGCCGCGCGCATCCCCGCGCCAGTCGGACGTGATGATCGTCGCGGGCACGCTCTGCAACAAGATGGCCCCCGCACTGCGCCGCGTTTATGATCAGATGAGCGAGCCGCGCTACGTCATCTCGATGGGTAGCTGCGCCAATGGTGGCGGCTATTATCATTACAGCTATTCGGTGGTGCGCGGCTGCGACCGGATCGTGCCGGTCGACATTTATGTGCCGGGCTGCCCGCCGACCGCCGAGGCTTTGCTCTACGGGATCATGCAGTTGCAGCGGAAGATCCGCCGCGTCGGGACGATCGAGCGATGAACGCGCCCTGCCCGAAATATGCCAGCAATGGAGGCGTGATCGACGGCGCGGCCGCCGCGCTGGGCGACCTGCTGCTCCACGCGCGCGAGGAAGTGGGTGAGGTGGCGCTGCACATCCGGCGCGACGGGCTGGTGGACGCGATGCGTATCCTGCGTGACCAGCTTCACTATCAGCAGTTGATGGAGATTGCCGGCGTCGACTGGCCCGATCGCGAAGAGCGGTTCGAGGCGGTCTACTGCCTGCTCAGCCTGACGAAGAATCACCGCCTGCGCGTCCATGTGTCGACCAATGAGGGCGAGCCGATCCCGAGCGTGACGGGGCTGTGGCCGGTCGCGGGCTGGCTCGAACGCGAAGTATACGACATGTACGGCGTGCTGTTCGAAGGCAATGCGGACCTGCGGCGAATCCTCACCGACTATGGCTTTCGCGGCCATCCGCAGCGCAAGGATTTTCCACTCACCGGCTATGTCGAGCTGCGCTATTCCGAAGAGCATAAGCGCGTCATCTATGAGCCGGTCCGCCTCGCGCAGGATTTCCGCACGTTCGATTTCACGAGCCCGTGGGAAGGCGCCGAATATGTCCTCCCCGGCGACGAGAAGGCCCAGCCGGAGGCGCCCGGCGCGCCCAGCCCGCTGAAGGCCGACGAGGTGAAGAAATGAGCGACCCCGAGGTCATCATCGCCGATCCGCACGCGCCGCCCGCCGATCCCGGCGCATTCACGACGCCCGCCGATCCCGCGCCCGGCGACGTCGAGATCCAGAATTACACGCTCAATTTCGGCCCGCAGCATCCCGCCGCGCATGGCGTGCTGCGCATGGTGATGGAGCTGGACGGCGAGATCGTCGAGCGCGTCGATCCGCATGTCGGCCTGCTCCATCGCGGCACCGAGAAGCTGATCGAATATAAGACCTATTTGCAGGCGCTGCCTTATTTTGACCGGCTTGATTACTGCTCGCCGCTCAACATGGAGCACAGCTATGTGCTCGCGATCGAGAAGCTGCTGGGGCTGGAGGTGCCGCTGCGCGCGCAATATCTGCGCGTGCTGTTCGCGGAACTGTCGCGCATCTGCAACCACATGCTGAACCTGGGCTCGCACGTCATGGACGTGGGCGCGATGACGCCCAATCTGTGGCTGTTCGAAATTCGGGAGGATTGCTACGGCTTTTTCGAGCGCGCATCGGGAGCGCGGATGCACATGGCCTGGTTCCGTCCCGGCGGCGTGCATCAGGACGTGCCGCTCAAGCTGCTGACCGATATTGGCGACTGGCTTGACAATCGCCTGCCGCGCCTGTTCGAGGATGCGATCGCGCTCGTCGCCGATAACCGCATCTTCAAGCAGCGTAACGTCGATATTGGCACAGTTTCACGCGACGACGCGATCGCGTGGGGCTTTTCCGGCCCGATGATTCGCGCGGCGGGCGTGCCGTGGGATATTCGCAAGGCGCAGCCCTACGACGTCTACGACCGAATGGAATTCGACGTGCCGGTCGGCACGAAGGGCGATTGCTACGACCGCTTCATGGTGCGCTGCGAGGAGGTCCGCCAGTCGGCGCGGATCATGCGTCAGTGCCTCCAGCAGATGCCCGAAGGGCCGTCCGCCTCGCTCGATCGCAAGGTCGTCCCGCCCCGGCGCGGCGAGATGAAACAGTCGATGGAAGCGCTGATCCACCATTTCAAGCTCTATACCGAGGGCTTCCATGTGCCGGCTGGCGAAGTCTATGTCGCGACCGAGAGCCCGAAGGGCGAGTTCGGCGTCTATCTGGTGTCCGACGGCACCAACAAGCCCTATCGCTGCAAGATCCGGCCGACCGGCTTCTCGCACCTGCAGGCGATGGACTTCATGATGAAGGGGCACATGCTCGCCGATACCACCGCCGTTCTTTCCGCTATCGACGTCGTGTTCGGGGAGGTGGACCGCTGATGTCCGACGCGCAGCATATTCCCGACGAAGCCGAGGTCCGCGCGCGCTGGGGTGATTTCGCCTGGAGCGAGGAGAATGCGGCCAAGGCGAAGGAAATCATCGCCCGCTATCCGCCGGGGCGCGAGCATTCGGCGATCATGCCGTTGCTCGATCTCGCGCAGCGGCAAGTGGGCGCGGAGACGAACACGCAAGGCTGGCTGCCGGTGCCGGTGATCGAATATGTCGCGAAGGCGGTGAACATGCCGTACATGCGCGCTTATGAGGTCGTGAGCTTCTACACCATGTACAATATGGCGCCGGTCGGCCGCTATCATGTGCAGGTGTGCGGGACGACGCCATGCATGCTGCGCGGCTCCGACGATGTGATGCTGGCCTGCGCCAATCGCGGCCTCATTAAGGGCGGGACGACGCCTGATGGGCTGTTCACGCTGACCGAGGTGGAATGCCTCGGCGCCTGCGCGAATGCGCCGATGGTGCAGATCAACGACGATAATTATGAGGATTTGACCTACGACAGCATGTCGGCCGTCCTCGAAGCGCTGGCCACCGGCGGCACGCCGAAGCCCGGCCCGCAGATCGACCGGCAGGCGTCCTGCCCCGCAGGTGGGCCGACCACGCTCAAATATATGGCGGAAAATGCGGGATGACGTCATGTCTCTTCGCTCTCGCGGTCGCCATCTTCTCGATCTGGCTGCTGATCGCGCTGCTGGGCGTGGCGCTGAAGCTGATCGCCGTGCTGATCGGTGTGGCGCTGGCCGTCGCCGCTTATTTCCTGGCCGAGAAGCTTGTCGGAAAGGGTCGATGAATGCTTGACGACAAGGATCGCATCTTCACCAATCTCTACGGTTTCCAGCCGTGGAACCTCGACGCGGCGATCAAACGCGGCGACTGGGACGACACCAAGGGTCTGATGGCGCGCGGGCAGGATCAGATTATCGAGGACATCAAGGCCAGCGGGCTGCGCGGCCGGGGCGGCGCGGGCTTCCCGACCGGCATGAAGTGGAGCTTCATGCCCAAGGAACCGCGCGAGGGCCGACCGAGCTTCCTTGTCATCAACGCCGACGAGTCCGAACCGGGTTCGTGCAAGGACCGCGAGATCATCCGCCACGATCCGCACAAGCTGATCGAAGGCGCGCTGATCGCAGGCTTCGCGATGCGCGCGCGGGCGGCCTATATCTACATTCGCGGCGAGTTCATCCGCGAGGCGGAGACGCTGTTCGCCGCCGTCGCCGAGGCCTATGATCGCGGCCTGCTCGGCAAGAACGCGGCCGGATCGGGCTATGATTTCGACGTGTTCGTCCATCGCGGCGCGGGCGCCTATATCTGCGGCGAGGAAACCGCCCAGATCGAAAGCCTCGAAGGCAAGAAGGGCCAGCCGCGCCTGAAGCCGCCTTTCCCGGCGGGGGCAGGTCTCTATGGCTGCCCGACGACGGTGAACAATGTCGAATCGATCGCGGTCGTGCCGACGATCCTGCGGCGGGGGGCAAGCTGGTTCGCGGGGATCGGCCGGCCGAAGAATGAGGGCACCAAGCTCTTCCAGATTTCGGGTCATGTGAACACACCCTGCGTCGTCGAGGAGGCGATGGGCATTCCCTTCCGCGAACTGATCGAGAAGCATGCCGGCGGCGTGCGAGGCGGCTGGGACAATCTGCTCGCGGTGATTCCCGGCGGCTCGTCGGTGCCGGTGGTGCCCGCGGCCGAGATCATGGACGCGCCGATGGATTTCGACGGGCTGAAGGAGCTGAAATCAGGCCTTGGCACGGCGGCGGTGATCGTGATGGACAAGTCCACCGACATCGTCCGCGCGATCAGCCGCATCTCCTATTTCTACAAGCATGAAAGCTGCGGCCAATGCACGCCGTGCCGCGAGGGCACCGGCTGGATGTGGCGGGTGATGGAGCGGCTGCGCGAAGGCAATGCCGAGATCCACGAGATCGACGCGCTGCTGGAGGTGACGACGCAGGTCGAGGGCCACACCATCTGCGCGCTGGGCGACGCGGCGGCCTGGCCGATCCAGGGCCTGATCCGCCATTTCCGCCCGGAGATCGAGCGGCGGATCAACGAAAAGAGGAATGCCACCCTCGCGGTGGCGGCGGAGTAGCAGGACGATGCCCAAACTCACTGTGGATGGGATCGAGGTCGAGGTTCCCGCCGGCGCCACCGTGCTTCAGGCATGCGAGGCCGCGGGGAAGGAGATTCCGCGCTTCTGCTATCATGAGCGGCTGTCAATCGCGGGCAATTGCCGCATGTGCCTTGTCGAGGTGAAGCCGGGGCCGCCCAAGCCGCAGGCGTCCTGCGCGCTGCCCGCCGCCGACAATCAGGAAATCCGCACTGATTCGCCGATGGTGAAGAAGGCGCGCGAAGGGGTGATGGAGTTCCTGCTCATCAACCATCCGCTCGATTGCCCGATCTGCGACCAGGGCGGTGAATGCGACCTGCAGGACCAGTCGATCGCCTATGGCAAGGGCCATTCGCGCTTTGCCGAGAATAAGCGGGCGGTCACCGAGAAATATATGGGTCCGATCGTCAAGACAATCATGACGCGCTGCATCCAGTGCACGCGCTGCATCCGTTTTGCCGAGGAAGTCGCGGGCGTCGAGGAGATCGGCGCGATCGGGCGCGGCGAGAATATGCAGATCACCTCCTATCTGGAGCGGGCGGTGACGTCCGAACTTTCGGGCAATGTGGTGGACCTCTGTCCGGTCGGCGCGCTCACCTCGAAACCCTATGCGTTCGAGGCGCGGCCGTGGGAGTTGAAGAAGACGCCCGGCATCGACGTGATGGATGCGGTGGGCACCAATATCCGCCTCGATTCGCGCGGGCGGCAGGTGCTGCGCGTGCTGCCTCGGATCAACGAGGACGTGAACGAGGAATGGGCGTCGGACAAGACGCGCCATGCCGTGGACGGGCTTGTCCGTCGGCGGCTCGACAAGCCCTATGTCCGTAAGGGCGGCAAGCTGGTCGAGGCGACATGGGTCGAGGCGTTCGCGGCGATCGCCGACGCGCTGGCGGGCGCGTCCGGCGATCAGGTGGCGGCGCTGGCGGGCGATCTGGCCGATCTGGAGAGCCTTTTCGCGACGAAGCTGCTGCTGGAAAGCTATGGGTCGACGCTGGCCGAGGCGCGCGTCGACGGCGCGCTTTATCCGGGCGCCGTGCCGGCGGACTATCGCTTTAACGCGACTATCGCTGGGCTGGAGGAAGCGCGCGCGATCCTGCTGGTGGGCGCCAACCCGCGCTGGGAGGCGCCGCTCGTCAACACGCGCATCAGAAAGGCCGTGAAAGCCGGCGCGAAAGTCTTTGCGATCGGGCCGGAAATCGATCTGACCTATCCGGTCGAATGGCTGGGCGACGATCTGGCGGTGCTTGGCAAACTGCCCGAGGCGGTGGCCGGGGCGCTAAAGGACAAGGGCGCGGTGATCGTCGGGATGGGGGCGCTGGCGACCGACGGGGCCTATGCCGCCGCGCGGGCCGTTGCGGCCGGGCCGGGGGCGAGCTTCTCGCTGCTCCACACCGCCGCGTCGCGTGTCGGCGCGCTCGATCTGGGCTTTGCGGCCGAGGGCGGGATCGAGGCGATCCGCGCGAAAGCGGGCGATCTCAAGGCGCTGTTCCTGCTGGGTGTCGACGAGACGGACCTATCCGCCTTCGCCGATACCTTCACGATCTATATCGGCACGCATGGCGACCGGGGCGTCGGCGTCGCCGATGTAATCCTGCCGGGCGCATCCTATGCCGAAAAGCCGGGGACCTGGGTGAATATGGAAGGCCGCGTCCAGCGCGGGCAGCGCGCGGTGTTCCCGCCGGGTGACGCGCGCGAGGACTGGACGATCCTGCGCGCGCTGTCCGATGTGCTGGGCCGGACCCTGCCGTTCGACAGCCTCGACGGGCTGCGTGCGCAGCTTGGCGAATGCCATCCGCATCTGGCGGAGGAAGGCCTGAGCGAGGTTGCGCCATTGGGCGATGCGGGCGCGGCGCCGGCGGTGTCGGGCTCGATCGCCTATCCATTCGCGGACTTCTACCTCACCAACCCGATTGCGCGGGCGAGCGAGACGATGCAGCGTTGCTCGGCCGAGCTTCTCCACAATGAGACTTTCGCGGAGGCCGCCGAATGACGGACTTCTTCGCCCAATATCTGGGATATGACGGCGGCTGGTTTGTCGCCACGCTGATCTGCATCCTGCTGATCGCGCTGCCGCTGATGTTGGCGGTGGCGATGATCATCTATGCCGACCGCAAGATCTGGGCGGCGATGGCGCTGCGGCGCGGACCCAATGTCGTCGGGCCGTTCGGCCTGCTCCAGTCTTTCGCGGACGGCGCGAAGGTGTTTCTCAAGGAAACGATCATCCCGTCCTCGGCGAACCGGGGGCTGTTCCTGATTGCGCCGATCCTGACCTTCACCGTGGCGCTGATCGTCTGGGCGGTGATCCCGTTCGGGCCGGGCATGGTGCTCGCCGACATCAATGTCGGCCTGCTCTATATCCTCGCGGCCTCGTCCTTGAGCGTCTACGGCGTCATCATCGCGGGCTGGGCGTCCAACTCCAAATATCCCTTCTATTCGGCGCTGCGCGCGGCCGCGCAGATGGTGAGCTACGAAGTCTCGATCGGCTTCGTGCTGATCGCGGTGGTGCTCTATGCCGACAGCTTCAACCTCTCGGCGATTATCGAGGCACAGCGCGCGCATATCCTCGGTTTCCTGAACGGGTTCGGCTTCAATCCGTTGCTCTTCCCGATGGCCGTGGTGTTCCTGATCTCGTCGATGGCGGAAACCGCGCGTACCCCGTTCGACCTCACCGAAGCGGAGAGCGAGCTGGTCGCCGGATACCAGACCGAATATTCGTCGATGAGCTTCGCGCTCTTCTGGCTCGGCGAATATGGCAATGTGATCCTGATGTGCGGCCTGAACGCCGTGCTCTTCTGGGGCGGCTGGCTGCCGCCGGTGGACTGGGCGCCGCTTTATTATGTGCCGGGCATCTTCTGGTTCTTCGGCAAGATCCTGTTCTTCTTCTTCGTCTTCTCCTGGGTGAAGGCGACGGTGCCGCGTTACCGCTATGACCAGCTCATGCGGCTGGGGTGGAAGATATTCCTGCCACTGTCGCTCTTCTGGGTGTTCCTCATTTCCGGGTGGCTGATGCTCACCCGCTATGGAGTGGGCTCATGAGCCTCGCCTACATCATCAAATCGTTCACGCTGTGGGAATTCATCGGCGCGCACTGGCTGACCCTGAAATATTTCTTCAAGCGCAAGGCGACGATCAACTACCCGTTCGAGAAGAACCCGATCAGCCCGCGCTTCCGCGGTGAACATGTGCTGCGCCGCTATCCGAGCGGCGAGGAACGGTGCATCGCATGCAAGCTGTGCGAGGCGATCTGTCCGGCGCAGGCGATCACGATCGAGGCCGAGCCGCGCGACGACGGGTCGCGCCGCACGACGCGCTATGACATCGACATGACGAAATGCATCTATTGCGGCTTCTGCCAGGAAGCCTGCCCGGTAGATGCCGTCGTCGAAGGGCCGAATTTCGAATTTTCCACCGAAACCCGCGAGGAGCTGATCTATGACAAGGCCAAGCTGCTCGCAAACGGAGATCGTTGGGAACGCACGATCGCCGCAAACCTTGCCGCCGATGCGCCCTATCGGTAATGCCCCGCACGTTGCGATTCCGTTCGGGCTTCCGAACGGTTCGCAACATGTATTCGTAAACCGTCCCTCGACCGGGTTCGGGACTAACGGGACTGAGATGATCCGTTGATCCAGACGATCGCCTTCTATCTGTTCGCCACGCTGATGCTCGTTTCGGGCGGGCTCACCGTGATCGCGCGCAATCCGGTGCACAGCGTGCTGTGGCTCATCATGGCCTTCTTCAACGCCGCGGCGCTGATGGTGCTGGTGGGGGCGGAGTTCATCGCGATGCTGCTCGTCATCGTCTATGTCGGCGCGGTCGCGGTGCTCTTCCTGTTCGTGGTGATGATGCTCGACATCGATTTCGCCGAACTGAGGAGCGGCTTCGCGCGCTATCTGCCGTTCGGCGTGCTCGTGGCACTCGTCCTGCTGGCCGAGATGGTCTTCGCGGTGGGCGCCTGGGAAGCGGGAGGCATCTCGATTAACGCCAGCGCGGCGCCAACGCCCGAGGGCGTGTCGAATATCTCGGCGATCGGCACAGTGCTCTATACGCGCTACTTGTTCGTGTTCGAGGGCGCGGGCCTCGTCCTGCTCGTCGCGATGATCGGCGCGATCGTGCTGACGCATCGCAAGCGCGGCGGCACGCGGCCGCAGAAAATTTCGGAACAGAACCGGCGCCGGCCCGAAGAGGCGGTACGCCGCGTCGATCAGCCGGTGGGGCAGGGGGTGGAGCTGTGATCGGGCTTCAACATTATCTGGCTGTTTCGGCGGCCCTGTTCGTGACGGGGATGTTCGGCATCTTCCTCAACCGCAAGAACGTCATCATCATGCTGATGGCGATCGAGCTGATTCTGCTCGCGGTGAACCTCAACCTCGTCGCCTTCTCGGCCTATCTCCACGATCTCGTCGGACAGGTGTTCGCGATGTTTGTGCTGACAGTCGCGGCGGGTGAGGCGGCGGTGGGGCTGGCGATTCTCGTCATCTATTTCCGTGGCCGGGGCACGATCGCGGTCGACGACGTCAATCGAATGAAGGGGTGAGCATGGTTCGGGCTTTCGCGAGGCTGACGGTTCTCGCATGATCCAGCTTATCGTCTTCCTGCCGCTGGCCGCCGCGATCGTCGCGGGCCTGGGCAACCGGCTGATCGGCAACACGGTCGCGAAGCTCGTGACGACGGGCGCGCTGTTCATTTCCTGCGCGCTGTCCTGGCCGATCTTCCTCCATTTCCTCGGCGGGGAGGCGACCGCGCAGGTCGTCCCCGTGCTCGACTGGATCAAGTCGGGCGATCTCCAGGTACAATGGTCGCTGCGCGTCGACACCCTGACGGCGGTGATGCTGGTGGTGGTGACGACGGTGTCGAGTCTCGTTCACCTCTATAGCTGGGGCTATATGGCGGAGGACGACAGCCAGCCGCGCTTCTTCGCCTATCTGTCGCTCTTCACCTTCGCGATGCTGATGCTGGTGACGGCGGACAGCCTCGTCCAGATGTTCTTCGGCTGGGAAGGCGTGGGGCTTGCTTCCTACCTGCTGATCGGCTTCTGGTACACGCGGCCTTCGGCCAACGCTGCGGCGATCAAGGCGTTCGTCGTCAACCGCGTCGGCGATTTCGGTTTCTCGCTGGGCATCTTCGGTACCTTCCTCGTCTTCGGCACGGTGTCGATCCCCGCGATCCTCGCCGCTGCCCCCGGCATGGTGGGATCGACGGTCGGTTTCCTAGGCGGGCGCGTTGATGTGATGACGCTGCTCTGCCTGCTGCTGTTCATCGGCGCGATGGGCAAGTCGGCCCAGCTCGGCCTGCACACCTGGCTACCCGATGCGATGGAAGGCCCGACGCCGGTCTCCGCGCTGATCCACGCCGCGACGATGGTGACGGCGGGCGTGTTCATGGTCTGCCGCCTGTCGCCGATGTTCGCGACGAGCGAGGTCGCCCAGCATGTCGTCATCTATATCGGCGCGGCGACCGCCTTGTTCGCGGCGACGGTCGCGACGGTGCAGACCGACATCAAACGCGTGATCGCCTATTCGACCTGCTCGCAGCTCGGCTACATGTTCTTTGCGGCCGGTGTCGGCGCTTATGGCGCGGCGATGTTCCACCTGTTCACTCATGCGTTCTTCAAGGCGCTGCTGTTCCTGTGCGCGGGCTCGGTGATCCATGCGATGCATCATGAGCAGGACATGCGCTTCTATGGCGCGCTCCGGAAGCATATTCCGATCACCTTCTGGACGATGACGGCGGGCACGCTCGCCATCACCGGCGTCGGCATCATGGCGATCCCGGGCGTGCTGCCTGCGATCGGCTTCGCGGGTTTCCATTCGAAGGACGCGATCATCGAGGCGGCGCTCGCCTCGGGTTCGCAGGCGGGCGAGGTTGCATTTGCCGTGGGCGTGTTCGCCGCGCTGCTGACGACCTTCTATTCGTGGCGGCTCGTCTTCCTCACCTTTTTCGGTCAGGCCCGCTGGGCGGGATCGGAGCATATCGCCCATGCCGTCCAGGACGCGCACGGCCATCACCACGGCCTCGATCAGGCGCATTCGGGCGAGAATCCGCCTTCGCAGGAAGGCGCGGGTGGCGAGCCCGATCCGCACGCCCCCTCGGTCGATGCGCTGCCGCGCGGCACCGGCGGCTATCATCCGCATGAGAGCGGCTGGGCGATGCTCGTGCCGTTGCTGCTGCTGTCGGTGGGCGCGGTGGCCGCCGGTTTCGTCTTCACCGGCTTCTTCATCGATCCCGAGCAGGGCGCCGGCTTCTGGCAGGGGTCGCTCGTGTTCGACACGCATCTGATGCACGCGATGCATGAGATCCCGCTCTGGGCGAAGCTGTCGACGACGATCGCGATGATCATCGGCTTCCTGATAGCACTCTGGGCATACATCCTCGATACCAGCCTGCCGGCGCGGGTCGTCGAGCATATTGAGCCGCTTTACATCTTCCTGCTGAAGAAGTGGTATTTCGACGAACTCTATCATGTGCTGTTCGTCGTGCCGGCCTTCGCGATCGGGCGCTTCTTCTGGAAGCGGGGCGATCAGGGCACGATCGACCGCTTCGGCCCCGACGGCGTTTCGCGCCTCGTTGCGGGGAGTGGCTTGCTCGCCCGCAAGATGCAGAACGGCTATCTCTATACCTATGCGCTGGTGATGCTGCTTGGCCTTGCCGCCGCGGCGACCTGGGCGGTGACGCGCTGACATGAACCAACTCGGCTTCCCCATCCTCACGATCATGATCGCGCTGCCCTTCGTGGCGGCCCTCTGGTGTCTACTCGCGCCCGGCGAGGAGCAGGCGCGTGCTGTGCAGGCGCGCTGGGTGGCGCTCGGCGCGACGCTCATCGATCTCGCACTCGGTATCCTGTTGTGGGCAACCTATGATATCGGCGGGCCGCAATGGCAGTTCGTCGAGCATGTCGGCCTGTTCGGGCGCTTCGGCTGGTCGCTCGGTATCGACGGCATCGCGCTGATGCTGATCATGCTGTCGGTCTTCCTGATGCCGATCTGCATCGGCGCCTCCTGGGAGGCTATCCAGCGGCGCGTTCCCGAATATATGGCGGCCTTCCTGCTGATGGAGACGCTGATTCTCGGCGTCTTCGCGGCGCAGGACCTGATCCTCTTCTACATCTTCTTCGAAGGCGGCCTCATTCCGATGTATCTCATCATCGGTATCTGGGGCGGCGCGGAACGGGTCTACGCCAGCTATAAGTTCTTCCTCTACACGCTGCTCGGCTCGGTGCTGATGCTGATCGCGATGTTGTGGATCGCGAGTTATGCGGGCACCACCTACGTTCCGACGCTGATGGCGACCGATTTTCCGGAGCATGCGCAGATATGGCTGTTCCTTGCCTTCTTCGCCTCCTTCGCGGTGAAGATGCCGATGTGGCCGGTCCATACCTGGCTGCCCGACGCGCACGTGCAGGCGCCGACGGCGGGTTCGGTGATCCTGGCGGGCGTGATGCTGAAGATGGGCGGTTACGGCTTCATCCGTTACGCGCTGCCGATGTTTCCCGAGGGGAGCGCCGATCTCGTCTGGCTGATCTGGGGCCTCTCGATCGTCGCGGTGATCTACACCTCGCTCGTCGCGCTGGTGCAAACCGACATGAAGAAGCTGATCGCCTATTCGTCGGTCGCGCATATGGCGTTCGTCACGATCGGCCTGTTCGCGTTCAACCGCCAGGGCCTTGAGGGCTCAATGATGGTGATGCTGAGCCACGGCCTTGTTTCGGGCGCGCTTTTCCTGTGCGTCGGGGTGATCTACGACCGGTTGCATACCCGTGATATCGATCGCTACGGCGGGCTGGCGACCAATATGCCGCGCTACGCCTTGTTCTTCCTGCTGTTCACGATGGCCTCGATCGGCCTGCCGGGTACGTCGGGCTTCGTGGGCGAGTTCCTGAGTCTGATCGGGGCCTATCAGATTTCGAGCATCGTCGCCTTCGGCTGTACGACCGGCATCATTCTAGGCGCTGCCTATATGCTCTACCTCTATCGTCGCGTCGTCTTTGGCTCGCTCGATAAGCCCGACGTGAAGGCGATGCCCGACCTGTCGCCGCGCGAGATCGTGATGCTCGGCTCGCTCGGCCTCGCCGTGCTGTGGATGGGCATCTATCCCGAAAGTTTCCTCGCGCCGATGCGCAACGACATTGGCCTGCTGATGGAGCGGATCGATCGCGCGACCCCACCGAGTGACGCGCAGATCGCCGCCGGAGCGCCTGCCGCCCGGCCGGTCGCGACGCGGACGGAGGCGCACTGATGTCTTATACTGCCTCGCTTCTTTCCGCGCTGCCTGAGGTGATCCTGACGGTGGGCGCGCTCGCGTTGCTGATGGTGTCCGCCTTCGGCGGCGACCGGATGGCGCGGCTGATCGGCTGGTTGGCGGTAGCGCTGTTCGCCGTGGCGGGTGTCGCGGCTGTGGCGGTCGTGAGCAGCCAGCCGGCGTTCGACGGCCTTTATCATGGCGACAGCTTCGCGGTGTTTGCAAAGATATTGATCTATGTCGCGGCGGCTGCCTCAATCCTGATCGCCCCTGATTATTTCGAGCGCGGCGGATCGACCCGTGCCGAATATCCGGTGCTGATCCTGCTCGCCGGCGTCGGCATGGGCATGATGGTGTCGGCAGGCGACATGCTGACGCTCTATGTCGGCTTCGAACTGCAGAATCTGGCGGCTTATGTGTTGGCGAGCTTCATGCGGCGCGACATGCGCTCGGCCGAGGCGGGGCTGAAATATTTCGTACTCGGCGCGCTCGCATCGGGCATTCTGCTCTACGGCATCACCCTGCTCTATGGCTTTTCGGGCACGACCGTCTTTACAGGCATTGCCGCCTCGATGCGCGACGGATTGTCGATCGGTCATATCTTCGGCATGGTGTTCGTTATCGCCGGCCTTGCCTTCAAGATCAGCGCGGTGCCGTTTCATATGTGGGCGCCCGACGTCTATGAAGGCGCGCCGACGCCGGTGACGGCGATGTTCGCGACCATGTACAAGGTCGCCGCGATGGCACTCTTGGTCCGCGTCTGCGTGGTGGCGCTCGGCTCACAGACCGAAGCGTGGCGGCAGGTGATCCTGTTCGCGGCGCTCGCCTCGACGATCTTGGGCGCGGTCGCGGCGATCGTGCAGACCAACATCAAGCGGCTGCTCGCTTATTCGTCGATCAACAATGCGGGCTTCGCGCTGTTCGGCCTCGCGGCGGGAACGGAAGCGGGGGTCGCAGCGACGATGACCTATCTTGCCGTCTATATCGCAATGACGATGGGCAGCTTCATCTGCGTGCTGCGGATGCGTGACGCGGACGGCAACAATGTGCAGAGTATCGCCAGCATGTCGGGCATGTCGCGTACGCGTCCTGGCCTCGCCGCCGCCTTCGCGATCTTCATGTTCTCGCTGGCGGGCATTCCGCCGCTGCTCGGCCTCTGGCCGAAACTGCTGGTGTTCGATGCGCTGGTGAAGGTGAACCTCGCGCCGATCGCGGCGGTGGGTATCGCAACCTCCGTGCTGGGCGCGGTCTATTATCTCAAGATCGTCAAGACGATGTATTTTGACGAGCCGGCCGCACCCTATGCCACGCCGACGAACCGGATCGAAGGCGGGCTGATCGCCTTGTCGGCGCTCGCCGTCTCGCCGCTCGGTTATCTCGCGGTGCCGGCGCTCGGCGTTGCGAGCATGGCGGCGGCAAAGGCGTTGTTCTGACCGGCCACGACATACGGACGGTCGCGGCGACGACCTCCACCAATGACGACGTTGCGGCCCTTGCCCGCGCCGGTGCGGGCGAGGGCTTGTGGCTGCGGGCGGAACAGCAAACGGGCGGGCGCGGCCGCCATGGCCGGCGCTGGGAAGCGGGGCCGGGCAATCTCTACGCAAGCACGCTGGTGCGGCCGCGAGCGGGCGATCCCTCCCCGGCAACGCTGGCGCTGGTCGCCGGCGTCGCGCTCGATCAACTCGTCTCGGCCTATGCAGGCGAGGCGCAGCTGCGGCTGAAATGGCCGAACGACGTGTTGCTCGACGGCGCCAAGTTGTCGGGCATTCTGCTGGAAGGCGTCGCCGGGGCGGTGGTGATCGGCTTCGGCGTCAATCTGGCGCATCATCCCGAAGGGATCGGCCGGACGACGATGAGCCTTGCTGCGGCGGGGATCGATCCTCCTGATCCTGCGCTGTTCGCCACCGATCTTGCAGAGGCATTCGGGGAATGGCTGGCGCGCTGGCGCGGCGTCGGGCTGGAGCCGATCCGCAGCCGCTGGCTGGAGCGAGCGCACCCGATCGGCACGCCACTGGCGACGACCGCACCCGACGGCAGCCGGATCGAGGGGCTGTTCGACGGCCTCGATCCTTCGGGCGCGCTGCGGCTGCGCTTGGCGGATGGCGCGGTGCATGTCATGCACGCCGGCGACATCGATCTGATCTGAAGGCGCACCCATGCTGCTTGCAATCGACGCCGGCAATACCAACGTGGTGATGGCGCTCGTCGCCCCCGGCGGCGAGATACGGACGCGCTGGCGCATCGCCACCGATCCCCGCCGAACGGCTGACGAATATGCGGTGTGGCTCCACCAGTTGCTCGCGTTGGAAGGCTATGCGCGCGAGGACGTGGATGCGGTGATCATCGGCACAGTGGTACCGCGCGCGCTGCATAATCTTGAGGTGCTGGCATCGAAATATTTCGGCGTGGAGCCGCTGGTCGCGGGGCAGGGCGCGCTCGCCTGGGACATCGAACTGGACGTGGCCGAGCCGGCGACGGTTGGCGCGGACCGGGTGCTGAACGTGATCGCCGCGCATGCCGCACATTCGGGTGACCTCATCATCGTCGATTTCGGCACGGCGACGACGTTCGAGGTGGTTGATTATACCGGCGCGTACAAGGGCGGCATCATCGCGCCGGGCATCAACCTGTCGCTCGACGCGCTGTTTGCGGCGGCGGCGAAGCTACCGCGCATCGCGATCGCCGTGCCACAGGCGACCGGCGTGATCGGGCGCACGACCGAAGACCAGATGCAGATCGGCATCTTCTGGGGCTATATTGCTATGATCGAGGGGCTGATCCGGCGGACGAAGGCCGAGATTGGCCGGCCGGTGAAGGTGATTTCCACCGGCGGCCTCGCCACGCTCTTCGCGCAGCGGAGCGATTTTTTCGATGTGATAGAGCCCGATCTGACCATTCAGGGGTTGGGCCTGCTCTACGAACGGACGGCGATGCGATGACCCGAGGCTGCCGGCATTCCGCCGGCGGACAAAGACATACAAGAAAGTATATAAAAGACGTGACTAAACCCGGTAATGAATTGCTCTTCCTCGCCCTCGGCGGATCGGGGGAGATTGGCATGAACGTCAATCTCTACGGCACGCGGGGAAAATGGGTGATGGTCGATCTCGGCCTCACTTTTGCTGATCCCGCTTATCCCGGCGTAGACCTGATCCTGCCCGATCTCGAGTTTATCGAGGAGCGGCGCGACGACCTGCTCGGCATCGTCCTCACCCATGGGCATGAGGACCATATCGGCGCGATTCCCTATCTCGCCGCCGATCTGGGCGTGCCACTCTATGCGACGCCGTTCACCGCGGGGTTGATCCGCGGCAAACTCGACGAAGAGGGGCTGGGCAATCGCGTGACGCTGCGCATCATCCCTAACAGCGGCAGTTTCGATCTGGGGCCGTTCGGCTTCACCTATGTACCGCTCGCCCATTCGATACCCGAGGGTAACGCGCTGCTGATCGATACGCCCTATGGCCGGATTTTCCACACTGGCGACTGGAAGCTGGATGAGGCGCCACTGCTGGGTGAGCCCTCCACCGCCGCCGAATTGAAGGCGATCGGCGACAAAGGCGTGCTGGCGCTCGTCTGTGATTCGACCAATGTGTTCAACGAGCAGGCGTCGGGCTCCGAAGCGGCGGTACGCGAAGGACTTGACGAAGTGATCGGCGAGGCGCGAGGACGCGTGCTCGTCACCACCTTCGCGTCGAACGCGGCGCGGGTCCAGACGCTGGGCGAGGTAGCGCGAGACACGGGGCGGCAGCTCTGCGTGGCCGGACGTTCGCTCGACCGGATCGTCAAGGTGGCGAAGGCGACCGGCTATCTGAAGGATTTTCCCGAAACGATCGATTTCGAAACCGCGATGGCACTGCCGCCGCGCGACGTGATGATCATCGCCACCGGCGGGCAGGGCGAAGCGCGTGCGGCGCTGGCGCGGATCGCCTTCGACGCCCACCCGATCAAACTGTCCGAAGGCGATCTGGTCGTTTTCTCTTCCAAGCAGATACCCGGCAACGAGATGGCGATCGGGCGCATCCAGAACGCCCTGGCCGCGCGCAATATCGCGATGGTGACGGACCGACAGGCCTTCGTTCACGTCTCGGGCCATCCGGGACGGCCCGAACTGGCCGAGATGTATCGCTGGATCCGGCCCGAAATTCTGCTGCCAGTTCATGGCGAGATGCGTCACATGGCGGAGCAGGCGCGCTTCAGCGCGGCGCAAGGCATCCCGCGCCAGATCGTCCAGCAGAACGGCACCGTGATCCGGCTGGCGCCCGACGGCCCCGAGGTGGTGGGGCATGAGCGCGCGGGGCGGCTGATCCTCGACGGCGATGTGATCCTGCCGGCGGACGGCGCGACGATGACCGAGCGCCGTAAGCTTGGCCTATATGGGCTGATCGCGGTGACGGTCGCGCTCGACGCGAAGGGCCGGTTGCGCGGTGAGGTGGCTGTGACGCTGCAGGGCCTGCCGGTGGAGGAGGATCGCGAGGCCTTCCTCGCGGAAGCGCGCGAGGCAGCGGCGGAGGCCGCTTCCGCCGGAGCGGCCGACGAGACCAAGCTGCGTGAGGCTATCCGCCTTGGCGTGCGGCGGCGCGCGACGCAGTGGACGGGCAAGAAGCCGATAGTGGAAGTTTCGATCATCCGGGTCTAGAAGCAGGTCGGCCGGGTTTCCCGCCCTCCGGGCGGGGGGCGACCGGCCGAACGGAATGCCAAGCCGAACCCATGAAGCTGACCTCGCTCCTTGCCATCTATGTGCTGTTCTGGATTTTCAGCATATTCCTGGTCCTTCCCTTCCGGCTGAAGAACGGGGCGGCCGAAGACCAGCTTGTGCCCGGGCAGGCGGAGAGCGCGCCGCCCAATTTCAGCGTAAAGCGCACCGCGCTGTGGACGACGATCGTCTCCGCCGTGTTGTGTGCGATCTTCTATATCAATTATGTCGAGGGCTGGGTGGGACCGGAGTTTTTTGACCTGTTTTCGACGCCTGCCTGAGGCATCATAGCAGGCCCATCGCACGCAGGCTCCTGTAGCTTTCACAGCCGAAGATCAGATGATCGAACAGCCGGATGCCAAGCGGCTGCGCAAGATCGGCGAGGGTGCGCGTGGCATCGATGTCGGCAGGGCTGGGCATGGCGTTGCCGCTCGGATGGTTGTGAGCGAGGATCAGCCCATCCGATTCGAGCGCGAGCGCGTCGGCGATGATCGTCCGCAGCGGGAAATCGAGCGCATCGGGCTGATCGGAATAAAGCAACCTGACTCCGATCAGCCGGCGCCGGCAATCGAGGTGAGCGACGCGCAACGCCTCGCGCCGCATATGCGCGAAGCCGGGTGCAAAGAAAGCCGCCGCATCGCTGCTGCGCATGAAGCGGGGGCGTCTCATCGTCCGATCGAAAATCATACGAGCTTATTTTGGGCATGAAATCAGAGGGATATAGAAGAAGTTTCTCCATTTTTGCGCGGACCGACGAGACGATTCATCCATAATGGATATAACGTATGGAGGCATATAGCGGCGGCGCGATCCGCCTCATCACGGGATCGCGGGCGTGTACGCAAAAGACATGGCTCGGCGAGATCGCTCAGCCGAGGGGCATAAGGTTCATCCGGGCGTTGATTAAAATTGTGGAAGACGGTGATCACGCAGATCACACGCCTTCCACGATCGGACCTCAGTCGGCAGCTAGTATGTCAGGCGAGCTCGACCGCGTTGACGACGTGCGCCTGTGTATATTCGTGAAGGCCGGCCTCACCGAGTTCGGCGCCGAGGCCCGACTGCTTCGCGCCACGGAACGGAATGTCGGGATCGATCGCGAGATGCTGGTTCACCCAGACAGTGCCCGAATCGATCTCCATCGCGATCCGCGTCGCCCGTTCGACGTCGGCACCCCACACCGTTCCGCCCAGCCCGAATTCGGAGGCGTTGGCGCGGCTCACGACATCGTCGAGATCGTCATATTTCAGCACCGGCAGAACCGGCCCGAACTGCTCCTCGACTACGAGCCTGGCATTGTCAGGCAGGTCGCGAACGATCGTTGGCGGGATGAAATAGCCCTCCCGGTCCAGCGGCGCACCGCCGGCGATGACGGTGCCGTGCTGCTTTGCGTCCTCGATCAGTTCGCAGACGCGATCGAACTGCGTCCGGTTCTGAATCGGGCCGACGGTCGTGCCCTGCTTGGTGCCGTCGTCGACGATCGCCTCGCGCGCAAGCTCGGCGATTTCCTTGCAGAATTCGTCGTACATGCTGCTCGGCACATAGGCGCGCTTGACGGCGACGCAGATCTGGCCGGCATTGGCCATTGCGCCATCATAGACCTTTTTCGCCGCGAGCTTCGGATCGACATCGTCGAGCACGATCGCCGCGTCATTCCCCCCCAATTCGAGCGTGACGCGCTTCACGCCGCCGGCGGCCGAGGCCATGACCTTCTTGCCGGTCGCGGTCGAGCCGGTGAAGGCGACCTTGTCGATGTCGGGATGGCTCGTGATCAGCGCGCCCAGCTCATTCTCGTCGCAGACGATGTTGACCACGCCCGCGGGCAAGACCTCGGCGCAAATCTCCCCGAAAAGGAGGGTGGTGAGCGGCGTGGTCGGTGCAGGCTTCGCCACGATCGTATTGCCCGCGAGGAGCGCCGGCGCCAGCTTGTTGATCAGCAGGATCACCGGGAAATTCCACGGCGTTATCGTCGCGCATACGCCCAGCGGGGTGCGATGTTCGATGACACGGTTGCCGCCCTCGTCACGCAGCACTTTCGGCTCGAGCCGGCGCTTCTGGAAGGCGCGCAAGATGTAGACGCTACCGATAATCTCGCCCATTGCTTGGGCGATCGGCTTGCCCTGCTCGGCGGTCAGCGATCTGGCAAATTCCTCGGCGCGTGCTTCGAGCCGATCGGCAAGCGTTCCAATAAGCTTGGCGCGGTCCTCCACGTCGATCGTCGACCATGTCTCGAAGGCTTTCCGAGCCGCGGCGACGGCCGCATTGAGCATTTTCTCATCGGCTTTAGGGCATTGCGCGAAAGCCCGGCCGGTGGCCGGATCGACCACGTCAAACGAGGAAACACCCGGCACCAGCTCCCCGCCGACGAGCAGCTTGTAGTTTCTATCCATTCTGATCGCTCCCATCGATTATTGCCCGCAGGCAACAGCAGTTCGCTTCCTGCTTTTACATAGGCCAGTCACCGCTGCACGCAATATCTGCTATCGCGCGCGGCGGCCCGTTTCGCCCCGGCGAGAGCCTAAAGCGGAGAGGGGGCGAAGTGAGTCGTCTCTGTCCACCTTCTTACAGCAGCGCCTCTATGCGCTCTCGCAACGCCTCGGGCTTTTCGGTGGGGGCGAAGCGGTCCACGACCGTGCCGTCGCGATCGACGAGGAATTTGGTGAAATTCCATTTGATCGCCTCGGTCCCGAGCACGCCCTTGGCCTCCTTCTTCAGATAGAGGAAGAGTGGGTGCGCGGTGTCGCCATTCACGTCCACCTTGGCGAACATCGGAAATTTCACGTCATAGGTGAGCGAACAGAAACTGGCGATCTCCGCCTCGTCTCCCGGCTCCTGTCCACCGAACTGGTTGCACGGGAAACCGAGCACTGCCAGCCCGCGCGCGGCATAGTCCTCGTGCAGTTTTTCTAGCCCCTCATATTGCGGGGTGAAACCACATTTGCTGGCGGTATTGACGATCAGCAGTACCTTGCCCCGCCAGTTGCCCAGCGACACCTCGTGGCCGTCGATCGTCTTCGCGGTGAAATCATAGAGACTCGGCATGTCTATCTCCCGCGTCATGGTGCCGACAGCATGCGCCCTAATCGCTGCGTTGCAAGCCCGCGACGCGACTGCGCTCCTCGGGCGGCACCAGCCCTTCCAGCACCGCCCAGAAACCCGTCACGGCGCCCTGGCCCGCCTGTGCATAGGCCTTTGATAGTTTCTCGCGCAGGACATCGAAAAGCTGCGCCTCCAGCGCTGCGCCGGCCTCGGTGAGGCGCAGCAGCCGTTGCCGCCGGTCGTTCGGGCCGGTACGCGAGGAGACGAGCCCGCGCGCGCTCAATTCATTGAGCACCCGACCCAGCGATTGCTTGGTGATGCCGAGCAGCTTGAGCAATTCGCTCACCGTCAGATCGGGCTGGCGCGCGATGAAATAGAGCGAGCGGTGATGCGCACGGCCCAGCCCCTGTTTCGCCAGCCCTTCGTCGATGCCCCGATAGAGGTGGCTATAGCCGAAATAGAGCAGCTCAATGCCGCGCCGCAGTTCGGGCTCGCGAAGAAAAAGGGGGGAGGCGGATGGGACAGCCATGTTGACCCATTTTGGCAGAGGGTTTAATCCACCGCAACCTTGGAGATGTCGCCCGGCCCGCTTCTCCGCGCGGCAGCCGGGATCGGAAGGAAAAAGATGGACGACGCGACGAGCCTGCCCTTCGAGTTGGAGCCTCACGCCAATCCCGTGGCGGCCGAGACGCGCGCCGGGCTGCTTGCGAATCCCGGTTTCGGCCGGGTGTTCACCGATCATATGGTGACGATCCGCTATAGTGAGGGGCAGGGCTGGCATAGTGCGCGCGTTCATGCACGCGGGCCGATCCAGTTGGATCCGGCCACCGCCGTCCTCCATTATGCGCAGGAGATTTTCGAGGGCTTGAAGGCCTATCGCGTCGCCGATGGCGGGACGGTGCTGTTCCGGCCCGAGGCCAATGCCCGCCGTTTTCGCGAATCGGCCGAGCGGATGGCAATGCCCTTGCTGCCCGAGGGGCTGTTCCTCGAATCGGTGCGCCAGCTCGTCCGGATCGATCGCGACTGGATTCCCGAGATCGAGGGCGGCTCGCTCTATCTGCGGCCCTTCATGTTCGCGAACGAGGTGTTCCTAGGCGTCAAGCCGTCGTCGGAATATCTCTATATGGTGATCGCCTCGTCGGTGGGCGCCTATTTCAAGGGGGGTGCGCCGGCAGTCTCGCTCTGGGTGTCGCAAGAGTATAGCCGATCAGCCCCGGGCGGCACGGGTGCCGCCAAATGCGGCGGCAATTACGCGTCCAGCCTGGTCGCCCAGGCCGAAGCGACGCGCCATGGCTGCGATCAGGTCGTCTTCCTCGATGCCGCCGAGCATCGCTGGGTCGAGGAACTGGGCGGCATGAACGTCTTCTTCGTGTTCGACGACGGATCGATCGCGACGCCTCCACTGGGCGGCACGATCCTGCCCGGGATCACCCGCGATTCGCTGCTGACGCTGGCGAAAGGCATGGGGCTCACCGTCCGCGAGGAACGCTACGGGATTGACCAGTGGCGTGCCGATGCGGCGAGCGGCCAGCTACGCGAGGCGTTCGCCTGCGGCACCGCCGCGGTGGTGACGCCGATCGGCACGGTGCGCGGGCCTGATTATGATTTCACGATCGGCAATGGCGGCCCTGGCCTCCTCACCGAGAAGCTGCGCACCTCGCTGGTCAACATCCAGCGCGGCGCCGCGCCCGACGAGCATGGCTGGGTGGAGCGTCTGTTCTAAACGCCACACACACCCTTCCATCCCGCGTCAGCCCGGCTATAAGCCGTCGCCGATTGGGGCGTCGCCAAGTGGTAAGGCAGCGGCTTTTGGTGCCGCCATTCGCAGGTTCGAATCCTGCCGCCCCAGCCAATTAAAACTCATAAAATCAATAGCTTATTTAAATTAACCCTCGATGCGTGATCCTTTTTGGGGCCAACTTGTGACCGCCACCGTGAGCGTAGTCGGCCCTCGTCCACGCCGGCCGTGCCGCATCGACACCCGGAAGCGAGACGTCGCTGCTGGTGACGCCTCATAATGGAGTGTCGGACGCCTGATCGGCCAGCGGTTCTGTCGCGGTGTTGGTAAGATTGATGCGAGCGACTTCGGCGTACAATGACCGAGGTCAGGACCGGGGGGGCCTGCCAATCCGGCGTCGGCAGGCTTTCCGCATCAGCGAAGACGCGGAAACGACCTAGCTCTCCGCTGCTGGCACGAGATCTTCGCCAAGGACATCAGAATCCGATCTTGCCCAATTGGCCGGGCTTTGCCGCGCATTCGCCTTCCAGGCGATCGATAATCTCATGAGGCGTCCGCGCGGGTAGGTGGCGCATCTGCCGCGCCACCACGGCGAAATCGCCAGGCGTCAAATTGGTGAGGCTGGCCAGAGTTGCTGGTGCTTTGCCACCGAAGAAGCGGGCGAAGGCGCGCGCGGCGCGTTCTGATCCTAATGGTCGCAGGCGTAGCTTGAACACGAACCGGCGGAGCGTCGCCGGATCGAGCTTGTCGGGATGGTTCGTCGCCGCAATTACCGGGAGCGGATGGCGGTCGAGCCACGTCAGTAACTCATTGACCTGCGTAATCTCCCAGCTCGTCTTGGCCGTGGTGCGATCGAGCAGCAGCGAGTCCACTTCGTCGAGCAGCAGCACGCCGCCACGATGGCGTGCTTCGCGGAACGCGTCGGCAATCCGTGCTTCGGTTTCGCCGACCCATTTGGATAGGAGATCGGACGCGCGTTTGACGATCAACGGACGGTCCAGCGCGCGGGCGCAATAGTGAGCGAGCGCCGTTTTGCCGGTGCCGGGCGCGCCGGTGAGCAGCAGCGAGACATCGCTGTGCTCGCTCTCCCGCATGGCCGCGAACAGGGGAGCGAGCGGAACGTCGGTTTCGAACAGATCGAGGTCGAGCGCATCCGGGCCTTCGACCGGCATGTCGCCGCCACGCAGTGCGCGGACGAGCGATTCCGCTGGTTGGATGCTTGTGGCTTGATCACCCGCTAGTCGCGACGCCCGAGCGACGATGCGAAGCACGGTTGCCGTTTCGGGCGCGCGATCAATAAGCCGAACGAGATCGGCATGCGCCGCGACCTCTTCGTCGCGTGCAATGCGATCAAGCATGCGGAGCGCGGCGCTGCGCGGCGGCAGGTCGAGCTTCAGGATGAAGCTCATCCGCCTCAGGATCGCGTCGTCGATGTTGCCGATCGCGTTGGTCGTCCATATCACTGGTGCCGGATTGGTTTCTAGTATCCGGTTGACGAACACCTTGCTGCCCTCGCGCTTGGCGAACCAGTCACCGTCGCTGCGCCGCGCGCCGCCGATCATGTCCTCCATCTCGTCGAACAGCAATGCCGCGCCGCCTCGTGGGCCGAGCACACGTTGCGCCAGGCCCAACGCATTCACGCGGTCCCATCGAGAGGGTTCCTCGCCATCCTCGTCAGCTTCGCCGATCGCGTGCAGGTCGATGCCGGCGGCAGCGGCGAGGGTCCGCGCGAATTCGGTCTTGCCCGTGCCGGGCGGACCGTGGACGAGGACGTTGATTCCCGCCGCGCGCTCGCGTACCGCGCCGGCTAGCAACCGTACGAGGAAATCGGCGTCCTCGACATGCGCAAAATCGTCGAGGCCGAGCGATGCCGGCTGGCATACGCCCACCAACGCGTTGACCATCGCGCTGCCAGTCGCGGGAGCGCGATCAAGCAGGCGTTCGAGCGTCCAGCGCACGTCGACGGTCACCTCGCCCTGCCGGTTGGCGACGAACCCGACGAGACCCAGTCGTAGCACGGGGCTGCATCGGACAAGGCGTTCCGCCTCTTGCGGGTGAGCGCCGGCGAGTTCACCGAGCAACGTCGGCAGATCGTGTCCATGGCGGCCTGCCACGGCGGCGAGCGCTGCCACGCGCGGCAGGCGATCGCATGCGATCATGATGGTCAGTAGCGCGGCATCGAACCGTTCCAGCGCCAGTAACGCAGCAAGTTCCTCGGCAAGAAGCAGCGCGCGCGGGGGAGACTCGGCCTTCGCCGGTGCCCGCTCGGCGCCGGTCAGCAACATGTCCCAGGCCAGTTCGCCGGGCGTCCCGACGTCTGTGCCGAGCAGCCAGCCGGCATGCGGCTGCGCCCATTCGAGAGCGGCCTTGGCGAGCGGTGCGGCAGCGGGGATGCCGCGGCCGATCCGGAGCAGCATGCTCCGCGCAATATTATGTTCGTTCATGATCGTCCCACTTGGCCGGACGCACGCGTTGGCGCACGACACCGGCGTCAATTCGATGATGTCAGATCGATCGAGGCGCGACAGCGGCGGATCCCGCCCTGCCACAGCGCCGTAGGACGCTTAGGAAAAGGGCTGGAAACCGACGGGCCGAGCGCCCCGACAGGCGGTAAGGTCCAGCAATCCATGTCTCCGTTTGCCGCCAAATGCATTGGCAACCGGCGGGGCCGATAGCGAATTGGCGGCGGAAAGGCAATCCGGTCGCCGCTGTCCTACGTCATCGGATCGTTTTCTCTCTCTCCGCGCTTTGAAGAGGTGGGCTACGCTTCGATGTGGGTCAGGCGAAAACAAGGGAAGCCAAATGGCTCGTCTAGTTGTAAGTGACCGGCCGAGACGTCGCCGCGAGTGAGTGCTTGATGGCTCCGAAGCCGATGGACCTCCATCGGAAGACCGCCATGTCCTCGTCCCGAACCTTAGCCCAGCAGCCTCCCGGCTTGCCGATCATGTGAGTACGATGCTTTTTTCGAGCCTTCTTTCGACCCTTCCGTCCGTTCTCGCCGAGGCGCTCGCCGAGCGCGGCTTTACGGCCCCCACTGCCGTCCAGGCCGCCGTTCTCGCCACCGAGACGGCAGGCCGGGACCTGATCGTCTCGGCGCAGACGGGATCGGGCAAGACCGTCGCGTTCGGGCTCGCCATCGCGGGCGACCTGCTAGATTCGGACGGCACGTTGCCGCGCGCAGGGGCGCCGATGGCGCTGGTCATCGCGCCCACGCGCGAGCTGGCGTTGCAGGTCAGCCGCGAATTGATGTGGCTTTATGCCAAGGCTGGCGCGCGCATCGCAACCTGCGTCGGCGGCATGGATGCGTCGAAAGAACGGCGCATGCTACATGGCGGCGCGCATATCGTTGTCGGCACGCCGGGGCGGCTGCGCGACCATCTCGAGCGTGGGGCGCTGGACCTCTCTGCGCTGAAGGCGGTGGTGCTCGACGAAGCCGACGAGATGCTCGACATGGGTTTTCGCGAGGATCTTGAGGAAATTCTCGACGCGACGCCGGCCGATCGGCGGACATTGCTGTTCTCGGCGACGATTCCCAAGCCAATTGTGGCGCTGGCGCGACGCTATCAGCGCGACGCCTTGCGTCTGTCGACCGTCAGCGAAGATCGCGGTCATGGCGACATCACCTATCAGGCCGTCACAGTGTCGCCCGCCGAGATCGAGGCGGCGGTGGTCAACCTGCTGCGCTTCCACGAGGCGGAAACCGCGATCCTGTTCTGCGCGACGCGCGACAATGTCCGCCGGCTGCACGCGATGCTCCAGGAGCGCGGCTTCACCGTCGTCGCCTTGTCGGGCGAGCATTCGCAGTCGGAGCGGAACCACGCGCTCCAGGCGTTGCGCGACGGGCGCGCGCGCGTCTGCGTCGCCACCGACGTCGCGGCGCGGGGGATCGATCTGCCGAGCCTGAGCCTCGTCATCCATGTCGAGATTCCGCGCGACGCGGAAACGCTGCAACATCGCTCCGGTCGCACCGGTCGCGCAGGCAATAAGGGAACGGCGGTGCTGATCGTCCCCTATCCGCGTCGGCGGCGGGTCGAGGCGATGCTGCGCGGGGCCCGGATAGAAGCGGCGTGGATCGATGCACCGACTCCGCAAGCGATCCGCGCGCAGGACCGCGAGCGCCTGCTCGCCGCACTCCTCGCTCCGGTCGAGTTCGACGAAGAGGATCGTGCGCTCGCGCGGCGTTTGCTCGCCGAACGTTCGCCCGAGGATATCGCCGCCGCGCTGGTCCGCGCCCATCGCGCCGCGCTGCCCGCGCCCGAAGAGATGATCGAGAATATATCCGAGGCGCGCCGCCCGGCGCAGCAGGAGCGGCATCGCGCCGGTTTCGAGGATGTCGTCTGGTTTCGTATCGATATTGGCCGCCGACAGAATGCCGATCCTCGCTGGCTGTTGCCGCTGCTCTGCCGGCGGGGGCACATCACGCGCAATGAAGTGGGCTCCATCCGGATCGGAGCCGCCGAGACGCATTTCCAGGTGCCTCGCGCCATTGCCGGGAAGTTCCGGGCGGCACTCACACGGACGGCGGGAGGCGAGGGTGAACAGGTGGACGTGCGTATCGAACCGTCCGATGGCCCCAGCGACGGTCCGCGGGGCAGTCGCGGCAATGGGCCACGACCGGCGGGACCGCCGCATCGGCCACGGCCATTTCGGCCCGGCGGTCCTCGGCATAAGGGCCTGCCGCACAAGTCACGCGGCCGTAAGGGCGGGCCGGCATGAACGTCCGTATCCTCGTCGATGCCGACGCCTGCCCGGTGAAGGACGAGGTCTACAAGGTTGCGTGGCGGCACGAGGTACCGGTGGCGATCGTCAGCAATAGCCGGCTACGGGTTCCCGATCATCCGCTGATCGAGCGCGTCACCGTGAGTGATGCTTTCGATGCGGCGGACGACTGGATCGTCGAGGCTGCTCGCAGCGACTCCATCGTCGTCACCGCCGACATCCTGCTTGCCGATCGCTGCCTAAAGGCCGGGGCGACCGTGCTGGCGCCGACGGGCAAGCCGTTCACGACGAACTCGATCGGCGGCGCGATCGCGACACGGGCGATCATGGCCGACCTGCGTGCCGGCGGCGATCAACTCGGCGGCCCGGCGCCGTTCAGCAAAGTCGATCGATCGACATTCCTGCAAGCGCTCGACGCTGCGATCGTCCGCCTGAAGCGACGCTAAGGCATCACCGTCGATTCATGCCGACCGCTACGTGACCAGCGGGCATGCATCAATCGTTTTCAGATCATTTTATCTAAAAGATGACAACGCGCCGGGTGACGAGGCCACCCGGCGCATTACTGACTTGATGAGGTCCGTCAGGCGGCTTCGCTGGCCGCTTCCGCGAGGACGGCGAGGCCCTTTTCATTCACTTCGGCAAAACCGCCCTCGACGTGGATGCGCCGGGCAACGGTGCCGGGCGCCGAATAGACTGTCAGCTCGCCGGGGCGGATTACCGACATCAAAGGCGCATGGCCGGCGAGGACGCCGAAATCGCCCTCGGTGCCGGGGACGACCACCATATGCACGTCTTCCGAGCGGAGCAGCTTTTCCGGCGTGACGAGTTCGAAGTGGAGAAGGTCTGCCATATCGTCTTTCTCTGGCCCCTCCCGCGAAGGGGAGGGGGAGCGGGTTACGCGGCTTCGGCCAGCTTCTGCGCCTTCTCGACCGCTTCGTCGATCGAGCCGACCATGTAGAAGGCCGCCTCGGGCAGATGGTCATATTCGCCCTCGACGACCGCCTTGAACGAGCGGATCGTGTCTTCAAGCTGGACGAACTTGCCCGGAATGCCGGTGAACACCTCGGCAACGTGGAACGGCTGCGAGAGGAAGCGCTGGATCTTCCGCGCGCGGCTGACGGTCAGCTTATCCTCTTCGGACAGCTCGTCCATGCCGAGAATGGCGATGATGTCCTGCAGCGACTTATACTTCTGCAGGATTTCCTGCACCGCGCGCGCCGTCTCATAATGCTCCTGACCGACGATGCGCGGCGTGAGCACACGTGAAGTCGAGTCGAGCGGGTCGACGGCCGGATAGATGCCCAGCTCCGAAATCGCGCGGCTGAGCACCGTCGTCGCGTCGAGGTGGGCGAAAGAGGTGGCCGGCGCCGGATCGGTCAAGTCGTCGGCGGGCACGTAGATCGCCTGCACCGAGGTGATCGACCCCTTGTTGGTGGAGGTGATCCGCTCCTGCAACGCGCCCATGTCGGTCGACAGCGTCGGCTGATAGCCCACCGCCGAGGGGATGCGGCCGAGCAGCGCCGACACTTCCGAACCCGCTTGCGTGAAACGGAAGATGTTGTCGACGAAGAACAGCACGTCCTGCCCTTCCTGATCGCGGAAATACTCCGCGATCGTCAGGCCCGAAAGGGCGACGCGGGCGCGCGCGCCGGGCGGCTCGTTCATCTGACCGAAGACCAAGGCCACCTTCGATCCCTCGCTCGTCGGATTGCCGTCGGCATCCTTGGCGATGACGCCCGCGTCGAGGAATTCGTGATAGAGGTCGTTGCCCTCGCGCGTCCGTTCGCCGACGCCCGCGAACACCGAGGTGCCGCCATGGCCTTTGGCGATGTTGTTGATGAGTTCCTGGATGAGCACGGTCTTGCCGACGCCCGCGCCGCCGAACAGGCCGATCTTGCCGCCCTTGGCATAAGGCGCAAGCAGGTCGATCACCTTGATGCCGGTGACGAGGATGCTCGTTTCGGTCGCCTGGTCGACGAACTCGGGCGCCTCATTGTGAATCGGGGCCGAAAGATCGGTTTCAACGGGGCCTCGCTCGTCGATCGGCTCGCCCACCACGTTCATGATGCGGCCGAGCGTCTTAGGGCCGACAGGCACGCGGATCTGCGATCCGGTGTCCGTCACGTCCTGGCCACGCGTGAGGCCGTCGGTCGAGTCCATCGCGATCGTGCGGACGGTGTTTTCACCCAGATGCTGCGCGACTTCCAGGACGAGGCGGTTGCCGTTATTCGTCGTCTCGAGCGCATTGAGGATCGCGGGAAGGCGATCGTCGAACGTCACGTCGACGACCGCGCCGATGACCTGCGACACGCGGCCGACATTGTTGGTGGTGGGGGCGGTAGCCATTGCTGAGTTCCCTTGCCTTCGGTTCCTTAGAGCGCTTCGGCGCCCGAGATGATTTCGACCAGCTCGGTCGTGATAGCCGCCTGACGTGTGCGGTTATACTGGATGGTGAGCCGGTTGATCATGTCGCCGGCGTTGCGCGTCGCATTGTCCATCGCGGTCATGCGGCTTCCCTGTTCGGACGCCGCATTTTCCAGCATCGCGCGGAAAATCTGCACCGCGATATTGCGCGGCAGAAGATCGCCGAGGATCACTTCCTCATCCGGCTCATATTCCACCGCGGAGGCCGCGCCGGTGGCGGGCGCCTTGTCGGCGGACAGCGCGACGGGGATGATCTGCTGCGTGATCGGTTCCTGCACCAGCGCCGACTGGAAACGCGCGTAGAAGAGGTGGGCGACATCGAACTCGCCCGCCTCGAAACGCGCGATCAGGTCCTTCGCCACCTCATGCGCGTCGCTGAACGCGACATTCTTGATCTGGCTCTGGTCGACCTGATGGACGATCTTGCCCGGATAGAAACGCTGGATGACCGGACGGCCCTTGCGACCGACCAGGTAGAATTTCACCTGCTTGCCGGCAGCGACCAGATCATCCGCCTTCCGCCGGGCGGCGCGCACAATGTTGGTGTTGAACGCACCCGCAAGACCGCGCTCCGACGTGCAGACGACGAGATAATGCAGCTCGTCCTTGCCCGTGCCGGTCAGCAGGCGCGGGCTTTCCGGGCCGACGGTGACGCGGGCGGCAAGGCGCGCCATCACGTCGCTCAGCCGCTCGGCATAGGGACGCCCGGCCTCAGCTGCCGATTGCGCGCGCTTCAGCTTCGCCGCGGCGACCATTTTCATCGCCTTGGTGATCTTCTGGGTCGACTTCACCGAAGCGATGCGGACCTTGAGGCTCTTTAGGCTTGGCATGACGGACCCTTCAGTCCGTCACCCCGGCTTGCGCCGGGATGACGTGATGGTGGATTAGGCAAAGGTCTTCACGAACGCGGCGATCGCGTCCTTCAGCTTCGCCTTCAGGTCGTCGCCCAGATCCTTAGTGTCGCGGATACCTTGGAGCACATCGGCATGGTGCGCGCGCAGATTGGTGAGCAGCGCTTCCTCGAAGCGGGTCACGTCCTGCACTGGCACGTCGTCGATGAAGCCGTTCACGCCCGCGAAGATGGATGCGACCTGCTCCTCGAACGGCATCGGCGAGAATTGCGCTTGCTTCAGCAACTCGGTGAGCCGCGCGCCGCGGTTGAGAAGCTTCTGCGTTGCCGCGTCAAGGTCCGATCCGAATTGGGCGAACGCCGCCATCTCGCGATACTGGGCCAGCTCCAGCTTGATCGAGCCAGCGACCTTCTTCATCGCCTTGGTCTGCGCGGCGGAGCCGACGCGGCTGACCGAGAGGCCGACGTTGATGGCCGGGCGGATGCCCTGATAGAACAGGTCCGTCTCGAGGAAGATCTGGCCGTCGGTGATCGAGATCACGTTGGTCGGGATATAGGCCGACACGTCGCCCGCCTGCGTCTCGATGATCGGCAGCGCGGTGAGTGAGCCGTTGCCGTTTGCGTCGTTCATCTTCGCCGCGCGCTCCAGAAGGCGTGAGTGAAGATAGAAAACGTCGCCCGGATAAGCTTCGCGGCCCGGCGGGCGACGCAGCAGCAGCGACATCTGGCGATAGGCCACCGCCTGCTTGGAAAGATCGTCATAGACGATGACGGCATGCATGCCGTTGTCGCGGAAATATTCGCCCATCGCGCAGCCGGTATAGGGCGCGAGGAACTGGAGCGGCGCAGGCTCGGACGCGGTCGCCGCGACCACGATCGAATATTCCATCGCGCCATTCTCTTCGAGCTGGCGGACGATCTGCGCCACGGTCGAACGCTTCTGTCCGACCGCGACGTAGATGCAATAGAGCTTCTTCGATTCGTCGTCGCCGGCGTTCGCCTGCTTCTGGTTGATGAAGGTGTCGATCGCGACGGCGGTTTTGCCGGTCTGGCGGTCGCCGATGATCAGCTCGCGCTGGCCACGGCCGACGGGGACGAGCGCATCGAGCGCCTTGAGGCCGGTCTGCACCGGCTCATGCACCGACTTGCGCGGGATGATGCCCGGCGCCTTCACCTCGACGCGGCTGCGCTTTTCGGCGACGATCGGACCTTTGCCGTCGATCGGGTTGCCGAGGCCATCGACGACGCGGCCGAGCAGGCCCTTGCCGACGGGCACGTCGACGATCGTGCCGGTGCGCTTGACGACATCGCCTTCGCCGATCTCGGCGTCCGATCCGAAGATCACGACGCCGACGTTATCGGCCTCGAGGTTGAGGGCCATGCCTTTGACGCCATTGGCGAACTCGACCATCTCGCCGGCCTGGACATTGTCGAGCCCGTGGACGCGGGCGATGCCGTCGCCCACCGACAGCACCTGACCGACCTCTGAGACCTGCGCTTCGGTGCCGAACGCGGCGATCTGGTCCTTGATGACCTTGGAGATTTCTGCTGCGCGGATTTCCATGTTCAGCCTTTCATCGCGTGCGCGAGGTTGTTCAATTTGGTGCGGATCGATCCGTCGATCTGGCGCGAGCCGACCTTGACGATCAGCCCACCGAGGATCGCGGGATCGACGGAAAGATCGACCGTCACGTCCCGGCCGAGCTGGGCCTTCAACCGGGCTTTCAGCGCGTCGACCTGCGCGGTGTCGAGCGGGTGGGCCGAGACGACCTCGGCCGTAGTTTCGCCGCGATGCGCAGCGGCGAGCTGCGTGAAGGCCGCGATCGTGGAGCGGAGCTGGGAAAGACGGCGATTCTGCGCGAGCACGCCCAGGAAGCGAGTCGTCAGCGGATCGAGCTTCATCACCTCAGCCGTCGCTGCGATCGCCGAAGCTGCGGTGGTGCGGCTGATCACCGGGCTGGATATCAGCCGGTCGAGATCCACCGACTCGGCAAGCGCCGCTTTCAGTGAGGCGAGGCTCGCCTCGACCGAATCGAGCTTCTTTTCATCGCGGGCCAGCTCGAACAGCGCCGTTGCATAGCGCCCGCCGAGGCTAGCCTGGATACCGCCGGAATTCTCCACGCGTGCGTCATCCCCAGAAGAGTGTGGCCCCATGCGAAAAAGGGGGCGCCGAATGGGCGTCCCCGCACGGGTCGCGCGCCGGTTAGCAGGGCCAATCCCACTATGCAAGCAGGTGGCGGCCAGATCGCGGCGCGCGCGCCGTTTTGAAAGCAAGCGGCGGGGTGCGTCGTGCCGTTGGAGCGCCCACATGGGGAAGCATGACAGAAAGTGATTCGTTCATCGATGCCGATCTGGCCTGGGCGGCGGTGCTCCGGCGCGACCGATCTCAGGACGGGTGCTTCGTCACCGGCGTCCTGTCCACGGGCATCTACTGCCGCCCGTCCTGCGCCGCGCGGCATCCGGCGCGCACCAACGTGCGCTTCTTCGCGAACGGCGCGGCGGCGCGAGCGGCGGGGCTTCGCCCGTGTCTGCGCTGCCGGCCCGACGAGGTGGCGCGCGACGAGGCGGCGATTGCGCGGGCCATCGCCTTTCTGGAGGCGGCGCGCGAGCCGCCCCGGCTGGAGGCGGTCGCGGTGGCGGCGGGCTATGCGCCGCACCATTTCCACCGGTTGTTCCGCCGGGCGACGGGGGTGACGCCCGCCGCTTATGCCCGTGGCCTGCGGGCGCGGCGTGCGGAGGCGGCATTGAGAGCGGAGGCGAAGGTGACGGATGCACTGTATGAGGCGGGCTATTCGGGGCCGGGACGATTCTATGCCGAGGCGGGCGATCGGCTGGGCATGACGCCTTCGGCCTGGCGCGACGGCGGGCGGGGCGTGGTGATTCGCTGGGCGTCCGCGCCGACAAGTTTCGGGCCGATGCTGGTCGCGGCGACGGCGCGGGGGATTTGCCGGTTGTCATTTGGGGAGGGTCAGGAGGGTCTCAGGGCCCATTTTCCCGAGGCGACGATCGAGCGTGACGCTGGTGGGCTGGGAGGGCTGCTCGCAAAGGCGGTCGCCGCGGTCGAGGCGCCGGAGCGTCCGCATGCGCTGCCGCTCGATGTGAAGGGCACCGCGTTTCAGGAGGCCGTCTGGCGCGAGCTGGCGCGTATTCCGCCAGGTGAAACGCTGAGCTATGCCGCGCTGGCGGTGCGCGCGGGGAAGCCGGGCGCGGCGCGCGCGGCAGGCTCGGCCTGCGGCGCCAACCCGGTCGCGATCCTGATCCCCTGCCACCGGGCGAAACGCGGCGACGGCAGCCTCGGCGGCTATGCCTATGGCTTGCCGATCAAGGAGAAGCTGCTGGCGCGCGAGGCGGGTCAGAGGAAGGAATAAGGGTCCACATCCACCGCGACGCGCACGCTCCTCGGCCAGTCGAGCGCGCCCAGCCAGTCGCGGATCACGTCCTGCACGGCAAGCTGGCGGCGCGCATGGACCAGCAGGCGCTGGCGGTGGCGGCCGCGCAGCATCGCCAGCGGCGCGGGAGCGGGGCCGAACACCTGCATCCCCTCGATCCGGGGCGCGGTCCGCCCGATCAGCCGCGCGGTTTCGACCGCCTCGTCGAGCGTTTCGGACGAGATGACGATCGCGGCATAGCGGCCGAAGGGCGGCGCGTTGGCGGCGCGGCGCGCTTCCGTTTCGGCGGCGTAGAAGCTTTCGGCGTCGCCCGAGACGAGCGCCCGGATCACCGGCGCGGCCGGTTCGCGCGTCTGGACGAGGACGCGCCCCGGCTTCTCGCCCCGCCCGGCGCGCCCAGCGACCTGCGCGATCTGCTGGAAACTGCGCTCGGCCGCGCGCAGGTCGCCGCCGGAGAGGCCGAGGTCGGCATCCACCACGCCGACCAAGGTGAGGTTCGGGAAATGATAGCCCTTGGTGACGAGCTGGGTGCCGATCACGATGTCGATCTCGCCCGCTTCCATCCGGTTGACGAACTCGGCCGCCTTGGCCGGCGACCAGAGCGTGTCGGAGGTGACGATCGCGGTGCGCGCCTCGGGAAAGAGCGCCGCCACCTCGTCGGCGATCCGCTCGACACCGGGGCCGCAGGCGACGAGCGCGTCCTCCTCCCCACATTCGGGGCAGGCGCGGGGCGGCGGCATGACATGGCCGCAATGATGACAGGCGAGGCGCGCCATCAGCCGATGCTCGACCATCCAGGCGGTGCAGTTCGGGCATTGGAAACGATGCCCGCAATGCCGGCAGAGCGTCAGCGGCGCATAGCCGCGCCGGTTGAGGAAGAGCAGGCTCTGCTCGCCGCGCTCGATCGTCTCGCCGATCGCCGCGACCAGCGGGGGAGCGAGCCAGCGCCCGCGCGGCGGCGGCTCCCGGAGGAGGTTGATCGCGGCGATATCGGGCAAAGTCGCCGCGCCGTAGCGGCCGGGCAGATCGAGCGCGGCATAATGGCCGAGCGCCACCTGATGCCGCGTCTCGATCGCGGGCGTCGCCGAGGCGAGGATGACGGGGCAGCCCTCGAACCGCCCGCGCATCACGGCCACGTCGCGGGCGTGGTAGGAGACGCCTTCTTCCTGCTTGAAGCTCGTCTCATGCGCCTCGTCGACGACGATCAGGCCGAGCGCGCGATAGGGCAGGAAGAGCGCCGATCGCGCGCCCACCACCACCTTCGCCTCGCCGCTGGCGATCGCGCGCCAGGCGCGCCGCCGCTGCGACTGGCGCAGGTCCGAATGCCAGGCGACCGGCGCATGGCCGAAACGCGCGGCGAAGCGCTTCAGAAAGGGTTCGGTGAGCGCGATCTCGGGCAGCAGGACGAGTATTTGCCGGCTCTGCCGGATCGCCTCGGCCACCGCCTCGAAATAGACCTCGGTCTTGCCCGATCCGGTGACGCCGTCGAGGAGGAAGGGCGCTTGCGCCTGCGCCCGCACCGCCGCGACGAGCGTGGCGGCGGCTTCGGCCTGTTGGGGCGAAAGCTCAGGCGGCGCATGATCGGGATCGGGCGGCGGGAAGGGATCGTCCACCGCGACCTCGACCGGCTCGATCGCGCCGGCCTTCACGAGCCCCCGGATCACGCCGTCGGACACGTCGGCGATCAGCGCCAGCTCGCGCACCAGCCCCTGCCGCTCGCCGATCCGTTCGAGCGCCTGCGCGCGTTGCGGCGTCAGCCGATCGGGCACATGGCCGGTCGCCCGATATTCCACGATCGTCCGTCCGCCGTCGAGCGCCGAGGCCGAGGCGAGCGCCATCCGCAGCACGGCGGCGGGCGGCGCCAGATAATAGTTGGCGGTCCATTCGATCAGCCGGCGCAGCGGCGCGCCCACCGGCGGCAGATCATAGACGCCCGCCAGCGGCCGCAGGCGATTGTCGCCTACTTCCGCATCGGAAGGCATATGTTCCGGCTCCCACACCACGCCCGCGATCTGGCGGGGGCCGAGCGGGGCAAGGACGATGCTGCCGGGCTCCACCGGATGCTCGGCATCGACGCGATAGTCGAGCGGACCGAGGGCGGCATTGAGCAGAAGGACGCGCGCGCGCTTGTTCATCGATCCTGTCGTTCGAGGGGGATGGAGAGCCCCTTATTTCAGGGGAGCGAGCAGCTTGTCCAATGCCGCCGGGCCGCTGCCCGTCCGTTCGAGGCGCGGATAGCGCAGCCCGCCGCTATAGGGAATCCCGACCGTGCGATAGCCGTCGCCTTCCTTCACCAGCAGCGTCACCGGCTTGCCCGATGTCGCCGCCTCGCCGATCTGTTTCTTGAGCGCCTCGGCATCGAAGCTCTTGCCGCCCAGCGCCACCAGCTTCGCGCCCGTCGTCAACCCGGCCTTGAAGGCGGGGCTGTCCCAGATGACCTGGCTCAGCGTGTCGTTCCTGTCGATCGTGATGCCCAGCGAATAGCTGAGATCGGTGATCTTGCGCGCCTTCTCGTTCGCGGTCCAGAAGGCGGTCGGCTGCGCGGTGTAGACCAGCTTGTAGCCGCCCTTCTCCAGCCAGCCGAGCGGCGCGTGCGGCCGCACGTCATCGACGCGCGCGTGGAGGAAGCCGGCCCAGTCATAGGGCGCGACGCTGTTGAGCGCCGCCACCACATCATCGAAGGTGTAGGTCTTGATCCCCCAGTCGCGGTCCCGCCCGCCGAAGAAGAGCTTCGCGAAATCGTCGAGCGAGCGCTTGCCGCCCGTCAGCGCGCGTATCTGCATGTCGGCGTCGAGCCACAGCAGCAGCCCCTCATTGTAATAATCCTCCGAACGCTGCCAGCTCGTCCACGGCTCGGGGCGACGGGCGGCCATGATCGGATCGTAGGTGGTGTCCACCAGCGGGCGCCACTGGCGGCCCGGCCGACTCTCATAGAGCGCGGCGATGATCGCATAGGCGGCCAGCGTATCCTCACGCGAGACGATGCCCGAGCGCGCCTGAAGCACATAGCCCCAATATTGCGTCTGCCCTTCATAGACCCAGAGCAGATTATTCTGCATCGGCACCGAATAATCGGGCGTCCACAGACCGGCGGGGCGGCGATATTTGCCGTTCCAGCTATGCGTATATTCGTGCGGCAACAGATTGTGCCGCGCGACATTCGCCTTCCAGTCGGTGAAATAGCCGGGCGGCGTGCCATTCTCGCTCGATCGGTGATGCTCCAGCCCGATGCCGCCCAATTTGTCGCTGATCGCCAGCAGCATGTCGTAATGATCGTAATGCTGCGTGCCGAACAGGCGCGTGGCCTGCACCACCAGTTGACGATGCGCGTCGATCTGCGCGGGCGTGGCGGCCAGCTCATCCGGCGTGTCGGCGACGATCGTCAGCCGCACGTCGGGGCTGAGCTGTTCCTGCCGCATGTAGCGGCCGGCGAACATCGGCGAATCGACCAATGTCTCGAAATCGACGGCCTTGAAGCGGACCATGCCGGTCGCCCCCGTATCCACCGGCTCCAGCGCGGTGCCGTAGCGCCAGCCGGCGGGCAGGATCGCGGTTGCCTCCACCGGGATGCGGCGCGTGAAATAGCCCGCCGGATAGAGCGCCACCAGATTCCACTGGAGGTTCAGCATGTCAGGGGTCATCACCACGCGGCCCTGATCGGGCTCGGTGGGTGAGAGATAGTCGAACGTGGCGGTGAGCACCTTCGCGCCCTCGGGAATGTCGAGATGGAGGGCATAGACGTTCACCGGATCGCGCCGCCAGGCGATCGTCCTGCCGTTCGCGGTGAAGCGGATGCCCGCGACATCGTCGATCGGCCCGCGCGGCGAATGGTGGCCGGGCAGCCATTCGGGATAGAGCAAAGTGAGCTTGCCCGGCGCGACGGGGATATCCTCTTGCACGCGGAAGATGCGCCGCTGCGTGTCGGTGGCGTCGACGCGCAATCGGATCGTGCCCGGATAGGCGATGTCGCGCGCCTCAGGCACGTCATGCGGCACCGCGATCGGCTGCGGCATGCTGTTGGGCACGGCGGCGGGCAGCGGGGCCGCGATGAGGAGGAGGGGCAGGGTGGCGCGCAGGCTGAGGGGCATTCGATGCTCCGGTGACGACAGGACGTGCCGGTGATGGGATGCGCCGCCGGGCGCGTCAACCGCGTGCGCCCACCGGAACGAACGGCTATAGCAGCCGCGAATCCTCAACAGACGGCCAGCCGGGAGCAGCCTTACATGAAGTTCTTCGTCGATACCGCCGACACCAAGGAGATCGCCGACCTCGCCTCGACGGGTCTGCTCGACGGCGTCACCACCAATCCCTCGCTGATCCAGAAATCGGGGCGCAAGTTCCTTGAGGTGGTCGAGGAGATTTGCGGGCTGGTCGACGGCCCCGTCTCGGCCGAGGTCGTCGCCCTCGACCATGAGACGATGATGAAGGAAGCCGCCGTGCTGCGGAAGATCGCCGACAATGTCGCGATCAAGGTGCCGCTCACCGTCGATGGCCTCAAGACCTGCAAGAAGCTGTCGGACGACGGCGTGATGGTGAACGTCACGCTCTGCTTCTCGGCCAATCAGGCGCTGCTCGCGGCGAAGGCGGGGGCGGCGTTCATCTCGCCCTTCGTCGGCCGGCATGACGATGTCGGGTTCGACGGGATGCAGCTCATCTCAGATATCAGGATCATCTACGACAATTATGATTTCGATACCGAAATCCTCGTCGCCAGCATTCGCCATCCGATCCACGTCCTCGAATCGGCCAAGATCGGCGCCGACGTGATGACCGCGCCGCCCGCCGTCATCCGCCAGCTCTTCAAGCATCCGCTGACCGACAAGGGCATCGAGGGCTTCCTCGCCGACTGGGGCAAGACCGGCCAGACGATCGGGTGACGCCGGACTTATTGGGTGGACTTGCGAGGGGGATCGGACGTGAAGGCAGCCTCGGCCGAAGACTATCGATCCCTCGCGCGGCGGCGACTGCCCAAATTCCTGTTCGAATATATCGACGGCGGGGCGGGCGCCGAAACGACGATGCGCCGCAACATCGCCGATCTCCAGTCGGTGATGCTGCGGCAGCGCGTGCTGCGCGACGTATCGAAGGTCAGCCTCGAAGCCGAACTGTTCGGCCGCCGGCAGGCGATGCCGATCGCCCTGGGGCCGATCGGTCTTGGCGGCCTCGCCGCGCGCCGGGGCGAGGCGCAGGCGGCGCGCGCGGCCGAGCGGGCGGGCATTCCCTTCTGCCTGTCCACCGTCTCGCTCTGTCCACTGGGCGAGGTGGTGCGCGCGGTTCGCGACCCGTTCTGGTTCCAGCTCTATGTCATGCGCGACCGGGGTTTTCTGCGCGAGATGCTGGCGCGGGCGCGCGAGGCGGGGTGCGCGGCGCTCGTCTTCACCGTCGACATGCCGGTGCCGGGGACGCGCTATCGCGACTTGCGATCGGGGCTGGCCGATGCGGCGGGGCTCGCGGGGCGCCTGCGCCGGCTGTTCCAGGCGGTCACGCGGCCGGCCTGGGCCTATGATGTGGGGCTGCACGGCCGGCCGCACGCGCTGGGCAATGTCGCGACGCTGGTCGGCAGGGACGGGGGGCTCGCCGACTATTCGCGCTGGATGCGCGACAATTTCGATCCCTCGGTCACATGGCGCGAGATCGAGGCGGTGCGCGCCGAATGGGGCGGTACTTTCATCATCAAGGGTATCCTTGATCCCGAGGATGCCGTGCGCGCGGCGGCGGCAGGCGCGGACGGCGTGATCGTCTCGAACCATGGCGGCCGCCAGCTCGACGGCGCGCCATCCTCCTGCCACGCCCTTCCGCGCGTCCGCGCGGCGGTGGGCTATCGGCTGACCGTGCTCGCGGACGGGGGCATCCGCTCCGGCCTCGATGTCGTGCGGATGCTGGCGCTGGGGGCGGACGGCGTCCTGCTGGGCCGCGCCTGGGCCTATGCGCTGGGTGGCGGCGGCGGGGCGGGGGTCACGCATCTGCTCGATCTGTTCGCGGCGGAGATGCGGGTGGCGATGTCGCTGACCGGGGTCACGTCGGTCGGCGAGATCGACGATAGCCTGCTCGTCCGGTGACGATGCCGCCATTTCTTTTTAACCAACATGCGCCTAGCATCGGCCCGTGGGACAGGTGATCGATTTCGAGACGCGGGGGCTCGCGTCGCTCCGGCGGCGGGTCGCCGAGGTGGAGGAGGCCAATCAGGACCTCATCGCCTTCGCGCGGGGCCATTCGGGCGCGGTCAAGGCGATCCATGCGGCCGTTCTCGTCGCGCTCGACGCCGAGGGGCTGGACCATCTCATCCATATCGTGACGCAGGAATGGCCGCAGCTGCTGGGGCTGGATGCGGTCGCGCTGGCGCTTGTCGCGGGCGACCGGGCGATCCGCGCCGACGCCTCGGGCCTTCAGTTCGTCGAGCCGCTGGTAGTGCAGCGCGCTACCGAGGGGATAGACGGCGTCGTGCTGCGCGGCGTCGGGCGGGGGCATCCGCTGTTCGGCCCGGCTTCCGCGCTGATCCGGGCCGAGGCGCTGATCCGCCTCGACGCGCCGTCGCCGCTGCCCACCGGGCTGCTCGCGCTGGGGCAGAGGATGCCGCAGGGGCTCGATACGCGCCACGGCTCCGAACTGCTCCTCTTCCTGGGCCGCGTCGTCTCGCGCATGGTCGGGCGGTGGCTGCTTCCCTAGACCTGGTCGATCATCCCGCGCAGACGCTCGCCGCGCGCTGGGGCGAGCATCTGGCGCAGGACCGCCGGCGTTCGGCGCATACGGTGCGCGCTTATGTCGCGACCGCGCATCGGCTGATCGCCTTTCTGGGCGCGCACCGTGGCGCCGCGATCGATGCCGCCGCGCTTGGCTCGATCGACGCGGCGGACCTGCGCGCCTTCCTCGCCGTCCGCCGTGCGGAGGGGATCGCCAACGCCTCGGCGGCGCGCGAATTGTCGGCGGTGCGGGGCTTTCTGGTCTATGCCGGCGGGGAAGGAGCGAAGCCCCGGATAAGGGGGCCGCGCGTCAAGAAGGGCGTGCCGCGCCCCGTCTCGCCCGACGAGGCGGTGGCGCTCGCCGAGGATGCGGGCGAGGGCGGCGGCCAGCCCTGGATCGGCGCGCGCGATTTTGCGGTGCTGCTGTTGCTGTACGGCGCGGGCCTGCGCGTCGGCGAGGCGATGGGGCTGACGGGCAATAGCCTGCCGCTGGGCGAGACGCTGCGCGTCACCGGCAAGCGCGGCAAGACGCGGGTGGTGCCGCTGATCGCGCCGGTGCGCGAGGCGATCGCGCGCTATGTGGCGCTCTGCCCCTATCCGATGACGGCGGACGCGCCGCTGTTCCGCGGCGCGCGGGGCGGACCGCTGTCGGCTGATCTGATCCGCCGCGCGGTGCGCGGCGCGCGGACCCGGCTGGGCCTGTCGGACCGGACGACGCCGCACGCGCTGCGCCACAGTTTCGCGACGCACCTGCTGGGGCGCGGGGCCGATCTGCGGTCGTTGCAGGAGTTATTGGGGCACGCCAGCCTGTCCTCGACGCAGATCTATACGGCGGTGGATGCGGCGCATCTGATGGATGTGTATCGGCATGCGCATCCCCGGGCGTCGGTTTAGGTGGGTAGCCCCCACCCCAAACCCCTCCCCTGAAGGGGAGGGGCTTATTTTTCAGAACGTGGTTTTGCAGCGACGCGCTTTGTGGACGCCGCGCAGGAAGCCGCGGCGGGCGTAGCCGGCGTCGATCGCGGCATTGAGGCGGCGCTGCGCGGGGGCCGCGCCGCTGATCTCACGCACCAGGCCACGAAAGGGGAGGAGCGAGTTCACCACCATCTTTCCGCCCGCCTCAGCCAGCTTGCCCGCGCGATTTTCCTTTTTGGGCTCATCGCTCGCCAGGAAATCGGGGCCGAGCACGTCGTTCAGTTCGGTTATCGCCGCGGCGAGCTGCTTGCAGGTCTTCACCCCCTTCAGGCCGTAAGGGTCCTCACTCGCCTTCACCAGCACCGGCGGGATTTCCTTTTTGGAAACGCCCACGTCGCGCGCCGGCTGGGTGACGATCTCGCCCGCCTTCTGGCCCGTCTGCTCCAGCTTGCCGGGCGGCTGCGCGGCGGCGGATGTTCGCTTGTCCTGTGCCGTCACGCAGCCGGCGGCCATGCCCGCCGTCGCGCAGATCAAGACGAGATTCGACCACCGCATCGCTTCACCCTCGTGTCGCGATTTTCGCCTCAATCGCATCCCAGATCAATGCGGGGGTGTCGGTGCCGTTGAAGGCGTCGATCGAAACGATGCCGGTGGGCGAGGTGACGTTGATCTCGGTCAGATAACCGCCGATCACGTCGATGCCGACGAACAGCAGCCCGCGCCGCGCCAGCTCCGGCCCCAGCTTCGCGCAGATTTCCTCCTCGCGCGCCGTCAGCGTCGTCGCCGCGCCGCTGCCTCCGACGGCGAGGTTCGATCGAATCTCGCCTTTTTTCGGCAGGCGGTTGACCGCGCCGGCGGGCTTGCCGTCCACCAGCACGATGCGCTTGTCACCTTGCGCCACCGAGGGGAGGAAAGCCTGCACCATGAACGGCTCGCGCCACACCTGCCCGAACAATTCTGTGAGTGCGGCAAGGTTGGCGTCATTGCGCCCGACATGGAACACCGCCGATCCGGCATTGCCGTAAAGCGGCTTCACCACCACCTCGCCATGCTCCGCATGGAAGGCGCGCGCGTCCTCCAGCCGCCGGGTGATGAGCGTGGGCGGCATGAACTCGGCATAATCGAGGACGAACAGCTTTTCGGGCGCGTTGCGCACCGCCGCCGGATCGTTCACCACCAAGGTGTGCGGCTGGATGCGCTCCAGCAGATGCGTCGCGGTGATGTAGGCAAGATCGAAGGGCGGGTCCTGCCGCATCAGGACGACATCGACATCCTCGGCCAGATCGAGCGTCCGCGCTTCACCGAAGCGATGATGATCGCCCGCCACGCGCTGCACGGTGACGGCGCGCGCGGGCGCGGTGACACGGCCGTCACGATAGCTGAGGTCGCCGGCCTCATAATGGAACATCCTGTGCCCGCGCGCCTGCCCGGCAAGCATGATCGCGAAAGTCGAATCGCCCGCGATGTTGATCGATTCGAGCGGGTCCATCTGCACGGCGACGGTGAGCGGCATCGGTGTCTCCCTGAGGTGTGGGTGCACTAAGCCAGCCGCAGGGGCTTGTCACCCATGCCAGCCATTCGCGATGTGACGCGGCAGGCGGCCGGGGGCGATCAGGATCACGTCGATGCGGATCGCGCCGCGTCCGGCATATCGCGGAGCCAGAATTTCGGCTGCCGCCGCCACCCGCTTCAGGCGGCGCCGGTCGATCGCGAGGTCGAGTTCCGCATCGCTTGCGCGCGTCTTCACCTCGACGAAAGCGGTGACGCCGAAGCGCCGCGCAACAAGATCGACCTCGCCCAACGGTGTCCGCACGCGCTGCGCAAGGATGCGCCAGCCCTTGAGGCGCAGCCACCAGGCGGCGGCCCTCTCGCCCCGGCGACCGCGACGCTCCGCCGCCTCGCGCCTCACGGGCGGAGCGTCAGCGCGCGGGCATAAAGATCGCGGCGGGGCAGCCCGGTCGCCTTCGCCACCTCGCTCGCCGCGCGGGCGGGTGACAGGCGCGTCATCGCATCGAGCAGCGCCGAATCCACGTCAGCCTCCTCCGGCGCGGCCGCCTCGCCCGGCGGGGCGACGACGAGGACGATCTCGCCCTTCGGCGGCGCGTCGGCATACAGTTCGGCGAGTGTCGGTAGTGCGCCGGTGACGCATTCCTCATGCGTCTTGCTGATCTCGCGCGTCACCGCCGCGTCGCGCGCGCCCAGCCGGTTCGCCAGCGCCGCCAGCGTCGCGCCGAGCCGCGCGCCCGATTCGTAGAAGATCAGGCTGGCCTTGATTCGGGCCAGTTCGTCGATCGTCTCATCCCGCGCCTTGGCGCGCGCCGGCAGGAAGCCCGCGAAGAAAAAGCGATTGGTGGGCAGCCCCGCCAGCGTCAGCGCGGCGATCGCGGCGCAGGGGCCGGGAAGCGTCGTGACGGCATGCCCCGCCGCGCGCGCGTCGCGCACCAGCTTGAAGCCCGGATCGGAGATAAGCGGCGTGCCCGCGTCGGAAACCAACGCGATCGCCTCGCTTCCCAGCCGCGCGACAAGGCCGGGGCGGACGCGATCGGCATTATGATCATGATAGGGGGTCATCGGACGCTTGACGCCGATATGGTGGAGCAGCTTCGCCGTCACGCGGCTGTCCTCGACGGCGAGAAGATCGGCGCGCGCCAATATGTCGGCGGCGCGCGGGGTGAGATCGCCGAGATTGCCGATCGGGGTCGCGACGATATACAGGCCGGGAGGCAATCGATCGAGTTGCGTGTGGTTCATAAGGTGCATGTCATGGCAGAGGCCGTCTATCCGCTGCAACCGGCGCGGTGGTTCTTCAAGTTTGCGGGGCTTGCGGCGGCGGTGCTGCTCGCCGGCTGCCAGGTGGTGCCCAAGAGCGGGCCGTCCAAGGCGCCCCCGCCGGTCGAGCGGCCGCATCCGGGCACATCGACCCTGCCCGAGGATCAGGCGCGCAATCGCGTGGCGCTGCTCGTGCCGCTGACCGGGCCGAACGCCGGCGTCGGCCAGTCGATCGCCAATGCGGCGAATCTCGCGATCCTCGACACCGGCGGCAAGGACGTGCGCGTCACCACCTATGACACCGCCACCGGCGCGCAGGCGGCGGCAGCGCGCGCGCTGGCGGACGGCAACCGTCTTATTCTGGGGCCGCTGCTGTCCGAAGACGTGCGCGCGGTCGCGCCCGCCGCGCGTGCGGCGCATGTGCCGGTACTCAGCTTCTCGAACGATATCGATGTGGCCGGCGACGGCGTCTATCTGCTCGGCTATCTGCCCGAACAGTCGATCGATCGCGTCGTGCGCTATGCGGTGAGCAAGGGGATGAAACGCTTTGCCGGGCTGATGCCGTCTGGCCTCTATGGCCGCCGCGCGTCGAACGCGCTGTTGAAGGCGACGGAGAAAGCAGGGGCGATCGTCGTCTCGCTCGACACCTATGACAGGAGCCCGAAATCGCTCTCGGCCGCGATCGCCAAGATCGGCGCGGGGCAGGATTATGACGCGCTGCTGATCGCCGACGGGGGCCGGATCGCGTTGCAGGCGGTGCCGCAGGTCCGCAAGAACGGCGGTGGCGCCGACGCGCAGATATTGGGCACCGAGCTGTGGAACACCGAACGATCGCTGGCCGCCAGCCCCACCTTGCGCGGCGCGTGGTTCGCCAGCGTGCCCGACGGCATGTACAACCAGCTTGCCGCCAAATATCGCTCGCGCTTCGGCCGCGCGCCCTACCGGCTGGCAAGCCTCGGCTATGATTCGGTGCTGCTGGCGGTGCGGATTGGCGCTGACTGGAAGCCGGGGACGGCCTTTCCGGTGAAGCGCCTGCTCGACAAGGGCGGCTTCGCGGGCGTCGACGGGGCCTTCCGCTTCCGGCCCGACGGCACGGCCGAGCGGGCGCTGGCGGTCCAGCAGGTCGGCGCGGGGAGCTTCACGGTCATCTCCCCCGCGCCGCGCAGCCTCGGAGACTGAGCCTGCCGTCACCCCGACGAAAGTCGGGGCCCATGGACTCGGCTCGGGCCATCGTTGAGCGAGCCGCCGTCCGTGGATTCCGGCTTTCGCCGGAATGACGCGGAGGGGAGGGCTAGGCCAAAGCGACGACCTCGCCGAGGATCGCGTCGAGGAGCGGCATGCCGCGCTGGGTGACGCCCAGCCGCGTGCCGTTCCGCGTGACGAGGCCGAGCGCGGCGAGGCGGCGGACGACGGCTTCGTCGACCAGTGTCTCCGCCGGGAGGCCGGTGGTGCGGGCGATCACGTCAAGGTCCAGCCCCTCGTCCAGCCGCAGCCCCATCAGCAGCGCCTCGGTCGCCCGCGTGGTGGGGGAGAGCGTCTCCTGCGTGGCGATGCCATGGCCTCGGGACGACACCGCCTGCATCCAGTTTTCGGGCTTTTTGTGGCGGAAGGTCGCCATCGCATCGCGCCGCCCGTGCGCGCCGGGGCCGACGCCCAGATAGTCGCGATAGCGCCAGTAAGCGAGATTATGCCGGCTCTCCTCGCCGGGGCGGGCATGGTTCGAAATCTCATAAGCGGGCCGGCCGGCGGAGGCGGTCAGCGCCCGTGTCAACTCGAACAGGGTTGCCGCGTGATCGGCGTCGGCCTCGACCAGTTCGCCCCGGCGGACGAGGGTGGCGAAGCGTGTCCCCGGCTCGATCGTGAGCTGATAGAGCGAGAGATGGCCGGTGCCGAAGCCGAGCGCGCGTTGCAGCTCGCTTTCCCACGCCGTCCCTGTCTGTCCGGGCAGCGCATAGATCAGGTCGATGCTGACGCGCGCGAAGGCTTGTTGCGCGATCGCGAGCGCGGCCTGCCCTTCCTGCACGTCATGCGCGCGGCCGAGCAGGCGGAGCGCGCCGTCGTCGAGCGATTGCAGCCCCAGCGACACCCGGTTGATCCCCGCCGCCGCGAGATCGGCGAAGCGCGCCGCCTCGACCGAGGAGGGGTTCGCCTCCAGCGTGATCTCGATGTCAGGGGTGAAGCTCCAGTGCCGCCCCGCCGCCTCGATCAGCGCGGCGACGAGGGCGGGGGGCATCAGCGAAGGCGTCCCCCCGCCGAAGAAGATCGAGGCGAGCGGCCGCCCGCCGGTCAGCGCCGCCTCATGCGCGAGGTCGGCAAGCAGCGCGCGCCGCCACGCCGCCTCGTCCACGCCCGCCCGGACGTGGCTGTTGAAGTCGCAATAAGGGCATTTCGAAACGCAGAAGGGCCAGTGGATATAGAGGGCGAGCGGGGCCACTTTGCGCGTCAGAAGGAGGCGGCGACCAGCTTGCGGAATGCGTCGGCGCGGTGGCTCATCGCATGCTTGGCGTCGGGGTCCATCTCGCCGAACGTCTCCGCCTTGCCCAGCGGCTGGAACATCGGATCATAGCCGAAGCCCTTGTCGCCGCGCGGCGGCCAGACCAGCCGGCCGTCGACGCGACCCTCGAACGTCTCGACATGCCCGTCGGGCCAGCAGAGCGAGAGCGCGCAGACGAAATGGGCGTCGCGCCCGGCTTCCGGCCCCGCGCGCTCCAGATGCTCCTCGACAAGGCGCATCGCGAGGCGGAAATCCTTCGTCGGCCCCGCCCACCGCGCCGAGAAGATGCCCGGCTCCAGATTGAGCGCCTCGACGCACAGCCCCGAATCGTCGGCCAGCGCGGGGAGGCCCGACAGGTCGGCCGCCGCGCGCGCCTTCAGCTCGGCATTGGCGGCGAAGGTGGTGCCCGTCTCCTCCGGCTCGGGCAGGCCGAGCGCGCCCGCCGAGACGGGCGTGATGCCATAGGGGCCGAGCAGCGCCTCGATCTCGCGCACCTTGCCGGCATTGTGGCTGGCGATCACCAGCTTGCCGGGGGCGAGCTTACGGTGCGGGATGTCCTGCTCGCTCATCGCCCGGTCGCCTGTCGCTGCGCCGCGAATATCTCGCCGCAGCCGATCCGCGCGAGGCGGAGCAGGCGGAGCAGCCCTTCCTCGTCATAGGTCGCGCCCTCGGCGGTGGCCTGCGCCTCGGCGATGTTGCCGTTGTCGAGCAGGACGAAATTCGCGTCGGCATCCGCGCTCGAATCCTCGTCATAATCGAGGTCGAGCACCGGCGTGCCCTGATGGATGCCGCAGGACACGGCGGCGACCTGCGCGACGATCGGGTCCTCGGCGAGCAGTTTCTGCGCGAGGAGGCCGTCGACCGCGAGGCGCAACGCCACCCACGCGCCCGAGATAGCCGCGGTGCGGGTGCCGCCATCGGCCTGGATCACGTCGCAATCGAGCGTAATCTGCCGCTCGCCCAGTTTCTCAAGATCGACGACGGCGCGTAAGGATCGTCCGATAAGGCGCTGGATTTCCTGCGTCCGGCCCGATTGCTTGCCCTTGGCGGCCTCGCGGCTGCCGCGCGTGTGGGTGGCGCGGGGGAGCATGCCATATTCGGCCGTCACCCAGCCCTTGCCCTTGCCGCGCAGCCAGGGCGGCAAGCGCTCCTCGACCGAGGCGGTGACGAGCACGCGCGTATCGCCGAACGCGACGAGGCAGCTGCCCTCGGCATGGCGGGTATAGCCCGTCTCCATCGTGATCGTGCGCATCTGATCGGGGGCGCGGCCGGAAGGGCGCATGCGGTTTTCCTTGAACATGGGTGAGGCCGCGCGGTGTAGCCTCACCGGCGCTCGCGTGCCAGCCCTTTGGGCTTCACGGCGCGGTGGGCACCGCCGTCGGCAGGCGCGGCGTGCGGCCGATCAGGCGCTTCGACAGCCATTTGCGCGCGGGTTTCTCGACATAGCGATAGGTGAGCGTCGAGACGATCAGTGTCGCGCCCAGCAGCAGGAGCATCCAGACGAAGCGGAGCAGCAGCGGTGGCGCGTCGAGCCGGGCCGCGATCCTCGCCCAGAAAAAGCCGAGGATGACGATCAGGCAGACGTGATTCATGTAGATCGAATAGGAAATCTCGCCCAGAAAGCGGGCGGGCCGTGCGGTGAGCAGCGGCATGAGCGGCCCCTTGTCGCGCCACGTCGTCGCGACCATCAGGACGAAGGCGGGCACCAGCGTGACGTCGGGCCAGGGCAGGGCGAGCCCCGCGACGATCATCGCCGCCGCGCCGATCTGGAGCAGCGCCAGCATACCGCCGCCGATCCGTCCGATCGGCTCGCGCCAGTAGAAGAGCAGCATGCCGAGCGAGAAGCCGGCAAGGCAGCGTATCGGCGCCCAGCCCATGACGATGTCGAGGCTGCCGCCCGTCGCCGCGACCACGACATAGAAAGCAATTGCGAGGATCAGAAGCGCGCCGCGCGTCGCCCTGGGCGCAAGGGCATGCAGCGTGACGATCAGCGGGAACAGCAGATAGGCGAACATCTCGGCGCTGATCGACCAGGAGGGAATGTTCCACGCCTCGATCTGCCCGAAATCCCAGGCGTGGAGCAGCGGCAGCGCGAGCAGAAGCGCCTTCATCGATTCGGGCCGCCACGGATCGGGCGCCAGCGCATGGCCGATCAGCGTCCCGCCAATCTGGAGAAGGACCGCGAACAATAGCAGGACGCCGAGCGTGAAGAGGTGAAGCGGATAGACGCGGGCGATACGCGCGCCAAGGAAGCGCCCCGCCTCGGCCGGGCTGAACGGCTTCGTCCGGCCCGCGCCCGCGGTGTAGCTGATGATGAAGCCGCTCAGCACGAAGAACAGGTCCACCCACAAATAGCCGCGCCGGAAGAAAAGCGTCGCCGTCTCGAAGGCGAAACGAGGGCCTGGGCCGAACTGGAGGTGATAGAAGACGACCAGCAGCGCCGCGATGCCCCTCAATCCGGTATGCGAGACGATGTGGCGAGGCGGCATGAACGTCCCGGAAAGGAAGGGGCTGGAGCCGACAGCTTCTATCGAGCCGATTGAGCCTCGGGAAGCGTGCGCCTACATTCGTCCTCATGATGAGCGCTCCCATTACGGAAATGTCCGCGCGCGCGCGCGATGTGTTCCGCGTCGTGGTCGAAAACTATCTGGGAACGGGCCAGCCCGTGGGATCGCGCACGATCTCCAAGCTTGCCGGTTTCAACCTGTCGCCCGCCTCGATCCGCAACGTGATGCAGGATCTGGAGGAACTGGGCCTCCTCGCCGCGCCGCATACGTCGGCGGGGCGGATGCCGACCCATCTGGGCCTCAGGCTGTTCGTCGACGGCATGATGCAGGCGTCCGAGCCGAGCGCCGAGGAACGCGCCGCGATCGAGACGCAGATCAGCGCGGGCGGCCATATCGAGGATGCGCTGACGGCGGCGAGCACCGTGCTTTCGGGGCTGTCGTCCTGCGCGGGGATCGTACTGGTCCCGCGCCGGGAGCCGGTGCTCCGGCAATTCGGCTTCGTGCCGCTGTCGCGCGATCAGGCGGTGGCGGTGCTCGTCGGCGGCGACGGTTCGGTGGAGAATCGGGTGGTGAACCTGCCCGCCGGCATGTCGCCCTCGGCGTTGGCCGAAGCCGGAAATTATATCAGCGAGCGGCTGACCGGGCTGACGCTGGGCGATGCGCAGGAAAAGCTGCGTGCCGAAATAAGCGAAGGTCGGGCGGCGCTCGACGCGGCGGCGGCGGAGTTGATCGCCCGGGGCCTCGCCTCCTGGTCGCGCGACGGCGCGTCGCGGCCGGTCCTCATCGTGCGCGGACAGGCCAATCTGATCGATGCGAACGCCGCCGACGATCTTGAGCGCGTTCGCCAGTTGCTCGACGAGATAGAGGATAAGGAGGAAATCGGCCGCCTGCTCGAAAATGCCCGCGTGGGGCAGGGGATGAAGATTTTCATCGGATCGGAAAACAAGCTGTTTTCGTTGTCCGGATCGTCGGTGATCGCCGCGCCCTATCATAATGGCAGCGGCCGGGTGGTGGGTGTCGTCGGCGTGATCGGGCCGACGCGGTTGAACTATGCCCGCGTCGTGCCCATGGTGGATTTCACGGCGCAAGCCCTGACGAGATTGATGGTATGATCGCGACTGAAGAAACTGAAGGAAATGACGGCGTGACCGATAAAATGACCGGTGAAAATCCTGAGATCCCCGCGCCGGACGCGCAGGAGGATGACGGCCGGCCTTTCGCCAGGCTTGAGGAAGAGCTGGAGACGCTGAAGAACGAGGTGCTCTACGCGCAGGCCGAGACGCAGAATGTGCGCCGCCGGCTGGAACGCGAGAAGACCGAGGCATCGACCTATGCGATGACGGGTTTCGCGCGCGACATGCTGTCGGTGGCGGACAATCTCGCCCGTGCGCTTGCCGCCATCCCGCCCGAACGGCGCGAGGACGAGGGGCTGAAGGCCTTCGTCACCGGCATAGAGATGACCGCGCGCGAGCTTGAGACGGTGTTCCAGCGCAACGGCATCGTCAAGGTCGCGGCGATCGGCGAAAAGCTCGATCCCAACCGGCATCAGGCGATCATGGAAATGGAATCGGCCGACAGCGAGCCGGGAACGATCGTCCATGAGATGCAGCCCGGCTATATGATCAAGGACAGGCTGTTGCGCCCTGCGATGGTGGGTGTCGCCAAGGCGCCCGCCGCGAAGGTGGACGCGAGCGCGTGATTTAGGCTGGGTTTTGGACGCCGCCCCCACCCCAACCCCTCCCCTGAAGGGGAGGGGCTAGACTCGATTTCTGATTGATTGAATCGGAATGGGGATTTCCAAGCTGGGGGAGTTCTGATTCAACCTGCTGGCTGGGTAGGAGGCCAGCAGGGATGGCGAGACCCTATTCGAATGATCTGCGGGAGCGGGCGGCTGCGG
>DATMRS010000019.1:0-2252 GCA_035566015.1 Sphingomonadaceae bacterium
TCGCGCACCTGCGGCTTGACCGCCTTGCGGGCTTTTCCGAGAGCACGGCAGAGATGCACCTCGCGCCCCGTTCACTTGAAAGGGGGCGCCTGGTAAAGAAAGAACCCGTTCATGGCGCACGAAGCACCTGTCAATCAATCACGCGATGGCCACAGGCTCGGCCGTCTCAATGATTACCTGGGCTTCCGGCTGCGACGCGTGCACCAGCAGCTTTCCCGCGGGTTTTCCGAGCGTGCGACGCAATACGGGCTGAGGACCGGCGCGTTCAGCGCGCTGGCGATCATCGAGGCCAACCCGGGCATCTCGCAGACCGAGATGGCCCGCATCATAGACGTGGACGCATCGATCGCCGTGGCGCTGATCGATTCCCTCAAGAAGCGCGGTTACATCCGGCGCAAGCGCGATACCGAAGACAAGCGCCGCTATTCGATCGAACTCACCGAGCAGGGTGTCGAGATGCTCGATAGCGTGTTCGCCATCGTCCAGGAGATCGAGGACCAGGCGCTCCACTCGCTTACGCCGACCGAACTCCTCACCCTCAATCGCTTGCTCGACCAGCTCTATGCCGGCGTCGTCTATCCCGGCCGCGACGGGCGGACCCGCGCCGAAAACGCGGAGGCGAATCAGATCACGCCGGCCGAACGCAAGGCCGCGATCTCCTCTTCCGAGTAGCCGAGCAGCGCGCCGTAGACGGCGTCGTTGTGCTCGCCGATCTGCACCGGCAGGTAAGGGTCGAACCCGCTCGCCGCGCCGCTGAACTTGATCGGGATGCCATTGGTCCGCAACTCGGTATCCGTCCCGTAGGCCGGATGGGTGACGATCTCAGTCTCCCCGCGGGCGACGACCATGGGATCGTCCAGCGCTTCCTCCGGATGGCGCACGGGCGCGACCGGCACGCCTTCGGCGCTGAGCGCCGCGACGACTTCGGCGACAGGCCGGGAGGAGCTCCATTCCTCGATCCGGGCTTCGAGCGCTTCCGCATTGGCGACGCGCATGTCCCGCGTGATGAAGCGGGGGTCGGAAGCGAGATCCTGATCCGACATCGCCCGGAACAGCCCTTCCGTGAGCCCGTCATGCGTCGCGACGATGGCGACATAGCCGTCGCTGCATTTGAAGGCGCCGAAGGGAGAAAGGCGATGCACGGTGGGGCCGGACCGGCCGGGAAGGCCCGCCAGGCGCATCGCCTGCCAGTTCTCGATCCCCACGAAGGAGGTAAGGGCGCCGAGCATCGATACGTCGATGTGCTGGCCCTCGCCGGTGCGGTGCCGCATCTCCAGCGCCGCAAGGATGCCGATGACCCCGAACACCGGCGCCAGGAGGTCGGCGAAGGGAATGCCCAGGCGCACGGGCGGATCGCCAGGCTCCCCGGTGGTGTACATCGCGCCGCTCAAGGCCTGGATGATCACGTCCATCGCCTTGATGCGATCGTTCTCCTGCTGGCCGAAACCGCTGAGCGAGCAATAGATAATGGCCGGGTTCGCGGCGCGCGCCGCCTCATAGCCGACGCCCAGGCGATCCGCCGTTCCCGGCGTGAAGTTTTCAACCACGATGTCGGCTGTCGCCACCAGGTCGTGGAACACCTTCCGCGCCTGCGGCTGCTTCAGGTTGAGCGACACGCCGCGCTTGCCGCGTGAGCGGGTGAGGTGCGAGATGGAGACGTCGTCCTCATAGCGCTTGGTCACCGACACCCCGTCGCGGCCGACGTAGGGGCTGTTGTCGCGCGCAAGATCGCCGCCGCGCGGATCCTCCACCTTGATGACCTCGGCCCCCAGGCCTGCGAGCAGCAGCGTCGCATAAGGCCCGGCAAGGGCGCGACTCAGATCGATCACGCGCAAACCCTCGAGCGGGCGCCTTTCGTTCGAATTCCCGAGCATTCTCTCTCTCATCTAAAGCACCCTCCCCGTGCCCTGCAAAGCTTGATATTGTCAAGCATATCTGTTGGCCGGGGCAACTGGTAGAGAGCGACCGATATTCAATATACTACTAATATATAACGATAATCTGTGAAGTCTCGCCCCGAGGCAGGCTCATTGACAGGCATTTCACGAATCGATTATACATTGTGAAACAAACTATCTCGCTGCATCGCAGCAGAGCTAGCGCCGCATGACGCGGCGCCTTCTGACCGATTGAAGTCGGCGGCCGAGGGGAGACGGATGATGAAGAACAATTCGCTCAAGAAGCACAAGACCTGGCTCAAGCTCGGTTGCGCGGGTATGTTGCTGGCGTCGAACGCCGCCGCCTTCGCGCAA